>JAKACQ010000118.1:0-4165 GCA_021821285.1 Pseudomonadota bacterium
GCCCAGCATTCGGCGCGCATGGAGAAAGTCTTCATGGGCATCGCCGGCTTACGGGTGGTGACCCCGGCAACGCCGCGTGATGCCTATGGTCTACTGAAAAGCGCCGTGCGTTGTGATGATCCGGTGGTAATCATTGAGCACGAGGCTATGTATAACCTCAAGGGCGAAATACCGGATACGGAATTCTTCACCCCACTGGAAGGGGGCGAAGTGATGCGGCCGGGCAAGGACGTCAGCATTTTTGCTTACAACATCAGTGTGCACTGGGCGCTGGAGGCGGCGCAGAAGCTGGCTCAGGAGTATGGTATTGATGCCGAAGTCATCGATCTGCGGGCGCTCAAGCCTATGGATCGGGCCGGTATCGCGGCCAGCGTGCGCAAGACCCATCGCGCTATTGTTGTCGAAGAAGATGAGGCCCCAGTGGGTGTGGGTTCCGAGGTGATCGCGATCATCAATGAAGAATGCTTCTTCGATCTGGATGCGGCGCCGGTGCGGGTGCATGCGCTGGATGTGCCGATTCCGTACAGCCATCGTCTGGAAAAGGCGGCTATCCCCAATGCCGACGATGTTATCGCCGTAGCGCGGAAGATGCTGGGCCGGTAAGATTCTGGTGGTTTGTCTCCTCTCAATCTCGGTTTGACTCAATAATGGTGAAACATGGCTGAACCTTACGTCATCAAGATGCCGCAACTTTCCGACACCATGACGGAGGGTGTGCTTGTTTCCTGGGAGAAGCCCGTGGGCGCGCGGGTGGCGCGCGGCGATGTGGTGGCGACGATAGAAACGGATAAAGCCATTATGGATGTGGAGGTGTTCCGCTCGGGTTATCTGGCAGGGCCTCTGGCCGAGGCCGGCAGTGTCATCCCGGTGGGCGGGGCTATCGGTTACCTCACCGAGACGGCCGAGGAGACCGTGTCTGTTTCCGCCCTGGTGACGCCCGCAGCCATGGCTACTGTAGCAGATGCGCCCGCTCCGGCCGGAGTGCCGACCCCGGAGGGCTATGCGGTTAAAATGCCGCAGCTCTCCGATACCATGACTGAAGGTGTGCTGGTGTCCTGGGAAAAAGCCCTGGGAGAAAAAATTCAGCGCGGTGACGTTGTGGCGACGGTGGAGACGGATAAGGCCATCATGGATGTAGAGGTTTTCCGCGCGGGTTATCTTTCCGGCCCCCTGGCGGCACCAGATACGGTAGTGCCCGTGGGTGGTGTCCTCGCCTGGCTGGTGGAGTCGCCGGAGATGGTGCGTCGTGACGATGCTGCAGCTGTCGTTCATGCGACGACGCCTCCGGCGAGCCCCACCCCGGTGCTGACATCCACGGGAACTACTGCGTCAGTCCCGCCTGCGGCCGCCGTTATGCCTGCGATACTGCCGGGCGCGCATCCCGCAGCGCGTCCGCAGCAGGGAGCGGCCAGTCCCTTCGCCCGGCAATTAGCCGGTCAGCAGGGGATAAATCTCAACAACCTGCGTGGCACTGGCCCGGCGGGGGTGATTGTTGCCGCCGACGTGCTTGCGGCGGGCAGCCATGTGGCACCGATGACCTCTGTACGCGCTCCTGAGTCCGCCGTGCCTGGTAACGGCCGGGCCATGACGGCTATCGAACGAGCCATCAGTCAGGCGATGGTCGCTTCGCTGAGTATTCCCGTGTTTCATGTCACCGTGCAGGTGAAACCCGAGGCGTTGATTCGCATCGCTAAGGCACATAACGTCTCGGTTACCGTAGCCATTGCCAAGGCCGCGTCTCAGTCTCTGAGCAGACATCCGCTGGTGAATGCCGCTTATCAGCCTGCGGATAAAATTGTGGAGCGCGCGCAGCATGATATCGGTATTGCCGCGACCACGGAAGATGGTGGTCTGGTCGTGCCGGTCCTGCGGGATGTGGAAGGCAAAGGCCTCGATCAGTTGCAGGCGGAATGGAATCCTCTGTTAGAGAAGGCGCGTAAGCGTCGTCTCAGTCCGCCCGAGTACACCAATCCCACTTTCACCATTTCCAACATGGGCATGTATGGCATCACCCAGTTTGATGCGATCGTCACTCCCGGTACAGCGGCGATCATCGCCATCGCGGGTAATGGTCCAGAGGGCATGCCTATCACTATTACCGCCGATCATCGGGTGGTCAATGGTGCCGAAGCGGCCTTGTTCCTCAAGGATCTGAAGCAGGCGATCGAGCATCCTGAGGCCTGGCTGGGCAATGCCGACCCAATGATTCCCGCAGGTGATTATGATGTGCAGGTACTGGTTATCGGTGCTGGCCCCGGTGGTGAAGACTGCGCCCGCGAACTGGTGGAGAACGGCATCAAGGTGGCTATGGTCAATAACGCACCGCTGCCCGGTGGCGAATGTTTGTGGCGCGGTTGTATCCCCTCCAAGGCCTGGCGCGCCGCTGCGGACCGTATCCGTGACCGTGAGCATGATGCGGCTATGGGCCTGACGCTGGGCACGCCCAAGCTGGATTGGGTGCAACTGGAGCAGCATCGGCGTGGCATTCTCCAGACGCGCGGGGAAATGGCCCTGAAAACCGATCAGGGCATGAAGATTCAGGTGCTGGAAGGCTACGCCCGCTTCACCGGCGATCATAGTGTCGAGATCAGCGGTAAAGATGCGCGGACTCTGACTTTTGGCGCTTGTGTCATCGCTACGGGTGCTCCGGCCTTTGTGCCGCCGATTCCCGGTATTCGGGAGGCGTTGAGGAGTGGCGCCGCCGTGACTTCTGATACGGTCTGGGACTTGAAGCAGCCTCCCAAACGCCTCTGCGTCATTGGTGCCGGAGCCATCGGTATGGAAATGGCACAGATGTTTCATGACTTTGGTGCCGAAGTGCAGGTGCTGGAAGCCTTGCCCCGGCCGGTGGCGGAGATGGAAAAGGAGGTCGCGGAACAGTTGATGAAGGCCCTCGCGCATAACAGCCCGCGCTTGCAGGTGTTGACCGGCGTCAAAGTGGCGGATGTCGCCGGGCAGGCTGGCCAGTTGGAGGTCCATTACCAGGTCGGTGAAGAGGCCGCGACCTATGCTTGCGATCTGCTGCTGGTAGCGACGGGCAAGCGCCCGGACACCAGCGGTCTGAACCTTGCGGCGGCTGGCGTGACGCTCGGTGAGCGGGCCGCCATCGCTGCGGATGCGACCGGGCGAAGCAATGTGCCCCATATTTATGCCGTGGGTGACGTCATTGGCGGTTACATGCTGGCCCACACGGCGGGCCGGCAGGGGCGAGTTGCGGCGGCCAATCTGCTGGGCCACAGTGTTCGCTACGACGCAGCGAAGGACAGTGGTGTGACTTTCACCCGACCTCAGTGCGCCTTTGTCGGCCTCTCCCTGGAGCAGGCGAAGGCCGCGGGCATGGACGCGGTCGAGGTCAAGGTGCCCCTGAGCATTGATGCCAAGGCGATGATGACCGGCGAGACCGATGGTCTGATCAAAATGGTCGCCGACAAGGTCAGCCATCGCATTGTCGGTGTACACTTCCTGGCCGATCATGCGGATACCCTGGTGGGTGAGGCGGTCCTGATGGTGAGCGCCGGTCTGACGCTGGAGCAGGTGGCCGAAGCCATTCATCCCCATCCAACGCAGACTGAGCTCTTCGGCGAAATGGCGCGGCGTCTGTTGTCCCGCCTGCGACGCTCCGCCAAAGGGGTGGGCTGATTTGACAGAAGGGGACCCGCAGGAGCTAATTCCTGGCGCGCTGCTCAGCGGAGCGCGCGGTAAAATTCTGCGCTTTTACGAGAAGATGCTCGATCTGATTGTGATCGTCCTGATTTTTGTCATGCTGATCACGCTGCTCGCCGCCGTGGTCGGGCTGATGTGGGATGTCTATGACACGGTCTTGGCCTTCCGTCAGGAGCAGGCGATACAGGGCCTGGTGGCGGATGTCCTCTCCGTTTTTGTGCTGATCGAACTTTTCCGCACCTTCACCGACTATCTCGAATTTCATCGGATACGTTTGCGCGTGCTCTCGGAAGTGGCTATTGTTTTCGTGTTGCGCGAACTGTTCATCGGGCTTTACGCCCACCGTATGGGTCCGTTGGATTTGTTTGCGACAGCGGTGCTGCTGGCGGTACTGATCGGCGCGCGTATTGCGGCAGTATACTTTGCCCCCGGACATTCCGGCATGGAGTGAGCGTTAACGCGGTCCGTGGCGCGGCTTGACGGCTGCGCGTAAAAGCGAGCA
>JAKACQ010000046.1:0-19446 GCA_021821285.1 Pseudomonadota bacterium
CGTACGGCCTGACTGTTGCCTGATTGGAAGATGCGTGCGATGGCCATCCTTAGTCTCCTGCCGGCGTGGATATACGATCAGTATATACTACATACCCTCCTCTGCAAGTCGGTTTTTTGCCTACGTCGGTGACTTGTCGGCTTGAATTGAACGATGATCTTCTCATCGCCACCTGCCGACAGGTGGCATGACCATAGCAACGGCGCCACAACTCGAGCAACCGATAAAGAAAAAGGATCCGTATGGGACTGACTTCCTTGTGTGGACGGAAAGCCAGGCAGAGGCAAGGTGAGCAAATATTGGAGGGGGCTATGAAGGTACGCTACGAGCCGAAAACCGACACCCCGATCAGGCGACTCAGTGAGCATCCCGTCATGGAAAGTGACGAGGTCAGCCCTGGAGTCTTCCTGGATGATGGCGATCAAACCCCTTCACCCACCAACGCCATATGCCGAATCCGCAATTGCAAGGTAGTCGTATCCCGGAACGTATTCACATCCAGTTCATACGCCATGAGTACCGTCTGTCCGACCTCGACCGGGCAGATGCCATTTTCCACGGCGCCGAACCAGATGGCGTCGTAGTCCATCGCATCCATTTTCACGATCAGTTTCAAGTGTCTGCCGTCACCCACCGGGCGGACCTGCTCAATCCGGCCGTGGCTTCTGAAAACGGGAGGCTCCCATTGGCGACCAAAGGGTTCTAAAGCAGCCAGTTCTTCCACAACGGCGAAGCTGGGAATGACCTCCAGCGCACCGTCAGTGACCATTTCGGGGCCGACATTCCGGTCACGCAACGCGTCTGCCGCGATGGACTCCCACGCCTCTGCAAAGCGCTGCAGACCATCGCGCTTCAAGGTCACCCCGCCAGCGCCCGCATGACCGCCCCAGGCGACAAAATCATCGGGATAACGGTCGGCGATTTCCGCCAGGGCATTCCGCACATGGAAACCGTGCACAGTTCTCAGCGAGGCGGTGATATGTTCGCCCTCGGCTTTGGGCGAGAAATAGGCGACCGGTCTACCGAAAGACTCCGCCAGTCGCGCCGCGCAAATACCGTGGACACCCGCATGGCCTTCCGGGTCGAATATCGTAATCGCCACCGCACCATCCCGTACCTGTTGTGCGGCCTGTGCGGTGCTTCTGTGCAGCATGCTCGACTGGACCGCTTTCCGTTCGGTGTTGTGTTCCACGAAATGCAGCGCCAGTCCTTCCGCCACTGGGACGCTATCACTCATGAGCAGATCCACGCTGCCCAGCGCGGAATCCAGGCGCCCGCGGGCGTTGATGAGCGGCGCAAAACTGAATGCCAGGGTAGCGGCGGTGATGGGGCCTTTGCAATTCGTGGCAACATACAATGCCTGCCAGGCGGGCCGTCGCACCGGCGCGTTCATGATCGCCAGGCCGCGAGCGATGATCGCCTTGTTATTGGTCGATCGCGCCAGATCGACGCAATCGGCCATGGTGCCCAGGGCGACCAGATCCAGCAGACCGCCGAGCTTGGGCGCATCGGCGGACAGGGCGCCGTCCCTGATCAGCCGCTGGCGGATCGCGCAGCACAGCAGCCACGCCACATGCACGCCGGCGATATACGGATCGGGAAACGCCGAGTCCTCGCGCACCGGATTGACGCAAGCCACGGCCGCGGGTGGCGGCCCGGACGCGGGCACGCCGTGATGATCCGTGACGACGACGGTAAAACCATGATCCCGCAACCGGGCGATCCGTTCATGATCGGTGCTCCCCTGATCCGCGGTAATCATCAAAGCGGGATGGGGGGCCTCCGCAATAATGCGGTCCGTCAGGGTTTCGGTGACGCCGTAGCCGTCCCGCAGACGATGTCCGATATAGCTGTGCATCCGCGCTTCCGGAACGCCGAAATAGTCCCGGAACGCAAATTTCAGCACCGCGTGGGCTGAAGCGCCATCGGCGTCGAAGTCGGAAATCAAGAGGATGGGCAGCCCTTGTTTTATGGCGGAAACGGCGCATTCAGAAGCGATGTCGATATCGGGCAGCCTATCCGGGGGCGTGAGGGCGTTCAACTGCAGATTGAGCAATGCCGGCAGCTTCGCCAGATCGGCATCGCTCAATCTACCGGCAATGATCCGGGCCTGGAGCGGGGTGTACCCGAGTTCCAAAGCCGCGCGCGATATCGCCGCCGCCACAGGACGATCGACGATACGCACGGCTTCCGCGGCCATCTACCAGACGCCCGGCAGCGCATGGCCCGGCCGGGCCGGTCTGCGCCAGAAACGCCAGCGATCCGCACGGCGAAGCGTAAGACGCTCTATACCGCCGCTGGCAAGCATACCCGTCAGACACTCCAGCCGTCCGCCACTCCGCCACAAGGACTGCAGGGCCGGGACCAGCGCCGCGAAGGACTTTGCCGTATCCGGATAGAGCCACGCCCCGGACCAGACCCAGAGCAGATCGTCGGGGAACTGCGTCGCGGCCCGTAGCGCGTTGGGAGAGGACAGCGGCAGGCCGAGCCAACGGGCCGCGGCCTGCAGGTAGTCCGTCTCCGCCACCACGGTCCGCCACTTCGGGATGGGCTGCACGGAAGGCAAGCGCCCCTCCCCCCAGGCCCAGAACAGACACCAGGGTTCCTGACCGCTGGCATCGACATCCTGATTGACGGGATGCGCGGCGAGGAACATCTGCAACTCATTGAGGAAGGCGTTCCAGCATCGGGCGTCGGCACCGGTGGCTTGCAGGGCCAGGGGCTCGCGGCCCCAGACGCGTTCGGGATCGGGGCAGTGCAGGTCGGGCGTAGCGGCGGCCAGCACATACCAGCGCCGGACGCCGCGCCGCAGAGTCCAGGGCGCATCCGCCATATGCGCCACCGCCGCCGCAAAGAGCGCCCCTGCCGAGTCCTCATCCAGACCCGGCAGGGGCTGTAACACCGCACGCCCCGCCTGTCCGCGAAACGCCACCGGCTCCAGGGCGATGACCCAGTGTCCTTCGGTCGCTATACCCTCGGACTCCGCCAATAGTGCCGCGGCCGGCAGCAAGCCGTTGAAACCCAGCAAATGCCCCGCCACCTCCAGAGAGGAATCCGCCGTTAACCGCTCCACCCGTCCACGCCCCCAGTAACGCGGCAGCACCGCTCCCAGATCGTCCTCCGGCACGCCGCGCAACCCCGACAGCCAGAGACAGAGATCGGCCATCAGCGATCCAGAATCGCGCGTTGCACGGCCTCCAGGCTGGCCTCCACCGTCAGCACTTCGCCGCCTTGAGCGATGGCGGTGTCGGGATCTTTCAGACCATGGCCGGTGAGGGTACAGACCACCGTCGCGCCCGCTTCAATTTTTCCGGCGCGGGCCGCAGCCACCACCCCCGCCACCGAAGCCGCCGAGGCGGGCTCACAGAACACCCCCTCGTATCGCGCCAGCCAGCGCTGCGCCTCCAGGATCTTGGCATCACTATGGGCGCCAAACCAGCCGCCGCTTTCCGCCTGCACCCGATGCGCCTGATCCCAGGACATGGGATGACCGATGCGGATGGCGGTAGCGACCGTCTCGGGGCACCGCACATAATCCCCGACAACGAAAGGCGCGCTGCCCGCCGCCTGAAAGCCCAGCATCTTCGGTCGTTTGCCCGCCTTACCGTGACCATAGGGGCAGGCGCCATCACAGAATTTGCAGGCCGCGGTCAGGGGTTGCGACTTATCGCTCCGCGCATCCGTCGCCTCGCAGTAACCCATCCAGTGGGCGGTGATATTGCCGGCGTTACCCACGGGCAGGGCATGATAATCAGGCGCCTCACCCAGCGCCTCGATAATCTCGAAGGCCGCCGTCTTCTGACCCTGCAAGCGATAGGGATTCACCGAGTTCACCAGCGTGATGGGCGCATTGGCGGCGACATCCTGGACGATCTGCATGCCCGCGTCGAAGTTGCCGCGAATCTGCAACACCAGGGCACCGTGCATCATCGCCTGGGAGAGCTTGCCGAGGGCGATCTTGCCCTCCGGGATCACCACGAAAGCGCGCATACCCGCCCGCGCCGCATAGGCCGCCGCAGCCGCCGAAGTGTTGCCGGTGGAGGCGCAGATCACCATCTCGCTGCCCTCTTCCTTGGCCTTGGTCACCGCCATGGTCATACCACGGTCCTTGAAGGAGCCGGTGGGATTCAGGCCCTCGAATTTGAGGAAAAGACGGATATCGAGGCCCAGCTGGCGGGGCAGGTTTATGCATTCGATCAGCGGCGTGTTGCCCTCGCCCAGGCTCACCGCCGGAGTCTCGGGAGCCAGGGGCAGGAAAGCGCGGTAGTGGTCGATAATGCCGGTGTAACGGGTCATGGAGTCATCCTGATCGTAGTCATTCAAAAATTGAGGCGGCAGACGGATCACCCCTCCGCCAAACTCTCGACGCGCAGGCGCAGTACGGGCTGGACGACGACCGCCAGGGCTTCGATGCGGGCGATGGCCTGCTCCAGGTCACCTTCCCGGCAGCGGTGCAGCAGCAGGACGATGGGCACGGCATCCGCCTCCGGCGTTTCTTTCTGCACCAGCGCTTCAATGGAAATGTCGTATTCCGCCAGCGTCGTCGCCACCTGCGCCAACACACCGGAGCGGTTGTGGGCATGGATACGCAGATAGTAAGCGCTTTCCACCTCGGCCATGGGCAGCAGCGGCAAGGCGCTCATGGCACCGGGCTGGAAGGCGAGGTGAGGCACCCGGTTGCTGGGATCGGCGGTCATGGTCCGTGCCACATCCACCAGATCGGCCACCACCGCGCTGGCCGTCGGGTCGCCACCCGCGCCGCGGCCGTAATAGAGGCTCTGCCCCGCCGCATCGCTCTCCACCAGAATCGCGTTGAAGGGCCCTTCCACGTTGGCCAGCAGATGACTTTCCGGAATGAGCGTAGGATGGACCCGCAACTCGACACCGTCCACCCGTCGTCGCGCGATCCCCAGCAGTTTGATGCGATAGCCCAGTTCCGCGGCATAGACCACATCCATCCGTTTCAGCGCACGGATGCCCTCCACATGACAATGGGCAAAATCGATCGGAATACCAAAGGCAACGGACGCCATCAACGTGATTTTATGGGCCGCGTCACCACCGTCCACATCCAGCCCCGGATCGGCCTCGGCATAACCCAGCCGCTGCGCCTCCGTCAACGCCTGTTGAAAATCCCAGCCCGCGCGGAACATCTGGGAGAGAATGTAGTTGCTGGTGCCGTTGATGATACCCGCCAGCCACTGAATCCGGTTGCCCGCCAGCCCCTCGCGAATCGCCTTGATGATGGGGATGGCACCCGCCACCGCCGCCTCGAAAGCGACCATCACCCCCCGCGCCTGCGCTGCCGCGAAAATCTCGTTGCCGTGTTCGGCCAGCAACGCCTTGTTTGCCGTTACCACATGCTTACCCGCCGCGATGGCGGCCATCAACAGACCCAGAGCGGGCTCCTGCCCACCCATGACTTCGACGACCACATCCACCTCGGGATCGCACACCACCGCCCAAGGGTCACTGCTGGTTCGCGCCCGCAGATCCAGCCCTTTCAGACGTGCGGGATTACGCACCGCCGCATGGGTGATCCGCAGTTCCCGCCCGACCCGGCGGCTGATCTCTTCGGCATTGCGCTCCAGCACCCGCACCGTGCCCTGACCGACGGTACCCATGCCGAGGATGCCGACCCGCACCGGCTCCATACCGTCCGCCATCACAGATCCTCACGAAACATGTGCTTGATCCCGCGCAGCGCTTGCCGGGTGCGGTGTTCATTCTCCACCAATCCGAAACGCACATATTCGTCGCCCAGCTCACCGAAACCGATGCCCGGACTCACCGCCACCTTGGCACGATCCAACACCAGCTTGGAGAACTCCAACGAACCCATCTTGCGCAATGCTTCGGGGATTTTCGCCCAGACGAACATGGTCGCTTTGGGCTTGTCCACCACCCAGCCCGCGGCATCCAGCCCCTCGCAGAGCACATCGCGGCGCTGCTCGTACATCAGGCGGATGTCCTCGACGCAGTCTTGCGGTCCTTCCAGCGCGGTGATCGCGGCCACCTGAATGGGCGTAAACGTTCCGTAATCGAGATAGCTCTTGATCCGCGCCAGCGCCCCTATCAACTTGGGATTCCCGACCGCAAAGCCGATCCGCCAGCCGGGCATATTATAGCTCTTGGAAAGCGTAAAGAATTCGACACCCACATCCTTGGCTCCCGGCACCTGCAAAAAACTCGGCGCCTTATAGCCATCAAAAACGATATCCGCATAAGCCAGGTCATGCACCACCCAAATGCGGTGTTCCTTGGCAAACTCGACAACCCGCGCAAAAAAATCCAAGTCCACCACCGCCGCCGTCGGGTTGTGGGGGAAATTGATCACCAGCATCTTCGGTTTCGGCCAGGCCGCCTTGACCGCCTTTTCCAGCTCCGCGAAAAAATCCACCCCAGGCAGCATCGGCACATGGCGCACGTCGGCACCGGCGATCACAAAGCCGTAGGGATGGATGGGATAGGTGGGGCTCGGCACCAGCACGATATCGCCGGGGCCCATGGTCGCCAACGCCAGATGGGCGATTCCCTCCTTGGACCCGATGGTGACGATAGCCTCGGATTCGAGATCAAGCTGCACGCCATAGCGGTGCTCGTACCAAGTCGTAATGGCGCGGCGCAAGCGAGGGATACCGCGCGACACGCTGTAGCGATGGGTATCACCGCGCTGGGCCGTCTCACAGAGCTTGTCGACAATATACTGAGGCGTAGGCTGATCCGGGTTGCCCATGCCAAAATCGATGATATCCTCGCCCCGCTTGCGGGCCTGATTCTTCAGGTCCGTGACGATGTTGAACACATAAGGAGGCAAACGGCGGATACGTTCAAAATCACTGTTCATGGTGGCGCGAGCCTTCAGGGTTGTAGCGGATACCGAAACCGGAGAACAATAGAGAGGCGACGCGGGCCTGTCAATCCGCGCGAAGGAGCGTCTCATGAAACTACATCTACAGCGCGACAGTCATCGCAATATCATCCATGCCTACGGATCGCAGGGCATCCTCATTCGCGGGAAAAACCACCCCCAGGGGGTGCTGGTCAGTGCCGAGTGGTTACGCAGCCCCTGGGGACCGGATCGTGCCGACACCCTCGGCCTGGCACACTTTGACGAGGTCATCGCCCAAAAGCCGGATATCCTCCTGCTCGGCACCGGCAAACGTCAGCATTTCCCGCTGGAACTCATGCAGTCTCTACGCGCCGCCCAACTCGCCGTGGAGGTGATGGATACCAGCGCCGCCTGCCGCACCTACAACATCCTGCTGGCCGAAGATCGCGCGGTCGTCGCAGCCCTGCTGCCACCGGAAGCCTGAGTCCGCCGTCAGCCGAAAAGACTCTCCGATGTCAGCCCCTCCTGCTCGATACGATGGCGCAACACCAGCAAGGCCTCCACCTGAATCTGCCGCACCCGCTCCCGGGTCACTCCCAGGCGCGCACCGACTTCTTCCAGCGTCGCTCCATCGGTACCATCCAGCCCGAAACGCCAGAGCAGCACCAGACGGTGCTTCTCCGTCATCGCGGCCATCCACTGGTGCATCTGCTGCGAAAGATTGCGATCGGCCAGCCCTTCTTCCACACCGGTCGTCCCGGTATCGGCGATGATATCGGCGAGGGGGCGATCCGATTCCCGACCACGCGGCATGTCGAGGCTGGTGACCCGGCCATCCATCTCCAAACAGCCGCGCACCGCGTCCACGGACCGATCCAGGGCTTCCGCAATCTCCTCCGGCGTCGGATCCCGTTGCAGGGTCTGCCCAAGACAGCGGGCGGCGCGCAACACCGCGCTGAGCTCCTTCATGATGTGAATGGGCAGACGAATAGTACGCGTCTGATTCATCAGCGCCCGCTCAATATTCTGGCGGATCCACCAGGTGGCATAGGTCGAAAAGCGAAAGCCACGCTCCGGGTCGAATTTCTCCACCGCTCGGATCAACCCGAGATTACCCTCTTCGATCAAATCCAAAAGCGGCAGCCCTCGGTTAATGTAACGCCGGGCCACCCGCACCACAAGGCGCAGGTTGCTTTCGATCATGGTGCAGCGGGCGTCCTGATCCCCGGCCTGCACCCGGCGCCCCAACGTCACCTCCTGTTCCGCCGTCAACAGCGGGCTGTGACCGATCTCCTGAAGATAGCAACGCGTGGCGTCCCAATCATGCGCCTCCCCGAAGTCCTCCACACTATCGGCATTTTCCGGGACATCCTCATCGTGCGCCTCCAAGAAGGTTGCCGGAGCCTCCTCTTCATCGTCTCTGATCGCGTTCTTATCCACCGCACTCTCCAGAGGCCACTGAAATCGTTCCCGCCAGCAACGGCACGAAAAGGCAAGGGCCCAACGGAACCACCCGCGCCTGGCTACCATCCCAATAACTGACTTGCAGATGCTGCTTTTCGCCTTCTTCCACCGGCATCACCAGACTACTCCCGGCACGCAACTGGCGATAAAGGGGTGCCAGGGCGCAGGGCACCGCGGCGGTGATGACAATCGCATCAAAGGGTGCCTTCTCCGGCCAGCCGCCACTACCATCGCCATGATGCAGATGCACTCGACGATAGCCCAGCCGCGTCAAAAGCGCCCTCGCCGTCTCTTGAAGCGCGCCAATGCGCTCCATGCTGAAGACTTCGGCTCCAAGCTCCGCCAGTACCGCCGTCTGGTAGGCGGAACCGGTGCCGATCTCCAGCACCCGCTGCGGCACCTCCCGGTCTTGCAGGATCGCTTCCATCATCCGCGCCACACTCCAGGGTTGAGAGATGGTCTGGCCGTAGCCGATGGGCAGGGATACCGGCTCATAGGCTCGCCCCGCCAATGCCTGAGCCACAAAATGATGGCGCGGAACCCGGTTCATGGCATCGAGAACCCGCTCGTCGCGGATACCCTCTGCACGCAAACGCGCCACCATGCGCCCCCGCGTACGCGGGGAAATCATCCCGACCTCGGGGCTCAGGACTGGCAATCGCGCAGCCATTGGCTCAAATTATCCAGAAAATTATAGCGGGTCATATCCAGATCCAACGGCGTGATGGAGACGTAACCGCGGCGCACGGCATCAAAGTCGGTGCCTGGCCCGGCATCCGCCTCCCGCCCGGAAGGGCCGATCCAATAGACAGGGTCACCACGCGGGTCGGCCGCCGGAATCACCATGTCGCTCTTGTGACGGCGGCCCAAACGGGTGACTTCAAACCCTCGAATGGCCTCATGGGGCACGTCGGGCACATTCACGTTGAGGATGGTGTTCGCGGGCAGGGCATGGCTCAGCACTCCGGTCACCAGTTTGGCGGCCACCCTCGCCGCCGTCGTGAAATGCGTGCAATCCCTCCCGGCCAAAGAAATCGCCATGGCGGGCAATCCCAGAAAACGCCCTTCCATGGCTGCCGCGACCGTGCCGGAATAGAGCACATCGTCCCCCATGTTGGCCCCCCGATTGATGCCGGAGACCACCATATCAGGCGTCTCCGCAAAGATTCCGGTGACCGCGAGATGAACACAGTCCGTAGGGGTGCCGCCCACCAGATAGTGAAACCCATTGAGTCCCGTACGTATCCGCAGTGGCCGGTCCAGCGTGAGGGAATTGCTCGCCCCACTGCGATCCTGCTCCGGTGCCAGCACCTCCACATCGCCCAGAGGTCTTATCGCTTCGGCGAGTGCTCCCAGCCCCGGCGCCAGATAACCGTCGTCGTTACTGAGCAAGAAGCGCGGCATTGGGTCTCCAGAGGCTTACTGTGGCTATCTGATGGCCTATGGTAAGCCACGAAGCGCCCTCCGGTCTATCCTCAGGGCGCAAACACACCCCACACGAACTAATGCGCTGCAATCCCTGACTGCGTCGATATCGGGCCTTCGTTCTGCACTTGCTGAATCTGCCGCTCTAACAGCAGCACCCGCAGTTGTGCGGCATCCATCGTCTGCTTCAGTCCGTTTACCCGGGCCAGATAGCGGGCATAATTACGTTCGTTGCCGGTACGTATGGCTTTGCCCTGCTCGTAATTCCGGGTCGCTCGGATCAGCGCCAGCCGCGCCAGGGCCAGTTCCGCCTGCATACGCTTCAAGGCCGGATTCGCGGCGGGGCGGGCGGGCGGAGGTCCGACCCGCCGCTCCGGCGGCGAAGCGGCGCCCTCACCCGGGGTGGGGACCGGCGCGCTGACCGAACTCCGCGGCGCTCCGGAGATCTGCTCGACGCCTTTGGCGCCTGCGGGCGGGGTTTCGCCATAACTCACGACTCCACTGCCACTCACCCAACGATAAATAGTGCCTGCATCCGCCGAGACACCGACCAGAAAAACCGACAGGGAGACACAGATTCCCGCCGCCAGCGCGCCTTTCGATATCCCTTTACCAGGCGTAAGGGGGGGAATTCCATACTTCATCGGTCTGCTCTCCTGACCAGCGGGGGTACTTCCCTATATGGTTGCCAATTCCCGGGTTGTCAAGGCGGCCCATCTCATCAACCCCGCGCCTGGCATGGGGCGGATGAGATGGGCGAAAGCCCGCCGTTGCGGCGGGCCGTCCCCTCGCTCAGAGGCTATAGTACATTTGAAACTCCACCGGATGGGTGGTCACCCGCAGGGTCTGCACCTCTGCCCATTTCAAATCCAGATACCCTTCCAGCCAACTCTCGGAGAACACGCCCCCCTTCATCAGGAACTCGTGATCGGCTTCCAGGGCATGCAGGGCCTCTTCCAGAGATACGGCGACACCGGGTATGTTGGTCTGTTCCTCCGCGGGCAGATCATAAAGATTCTTGTCCATGGCGTCTCCGGGGTGGATTTTGTTCTGGATACCGTCCAGACCCGCCATCAGCATGGCAGAGAACGCCAGGTAGGGATTGGCGGTGGAATCCGGAAAGCGCACCTCGATGCGCCGGGCTTTGGGACTGCTGACAAAAGGAATACGGATGGACGCCGAACGGTTTTTGGCGGAGTAGGCCAGCAACACCGGCGCCTCGAAATGGGGCACCAGGCGCTTGTAACTGTTGGTGCTGGGGTTGGTCAGCGCATTAATCGCCTTGGCGTGCTTGATGATGCCGCCGATATAGTACAGCGCGACCTCCGACAGACCACCATACAGCTCACCCGCGAAGATATTCTTGCCATCCTTGCTGAGAGACTGGTGGACGTGCATGCCATTGCCATTATCGCCAACGATGGGCTTGGGCATGAAAGTGGCCGTCTGCCCGTAGGCCGACGCCACGTTATGGACGACATACTTGAGGATCTGCACTTCATCGGCCTTGCGGGTCAACGTATTGAAGCCGACGCCGATTTCGTGCTGTCCGGCCGTGGCCACCTCATGGTGATGCACTTCCACCTTCAACCCCATCTCTTCCATCGCCAGACACATGGCCGAACGCAGATCTTGCGCCGAATCGACGGGCGGGACCGGGAAATAACCGCCCTTGACGCCGGGGCGATGACCCATATTGCCGGATTCATATTCCTTGCCGGAGTTCCAGGCGGCCTCTTCGGCATCCACCTTGTAGGCGCAGCCGCTCATGTCGATGTTCCAGGTGACGGAATCAAAGACGAAAAACTCGTTTTCGGGACCAAAAAAGGCAGCGTCGGCGATACCGGTACTTTTCAGATAGGCTTCGGCACGTTTGGCCACGGAGCGGGGATCGCGCTCATAGCCTTGGCCGGTGGCGGGCTCAATGACATCGCAGCGGATGATGAGGGTCGTTTCATCGGTGAATGGGTCAAGCACGGCGGAGTCAGGATCCGGCAAAAGAATCATGTCGGATTCGTTGATGCCCTTCCAACCCGCGATGGAGGAACCATCGAAGGCCTTGCCATCAACGAAGGTGTCTTCTTCGATAGTACGGCCGGGGACAGAGACATGCTGCTCTTTACCCTTGGTGTCCGTAAAGCGAAAATCGATGAACTTTATGTCTTTTTCCTGAATCAATTTAACCACATCACTGGGGCTGTAACCCATCTGCTTCTCCTCCGATCAAGAAATATTTACGACCCGAAACAAACCTGCCTAACAAAATTCATACCAGATAAAAACGGGCTCAGGGATGAATCGCCCATAGCGATTGCACCAATAGGGTGCCCAATTATGGTGCAGTTTCAAAAAATGCACCACTATGGGGCAAGCGACGACGCGGCCTGGGTGCCGGTCAAACACCAGACCACATCCACCTTCTGCAAACCCGGCACACGCCCTTGCAGGGTCTCCCGGATCCGCGTTTCCGTTTCCCGCAGGCTAGCGAATGTTGCGGATGACGGCAAGGCATAACGCAGGCAGATGATCACCCCGCCCTTGAGGTAGTGCAGAGTCATCTGCTCCGCCGCGGGCAGCCCCTCCACCTGCAATCGCTGACGCACCGCCGCTTCGATATCGCTGCGCGGCGGCATGAGGACACCACCTTCCTCGTCATCTTCGCTGTCGATGTGGATGGTGGCATCAGCCAGATCATCCACTTGCCGCAACAATGCCATCCGCACCCGCTCGGCAATTTGGTGCCCTTCGGAGACACTCAGGGTCGGTATCACCTGTAAATGCACTTCCGCCAGGGCCTGATGCCCAATTTTGCGCGTCTTCAGCATATGTAAATCGCGCACCCCCTCACAACCGAGAATCACTTCGCGAATATGGGCCAGCGCCTCATCATTGAGGCCACGATCCGCCAGCTCCTGCACCGCCTCCCAGCCCGTAACCAAGCCGATCCGCAACACCATGAGGGCGACGATGAGGGCGACGACCGAGTCCAAATATGGTGCGCCCAACAAACTGCCACCGATACCGATAAACACGATGACACTGGAAATAGCATCGCTACGGTGATCCCAGGCATTCGCACGCAGCGCTGCGGAACGGGTTCGCCGGGCAACCCGGATGGTGACCTGATAAAGCGTTTCTTTGGCGATAATGGCAAAAGCGGCGATGTAGAGGGTCCAGATGGCCGGCATCCCGTAATGGCCGATGATGAGCCGCTGGACCGCCTCATAGCCGATTGCGGCCCCATTGACGGCCAGCAGGGTGCCCGTCGCCAGCGCCGCCAGCGTCTCAAACCGCTCATGACCGTAGGGATGTTCCTGATCCGGCGGCTGGCTGCTAAAACGCATGGCAAGGACCAGTCCGAGATCAGAAAGCAGGTCGGAAAGAGAATGGACGGCGTCAGCCACCAATGCGCTGGAATGACCCAGGACACCACCCGCCAGCTTGGCGAAAAAAAGCACCACATTGGTGCCCGCCCCCATCAGGGTCACCCGCATATTCTGCTTGCCGCGCTCTACACGACTAATGGTTCCTGTCACTGATCGAAGCCTCTCATGGTTTGGCGGTCATCGTGTGTTCCACGCGCCTTTATGGTATCACCGAATATCGGCCGTCGGTGAAAGCCGCCCAACACGGCAGGAACGCGAGCGCTTCAAGTGGTATCGTTATGGGGCCTGATCGCCCGCGGCAAGGCCAGTCCGGATATCTTCCAGGTCGAGAACGCCGGTCCGGATCATCTGGATGACCAGCGCCGCCGGACATCTTGCAGAATGTAATAGATTCACGGTCAACGACAAAACGAGGTAAGCCACATGAACACGGAAAAGATTTTGCAGCAAGCGCGGGAACGAGCCAGGGCGGCCGGCAAACGCCATGCCGGGGATCTCACGCCGGAAGAAGCCCATGCGGTGTTGCGCGAGCATCCCAAGGCCATTCTGATTGACGTACGCTCCCAGCCGGAACTGGATTTTGCGGGTTTTGTCGAAGGCTGCTGTCACGTGCCATGGCAACTCTACCCGGGCATGACCCCCAACGCGGACTTCGATGCGGATCTGCGGAAGAAAGCGCAGCCCGACGATTTACTGCTGTTGCTCTGCCGGACGGGGGGCCGCTCTCTGGCAGCCGCTGAACACCTGACCAACCGGGGTTATCGGCATTGCTACAACATTCTCGGCGGTTTTGAAGGCAAACACGATCCGTATGGCCAGCGTGGCAAGCTCGAAGGTTGGAAAGCCAGCGATTTACCCTGGAGACACAAGTAATGGCGGTTTGATCAAGCCTGGCAAGCCGGGCAGTACAATGCGTTTTTGCCCCCCACCGAAAGCATCTCCAACGCCCCCCCGCAACCGGGGCAGTGACCGTCTTCCCGATGCCGGGTGAGAAAGGTCTTGGGCAGGAGGTTGACTTTCGCCTGACAGCGCACCGCCCGATCCAGCACCTTGGGTATCTGCTCGAGGAAGCGCTCCCGCTCTTCCTCGCTGAGACGGGGCACCGTCCGGTCGGGCCGCAAGCGGGCCTGAAAAAGGATTTCATCCGCCCAGAGACCACCGATGCCTGGCGCGAAGGCGTCATCCAAAAGGATATTGCGCAAGGCGCTGCGGCGGCGGCTCAAGGCTTCGCGCAATACCGCGAGCCCTTCACCATGCACCATCAACGGGTCGGGACCAAGTTTGGTCAGAAAATCCACATCGCTGTGTTCATCGAGCATGCGCAAGCGGTTGGCCAACTGGGTACCTTGAAAACGCAACCGCTGCTGACCGTTGATCTGAATCACCAACGCCGCACGCGGTTCCTCCCCGTCCCTCGCTTTGGCTGGACCGCGCTCGAGTTCGCCGCTGAATTCGCCGCCCAGTTGCATGGCGAGAATGTCCTTGCGGTTCAGTTCCAGGAAGAGGTACTGGCCATAGCGGTGCAGATCGGTGATTTCCTTGCCTTTGAGGGCGGCGTCTTCCACCCCGGCACCATCGGTGAGCGGTTCGCCCTTAGCGTTGTGCACCTGCATCACGCCTACCCGCTTATGCAAGATGCTGCGTCGCAGCTTTTGTCTGAGCAGTTCTATTTCTGGCAACTCGGCCATGGTTTTCTCCGGAACGATGCGGTGGGACACGCGTGATATGGCGCCTAGTCTAACCTGTAGGCGCTGACGCGCCAATGGCGACGGGATCCGGGGCGGGATCCCCATGGGCGGCCGATTGGAGAAACCCATACATCACCCATCGCCCACGCGCCCATAGAGCGCGCAATCAGCACCCACGGTGTGCGCCCACATCTGGTCACCGATGGAGAAGTGCCACCATTCCCCGGCATGCTGCGCGAACCCCGCCTGAGTCATGATCGAGACCAGCAGCGCGCGATATTGGTGGTAAAGGTATTCCGGCGTTTCCAGCGGAGCCGCCGCGTAATAATCCGGGATGGCGCGATCGGTAAAATCATCGACAGGTCCGCCCATAGGAACATCCTGACCGGCTCCATCCACCAGTTTGCAGTCTATGGCGGCACCCGTGCTGTGGGGTGGCGGACGGCAGGGGTCCGGATCGGGAATTCCCCAAAATCGGTACACTTTGGGGGCGAGCAGCGCGTAGATTTCGGGATCCCCGCGCTTCAGCGCATCCGGCCCGGCGCAGGACGAGACCCGGTCGAGACAACCCGTCGCCTGCGCCTCCCTCTGGAAAGCATCCCAGACCATGAAGTGCTGAACAGTCAGTGGACGATAGGCGTCAAAGAGCGCTATGCGCCATCCCGGATGTCGAGCCGACAACAGGGATTGCGCCCGATATAAAGCGGAGAGCGTCCCTGAACGCAGCCGCCACGGCGATTCGGCATAAGGCGCCCCCATCGCAAGGTAGGGATGCGGATTCATCCGTGGGAAGGCGTTTTCGGGAATCTCCTGCAGTGGCTCACCGCAGTCCCGGATGGGTATGTTCAGATAATCCGTGCGCATCGCTTTGTCCCGGCCGCGTTGAAGAAACAGACCATCATTGAAACAGCACGAAACCCATTGATCCAATAGACATAGCCTGCTCGGTACGCAGGCTGTAATAGCGCAGCCGCAGCGCTTCCCGTACTTGATCCAGCAGGCGTGGTTGGCGAGCCGGAGAGTTCATGGTGCCCATTGTAGTCACGTATGCTCCCTCATGTTAGCCTGCGTTTACCCATGTTACACAGCGCTATGGTGCAGTACAATTTACGTTTAGGCCCATCGGGAGAATACTGTGATTACGTGCTATCTTCGCTATGTAGTCGATCCCTTCAAGCTCAAGGAGTTCGAGACATACGGAAAGTTGTGGATTCCGCTGGTTGAAAAGTTTGGCGGCAAACATCACGGCTATTTCCTGCCACACGAAGGCGCAAGCAATGTCGCTCTTGCCTTGTTTTCGTTCCCTACGCTTGCGGCCTATGAAACCTACCGCACCAAAGCAGCCAGTGATCCAGAATGTCAGGCGGCTATGCGTTACTACCAAGAAACGAAGTGTTTCATTAGTTATGAACGTTCATTCATGCGGCCTGTGTTCGAATAGCTGAGTAGACCGGTGAATTTAAACGTTCGAGCGGGTGCCGCACAAATCGCGCCCCGTTATGTTGCATCAATCGAAGGAGTGCGATGGTGATTCAAACGTTGGACCTCACAAGCCGAGGATGAACAACCTCGCCGAGATTGCATATCGGTATCCGATCGGATACAATAAGTCACATGAACACCTTTCACCGCTCCGTCGAATTCGACTCTTGGCTCGCAGCTCTGAAAGACAAACTCGGCCGTGCCCGCATAGCTCACCGCATCCGCTCTGCCGAGCATGGCAACTTCGGGGACTGCGAGCCCGTGGGTGAAGGGGTCTCCGAAATGCGTATTCATTTCGGCCCCGGCTACCGAGTCTATTTCACCCGTCGCGGCGAGGTGATCTATCTGCTTCTGCTGGGCGGCGACAAGTCCTCGCAGAAGCGCGACATTAAACGCGCCATTGAGATGACGCGGGTTTTGGATAAGGAGTGAACCATGGCCAAATTTGCCCCCTTCGATGCCGCTGACTACCTCGACGATGAAGAAACCATCGCGGAATACATAAGCGCCGCACTGAATGACCCCAATCCTGATGTATTTCTTACCGCAGTGCGCGATGTGGCTCGCGCCCGCGGCATGGCACAGCTCGCGAAAGACGCCGGCCTTGGTCGCGAGAGCCTTTACAAGGCGCTTACGCCCGGCGCCAAGCCACGCTACGACACAATGCTCAAGCTACTTCATGCTCTTGGTGTAAAGCTCTCCGCGTCTCCCGTTCACTCATGAGCAGCTTGCGGCTCCCCATTGCAAGGCCCAACTTGAACGTTGCGGGGCGCACTGCACCTTCTACGGCTTTCACTACAAGCCTGACAGATGCGCCCGGTGTAGCCCTCGCATAGCCACTTGACAAACGTACGCGAACACGTACCATAAAGCCTTCTTTGAAGGAGCACAAAATGAACACGCTTACCGCCAGCGAAGCTCGCGCAAATCTGTACCGGCTCATTGATCAAACTGCAGAGTCTCATGAGCCAATCATCATTTCCGGAAAACGGAGCAGTGCCGTGCTGCTCTCCGCGGAAGATTGGAGCGCAATTCAAGAAACCTTGTACCTTCTGGCCGTGCCTGGCATGCGCGAGTCCATCAAGGCGGGTATGGCTGAGCCCCTCCCAAAAAGTTCGAAGGAGCTTGAGTGGTGAATTGGGACGTTGTTTATTCCAAGCATGCAATGAAGGATGCAAAGAAGCTTGCTGCAAGTGGCCTTAAATCAAAGGCGCAAGAACTGCTCGCGGTTCTTGCCAACGACCCATTTCAAAATCCACCGCCCTTTGAAAGGTTGGTCGGCGATCTAGCCGGTGCATATGCTCGCCGCATCAATATTCAGCACCGTATCGTGTACGAAGTTTTTACCAAAGAGAAAATAGTTCGCGTCCTGCGGATGTGGACGCACTATGAATGATATGGAAGCCATTGCACGCGGTGAACAGGCGATCGCGGAAGGTCGGGTAGCCACCCATGCCCAAGCCAGGACCCGTCTTGCCCGATAGCTGAAATAGCGCCCGTACACCATTGCGCCACCCCGGTGCCTATGGCAACCTTTGTGCCACATTCGGTATCCGGCTCAAGATAACTCCATGGACACTCCCCCCTATTCCCCGCAAGAACTCGAAGCCGCCGTGCAGCAGCGCTGGCGGGATCAGCAGACCTTCAAGGCCGCCGCGACGCCCTCGGGCGAAAAATTCTACGCCCTGGCCATGTTCCCCTACCCTTCGGGACAATTGCACATGGGGCATGTGCGCAACTACAGCATCGCCGACGCCATTGCCCGCTATCAGCGCATGCGGGGCAAGGAGGTCATGCAGCCCATGGGCTGGGATGCCTTCGGCCTGCCCGCGGAGAATGCGGCCCTCAAGCATGGTTTGGCCCCGGCGCAATGGACCATGGACAACATCGCCCACATGCGCGGACAGTTGCAGCGGCTGGGCCTGTCTTACGACTGGTCGCGGGAATTCGCCACCTGCGCGCCGGATTACTATCGCTGGGAGCAGTGGCTGTTCGTGAAGCTCTGGGAGGAGGGCCTGGTCTATCAGAAACTGAGCACCGTCAACTGGGACCCGGTGGATCAAACCGTCCTCGCCAACGAGCAGGTGGTGGACGGCTGTGGCTGGCGCTCCGGCGCGCCGGTCGAGCGCAAGGAGATCGTGCAGTATTTCCTGCGCATTACCGCCTATGCCGAAGAACTGCTGAGCGGCCTCGACACCCTGAGCGAGGGCTGGCCGGAGCAGGTGCTGACCATGCAGCGCAACTGGATCGGTCGCTCGGAAGGCGCAGAAATTCATTTCCCTCTGGCCGCTGGCGGCGGTGTCATCAAGGTCTTCACCACCCGTCCCGACACCCTGATGGGGGCGACCTATCTGGCGGTGGCCCCGGAACATCCTCTGGCCGTTCAGGCGGCGGAAAACAGCGCTGAACTCGCGGCCTTCCTCGAACGCTGCCGCCATGGGTCCGTTTCCGAAGCCAGCATCGAAACCCAGGAGAAGGAGGGACATCCCCTCGGCCTGAACGTGCAGCATCCGCTTACCGGCGTGGAGCTACCCGTCTGGACCGCCAATTTCGTGCTCATGGGCTATGGCGAAGGCGCGGTGATGAGTGTACCCGCCCATGATCAACGGGATTTTGAGTTTGCGCGCAAATATGGTCTGCCCATTCGCGCGGTGATTCAGGCTGAGGGTGTTGCCACCGACGGCGAAGCCATGACGGAGGCCTGCACCGGCAGCGGCACCTTATTCAACTCCGGGGCTTTCGATGGCCTGGCCAGTGAAGTGGCCAAAGGCCGCATCACCGCGGCAGTAGCCGCCAGGGGATTGGGGCAGAAGACCGTCAACTTCCGTTTGCGCGACTGGGGTATCTCCCGCCAGCGTTACTGGGGCACGCCCATCCCCATGATCCACTGCCCCCACTGTGGCGTCGTGCCGGTGCCGGAGCGGGATCTGCCGGTGATCCTGCCGACCCACTACCAGCTTAAAGACCCGCGTTCGCCGCTGCTGGACGACCCCGAGTTCACCCGGGTGGCCTGCCCGCAATGCGGCGCCGCAGCCCGGCGGGAAACCGACACCATGGACACCTTCGTGGAGAGCTCCTGGTATTACGCCCGTTTCGCCTGCCCCGATGCCGAGCAGATGCTCGACCAGCGCGCCGCCGACTGGCTGCCGGTGGATCAGTATGTGGGCGG
>JAKACQ010000047.1:0-19103 GCA_021821285.1 Pseudomonadota bacterium
CTGGTGGCGACGGCCGACGGCGGATTTTAGGCGGGCACGCACGGATTCAGCCGTCCGCCGCCAGCAACTCCAGAAAAGCGCGTACCGCCCGCGACCGAAAATCGGCCCGGGGGCGGATAAGATACAGGGTCCAAAACAGCCCCCGGGGGGGTTCCAGACGCAGCGAGGCCAAGGGCCAGCGCACTTTATCCAAGGCCTCCACCGAGGCAAAACCGATCCCCAACCCCGCCGCTACCGCATCCCGCAACGCCTCTACTCCGGTAACCTCCACGCTGTAACGAGCCCGCAGACCCGCGCAGGCGATGGCCGCTTCCACCCGCCGGCGAATCCCTGAATGTACCTCGCGCCAGACGATGGGCTCCGCCAGCACCTCCTCCCAACGCACCCATTGCCGACCTTCCCGCACCCAGGGATGATCTCGCGGCAAAATAGCCACCAGTTCATCCTCCCGCCAAGCGGTCTGCTCCATATGCTGAGGCAAGCTGCCGCCCCCTATCTGTTCTTCGGTAAACAGCAAATCCCAGGCGCTCAACGGCAGGTTGTCCGTGAGCGGCCCGGTCTTGAGTTGCAATTGCACACCCGGGTAGCGCCCGCGAAAGCGGGCCAGATGTTCCATGAGAAAATAATTGGCCACCGTATTGCTGGCTGCGATACGCAGACTCCCTTCCTGCAGGGCATGCCGCCGTGCCGACCAGTTTTCCACCGCATCGAGACTTTCCCGCAGACGGCGTGCACAGGGCAGCAAGGACTCCCCCGCCGCGGTCAGGCGGATCCCTCGTCCCGCCCGCTGATACAGGGGCTCTCCGACCGCCGCCTGCAGGGTGCGCAATCGCTCGGAAACAGCGGGCTGACTGCGCTTCAGCACCTGGGCACCCGCACCCACGCCGTTGGCCTCCGCCACCGCCAGAAAGGTCAGCAATTCTTCCGCATGGATTTTCATTGGCTTTTCCGATGAGTTTGTATAAATCAATCTATTAGTCAAATATTAATGTGAGCGTTACATTGGGGCAACTTCCCAGGATCCAGATACCGTGGAAACACCCCAATCCCTGTCTGAAACATGGCCGCTCTTTGCGGGAGTCGGCCTCGCCCTTGGTATGGGCTCCTTCGATGGCGCCTCGGTGCAGGGTATCTTCCCGTACCTCGCGGGTGGTCTCTCCACCAGCAGCGACCATGCCCTCTGGACCCTGACCTACTTCATCGTCCACTGGTCGCTGGGTATCACCCTCATGCCCTGGACCACCGCCCGTTTCGGCATGCGCCGCGTCTTTCAAGCGGCTGTTGCCGTGGCCATGGTGGGAACCCTCATCAGCATGGTGACCGTGAATCTCTGGATCATGCTGCTGTCCCGCGCTCTGGAAGGGATCGCCGCGGGGCTCCTCGTTCCCTTGGGTCAAAGCCTTTTTTTACGCCATAGCCCCAGCCAGCACCATGGTCTGGTGACCATCTTCTGGAGCAACACCATGCTGGTGCCGTTCTTCTTCGGGCCGGCGATCGGCGGACTGCTGGCGACGGAGCTCGGCTATCGCAGTATTTTCCTGTTTTCCCTGCCCCTTTGGGGCATCGCCCTGCTGCTCGGCAACCTGGGCATCCCCAAGGAGCCGACTTCGCTCCAAGCCCCACCCTTCGATGCCTGGGGTTTCGGCCTGCTCTATGGCGGGCTGATGAGCATGCAGATTGTGTTGGATCAGGGCGAGCAGTATGGCTGGTGGCGTTCCACCTTCATTCTCACAACGGCCTTGTTCGCCTTCGTGTCCTTGTTGCTCTTTGCCTGGCGCGAAAGCGAAACCCGGCATCCCTTGCTGCAACTGCACTTTCTGCGGCGGCGCAATTATTGGTTGGGTCTGCTGTTACTCTGCCTGGGCTGGGCCATGTTCATGGGCTGGGCCTCCATACTGCCTCTCTGGGCGGAGGAAACCCTCGGCTTCAACGGTTTCTGGGGAAGCGCGGTGCTCATCCCCATCGGCATCGGCGCCATTCCTTTGTCGACCCTGATGGATCGTCTGCGCGGACTGCTCGGCCTGCGCCGGCTAACGGCCCTCTGCTTCGCCATCTTTGCTTTCGCCTATGGCAGCGCTCACCTCAGCCTCATCAGCAGCCTGAGCGATCTATTCTGGCCGGTGCTGTGCATCGGCGTGGGGGTGGGCATGCTCTTCGTGCCGCTGACCATGATCATCCTCTCCGGACTCGGTGCCGAGGAAATTCCGTCGGCCGCCACCACCAGCAACTTCATCCGCGTCTTCAGCGCCAACATCGGGGTAAGCCTGCTCAGCGTCTACTGGACCCGCTACAGCGCCCTGGCCAGGACCCGCCTGCGCGACCATCTCAGTCGATTCGATCCGCAAATCACGCTCTCCGCCCAGCACCTGCACATCCTGATCAGCACCCAGGCAGACACCCTGAGCATCGACAACCTGTTGCGCCTGTCCATGTGGGTCTGCTTGATAGCGGCCATGGTCGCCTACGGTTTTCTCATCCCGCCCAGCACCCTGCACAGGGCCGATGGTCCGCGTAATTATGTGGAGGAAGAGGAAGATGCGTTTTCCGTAACGGCCAGGGAGGGCGCCAGCACCACCTCCTGACGTGGTCGTGGTATTTCGATACCCGCCCGTTCCAGCGCGTCCGCCAGGGCCCAGTTATATTGGGCGCGGGTTCCGCCGGGACGCACCAATCCCGCGCGTTCCACCCAGACGATCATCTCGCAGTCGTAGCCCGCCTCTCCGAACGCGGTCAACCACAAGGTCGGCGGATAGCGTTCATCCCGTACCGTCAGGGGCAGGGAAAACGCGGTTTCTACGACCAGACTCCGCAATCGCTCCCGGTCGGTGCCGTAGGGTACCCGAAAGGGGAGATGAATCCGCATGATCGAGTCATCCAAACTCCAATTGATCACTTCACCATTCACGAACTGGGAGTTGGGTACCAGGATATCCATGTGGTCGTTCGTCACGATCTGCGTGTAACGCACGCCCAGTTTTTTGACTTCGCCATGCAAACCGTTTTCCTTGATCTGGATGTAGTCGCCCACCTGGATGCTCCGCTCAAACAACAGGATCAGTCCAGACGCAAAATTGCTGAAAATATTCTGCAGCCCGAAACCCAGACCGACACCCATCACACCGCCCAGAATGGCCAGACTGCTGAGGTTGACACCGACCGTCTGCAGGGCGATGAGAATACCCAGGGCAATCATCAGATAATAGATGAGCCGCGAGATAGCGTAGGCCGTCGCATGATCCAGTCGCCGACTGAGCACCCGGCGGGTAAGCCGCCGCACCCGGGTGGCTCCCCACCACAGAAAGACCAGGATGATCAGGAACTCGACCATACCGACGGGTTCGACCACAAGACCGCCGGGTAACGGCCACGGGGTAGTGAACCAGCGCCAGAAACCTCCCAGATACTTGTGCATCACGCGCATCCTTTCTCCGTTCCGTACCACGCCCCCAATGTATCGCTCCACGCTGGACACCACTTCCGGCACAGTATCCAAGATACAACAGCCCCTGCCGTAAAGCGCCAGTTTGCGTTACACTAAAGCAAAAATTTCGCGCATAAGGTAGCCCTGTGAAAGCATTTGTCAGCCAGGCCCTGCAAGGGGCGCTTCAACAACTCCACGCCCGAGGCAGCATTCCAGGGATTCCCGCCACGCTGGAGCTGGATCGCCCCAAGCAGGGGGAGCACGGCCATCTCGCCAGCAACATCGCCCTGCTCCTCGCCAGGATCGCCGGGCGCAAGCCGCGCGATCTCGCCGCCGAGATCGTCGCGGCCCTGCCCGCGTCGGAATGGATCGCCCGCGCCGAGATTGCCGGCCCCGGCTTCATCAACTTCTTTTTACAACCCGCCGCCTTTCATACCGTGATCCGCCAGGTGCGCGCCGAGCGGGAAGGCTTCGGCGCCAACCGGAGCGGTGCTGGCCAACGCCTGCAGCTGGAGTTCGTCTCCGCCAATCCCACCGGGCCCCTGCATGTCGGCCATGGGCGCGGTGCCGCCTACGGTGCCAGTCTCGCCAACATCCTCCGGTTCAACGGCTATGACATCTTCTGCGAATACTATGTCAACGACGCCGGGCGGCAAATGGACATTCTCGCCGCCAGTGTCTATCTGCGTTACCTCGAAGCCGCCCAAGCGCTACCCTGGCCTTTTCCCAGCAACACCTATCGCGGTGAATATGTGCGCGCGATCGCCACCCACTTGCGTGAACGCGTGGGTAATCGGCTACTGTACGCCGCGACCGGGTTACCAGACATGCCCAAGATCGGTGACGGCGATCTCGCCATCGACACCCTCATCGCCCACCTGAAACAGTCCCTCGGCGAAGACTATCGCGTCCTGCACAGCGCGGGCCTGGATGAAATCCTCGACGACATCCGCGATGATCTCATCGGTTTCGGCGTCCACTATGAACGCTGGTACTCCGAACACAGCCTGATGAATACGGGGGCCGTGGACGCCGCCGTGGCCGCTCTCGAAGCGGCTGGACACTGTTACATCCACGAGGGTGCCCTCTGGTTCCGTGCCACCGCTTTTGGCGACGACAAGGATCGCGTCCTCCGCCGCGATAACGGCGCCTATACCTATTTCGCCTCCGACGTCGCTTACCACGCCGAAAAATTTGCCCGCGGTTTTACCCGGATCATCGACATGTGGGGTGCGGACCATCACGGCTATGTGCCTCGAGTCAAGGCCGCCCTGCGCGCCCTCGGCCTCGATGATCAATGCCTGGAGGTTGTTCTCGTCCAGTTCGCCGTTCTCTATCGCGGCACGGAAAAGATTTCCATGTCCACCCGCGCCGGCGAGTTTGTCACCCTGCGCGCACTGCGCGAGGAGGTCGGCAATGATGCCGCGCGTTTCTTTTATGTGTTACGCCGCGCCGACCAGCACCTGGACTTCGACCTCGAACTGGCTAAAAAGCACTCCGAGGAAAATCCGGTCTTTTATATCCAATATGCCCACGCCCGAGTATATTCCCTGCTGCGCCAGACCACAGAAAAGGGGCTCAGCCTCCCCCCCGCCGCGGGGAATATCGACCTGGAACCCCTGCAGGACCCGCGCGAATGGGCACTCGCCGACACCCTCTGGCGTTTCCCGGAAGTCGTCGCCACCGCGGCCCGTGACCGCGAACCCCACCAGATCGCCTTTTACCTCAGGGATCTGGCCGCCGCTTTCCACACCTACTACAACTCGACTCGCATCCTGGTGGATGACACACCGCTCAGACACGCCCGCCTCACCCTCTGCACGGCCGTCGCGCAAAGCATCGCCAATGGTCTGCGGCTGCTCGGTGTCAGCGCGCCGGAACAGATGTAAGGGCGCATGCGCGACTATAAAAATCAGACCAGCCGCCCGCAGTTGCAGGCGCCTCGCGCGCCCATCGCGCCACGACGACCCGTGGAGCCGGAAGACGACCATGAGGAAACATCCTCATTCTCCGCCCCGGCGCGACGCTGGCCTTGGGTATTGCTACTCCTCGTGGTCGTTTCGAGTGCGGGAATCTGGTGGTGGATAGCGCGGCTCCCCCTCTCCTCCGAGAAACTGGGTCTGGTCGCCGACCGGATCGGACTGTCGGCCATGACGGTCTCTGGTGGTGCCGCATCAATGACGTTGCGGAAACAGAGCGCCGGAGCCGTGACCCGTCCGGGAGCGCAAGCCCCGATGCGCGGCCCGCTGGCCATGACCTCCTCCAGCAACGCGGCGGCCGCTCCCGCGATGTCCACCGCCGCCACCCGCAGTGGTGTCGATTTCAGTTTTTATCGCATTCTGCCCAACATGCATGTGGACATCCCCGCGGATATCCTCGGCAGCGGTCCCGGCATCCCCAGCGCCGCAACCGCGCGCAGTGACAGTGGCGGTAACCATCCCACGCATCAGCCGGTCACCATTCAGGTGGGGGCTTTCACCAATCGCGCCGCGGCCATCGTCCTGCGCGACCGCCTCGCGCTGCTGGGAGTCGGCACTCAGATGGAAAAGGTGGAAACCCGCGATCACCATACCTTTTACCGCCTTCGTACCCGCACCTTCGACTCCCTGGCGGCGGCACAGCCCACTCTCGCTAAAATCCGCGGCATGGGCATCACCCCGCTGCTGTTGGGCGGCGGGATCATCGGCTCCGACCTCTTCGATGCGCCGCTGGCACAGCCCCCAGCGCCATGATGGCCGCAACCGGGGTAGCCTGACCACCCGGTACCCGCTCCGGCCCCGGCAGATGGGGGACGCAGCGCAACGGTGCTTAACCCAAGCGGCGGGGATCATGGTCCGCCCCCCGTTCAACAAGGGCTTCGGCGAGGCGGAAAAAGGCGGCCTGGTCCAGCGTCTCGGCGCGACAGCCCGGGTCGATCCGCAAATCATGCAAGACGTCCACGCTTAAAATCCCCCGCAGATTATTAGCGAGCGTCTTGCGGCGCTGGGCAAAACTGGTGGCCACGATTCGCGCGAAAGGCGCCCGCAAGGGCGGGGGCAGCCGCACCGGACGGTGCGGCACCAAGCGCATGAAGGCCGAGTCCACCTTGGGCACCGGGAAAAAATTACCGGGCGCCACCGTGAATAAGGACTCCACGGCGCAGTACGCCTGCACCATCACCGAAAGCCGTCCGTAGGACCTGCTTCCCGGCGCCGCCACTATGCGATCCACCACCTCCTTTTGCAGCATGAAGTGCATGTCCTGCACGCGCGTCGCCTGCTCCAGGATATGAAATATCAGCGGTGTCGCCACATTGTAAGGCAAATTGCCAACCACCCGCAGGGCATCCCCGGCACCAGCGAGCGCGGCAAAATCCACTGTCAGGGCATCGGCCTGGATGACCCGCAATTGCTCCGGCGCCGCCAAGCCGCGCAAACCGGCAATCATGTCCCGATCCAACTCCACCACCGTCAATTGCGGCAACACACGCAACAAGGCCCTGGTGAGCGCACCCGGACCCGGCCCGATCTCCACCAACACATCGCCGGACACGGGACGGATGGCGGCAACGATGCGCTCCACGATCCGCGGTTGCACCAGAAAGTTTTGCCCGAACCGCTTTTTCGCGCGCGGCAGACGCCCCTCTTGCACCATCAGCGGTCCTTTATGCTATATTCGGTCGACGCCTCCAGCAGGCGATGAGAAACGGAAAGTCTATGCACCTCGTGCTGCGCCTTGACGTCGGTGGTCGCCCCATGGCCTGGGAAACCTGGGAAGAAGCCGCCGCCCATTATGTCCGGGGCAATGTTGCCTGGACGCTGGGGAATCCTTTTTTTACGGCCCACGGCGGTACCTGCCGACGCAGCGGCACCCTCTCGCAACTCGACATCCACCCGGTCATCGCGGTGCGGGGTCGTCACCAGGGCAAAATTCGTCCCCCGGCACTGTCCAATCAAACACTGTTCCATCGTGATCGCCATCTCTGCATGTACTGCGGCAAACACTTCCCCGTGCGCGAGCTTACCCGCGACCACATCATCCCCATCTCCCGCAAAGGCAGGGATATCTGGACCAATGTGGTGACAGCGTGCCGCAGCTGCAATAGCCGCAAGGACAACCGTACCCCCGATGAGGCGCACATGCCTCTGCTCGCCGTGCCCTTCACCCCGACCTGGGCCGAGTATCTGCTGCTCAGCAACCGCCGCATCCTCGCCGATCAGATGGAGTTCCTGATCGCCCAGGTCCCCGAGGGACGCCACCGCATCTTCTGAACCCTCAGCCGCCGGCGGCGCGCCGGTTGCGAACGATCTCCGCGGCGACATCCAGCGCCCGGAGCAAGCTCCCCCCTTCCGCCCGACCAGTGCCCGCCACATCCAGCGCTGTGCCATGATCGACACTGGTTCGGACAATGGGCAAGCCCAAGGTGACATTCACGGCTTCGCCAAAGGCATGATACTTGAGCACCGGTAGACCCTGGTCGTGGTACATGGCCAACACCGCGTCCGCATCTTCCAGCAGTCGCGGAGTAAACAGGGTATCCGCCGGCCACGGACCGCTGATCCCCAATCCCTCCGCCCGCAAGGCGGCGATCACCGGCGCGATGATCTCCCGCTCCTCCCGTCCCAAATACCCGTCTTCCCCGGCATGGGGATTCAGGCCAGCGACCAGAATACGGGGCGCGAGAAGGGCGAAATCTTCACGCAAGACCCGATGGAGGGTGCGCAACGTGCCTTCCAATCCCTCCGGGGTGATGGCCGCGGCCACCTGCGACAGGGGCAAATGGGTGGTCGCCAAGGCCACTCGCAAACCGCGGCCGACCAGCAGCATGACCACCTCCGGACAGCCACACGCTTCCGCCAGGTATTCCGTATGGCCGGTGAAGGGGATTCCCGCATCGTTGATGATGCTCTTGTGTACCGGAGCCGTCACCAGCGCATCCGCGACGCCCGCGCGCAGCAGATGCATCGCCTTATCCAGGGTGGCTAGTACCGCCGGTGCATTGGCCGCGTCCAGATGGCCGGGGCGGCAAGGCCGCGACAGCGGCACATCCAACACGTGCAAGACGCCGCCCAGCGGGGCCGGCCAGGGATCCCCCTCCTTCCAGAGTTCCAGCCGCAGCGCCAAACCCAGCGTCAGGGCACGGCTGCGCAAACAGCGCAGATCACCGATGAGCAGGACTCCCGCAGGCAGGGCATGGCGGGCCAGTTGCAGGCAGACGTCCGGCCCGATGCCCGCGGGTTCCCCCACCGTCACCAGCAGACGCGGCTCCGGGATCATTCTCCAGTCTCCTTGAACAACACTTCCACCACCCCCTCCGGTCCTTCGATCCGTTGCGGAATACGGAGTACCCGCACCCGCATCAGCCGGTCCCGGATATCGACCGTCAGCGCGTCACCCACCTGCACCATCGTTCCCGCCTTGGCCACCCGGCCATTGATCTGCACACACCCGGCGTCGCAGATTTCCTTGGCCAGACTGCGCCGCTTGATCAGGCGCGCGGTTTTGAGGAAGAGATCCAGACGCAGGGCGCTCACCACGCTCAACGCCCCTGTCCGAGGATATCCGTAAAGGCGTCTTCGAGACGCGGCTCCTGTAGGTGCAAATCAAGAATTTGCGCGGGCAGGGACTGCAATTGTGCCAGCACCGCCCCCAGGGGATAACGCCGCGCATCGATCCGCAATACCCTGGTGTTTTCTCCGGCACCGATCATCGATTCCACCAGGTCCGGCGGCAAGGCACCGGGGTCATGATCGAAAGTCACCGTCAACACCCGCCAGTTCGAGGCGCGCAGCAATTCGTCTTTACGGTCCAGCGCAATGATCCGGCCCTGCTGCAAAATGGCGATCCGCGCACAAAGCTCCTCCGCCTCCTCCAGATAATGCGTGGTGAGAATGACGGTGTTGCCTTCCGCATTATAGCGCCGCATGAAGCGCCACAGGCCTTGGCGCAACTCCACATCCACCCCGGCCGTCGGCTCATCCAGCACCACCACCGGGGGTTTGTGCACCAGGGCCTGCGCAATGAGCACTCTCCGTTTCATACCGCCCGAGAGCGCGCGCAAATTGGTGCTGGCCTTGTCCGTCAGATCCAGTTCCGTCATCAACTCATCCAGCCAGTCGTCATTGTGACGCAAACCGAAATAGCCGGACTGCATACGGAGGAATTCCCGTACGGTAAAGAAGGGATCATACGCCAATTCCTGGGGCACGACACCGAGCAGTTGACGACTCTGGTAAAAATCCCGTTCCACGTCGAAGCCGAAAATTTCCGCCGCACCGCTGGTGCGCCGCACAATGCCGGCCAGAATGTTGATGAGAGAGGACTTCCCAGCCCCATTGGGTCCGAGCAGGCCAAAAAACTCACCCGCATGCACATCCAGATTTACGCCCGCCAAGGCCAGATGCCCATTGCCATAAGCCTTGCGCAACCCGGCGACATGAATAGCCAGGGGATCATTCATGATGCAGAGGCAGAATATCCTGCAACCGATAGAGATTGGCCAGTTCTAGCAGTGCGGGTGAGACGTCATGAATGCGCAATGTGGCCCCGCGCTGCCTGGCCTGCTGGACCCACACCATCAGCACGGCGAGCATCACGCTGTCCGCCGCCTCCAACTCCGCCATCGAGATATCGGCGCAATCCTGCGCCGCTTTCGCGCGTGCGAAGGATCGCAAGGCGGAATCGATCTGCGCCACCCGCCAGTCCCCCCGCAAAAAGAGCCAAGGGGCACCGCCGACCATCCGTCGCTCCCAGAAAGCCGCTGTGCTCAAGCCGCCGCCGCCGTCTTGCCTGGCGGCGCAGCCTGCTCGCCATCCTTGGCCCGCATATCCTGCAGCAGGGCCGGGATGCCGCGACTCGCGGCGATCTGGCCGAAACTCTGCCGATAATTCAGCACCATGCTCACGCCGTCAATATACGTGTTATAGATCCGCCAGGAATTGTTGGTATACAGCAGGGCATAAATGACGGGAATCTCCGGATTACCGCCATTCTGGCGAATCACCATATTCACCTGGGCCACCGGCGGATTCTGGGAAATCCGCTGACTGCCGGTGATCTTCACCGTCTGTCCGTGATAGTGGTTGAGCGAATTGCTGTAAGTGCGTACCAGCAGGTCTTTGAACAGCACCACGAATTCCTTTTGCTGCGCAGGGTCCATCTGCCGCCAGTACTGCGCCATCACGTATTGCGACATGGTGGTGAAATCCATGTGTGGCAATACAATGTCAGCCACCTTCTTTTTGATGGCCGGGGTGATGGGCTTGCCCTCGTTGGCGCGTAACACTTTGAGCACATGGTTGGTCAACTGCTCCACGACGGCCACCGCCCCCTGAGTGTCCGCCGCTTCCTCCGCCATCGCCGGCAACGTCCACGCCGACAGCACAAATGCCAGCGAAATCCAATAAATTTGACGCATACAGAACCCTCCCTATTTGCTACCCGAGGCCTTATTGAAGACCATCTGGCCGATAAGCTGATCAAGATTGACAGCACTTTGCGTCATGGTAATGGTACCGCCCGGCTTCAGATCCTGAGGCATCCCACCCGGTTGAATAGCCACATACTGCTCTCCCAGAAGCCCGGCGGTATAGATGGACGCCCCCGTATCCGTCGGCAACTTCACTTTCGGCTCGATGCGCATCGTCACATGCGCCATGAAAGTCTTGGGATCCATGCCGATACGGGTCACCTCACCGATCGTGACACCGCCCAGTTTGACCGGGCTGCGTACTTTCAGGCCGCCCACATTGGAGAAATCCGCATGCAGCACGTAACCGTCATTATAAGCAAAACCAGAGAGGTTCCCCACGCGTAGCGCCAGCACCACCAAAGCAGCGATGCCGAGGAGCACGAAAATGCCCACCCACCAGTCTATCGCCCGTTTTTCCATGCGCCATCTACCCCTTAGGTGAATAACAAAGCCGTAAGAATGAAATCGAGACCCAGCACCGCCAGCGATGCCGTCACCACGCTACGGGTCGTGGCGTTGCCTACGCCTTCCGCCGTGGGTCGTGCCGCATACCCCTGCCAGGCGGCAATCCAGGTGACGACCAGCCCAAAGCACAGCGCTTTGAACAGGCCGGTCAGGATATCTCCGGAAAATGTGACATTGGACTGCATCTGGGCCCAAAAAGTACCGCCATCCACGCCCAGCACCGGCACCGAAATGAGATACCCGCCGAAAACGCCGACCAGATCAAAAATAGCGCAAAGCACCGGCACGACGATGATTCCCGCCCAGAGCCGGGGGGCCACCACCCAGGCGAACAGATTCACCGCCATCATTTCCATGGCGCTCAATTGCTCCGTCGCTTTCATGGAGCCGATTTCGGCGGTCAGCGCCGACCCCGCGCGGCCCGCGAAGAGCAGCGCCGTCAATACCGGCCCCAGTTCCCGCAGGAGCGACAGGGCGACCAAGGTGCCCAATGCCGAAGTGGCGCCAAAGCGCACCAGCGCGTAATACCCCTGAAAACCCAGCACCATGCCCGTGAAAAGGGCGGCGACCATCATCAGGAGCAGCGACCGCACCCCAAAACCATACACCTGCTTGAAGAGCTGTTGCATACTGAAATGACGGTTGATCACCGCCACCAGGCTCCACAGCAAAAAACGGGTCGCGGTCCCCAGGTTGAGCACTGTCAGCGATACCCGCCGCCCCAGATTCGGCACGAAGTCCAGAAAAGCCACGCCCTAGATCCCCTCGCCCGCGACCACGGACCCACCCAAAGCGGTGGCATAGTCCTCGTGAGCCGGATAATGAAAGGGCACCGGCCCATCGGGCTGCCCACCGAGGAATTGCCGGGCCAGATCGGAATCGCTGGCCTGCAGGGCTTCCGGGGTACCTTCCGCGATGATTCTGCCCCCCGCGAGGATATAACCATAATCCGCGATGGAGAAGGTTTCCCGCACGTCATGACTGACGACGATACTGGTCGCGCCCAGGGCGTCATTCAGGCGGCGGATCAGGGTCGCGATGATGCCGACGCTGATGGGATCCAAACCGGTAAAGGGCTCGTCATAAAAAATCAGCATCGGATCCATCACCATTGCGCGCGCCAGCGCCACCCGGCGGCCCATCCCGCCGGAAAGCTCCGCCGGCATCAGCCCGGCGGCGCCTCGCAAGCCCACCGCCTCCAGTTTCATCAGCACCAACTTGCGCAGAATGTCCTCACTCCACCGAAAGTGGCGGCGCAAGGGAAAGGCGACATTCTCAAAGACGCTGGAATCCGTAAAAAGGGCGCTGTGTTGAAAGAGCATACCCATGCGCCGCCGCAAGCGGTACATACCGTCGAAATTCAGCGTTCGCAAATCCTCCCCCGCCACCCGTACCCGTCCGGACCGCGGCACCAGCGTGCCGGCCATCAGATTGAGCAGGGTGGTCTTGCCGCCACCGCTCGCCCCCATGAGCGATACAATGGCCCCTTGGGGAACACGCATATCGATCCCCGCCAGAACCATACGTGGCCCCCGGGCGAAGTGTACATTTTCCAACTCGACAAGGGCCTCGGCGGCCATAGGCACTCTCAGCTTTCGCAATCGTGACGCACAGTATAAACCGAACGGTCAGGATGGGGCCAGAATCACCCGCCTGGATAGATAACAACGATCGCGCCACCGGTGAAAATCCCTTGCATCCCCAGCGGATAAGTGTATAGTTCGCGTTCTGTTTCCACGGCACCGAAAGCAGTTACTAAGGGGGTCAGTCCTTAAGAGACTTGGAGCAAGGCATCGTTCCAGCAAGGTAGGGCATAAAACCAAGTACTGTCTGGGGGTGCACGGGAGCTACTTCTTAACCTTTTTAAACTTTGGTAAGGGGGGCACCTATGCGCTCATTGGGACATCAAATCGTTGCGGATTTTTATCACTGTGACGGCAGTACCTTGTCTGATGTGGATTATGTTACGGATGCCATGCTCGAGGCCGCCCGACGTGCCAACTGCACCATCGTGACGCAAACTTTCCACCACTTCTCGCCCTACGGGGTGAGCGGCGCCGTTATCGTCGCCGAATCGCATCTGGCCATCCACACCTGGCCGGAATATGGATACGCAGCAGTGGATATTTTCACCTGCGGCGATATCATCCAGCCCGAGGATGCCTTGAGTTATCTCAAGGAAGCCTTTGGCGCCGGACAAGTCTCCACCATGGAGATGAGACGCGGACAAGTGGATATGATGGGCGTTCCCGCCCACGAGTTGCGCGTCAAGCCGGTTCTCTGCGCTTGAAATGACTCACAGCGGTAACGGGCGGACCTGAGTAACCGGCCCGCCCTTTTCTTTTGCCCTTTTCTTCCGCAAAATCCCCCGCAAGCACCCCACCATCCCCAGCGTTGAGAGAGGCGGTTATGAGCACAGAACTGTGGTACACCGAGCGCTATGAAGAGCATGGTGCGGCATTGAGCCTGAAAATCCGCGAAGTGCTGCATCGCGAGCAGAGTCCTTATCAAAGTATCGAAATCTTCGAGACCGAACGGTTCGGCACTCTCATGACCCTGGATGGCTTGGTCATGGTCACTGATCGCGACAACTTCCTCTATCACGAAATGATGAGCCACCCGGCCCTCTTCACCCACCCGGCGCCCAAACGGGTACTGATCATCGGCGGCGGCGATTGTGGCACCCTGCGCGAAGTGTTGCAGCACCGGGAGGTGGAAGAGGTGGTTCAGGTGGAACTGGATGAGCGGGTCACCCGCGTCGCCGAACGATTTTTTCCGGCGCTTTGCGAGAAAAATGGTGATGCACGCGCTCATTTTCACTTCGCGGACGGCATCACCTGGGTCAAGAAGGCGGAAGCGGGACGCTATGACGTGATCATCATCGATTCTACCGACCCGGTCGGCCCAGCGGCGGGGCTTTTCGCCACGGACTTTTACGCGGCTTGCCACCATGCGCTGGCAAATCAGGGCGTGCTGGTGGCCCAGTCTGAATCCCCCCTGTTGCATGCCGAACTGATCCGTCAGTGCCAGCAGCGCATGACGGAAGCCGGTTTTGATGCGGTCAACAGCGTGTATTTCCCGCAGTTCTGCTACCCCTCCGGCTGGTGGAGCGGAACCTTGGGGCGCAAGGGACTGACCATGGATGCCTTCCGCGCCGCGGATGCCCAGGCCTTTACCGGTACCCACTACTATCACGCGGGAATGCACCATGCCGCGCAGGTCGCCCCGGCCTTTTTACTGCCCTGAACGAACCCCCCAGAGATGGGATCGAAGTGAACCGGCGCGCGCTCCGCTGATCAGGCGCCGCGGACGGTAATTCCATAAATGCAGGGCGGGCACCCCGTGCTCCCAGCCCAGTTGAGAGACACTGCCCGGGTCCAGGTGCAGATGGTCCCCGAAGCGCAGATCCAGCCCCAGCCAGCGGGTAGCCAGCGCGCGCAGGATATGCCCATGGGCAAAACACAGCACGTGGCGACGGCCTTTTTCATCCCACTCCCGCAACAGATCATCGCAACGATCCCGGACGCTTTCCGGGCTCTCGCCCCCCGGACCGCCGCTACGGAAGACACTCCATTCCGGATCTTCCTGGTGAATCTCGGCCGTCGTCATCCCTTCGTAGCGGCCATAGCACCACTCACAGAGTCCCCGATGCAGTTCCGGATCACTGAAACCGGCGAGAATGGCGGTATGGTAGGCCCGCTGCATGGGACTGGAGTAAATCCCATCAAAATGTCCTTGCGCCACAAAAAATCTCCAGAGCGCCAGCGCCTCGGCACGGCCCTCCGCCGTCAATGCCACATCGGTCACCGAGGTATGTTTGCCACTCTCCGCCCACTCCGTCATGCCGTGCCGGACCAGGGTGATGGATTCTACATTAATTCGTATGAATCCTCCCCCGCATTTCTCCATCGTGATATTTCACGGTGTGAATCGTCACATACCAATGCCCGCCCAAGAGCTCTTTTGCCTGCTTGGGCGAAATCTTGGCTTTTCCGATAATCGGTGCGGGGGCCATGGGATGCGGAGGCTTTTTGGTGAGCCACACCTGGACGGGCGCCGAGGCTCCCGGTTTACTGATTGGACCATGGAAATGGGCCATGATCACATCACTCGTCAAATGACTATAAGTCACCTCCCAAGTAACCATGTGGCTGACGGTGTTATAAGTTCCCTTCATGGCACCCACGCCGGATGTCTGCACACCAGCACAGGGATGCAAAGCTGCATGCAGCGGGACCACCTTCGCGCAAGCCGCACCCGCAAACAATAGCAGCACACTGGTGAGCATGGCGGACCCAAGCTTCTTATGAAACACTCTCGATATGGAGAACATACAGGACACCTCCCTTGAAATTCTCATGGCACCACAGCAATTCCAAAACCCAGCCCTAAAGCATAGACTAATACCCACGACTTTGACTAAACCGCCCCAATTTTCCCCGCAGGCTCCAGATCTCGTCGCTTTTGTAACATTTGCTACAGATCGGACACGAGGACACCCGGTATCCTGACGAGTGTTACATCCCTGTAACGTTTCGAGAGGAGACAATGTATGAAATACCATCGCTTATTAGCCCTTGTCAGGGTGGCGGCACTAAGATGCCATAAAGAAAACGCTGTTACCGGCGATCCAGAACAGCGAATTCGCGGGTCTGGTTAAAAATGTTCTGCCCGGATTCGAGCACCATCTGGCGGCGACGAAAGCCGTGGCTGCGAAGATAGGTTTGGATCAATAGCAGGAGTGGGGAAACGCATGAGACCCGCGGCGAGCATTGATGAAGTGGGTGCGTTCCGGCATCTTTCCGAAATGAGCAGATCGCTGCTTGCCCATGGACTTCGCTATGTTCGCTTCCCTAAAAAGACACCCGTATTACGGAAATATCCGGATGACTCAGCAAGAAATCGCATCGCATCTCGACACCACGCGCGAGGTAGTCGCCCGGATTCCATAAGACAGACCCGCTGTGTCCACGGATCGCCATTCCTCTTGCGTGAAGCCCGTATTGTCCAGCGGCGGGATTGCGCCTATTGCAGTTGCAAGGCTACCGAGAGACTGGCGCCCTGCAGCACGCGGTCGGTCACTGCGCGTTGCGCCGGATCGGAAGAGCCCCACATGGCCTTCCAGGCCCGCAGACCAGTGAAACGCACTCCCCAAGTAAGATGAATTATTGATTCTATCTTGAATATAAGCATCATCAAAACTCAGGCCATTGGAAATGTATATGGCAACGGCGCCCCATAAAAACTAAGTTATTTCCCAGACTTAAAGGGTATCTTGTACAAGATGTTCCTTGCCTTGTGGATGGTGGGTAAAATAATTCATCAAATAAACAATTCTTTTTAATTAACCTGAAGTTTAGACATACAGCCTTGGTCTTGGCGGATTGGATAAGGCTGTTGAAGCCTTCGAGAATGCCATTGTTGATCTGGATCTCGAACCATCGGAGTACGCCATCCCAATGATTCATGATGATGTAGGCGACCTTGACCATTGGCGGGTCATCGCCATAATAGAATACAAAAACCTTCCGCCAAGCTTGCGATCTTTGCCTCCATGACAGTGCAGGCGGTAATCTATGCAACTCCTACCATTCACTAGGGACATTATATGCTCGCAAAGGAGATCCCCTCCTCTACTCTGAGCCGGGTTACCCAATCCCTGAGCACCCAGTTAAAGATGCATGATCTGCCCGATTTGTCTGAATCATGAACTGGGACAAAGCTTCTGGGCGCATTCTGCTTGCGGTCACCGGGCTGTCCTGCCAGGTGGTGACGGAAACTATCTACGCCTTGGCGCAACAGGATCGCAACATGCTTCCCGATGCAGTCTATGTTCTGACGACACGAGAAGGCGCCGAACGCGCCCGACTGCTACTCTGCCAGGAAGACTGGTTTGGGCGGCTACTACGGGACTGGGAATTGCCGTCCATCGCCTTTGGTCTCGAACATATTCAGATCATCCACGATGCACGCGAGCGTCCGCTCGGCGATATCCGGTCACAGCAGGACAATATCTCTGCCGCCGACACCATTGCCGAAGCCGTACGCACGCTGACGACCAGCAATACCGAACAACTGCATGTTTCCATTGCTGGCGGGCGCAAGACCATGGGCTTTTTTGCCGGCTACGCCCTGACTCTCTACGGGCGACCGCAAGATCGTCTCAGCCATGTACTGGTTTCCTCGGAATTTGAATCACACCCGGATTTTTATTACCCGACACCCTATCCGCGCGTCATTCATACGGCACCGCCGACCAGCAAACCGCTGGACACCCGCGATGCCACCGTCGAACTCGCGGAGATCCCTTTCCTGCGTCTGCGTGCCCGTATCGAGCCGGTGATCCAGCAGGCCGGTATTTCTTTCTATCAAGCCGTAGCGGCAACGCAAAAACAAATTGATCCGCCCTCAATTGCTGCAGATTTAGAGACCTTACCGGTCTTCGTTCTGGGGGATACGCCCATCAGCTTACCCCCGGTGGAATGTGCTTTTTATTTCTGGTTATTGGTACGATTAGCTCGTGGCTTGGAATTGTATTGCCCCGCCGCAGGGGTTTATGAATCCCGTTTTGCGAAAGAATTTTTTTCCATTCATGATCGTCTGCTGGGGCAGTTGGGCCATGACCGTACCCGCGAACGGCTGGCTGACGGCATGGGTAAAGATTTCTTTGAGCAAACCAAGTCCAGACTCCAGAGTTCCATAAAAAGGGCGCTCCTGCCAGAAATCAATCCTGCACCTTACCTTTTGGAGCGGAAACGGAACCAGCAACGCTGGATATATACCCTGCAAGTGGATCCACAGCGTATTCAGCTGAAACATATTCCGCCGCAAGCTTGGCAATCCTGAGAAACGACGTAGTGTGATGCAGCATCTCTTCTGACGGCGGGAGATAGTCTCCCGCCTCTGCAAAACAACCTACGATCAGGAGAAATAATTATGCGTAAAAGTTCCGTTATTGTCGCTACCTGCTTAACCTTGGTATCTAGCGCAGCCGTTGCCAGCCCCGTCGGCAGTCTGCTCAACAATGTCGGTCTGTACGGAGAATACGCCAGCGTCACCAGTCAGGACGGCTTTTATGGCGATGCCGATGTCAGCTATACACCTGACTCATTCAGCAACACGGCATCAGGCAACTCCGCCGATGTCAACATCTTCAAAGTAACGGCATGAGTATTCGTGTCAGTCGTGGCTGGCCCAGCACTACGACCTATCTAAATTTGGAAAACCGGGCTAATTACGCCCGTATGCAGGCACAGATGCGCGCGCAGAAAGCCGCACATCAGGCACAGCAAGCGCAAGCTCATAGCAACGCCTTTTAAGGCAAAGGATAACATATCATGATTTTCGGTTGGTTAGGACGACTTTTCCAGGGCGGCAACGGGGATGCGGGCAGTACCAGTCCCTTCGACGTGGGCGGAGATTCTTCGGTATTTTCGGACGATCAAGGGGGGGATGATGGCACCTGCAGCGTCAATCCAGCGAGCGGCTTGCCCATGATCGGCGGTTGCGGCGGGGTGGATGTCGAAGGCAACCCCTACGGCACAGATTTCTCGGATGACAGTTTTTCATCCTCCGGTATGAATGATGACTGGTCCAATGGCTCCGGTTGGGATGACTGAGGTGACACTGCCGGGCGCGGAGTGTCAACCCAATTCACAAATGTCCCCTTTTGAGCAAAGCAGAGATGTCCCCCTGTGGAGGGTCAGGGAGGGGGTTCTGGGGAGGATGTTGAGGAGGAATAGCGACGCCAAGGATGGTCGGGAGCGG
>JAKACQ010000119.1:0-3893 GCA_021821285.1 Pseudomonadota bacterium
TTGGCGAATGGATTGTTCTCATCCTCGGTGATGCGCACGATGTAGTGGGGCAGACGCAATTCCGTTTCGGACGATTCTCCATCCTTATTGGTTCCGTCTATTTGCAGATAGAAACCGGCGCCCTCCGGTTTCTTGCAGACCGTCCCCTGAAAGTCTTTCTTGATCAGCCCTTGGGCATCGAGGCGGTGGGCAATGACATTGATGAGTTTGCCCGGATTGCCATTGTTGTTGCCGGTGTAGTCGGCGCGAGTCAAAGACAGGTGATCGCAGATCAGCGTGCGCAACTTGTTCTCTATGACATAGAGAACGCGCCCCTTCTTGTACGCGATGCGCTTTTGCGGGGATTTGCTGTTGATGAGGGATTCATCGTCCATGAGGTGCAGGAAGGTTTCCCATATCTGCTGATTCAGATCGAGTTCGGGCAGTTCGTCTTCGTCCCGATAGTCGGCCATGATTTCGCTGCTGCGGCCCTCTATGGCCCCGGCTACGAGATCGGCATCATGAATCGCCTCCATGAGGGCGGTAACGGCGCCGTCGGTATGGATGAGGGATCGCTTGTATCCGGAGCCGGGATAGGCGTTGGGATGGTGGTAATAGCGGATGGATTGGGTGAGGAGACGCTGGATGTAGTCGTCATGCACGCCCTGGTCATCCACGATCCCCCAGAACTCGGGCAAGTTGGCCAGTATCCTGCTGCCTACCATATCGTGTAGGCCAATCACCGTAATGGTCCCGTCCGACCCGCGTTTGAAACAGCGCACCTTGCCGATGTCATGGGCGATGCCTGCGAGGATCGCGGTTGGCAGATCGTATGGGCGGCTTTGCGCGGGCTTATTCACGTCCGTCGGCATGACGGGTGCGGTCGCCGTTTCCCAGAGCTTCGCCATGGCCGCGGATACCCGCAGGCTATGGCTGATCAGGAGCGCATCCCCGTGGGATCCCCGCACGGGGGAGGCCGGGAGCTGTGACGCATCCAGAATGGAGAACACCGCCCAGAAGAGGTCCGCCATTGGGGTTTTGGATGTGGCGAGATCAAGTAGTACCGCGGTATTGAGCCGGGGGTCGTGTTTGTCCGGTGAAATCGTCGCCAGCAAGGCTTGCAGGCGTAGCACCTGCTGTTTATGTGAGATGGTCAGGCGAATCGGGAGAATGGGCGACGGCAGAATGCCAATGCTGGTGACGGCACCCCGGTATGCCATGGGCCGCAATCCCATCGTTACCCGGAAGATGTGATAGGCGTCCACAGCAAGGGCCAGCGCCGCCGCAAAGAAGAGCACGATGGCGATCCACGACAGTCTCCACGGAATCTCCGGGATCCGGGAGAGCATCATCGGCAGGTTGGTCCAGGCGGCCACGGCGAGGCCCACAAGCACCCAGAACGTCAGCACCGTGAGGGTGGATTTGACGATGCGCCGATGTGGAGCTGCGGCCATGGGAAACTGCTACCAGGTCCAGGCGGCAGCGGAGCCCGCCGGCGGGCAGGTTATGAGTTTGCGCATTCCGGCAGCCGCATCCAGGCGCTCTTCAAGATCGTCGTCGATCTGACAGCGCGTGTCGTGGCGATGCTGGGCTTGTTGAATACGCCGCTGCAGCGCCTGGTCGCTGATTCGGTCGAGTGGTTCCAGTGGGGCGGAGAGAATCCCCCGGAGGCTCTTCAGCTCGCGTAATGCTTCTTCGCCCGAGGCGAAGGTCTTGCGCAGTCCGTCGTGGAAACGGACGGCTACCAGGACATTGCCACCGTCGCGCACCACGCGCACGATGACCCCGCCGCCGAAGCGCGGGTGTGAGACCATCAAGCCGGTCCAGGCTTTCTCGTAATGCGCGAAAGTGTAAGTTTCCATCAATATCTCCTTCAGACCGTTTTCCAAAAGCTGGCCCAGCTCACCGGGATCGGTTGCCCGTAGCGGTTCAGCGGGCTGTGTCCGACGCAGTACCAGTACAACCCGTCGAAACCCGATACTATGATCCCTGACTGTTCCAGATGCTCCAGGGCGTGCCGTAGCGCCAAGGGTGCCGGTGCGCCGGTGATCCGGCATAACGCCTCGTGGCTCGCGCCTGGCCACTCCCAGAGGCGCCGGGCCACCCATATTCCGTCCTCACCGGACGCGCCGAAGGCCTCTTCCACGATGCGGGCGGGCAGTGGCGTGACCAGGGCGGAAATGGCTGTCGTAAAGCGCATGTCCCGAAACCAGAACTGGAGCTGCACCCGCAACCGCACGATCCACGGACGAGCTTCCAGCACCTCGCAACAATCGGCAAAGCCGATGTCTTCCCGTGACTCTGCGCCAAAAATCCAGAGCACCGCCGACTCCCGGCATGCCGGTGTCACCCGTTTCGTCGTGGCCAGGGCGATCCGGCTTTGCAGATGGTAGAAAACGAGCCGCCTGTCCGGCGTCAGCTCATCGACATACTCCCGGATGACGCGGGTTACTTTCTCTTCGGATCTTCCAAGGTGGGATGTATATCCCTGTGAGAAGAGTACAGATTCCGAAGCAAAATCAGATGGGCATCCACTATCGTCCGACCCGTCTTCACCATCCAGTGAAAGGTCGCCAGGAATATGGCCGAAAACACCGGCATCAACAGCGTCCCAAAAATCCCCTTCAATATCTCCCTGGTTACCGGCATCCACAGCAACAGCAGCAGCAAGACTATGCTCGCCACGATCAGGAAGTCTGTCCCCGGCGTGAAAAAGTGGGCCAGCATCCCCGCATGTGCTGATGTGGAATGTGTCGCCGCCACGGGGCTGGTCCTCGTCACCGGGGACGTAATGGACTGACTCATGATTCAACTCCTTTCTAATCAACATCGCGGGCCAGCTTTTTGATGGCGGTTTCGATGGCAACACGCTTCGTCCACCCGGTTTTCCGGACGATCTGTTCCAGATCGGCAGCGGCTTCGAGCTCGATATACACCTGCAATCGGGTCAACTGCGGACCATCGGAGTCCTTCAAGGTGCGTTCCCGCCACCGCTTTTGCCGTTCCCGATTCGATTCCGCGCTCATACATCCACCTGTTAGGCTGTAACGTGTGTTAGAGCCTAACGCCTTAATCCCGGCCTTGTCAAACGCCTCCGATCTAAGCATCGGCCTGTTTCCTGGTATCGGCCTTTTTCTCCTGCTTCGCCGGGAACTGCGCTTTGATGTAATCCTGATCGGCCTTGATGACCATCTCAAGGCGCTCGAAAATGCCGTAATCCGTCCGATAGGGTCGCGGACGCCTGGGGTTCTCGGGGGCGTACACCTTGGGCTTTCCCGCCCACTTCTTGAACTCGTCGCTGAAGGAAACCATGGGCACCTTGACGTGAAAGTAACTGCTTCCGCCCCAGGAAAGAATGCACTCGCCCTTGCCCAGTGCTTTGAGGTCATCCGGGGAGACCTTGTACATCTCCTGCTCACGTTCTCCTTCCGTGGTTCCCGCTCCCGCTCCGGCGGCGCCACTGCCTACCACATCCGTTGAGGATTCGCTGGCGGAATCCGAGCTGCTTTCCGAGAGCGTTTTCAACACGCCCAGCCGCATCCCGATGTAATCCCCGGCGAACTCCGCCGTCTCCTGGGCACCGAGCTGGAAGAAGGTCTTGGTGGCACAGTTGCCCGCCACCTTGTCGAACAGGGTTTCCGAGACGGCATCGAGGTTGGCCTTGGTCTGCGGGCCAAGCATGAGCCGCTGGCGGGCGGAACGGGCCTGCTCAAAGAGGCGGTCCCAGGTGTCCGACAGGTAGGAACCCGGTTCATCCAGAAAGACCAGGGTGGATGGATTGGGCCGCATCCGTTCTGGAAGATTCTGAATCCAGGAGACGGCGGTGCGATAGTCGCCAATGAACATTTTGGCGAAGTCGGAGGCCGTCTCTTCCTTGCCCATGGTGGGCAGAGGGAGATAGACGATCTTGTTTT
>JAKACQ010000012.1:0-71104 GCA_021821285.1 Pseudomonadota bacterium
TGATCACCAGCCCGCAGGGCGTTGTATATGCCTTGGGAAATTTCGACATTTTCCGGAGAGTGCGTGCTGTAATAGAGATCGAACCGGATACCGAAGTCGGTGAAATCGTGCAGGTGTTCGCCATGCACCCTGTCGATGAGCGCTTCGGGGGTGATGCCCTCACTCTGGGCACGCAGCATGATGGCGGTTCCGTGCGCGTCGTCAGCGCAGACGTAGACGCAGTCGTGGCCGCGCAGGCGCTGGTAACGGGCCCAGATGTCGGTTTGTGTATATTCCACCAAATGCCCCAGATGGATGGGTCCGTTGGCATAGGGCAAACCGCTGGTGATCAGTAGGCGTCTTTTCATGGTGGGGATAAATTACAGGGGATGACGTTTGCAGGCAATGGCGCGCGATGTGCTGGCAGACGGCGTTTATCTATGGTATAAAGAGCGCCTTTTTTCAGGGGGATTTTCCAATGTCCAGAGTATGCAAGGTGACGGGCAAGAAGCCCATGGCGGGGAACAATGTCTCTCACGCCCACAACAAGACCCGACGCCGTTTTCTGCCCAATTTGCAGTATCACCGCTTCTGGGTGGAGAGTGAAAGCCGCTGGGTGCGTATGCGGATAAGCACCAAGGCCATTCGTACCATCGACAAGAAAGGTATTGACGCCGTTCTGGCTGAATTGCGCGCCGCCGGCGAAAGGATCTGAGGAACTATCATGCGTGACAAGATCAAGCTCGTATCCACAGCCGGTACCGGTCATTTCTACACCACCACCAAGAACAAGAAAACCAAGCCGGACAAGCTGGAGATGAAGAAGTTCGATCCCAAGGCCCGGAAGCATGTGATATACCGGGAAGACAAGATCAAATAGATCCGCTTCCGGCCCGCCTTCCACGGCCTGTCCCGGGTCAGCGGGGATTCCTCGGGATATTCTTTGCGTCGCCATCATTTTTTGCTAAATTATTGGCACTCGTGATGGTAGAGTGCCAAGGATGATTCCTTCAGTGAAGCCAGTGAAGTTTAGCCGTTCTTTGCAGCGGTTCGCTTTGCTCGATATGTGGGGCAGGCGAACGGGTGTCTTGGGGCCGAGGCGCTGATGGCCATGGACGCGCGCGCCCGTCACCTGCTTAAATCTCTCGTGGAACAGCACATCGCGAAGGGGGTGCCGGTCGGCAGTCGCCAACTGGCGCGTGACGCGGGTCTCAACATCAGCCCGGCCACTGTGCGTAATGTCATGGCCGATCTGGAGGACGAGGGCTACCTGATCTCGCCGCACACCTCTGCTGGACGTATCCCCACCCATGTCGGTTATCGTTTTTTTGTCGATGCGTTGTTGCGCGTGGTGCCGCTGTCGGCAGAGTCCAACCGCTTGCTGGTGCACCGTATCGGTTTTCGCGCTCCGGATACGGAGCAGGTGCTGCATGCTGCCACGGGTATTCTTTCTGAACTGACGCACATGGCAGGTTTTGTGCGGGTGCCACGGCGCGCGACGAGGATTTTGCGGCATGTGGACTTTATCGCGTTGCGCGAGCGCGAGGTGCTGGCCATCTTTGTCACCGACAAGGGGGATGTGGAGAATCGGCTGATTCGCACGGAGCATCCCCTGGGTGCGGCGGATCTGGCGCAGGCCGCCAACTTCTTCAATGCCACTTATGGTGGCCGACCGCTTCAGGAGGTCATCCATAACCTGCAGCGGGATCTGCAACAGTCCCGCCACGAAATGGATCGTGTTCTACGCAGCGCCATGGAGTTGGGTGAGGAGATGCTAGAGGAAGATCAGCAGCGCATGCTTATCGAGGGCGAGTTTCAATGGCTGGATCAGCCGGAACTGGCGGGGAGCGAACGCCTGCGCGAACTTCTCGTGGCGGTGCGGCAGAAGCGTGACTTGGTGCACCTGCTGGATGAGAGTATGCGCGGGAGCGATGTGCGTATTTTTATCGGCGAGGAATCGGGTTATGCGCCGCTCACGGATTGCAGTGTCGTGTCCGCGCCCTACAGTGTCGACGGCGAGGTCGTGGGAGTGCTGGGCGTGATCGGGCCGATGCGGATGCCTTACCAGCAGATCATTCCATTGGTGGATGGAACGGCGCAATTGCTGGGCCGCGCCCTCTCGCAACCCTGATGCAGGCCGGCCTTGAAAAGGCCCGGCCTCTTCCCCATATCGTTGGGGACGCAAACTGTCCGAGGTTGATCACATATGAATGAAAATGAAGAAGAGAAGCAGGAGTCGCCGACCAACACCGAGGAATCGGCCCCCGAAGCGGTAGTGAACTGGGAAGAAAAGGCGGAAGGCTACCGTAACGACTATCTGCGTGCTTTGGCGGATGCGGAGAATCAACGCAAACGTCATGAGAAACAGGTCGAGGATGCCCGCAATTATGCGGTGGACCGCTTTGCCCGGGAATTGCTGCCGGTGGTGGACAGTCTCGAACTGGCGCTGGCCAGCCCCGTGGAAGGTGCCGAGGGCATCGCGCAACTCCGGCAGGGATTGGAGAATACGCTGGCGCTGTTTGCGCAAGCCTTGGGAAAAGCGGGCATCGTCCCCATAGACATGAGCGAGGGGCGTTTTGATCCCCACTTGCATCAAGCGATTGCCATGGTGGAAGCGGAAGGGGATGCGAACCGGATTCTGGCGGTACACCAGAAGGGTTATATCATGCATGACCGGCTGTTGCGGCCGTCCATGGTGTCCGTGTCCAAGGCATCCAAAGCGGCAGAGTAACACCACGGACGGCAGACAGATTTTGTATATTCAGGAGATGATAGAATGGCTAAAGTGATTGGAATTGATTTGGGAACCACCAACTCCTGTGTCGCTGTGATGGAAGGCGACAAGGTCAAGGTGATTGAAAACAGTGAGGGCAAACGCACCACGCCTTCTATCGTCGCAATCACCGAGGAAGGGGAGGTACTGGTCGGCGAAGCGGCCAAGCGTCAGGCGGTCACGAACCCGGAAAACACCATTTACGAGGTGAAACGTCTGATCGGCCGCAAGTTTGACGACGCGGAAGTACAGAAGGATCTCAAGCATGTGCCTTACAAGATCATCAAGGCCGACAACGGCGATGCGTGGGTGGAAGTGCGCAACAAGAAATACTCCGCGCAGCAGATTTCCGCTTTCATCTTGCAGAAGATGAAGAAAACGGCGGAAGATTATCTCGGCGAAACCGTCAGCGAAGCGGTCATTACCGTACCCGCCTACTTCAACGATGCGCAGCGACAGGCAACCAAGGATGCCGGACGCATCGCCGGTCTGGAGGTCAAGCGGATCATCAACGAACCTACGGCGGCGGCGCTGGCTTTCGGCGAGGACAAAAAGCCGGGCGACAGCAAAATTGCGGTGTACGATCTGGGTGGCGGCACCTTCGATATTTCCATCATCGAAATTGCCGAGATGGAGGGCGAGCATCAGTTTGAGGTGCTCTCCACCAACGGCGACACCTTCCTCGGCGGCGGCGACTTTGACAGTCGGGTGATCAACTACCTGGCCGATTCCTTCAAGGCAGAAGCGGGCATTGATCTGCGCGGTGACCGTCTGGCCATGCAGCGTCTGAAGGAGGCCGCGGAAAAGGCGAAGATCGAGTTGTCTTCGGCGCAGCAGACGGACGTCAATTTGCCCTTCATCACCGCGGACCAGAGTGGGCCGAAGCACCTCAACATGAAGTTGAGCCGTGCCAAGCTGGAGTCGCTGGTGGAAGACCTGATCGACCGCAGCATGGCGCCTTGCCGGGTAGCCATGAAGGACGCGAACCTCGCGACCAGCCAGATCACCGATGTCATCCTGGTGGGTGGTCAGAGCCGTATGCCCAAGGTGCAGGAGAAGGTCAAGGGTTTCTTCGGCCAGGAACCGCGCAAGGATGTGAACCCCGACGAGGCGGTGGCCATCGGTGCGGCCATTCAGGGCGCGGTCTTGTCCGGGGACAAGAAAGATGTGCTGTTGATGGATGTGACGCCTCTGTCCCTCGGTATTGAAACCTTGGGCGGTGTGATGACCAAACTGATCGAAAAGAACACGACCATCCCGACCCGCAAGTCGCAGATCTTCTCGACGGCGGAGGACAACCAGTCGGCGGTGACGGTGCATGTGCTGCAGGGCGAGCGTGAGCTGGCCCGGGACAACAAATCTCTGGCGCGTTTCGACTTGACGGATATTGCCAACGCCCCGCGGGGTATGCCGCAAATCGAAGTGACCTTTGACATCGATGCCAATGGTATTCTCCACGTGTCGGCCAAGGACAACCAAACCGGCAAGGAACAGTCCATCAAGATCACCGCGAGTTCCGGCCTGTCCGAGGAAGAAATCAAGCGGATGATTCAGGAGGCCGAGGCGCATGCGGCCGACGACAAGAAGGCACGCGCGCTGATCGAGGCGCGCAACGAAGCGGATGCCAGTGTGCATGGCGCGCGTAAGGCGGTGGAGGAACATGCCGCGGCACCTGAGCACGACAAGACCAAGGTGACGGAAGCGATCACCGCGGTGGAAGAAGCCGCTAAGGGTGAGGACGTGGAAGCGATCAAGGGGGCTGTCGCCACCCTGATGGCCGCTATGTCGGCGTTGCTGCAGAGTGCTGCCGCCAGCCAGGCGGAAGCGGGATCTGGTGCGGGTGCGCAGGGCCAAGCCAAGCCGGACGACGTGGTGGAGGCGGAGTTCGAGGAAGTGGACAAGAAGTAAAATAGGCATCGGTCGCGAGGGGACAGGGTTGCGGACCTTGCCCCCTCGCCTGTTTTAGGAAAGAAGATGGCCAAACGGGATTATTACGAAGTACTGGAGGTCACCCGCACGGCGGGCGACGGTGAGATCAAAAAATCTTACCGGCGTTTGGCCATGCGTTATCATCCGGACCGTAATCCGGACGATGCGAACGCGGAAAATCGTTTCAAAGAAATCAGTGAAGCTTATGAAGTGCTTTCCGACCCGCAGAAACGGCAACTCTATGACCACTATGGGCATGCGGGCATTAATGGTGGCGGAGGCGGGCAGAGCGCCGGCTTTGGCGGCGGCGGTTTTGGCGATGTCTTCAGTGACCTCTTTGAGCAAGCCTTTGGCGGTGGTGTTCGCGGTCAGGACCCGGGACGCGGCGCCGATCTGCGTTATGAACTCGAACTGAGCTTGGAAGAGGCCGCTCTTGGAAAAGAGGTCACCATTCAGATTCCCAGTTCGGCGACCTGCGAGGTCTGTCACGGTACCGGGGCCAAACCGGGGAGCGCGGTGGAGGATTGCAAGACTTGCGGTGGGCGGGGTCAAGTGCGGATGGTCCAGGGCTTTTTCTCGGTGACCCGCCCTTGCCCCCAGTGTAGTGGCAGTGGCAAAGTCATCCGTGATCCCTGTGTGAGCTGCCATGGTCATGGCCGGGTACGTAAGAACCGGGATTTGCAGGTAAAGATTCCCGCTGGCGTGGATACCGGTGACCGTATTCGCCTGAGTGGCGAGGGCGAGGCGGGGGAGCGTGGCGCACCCTCGGGCGATCTCTACATTCAGGTCCGGGTGCAGCCGCACGCACTCTTTGAGCGCGATGGCGATGACCTGCATTGTGCCGTCCCGGTGAGCTTTACGACGATGGCCATGGGTGGAGAACTGGAAGTCCCCACCTTGACGGGCCGTGCCAAGGTGCAGATTGCCCCCGGCACTCAGTCTGGTACTGTTTTTCGCCTGCGTGGGAAAGGGATTAAGGGAGTGCGCAGCAAATTGAATGGAGATCTCCATTGTCGGGTGCAGGTGGAGGTGCCGGTACACCTCTCTGCACGGCAGAAGGAACTGCTGGAGGAGTTCGGTCGGGAAGGTGGCGATAACACCCAGCATCCCCAGCAGGAAAGTTGGTGGAACAAGGCCAAAGACTTCTTCGACAAGATGGGGCTCTGATGAACGGGGTGTGGCGGGTGGGTGTGACGGCTGTGGCGGGGCGCATGGGCCGTGCCCTGGTGCAAGGCATTGTCGACCATCCGGAACTGAAATTGGCCGCGGCTGTGGGGCGCGGCGGGGCCGCCTATCTGGGTGAGGATGCCGGCCGTTTGGCGGGGATTCATGCCTTGGGTCTGCCGGTCAGCGCCGATTTGGCGGCGACCCTGCCCGGTCTGGATGTGGTCATCGAATTTGGTCCGGTAGAGGCGGCTCTGGTCCATGTCGCGGCCTGTGTGGCCGCAGCGAAACCGGTCGTGGTGGGTACGACGGGGTTTTCCGTGACCCAGCGCGCGAAACTGGAAAGCGCCAGCCGGCATATTCCGCTGGTGCTCGCCCCCAATATGAGTGTCGGTGTCAACGTATTACTGGCCTTTTTGCCCGCCATCACCGCGGCGCTCGGTGAGGAATATGACGTGGAGATTGTGGAAGCCCATCATCGTCAGAAGCAGGATGCGCCTTCGGGTACCGCGCTGGCCTTGGGTCGAGCCGTGGCGGCGGGGCGCGGCCAGCGCCTGGATGACATCCAGTGCCTGGATCGCAATGGCATTGCCGGTCCCCGGGTGGTCGGCAGTATCGGCTTTGCGACGCTGCGCGGTGCGGACGTGGTCGGTGAGCATACGGTATGGATGGCGGGGGCCGGAGAGCGTCTGGAGTTGACCCATCGTGCCGCCAGCCGGCTGAATTTTGCCGAAGGCGCCTTGCGTGCCGCCAACTGGCTGCGGGGCAGAGCACCGGGCCTGTATGATATGCAGGATGTTCTTGGTTTGAAGGATTTGTCTGCCCTACAATGAATACCATCTGAGTATACAGGAGCATCATCATGCAATACGTCGTAGCGAACCGGGTTCCCGTCAAGGCGGAGTATCGTGCGGAGTTTGAGGAACGCTTCCGGCGACGGGCGGGCGAGGTGGATAAGCAGCCGGGTTTCGTGCGTATGGAAATCCTGCGTCCCGTAGGCGATAACGGGGTATATGTGGTGCTGACCCACTGGGTGAATCAGGCGGCCTTCGAGGCGTGGATGAACAGCGCGGATTTCAAGGTGGCGCACACCAACCCGCTGCCCAAAGATGCCTTTGGTGAAGGGGGCGGTATAGAGCGTCATGAGGTGATCATCAGCGCTGAAGCGCCACACTAGAGAGCTTCAGAGAGCTTCTTGCCCGTTGATGGGGTGGCTTTTGCGCAGAAATAGCTGGCCGTGCCATGGCACGGATGGGGATGGATATGACGGAATTGATGCGGGAACAGGTCGAACAGTCGCTACGCGCGGTGCAGGACCCTTATCTGGGCAAAGATCTGGCAGCAGCGGGGGCCCTCAAGGGCGTTGATGGTGTTGCCGTCACACTGGAATTGCCTTACCCCAGCCTGGGGGTGGCCACCAGTTTGAGCGAGGAGGTGGCCCGACAAATTCGGAATGATCATGGCCTCAGTGCACAGGTCACCGTCGGGCACCGCATTCTTTCGCATCAGGTGCAGCGTGGTGTCAAGCTGATGGAAGGCATTAAAAATGTCATTGCCATTGCCTCGGGCAAGGGTGGGGTGGGCAAGTCCACCACGGCCGTGAATCTCGCGCTGGCGCTGGCCAAAGAAGGTGCCGCGGTAGGCATACTTGACGCGGACATCTACGGGCCCAGCCAGCCACGCATGCTGGGCATCTCCGGTAAGCCCACCAGCAAAGATGGAAAAAAAATGGAGCCCATGGAAGGGCATGGCATCAAGGCGATGTCCATCGGTTTCCTCATTGACGAGGAAACCCCCATGGTCTGGCGCGGACCCATGGTCATGCAGGCGCTGGAGCAGTTGCTCTCGGATACCCGCTGGGGTGCGCTGGATTATCTGGTGGTGGATTTGCCGCCGGGTACCGGCGATACCCAGTTGACCCTGGCCCAGAAAGTGCCGGTCTCCGGGGCGGTGATTGTCACGACACCGCAGGACATTGCCTTGCTGGATGCCCGCAAAGGTTTGAAGATGTTCGAGAAAGTGGGTGTTCCCATTCTCGGTATCATCGAGAACATGAGTTTTTATATCTGTCCGAAATGCGGCAATGAGGACGACATTTTCGGTCACGGCGGCGGAGCGGCCATGGCCGAACAGGATGGGGTGGAATTTTTGGGCGCGATACCGCTGGATCGCAGCATCCGCAACGAAGCCGATAACGGCGCGCCGACAGTGGTGGCGCAGCCGGATTCCCGTCTCGCCAAAATTTATCTGGAGCTCGCGCGTCATGTGGCCGGGCGGCTGGCGCTTCAGGCGGTCGATCACAGCCACAAGTTCCCCAACATCGTCGTCCAGAACCGCTGATTCGCAACCGCTTACAGGAAGTCTCCGCCATGAGCATCAAATCCGATCGCTGGATCCGCCACATGGCGGAAGAACACGGGATGATCGAGCCTTTTTCGTCGCGTCAGGTACGGCAGATCGAGGGAAACCCCATTATCTCCTACGGCCTGTCTTCCTATGGCTACGATATTCGTTGCGCGGGTGAGTTCAAGGTCTTTACCAATGTCCGTAGCGTGATTGTCGACCCGAAGAGTTTCAGTGAGGACTCTTTTGTCGATTTTACCGGGGATACCTGCGTTATCCCGCCGAATTCTTTCGCCCTGGCGCGCACGGTGGAATACTTCCGCATCCCGCGGAATGTGCTGACCATTTGTCTGGGTAAATCCACCTATGCCCGCTGCGGCATCATCGTCAATGTCACGCCTTTCGAGCCGGAGTGGGAGGGTTATGTGACCCTGGAATTCTCCAATACGACGCCCTTACCCGCGAAAATCTATGCGAATGAGGGCGTGGCGCAGGTGCTGTTTTTGGAGTCGGACGAGGTCTGCGAAGTGTCTTATGCCGACCGCGGTGGCAAGTATCAGGGCCAGAGTGGCGTAACCCTACCGAAGGCTTAACCGCGGTTCAGGGTAAAGGCTCTTTGGTGTAAGCGATATTGGCCTGCTCGGAAGAGTAAACATCCATCGGTTTGTTGGCGCGCAGATCATTCACCCAGTGGGGATTGAGCAACAGGGATTTGCCCGAGAGGATCATATCGGCATCCGCCAGCGCCGCCTCGGCGCTGTCCCGATCATGAATACCGCCGCAGATCAGCAACGGCTTCCGGGTGGCGCTGCGGGTTAACTGTGCCATATTTTTGCCGGTCCCGAAGGCCTTGTCGCTAAAGCGATAGGTGGATACCGAAATGGCGTCGATGGGGAGTTGATCCAGGAGTCGAATCACCTCTGTCCATTCGTCGGCATCGGCGAACAGGGAAACTTCCATATCCGCAACCCCCCAGTTGGATATCCGGAAAAAGAGCAATTTGTCGGCAGGCACATGCGGACGCACGGCCTCTACGATTTCACGGGCAAAGCGGAAGCGGTTTTCGACGCTGCCACCATAGTGATCTGCACGCTGATTGCTGTAGGCGGACAGAAACGCATTGATCAGGTAACCGTGTGCGCCGTGGATTTCTATACCATCGAATCCGGCCGCGATGCCGCCTTTAACCGTTTCGACGAAACCCTGAATGACATGCGCAATGTCGAAGGGCGACATCACGTCGGGCATGGGGTAAGGCGCGCTGGTCAGTGGGTTGTTCTGTTTGGGGATCAATGCGCTGGGTGCGATGGTGCGCTGGGCGGGATTGATCTCGTTCCAGGCTATTCTGCCGCAATGAAAAATTTGCAGCACCGATACGCTGCCCGCAGCACGAATTTTGGCGTTGACTTGCGCCCAGGCATCAATTTGCCGCTGCGTGGTTAACCGTGCCTGGCCGGGATAGCCCTGAGCGCTTTCATAATCGCTGACGATGGCTTCCGTAGTGATGAGCGCGACATCGTTTTCGGCGCGCCGGATCAGGAAGTCCAATACGTCCTGACGGGGAATGCCGTCCTTTTCCGAGGACATGCGGGTCATCGGCGCCAGCCCGATGCGATTTTTCAGGGTGTAGCTACCCATTTTGAGAGGGGAAAAAAGATCTTTGCTGGTTAGGGACATCTGCGCACTCCTTAGATGTTGCCCGTCGCCCAGTACGGGTGGGCAGAACGATTATGTGAGTAAGATACCATATGGTCGGTATGTTGCCTAGCGGGCGCCAGGAACCCCTCCGATTCCGGGACGGGTAACTGATGAATACCGGTTCATGGTTCATCCACGGCTACAAGGATATGGCGCAAACGCTCCGGCTGAAATGCCGCCCAGCAGAGTCCCCAGAAAAAAATGACCATCACCAGCGCAACAAAAAGCAGGGTGGCGATTCCTTCACCTCCGCCCGGTAAAGGCCAGAGGCTCACCGCCATCACTTTGATCAGGAGGGGCAGGCTGATGCAGGCGATGAGAAGGCTGATCCAGCGCCAGGCATGACGCTGGCGGAACAGGAACCAGGGTGTGGCGATGTTGGCCAGTCCGTATAGCAGCAGAAAGGCCAGCCCGGTAAAGGTGCCAAAGGTGCCGACCACCGACAATATGGGGATTTTCCACAGGGTAACCACCGCCATACTGATGAGTACGATGATGGCGAGTACCCGCAACGCCCGCGCCGGGGTGCCGTGGCGTAAGTCCCGGTGATGGAAGAAACGCGGGATGACCCCGTGTCCGGCCATACTGTAAAGAATCCGCGAGATGCTGTTGAGGGTGGCAATAGTGGCGGAAAATGCCGCCGTCGCCATGGCGAGATCGGAGAAAATGCCCAGCCACGGATGCCCGATGGCTTCGGCGATGGCATTGAGCGGGGCCGCACTGTCCCCCAGGGGAGTGGGAATCCGGGCGAAAGCCAGCACCTCGATATAGGCCATGGCGACGAAAAACCCGCCGACCATCAGCACGGAAAGCACCATGACGCGCGGGATGGCGGTGCGCGCCGCGCTGGTTTCACCCGCCAGATTTCCCGCCGTCTCAAAGCCGCCGTAAGCCAGCAGCGAGAGAATCAGCGCCTGCGCCAGTGGTGCGGTGTGTAAATGCTGGAAATTCCACTGGGCCGGATCGCGCCAGCCAAAATGCCCGAGCGTCGCCGTGGCAATGAAGACGATGCAGAGGATGGAGAAGATCTCTACCCAGAGCCCCCAGCGCGCGGAGATTTCGATGCCGCGCAGGGCCAGCCGCCACGCCACCAGCAGATAGAGTGCCCCAATCCCCGCAATCCAGCCCACCCCGGAAACCGGCCAGAAAAACCGCAGCGCCTGCTCGACAAAAAGCCCGCCGAGCAGAGGGGCCGCCGCCAAAGCGCCCAAATACCCGGTCATCATGGTGAAGCCCGCGACCATGCCGGAGATCGGGTGCAGGGCCTTGCTCAGATAAAAGAACAGCGAGCCGGGGGAGGGGAAATGTTTGGCCAGAATGCCCACCTGCAAGGCCACCAGGGTCATCAGCACGCCGATGAGGGCATAGGCCATCCAGGTAAAGGAGCCACCGTGTATGGCCACCAAAGCAATCGTGACGGCCGGCATGGCCGACGGTGTGATATTGGCTACGGCATGGCCCCAGAGTTCGCCGACGCTGACCTTCAGGCGCATACCTCCATTTTCCGGCATGACTTCACCGCTGGTCCGGGGAAGCGTCATCCAACGGATTGCGGCCATTACGCAAAAAACGTACATGGCGTTCCGTATGCATGGTACACCTCCTTGTCGACATAGGCTCCAGCATGGGCCACACGCTACCAACCCGTCAATGGATGCATTCGCGTGTCCGGTTGGGCTACCTGATCGCCTATTCCTGAAACGTCATTTCACCGAAGGTCGATGACCTCCTCCAGCAGGTTCATCTGGCCAGCATCCGTTGGGCCAACATCGACGCTGGTCAGGCCGCTCACGGTCACCCCGAGTAATCGAACGGATGCGTGCACGGGCAAGTCGTCAGGGATGGCCTTGGCCAATAGTCCGGGCAGAAATGCAGAGATGGCCTCCGCGCGCCAGATCGTCTGCGCGTTGGTATGCGCCCGGGTGACCGTCTCGAAATCCGGGAAGCGTGCCTTGATGCTTACAGTACGACCCGCCAGCCCCAGCGCCTGGAGACGGGCGGACACCTGTCCCGCCATCTGCTGCAGGGTGGCCAGTATGATTTTTCGGTCCCCCAAATTCTCCGGGAAGGTGCGCTCGGTGCCCACGGATTTCCGCTGGCGGCTCGGTTGAACGGGACGCATGTCGATCCCTCTGGCGACCTCATAAAACCAGAGTCCGGCCTTGCCGAACTGCGCGACCAGTGTCTCTTGTGGCACTCCCCGGAGATCCCGGGTGGTCTGGATCCTCATCATCGACAGCTTTTTCACGGTGGCCGGGCCTACGCCGTGGAGCTTGCCGACGGGGAGGGGCGCCAGGAAGGCCAACCCGTGTTCGGGTGGAACCACAAAGAGCCCGTTGGGCTTGCGCCAGTCGGAGGCGAGCTTGGCGAGCAACTTGTTGTAGGACACCCCCGCCGAAGCGGTCAACCCCGTTTCCCGTTCGATGCGCGCCCGAATCTCCCGGGCGATCTGGGCGGCCAGGATTCCATCTGCGGTGGCTGCGGTCACGTCCAGAAACGCCTCGTCCAGCGACAGGGGTTCCACGAGGGGCGTATAGCACCGCAGGATTCCCATGACCCGGCGGGAGGCCTCCCGGTAGGCCTCCATGCGCGGGCGGAGGAAAGTCGCCTGGGGACAGAGCGACCGAGCGCGGGCTGCCGTCATGGCGGAGTGAATGCCAAAACGGCGGGCCTCATAGCTGCAGGTCGCCACGACGCCCCGGCCGTCAGGATCGCCGCCGACGATGACGGGTTGCCCCCGGAGTTCGGGGTGGTCCCTTTGCTCCACGGCGGCAAAAAAGGCGTCCATGTCCACATGGATGATCTTGCGGAGTTCGGCACCCTGCTCTGAATGTGCTTCCGGCAATAGATAGCCCCCTGATCTGCTCAGATTCTATCAGGAACCGACCAGGACCAGGAGAGGGGGTGTGCTCCTCACGGCGTCATGATTTCATCATAAAAGTGTAAAACCAGCGTCACATTGGTCTGTTATACCTCTATACCTCACATTGTGAGGGTACGCGCCGGTTATGCGCGTTGCAGATGCTTTCCGGGTTTCTTTAGGATGCACCACAATGATCATTATTATAAACAATCCGCACCTTTTTGGTGCATTATCGCGAGCGCGTGAATATTGAATATATAAATTTAAAACAAATACTTATATTTTTTTGTCCATGGCGCAAGTCTTGCTTGAGTTCTAAATTATTTCATGCCGCTAATGGTTATAGGAGAGGATCAGGGCTATGCAACATCTACATCGTCATCTATTGCTTTTGGCCTTGGGTAGCGCCGGAATGAGTGTCATGATGCCCGTGGCCTATGCCCAAGGTACAACCAGTGCACCCGTTCAGGTGGGCCAAGTCTCGAAAAAAACAAGGACGTCACAAGCGAAAAAGAAAGTGCCACTGAAGGCCACCTATTCAGAACATGTGATCACGGCCAAAGCGGTGCGGCGCGCCTCGCCGATGCAGAACGCCCAAACGATTCTCGCCACGAAGCCATCGATAAACGCATACAGTACCGGTCCCAACGGCGTGCGCAGTACCGTCACTTTCCGCGCCTTCAACAGTGGGCAGTTCTCCGAGACCTTCGACGGCATTCCCCTCAATGACATGTTCAACGGCGGGAGCACGAATCAGGCATCGAATCGCAACGCCATTCCCCTGACCCTCAACGACATTTCCGGTATCAACATCTACAACGGGATCAACAATCCTGCGGTCAACTCGTACAACTCCCTGGGCGGCACCATCAATTACCAGCCGCGCGAGCCGGGCAGGACCATGGGCGGGTCGGTGGGCACAGGTTACGGCAGTTTCGGCACCTTTCAGTGGAGCGCCTCGTTCAACACCGGGTCCGTCGACGGCTTCCGCTCTCTGTTCGCCTACAATCGGCAGACCAGCAACGGCTGGCTGCAGAATTCCGGCAACCAGAACACCAACTACTACTACGCCGGGATCCTGCCCTACGACCACGGCATGTCCCGAATGTCAGCGTATGTGATCGTCAACCGCAACGTCGGTTATACTCCGCATAGCGTGCCGCAGGCCCTGATTCAGCAATATGGTTACAGCTACCAATGGCCACTGGGTTATTCCACCACCTCGAATACCGATACCGAGCTAACGGCCGTCCTGGGCGACAAAAGCGCCATCAATCGCCATGTGATCCTGGGTGCCAAGGTGTATGTGCAGAACAATAACTACCATCGCACCTCCTATGCGAACCCGGCCTTCGATCAAAGTGCCACTCAGCCTTACTACCTCCCCAACCAGGGTACCGGCTATCCCTTCTGGCTCTCCTATCCGATTCCTCCCACTTATGATCCCAGCGCCATCTTCGGGTCGACCCACTATGGCACCAATTATCATCTGTACGAGGACATCTCCACGGCCTTGGGTTTTTCCCCCAAGGCCGTGTTCATCCTGCCGCACAACCGGGTAACCCTCGGCGGCAATGTTTCCTACGGTATGCTTCACAGTGCGGAGTATTGGTACGGATCTTACGCCATGCCAAAGATCCCGCAGTACAACAATGCCTGGGACGAACATGACGAGCGTCTGTTCTCGTCGGTCTATATCCAGGACAACATCCGTCTGCTGGACGGCAAGATACACATTACTCCGGGCATCAAGTACCTCTATGCCTATACCGTGAGTTCCGAAACGATCGGTTTCTATTATCCGATCGGCGGAAGCGTGGCCAACAGCCAGACATTCACCTCACCGACCATAGGTATCAGCTATGCCCCCTTCCATGGCCTGAGCGTCTACGGTTCGTGGGGCCGGAACATCAAGTTCCCGAATATCAGCGCCTATTACGGCAACATTGCCGAACAGAACAACGCCGGCCAATATGTTGTGGTGCCCGTAGCCGCGAAACCAGAGTATGCGACCGATTATGAGTTGGGCACGCGGTACCGTCATCATGGATTCATGGGGAGTGTTGATGCCTATCTGGAGCAATTTAAAAATACATTTTTAACTAACACTAATAGTTCTGGAGTAAGCAATACTTACAATGGCGGCAGCTCACGATACGAGGGCGTTGAACTGGCCCTGGAGCAGCGTCTCGGTCACTTCCTCCTGGGTCATTGGACGGCCTTTGCCAATTATTCCTACAATCAGGCGGTGTTCACCTCTTCCTTCCACTCCACCTATGCGGGCAGAGTTCAGGCCGGGCAGCCGTTGGCGAACGTGCCCCGGAACATGTTCAATGTGGGCCTCGACTGGGGCTATCACCACGTGCATGCCCATATTGACGGAAAATACCTCTCCAGCCAGTATGTCAATCAGCAATTCGCGGGCACTCCGACCAGCCAGACCATACCGCCCTACTTTCTGCTGAACCTGGGGGTAGAGGACACGATTCCGATTCACGCTGATCATGTGACAAGCGTGAAGCTGGCGCTGAATATCGACAATCTGCTGAATCGACAGTATTTTCCAAAAGGTTTCAGCAACACCGACTATTACGGCAATACCTACCTGTCGGTTCTGGAAGGGATGCCGCGCTTCGTGTTCGGCAGCGTAATGGTGAAGTTTTAGTGCGGGTGTGGTGATACTATGGAAACGGTTGAGGTGCCAGTGCATCTTTCCACCCGCTCTGGATAAATGATCAGGATACAACGCCGTGAAAGAATGGAATTCCATCGTGGCATGTGCTGCTGGTTTTGCTTTGACGTTTTCGGTGCCGGCTTTTGCCGATGTGGGGGTTTCCAACACGCGCGACATCAACGCCCCGATTCACATCCACGCGGCGAATAAGGACTGGGTGACCCATGTGTTGCCCACGGGGCGGGTCGTCAGCCCCGTGGGTCTGGTCAATGGCGCCCCCAATTTTGTGACCGCGGTCGTGCCCTTGGGCGACCGCATCGCGGTCATGGCCAACGGAGCCACCCGGGCGCAGACCATCACCCTCTATGATCAGCACACCCTGCATCGGGTGGCGGAAATCGCGGCCTATAAAAAAGGGGCCAGAAAAGCCGCACCGATGCCCACGGATGTCACCAACCTGCATAGCGATGTCATTGGCCATCAAAGCTTTTTCCAGGGCACGACGGTGGGACCTGACCACGTGCTCTATGCCGCAGGCGGCGACAGCGGCGACGTGGCGGCATTTACCCTGAAGGCGGGCAAACCGACCCTGTTGCGCCGCTATCCCCTGGCCTGGCAGCCTTTCCCCAAGGCGCAGTATCCCTATGCATACCAGGGACACCATATCGGTAAGCCGCGACTCTTTTATCCGGACGCCATCGCCGTGGGACCACGGAACCGGCATCTGTACGTAACCGGACTGCTATCCAACAGCCTCGCCCGCATCAATATCCAGACCGGGCACACCCGGTATCGCAACGTGGGTCCCTATCCCTTTGCGGTCACCTTGGCCGATGAAGGGAAAAAACTGGTGGTTAGCCTCTGGGGCGGCAATGCCGTTGCGGTGGTGGATCCGGCCAGCATGCGGGTGCTCGGCACGGTGCGGGTTGGCCCCCCCACCGGACCCGGTCATACCCAGGCGGGTGTGCATCCCACGGCGCTGGCGGCGGTACCCCATTCGCCCGATGTGTTCGTGGCGCTGGCCAACATCGACCGGGTGGCCGAGATCGATAGCGCCGATTTGCGGGTAAAGGGCTTCATCCATGACGACCCCTATCCCGATGCGCCGCCGGGCAGTTATCCGGACGGGTTGACCATTACGGAGGACAAGCTCTTTGTGGCCAACGCCGGCAACAACGATGTCGCCGTCTACAACGATCAGACGGGTAAGGGCCTGGGACTGATCCCCACGGGCTGGTATCCCACGGCCATCACGCACGCGCATCATGCGCTGTACATCGCCGCCGCCAAGGGTCTCGGCTCCGGTCCCAATGTGGAGCACCAGTGGGTCGGGAACATGATGGATGGTCTGGTCCAGAAAGTGGATCTGCGGGACATGACGTTTCATCTTCCGGCCTGGACGCAGGAGAGTCTGGACAACGACGGATTCACGCCGGCGCAGCGGGTCACCCGTCATGCCGAAGACGTCAAAACCACCGCCTTCCTGCGCAAGCATGTCCACTATGTCGTCTTCATCCTGCGCGAGAACAAAACCTTCGATGAGGATTTTGGCGATGACCCGGCGGCAGGCGCCTGGGCCGACCCGCATCTGGATCTCTACGGCCCCCAAGAACTGCCGAACCTCTATCACCTCGCCCATCGCAATACACTCTTCGTGAATTTCATGGCCGACGGTGAGGTGACCGCCCAAGGCCATCAGTGGACCACCGCCGCCTCGGACTCGGATTTCGTTCAGCGCACCTGGCCCGAGTACTACTCCGGTCGCGGACTCGTGGCCAATCCTGGCTGGACCCAGTCTCTGGTCCCCGGTGGGGCGACAGGTACGGGTGGGGTGCCCCTGGGGGTCGACAATCCCTATGCCATCTACGAGAACCTTTCCGTGCTGGGCAAGTGGTCCAATCCCTGGATCAGCTATCCGGCCCGTCTCTTTCTCTTCAACGACCTGCTGGATCACCAGGTGTCTTTTGAAGACTTCGGGGAGTTTGTGTCACGTTCCGAAGCGGGTAACCTTTCCACGGCCATGAAAAGGCATCTGGCGACGGGCTTTCCCGGCTGGGATCGCATGATCCTCGACACCTACCGGGAAAAGATGGCGGTGAACTGGCTCGAGGCCCATCCCGGTTCGAAATTCCCGCACTTCATCTATATCTGGTTGCCGGATGATCACACGGCGGGACGCAAATCCTGCTACTACACGCCGGACTACTATGTGGCCAACAACGACTATGCCACGGCAAAGTTCATTCACTACCTTTCCACGACACCGGAGTGGAGGCATATGGTGGTATTCCTGACCGAAGACGATGCGCAATCCGGCGCCGACCACATCAACGCCCATCGCACCTTCGCCCTCGCCATGGGTCCCTGGGTGAAAAAAGGCTATCTCGAAACCAATCTCTATTCCCAGGTGAACCTCCTCAAGACCACCGAGGCCATCTTCGGTCTGCCGCCCATGTCCCAGTGGGATCAAAACGCCAGCGTCTTCTCGGGGATGTGGACGGACCATCCGGACTTCGCGCCCACCAAGGTGCTGCCCATGCAGGTGCCGGTCACCTTCAATGCGGGGAAATGCGATCACTACACTTTGCTGCGCCGCGAGGCGGGCGCCACCGGGCATTACCTGATCGCCGACGAAATGGCCTGGTACAAAAAGCATCAGACCCCAAACGGCGCGGGTCTGCCCGCCCCGGATAAGGCCGACACTTATACGCCGACCACGCTGCTCAAGGTCCCCGGTCCCGAACAGATGAAACAGGAATGGATTGCCAGCAAGGGGGTCAAATCCTACGCGCGGGTCATGGCTTACCTCAAGGCCTATTCCGCGCAAAAAGACGCGCCGCTAAACGCCTATCAGGCCGGTGAAAAAGAATGAGGCTATTTGAGATGCTTCAGCGGTAATCGATCCGGGGGGTGGGGGTGAGCGGATTTGCGCTACAATACTAAAAGCCCTCGTACAAGGAGTTGGGGATGCGCGATCTGGAAGATCTCATGTGGATGCAGGCCATAGACATGCTGGAGCGTGCGGAACGCTTGCAGCGGCACTTCTTTCAGCCTGCGCTGTCGGATCACCGGCCGGTTTGGCGGCCCCCCCTGGATGTTTTTGAGACCCATGGGGGGTTGCGGATTGTCGTGGCTTTGCCCGGTGTGGGTCCGGAAGCGGTACGGGTGGTCTTCAGTGGCAACATCTTGGTGGTGAGTGGCCAGCGCCGACTCCCCGCGGAGTTGCAAACGGGGCATATCCATCGTCTGGAGATCCCTTACGGCGCTTTTGACCGGCGTTTGCAGGTTCCCGATGGATTGGTCCTGCAAGGTTGGGAAATGCGGGACGGTTGCCTTCATTTGTCCTTTCGCCAGCAAGGGGAGATGAAATGAGCGACACGCATGTGGAGGCGCACGCGAACAGCACACCGGTGTTGCCCGACAATGTCCTGCCGGTATTGCCCATGCGTAATCTTGTCTTATTCCCGGGGGTGGTCCTGCCCCTCGGGGTGGGACGCGCCCAGTCGATAGCGGCGGCCCAGGAGGCCATCCGCCAGGAATGTCCCATTGCCGTGCTCCTGCAGAAAGATCCCGACAACAGTGCCCCCGGCCCTGAGGACTTGTATCCGGTGGGTACGGTGGCCAGCGTATTGCGTTACGTGACCACGGGGGATGGTGGCCACCATCTCATCGCTCAAGGAGAAGGCCGTTTCCGGGTGCGCGAGTTTTTGCCGGGTTATCCTTTCCTGGCGGCCCGTATCGAACGCCTGGAGGAGGTTACGGTGACCAGCTCGGAGCTGGATGCCCGCGTCCTGCACTTGCGCCAGCAGGCCGGTGAAGCCCTGTCCCTTTTGCCTCAGGTACCTCAGGAACTCGCCCAGGCCATCGCCCATGTGGAGCAGCCCGGGGCCCTGGCCGATTTGATTGCCAATTTTCTGGATCTCAAGGCGGAGGAACGCCAGCAAATTCTGGAGAATCTCGATGTGCGCAGCCGCCTGGAGCAGGTCTCGCAATTCCTGAGTTACCGTATCGAGGTCATGAAGCTCTCCCGGAAGATCGGCGAGCAGACCAAGGAGGTCATGGATCGCCGCCAGCGTGAATTCCTCCTGCGCGAGCAGCTCAAAGCGATCCAGCAGGAGTTGGGGGAGGGAGAGGAGGGCAACAACGGGGAGCTGGAGGCCCTGAGCCATGCCATTGACGAGGCGGAATTGCCGACCGAGGTGGAGGCCGTGGCCCGCAAGGAGTGGCGTCGTCTGCAACGGATGCCCGAAGGGGCCGGCGAGTATGGCATGGTGCGCAGTTATGTGGACGCCATCCTGGCCCTGCCCTGGAATAAGGAGACACCGGAGCGCATCGACATCGGTGAAGCACGCAGTATCCTCGACGAGGATCACTACGACCTCGACAAGATCAAACGGCGTATTCTGGAGCATTTGGCGGTGCATCGCCTGAACCCCGACGGCAAGAGCCCCATTCTTTGCTTCGTCGGTCCGCCCGGGGTGGGCAAAACCTCCCTGGGCCAGAGTATCGCCCGCGCCATGGGCCGCAAGTTTGTGCGCGTGAGCCTGGGCGGCGTGCATGACGAAGCGGAGATCCGCGGCCATCGGCGCACCTATATCGGCGCCCTCCCAGGCCATATCCTCCAGGCCCTGGGCAAGGTGGAGGTGCGCAATCCGGTAATGCTCCTGGACGAGATCGATAAGCTCGGCGCGGGCGGTTTCCAGGGTGATCCCGCCGCCGCCTTGCTGGAGGTGCTGGACTCGGAGCAAAACCGCACGTTTCGTGACACCTATCTGGCCATGCCCTTTGATCTCAGCCACGTTTTTTTCATCGCCACGGCCAACGTCCTGGATACCATCCCTGGCCCCTTGCGGGACCGTATGGAGATCATCACGCTCTCGGGTTATACGGAGGAGGACAAGATGCATATCGCCAGTCGCTATCTCTTGCCCCGCCAGCGGGAGGCGGCGGGTCTGACGGCGGAGCAACTGGTGCTGGAAGAGGAGACGCTGCCAGCCCTTATCCGCGGCTATACTCGCGAGGCCGGTTGCCGCAGTCTGGAGCGCGAACTGGGGGCCATCTGCCGCTGGGTGGCGGTGCGCATTGCCGAAGGCAGCAGTAGCGGGATGCGGATCCGTCCCGACGATCTGGCGACGATTCTTGGTCCTCAGCACTTCGAAAACGAAGTCGCCTCGCGGGTAGCCTTGCCCGGCGTGGCCACCGGCCTGGCTTGGACGCCGGTGGGCGGGGATATCCTTTTTATCGAGGCCAGCAAAAGTCCTGGTAACGGCCGCCTCATCCTGACCGGCCAACTTGGTGATGTCATGAAGGAGAGCGCCCAGGCGGCTATGAGCCTGGTCAAGGCGCGGGCGGCGGACTGGCAGATTGCCCAGGAGGGCATCGACAAGAGCGATATTCATATCCACATCCCCGCCGGCGCCATCCCCAAGGATGGACCCAGCGCCGGAGTGACCCTTACCGTCGCGCTGATTTCTCTGCTGACCGGCCGCAAGGTGCGACCGGACGTGGCCATGACTGGAGAGATCAGCCTGCGCGGTCTGGTTCTGCCTGTGGGCGGGATCAAGGAAAAGGTTCTGGCGGCCTTGCGTGCGGGCATTCACACCGTCCTATTGCCGGTGCGCAATCGCCGGGATTACGAAGACATCCCCGAGAACGCCCGGCAACAACTCACCTTCATCTGGATAGAACGGGTGGAAGAGGCTGTGGCACAGGCGCTGGAAGCGGGTTGATCCGTAGCCGCCGTGGGCGTGACGAAGATCACCAGTTCGCTCTGGTTGTGCTGGAACTGGGTGTCCCTGAACAGGGTACCGAGGATGGGGATGTCCCCCAGCCAGGGCAGCTTGTTGATGCTGCAGCGGCGGATGCGTTGCGCGGCATCCAGAAAAACGACATCGACAGGGTATAGCCCATGCCGAGCCCATGTACCGAGGCGCAGGGTGCAATCCACAATCCCTGATCAGGGGCGAGGCGCGGACGGCCGAGCAGTCCCCGGGCACGAGTCCACCAGGTCTCCGCCACGAACAGTCGCAGAATCCGCTCGTCTTCCCGCCACAGGCCCATTTCCGGCAGTCCCTTCATGGGTGGAGCAGCATCATGACGATGGGGAAGGCGATGATGAGGAAACTGACCGGAAAGATGAACATGACCAGAGGCCCGATCAACTTGACCGGGGCCTCCATCGCCGCCTTTTCGGCGCGCTGAAAGCGCTCCGAGCGCGCACGTTCGGCCTGTGCCCGCAGGATCTTGCCGAGGCTGCCACCGCTTTGCTCGGCCTGGTTGACCGCCGCGACCAGGGCGCCGATCTCCGGCACCGTCACTGGCGCAGGGAAACTTCTCCACGTCCACGTGACCATCGCTGATCCATATCGAAACATGCGCTTTCCCATAGCTTTTTATCCGGCATTCTGGAGCAGCGTGACGGCTGCCGTCAACACGGATTTCGACCTCATCTCGAAGTGTCGACGATCGGCTGGATTCCGGGCAGAGAAGCAGGACCAAAGTATTGCATTCGTCCCCCCACCGGCTCTTCATTACGGGTTCGCGGCTGCAATCCGCGATGATGACGCCGGATGGGGTCGCTGGCCACGCCGTTGAGAAGTGGTACACTACCAGCGCGAATCACAGAATACCAAGGAGAAGATCATGAGTGAAAAGAGCAAAACGATTACGCGTCGCGACATGCTGAAAAACATGGTTGCCGGTGCCGGAGCGGTGGCCGTCACCACGATGATGGGGGTTGGTGTGGCGGATGCTGGAGTGATGGCCAAGGCGGCGGTGCAGTATCAGGATACCCCTAAGGGAAAGGATCGTTGTTCGACGTGCGCAAACTTCATCGCCCCCCATAGTTGCAAGGTGGTTGCAGGCAACATCAGCCCAAATGGCTGGTGTATCGCCTTTGTGCCTAAGTCAGCGTGAGGTATTGAGCCGTCTTCCTGCACCAGGGAGATGGTCGCGGTAAGGCGCTGGGTGTATTCGATGGGTTGACGGGCACCGGCCGGGTGGTGCCCAATCAGGTCCGCTGCCCGAAATTTGGCGCAGAGCCCTGGGATTGGTTACGATTGGCGTATCGGAAGCGGCTGTCGTTGCACCGTTTCACTCCATGCAAGAGGATCGCCCCATGCCACAACGCAGTGGATTACTGGTCATTGACCTGCAGTACGGATTTTCTCCCAAACCTGACCTGGTGGACCGCATCCGGGATGCCGCGCAAGATTATTCGGTGGTCGTGGCTACCCGGTTTTGCAATCCGCCCGGCAGCCTGTTCAGAACCCGCATGAATGACGGCAATGATGGCGGATCGTTGATTGATGTGGGGCACGAAGTGATCGTCGACAAGCCGGGTTATGGATTGAATCAGGCGGCGATAGCTGTCTTGCGTGAATTTACAGAAATAACGGAATGGGGCCTGGTAGGGAGCCGGACAGGTGCTTGTATCATGGCTTGCGGATTCTCTCTGTGGGATGCGGGGATCCCTTTTCATGTCATTCGGCATCTCTGCGCGGCTGAAGATGGTCCTCTGTGCGAGGCGACCAGTACGATCCTGCAGCGGCAGTTTGGGGTGTGACCGTGGGAGTGCGACACCCCCGGTCACAAAACCCCAGCGCAGAACTTGGGCTACACTTGTGTAGTGAGGAAGGTTTCCCGCGATAGGAGGTGGCTGATGCCGTTTTATTATTCCGGTCCGGACATGATGGGCGGCTGGGGTCCCGGGATGATGGGTGCTTTCGCACTATTTTGGGGGTTGTTGTGCCTGCTGATCGTCGTGGGGATCATAGGCGGTATGGTGTTCTTGATCCGCGGGGCCTTCGTCTGCAGGCATCGCCACGGATGCAAGGGTGGCGCTGCCGATAACGGCGGTGCCGTCGCCCTCAAACTCCTGGACGAGCGTTATGCGCGCGGTGAGATTCAGCGTGAGGAATACCTTGAAAAGCGGGGAGATCTGGAGAAATGAGGGGGTATAGGGGATGGCGGATAGCGTGGGCGGCGGGATGGCTCGCCATCCTGAGCGGTTGCGTGGTGGCGCCTGGCCCCGCTTATGTGGGAGGACCGGTGCCTGGGGCGGTCATCGTGCCTGGGCCGCCGCCGCCTTTGCCTGCGGTGGTGGCCCCGCCGGCTCCGGCGGTGGGTATGGTATGGGTACCCGGAACCTGGATTTGGCGGGGACGCTGGATATGGGGACGGGGACACTGGGCCTACCCGCCCCATCCCTACACCCGCTGGGTGCCGGGACATTGGTGGCATAGGGATGGGCGCTGGTTCTGGGGCCGCGGTCATTGGATGCGGCGTTAGTTCTTCGCCCTGCCACAAAGAAGCACCCGCGTGAATTGTCATAAAAACGTCATGTAATCTTCACAGTAGTGTCACACAAATCCGTTATCCTGAATGGAGCCGCAATACTACATATAGCTCCATAAGGAGACCTGCATGAGTCAGTCCACGGGCACGCATGTACCCCAGCTTAGTGTCATCGATTCCCTCAACAATGCCCCGGTGAGTTTTTTCCATTTGCGCGCCGCGTTCACGGCGGGCATGGGCTTTTTTACCGATGCCTACGACCTGTTCATCATTGGCTCCGCTCTGGTGTACATCAAGCCGGAATGGCACCTGGGCAACGGCCAGATCGCTTTTCTTTCGAGTATCTCGCTGATAGCCGCTTTCCTGGGTGCCATGATTTTCGGGCGTTTGGCCGATGTGCTGGGGCGCAAACGGATATATGGCATCGAAGCGTTGCTCATGGCGATCGGCGCCATCGCCTGCGCCTTTGCGCCGAGTTTTATCTGGCTGCTGCTTTTTCGGGTGATTCTCGGTATCGGCATTGGCGGAGACTACCCCATGAGCGCGGTGCTGATGTCCGAATATGCCAATGCCAAAAAGCGCGGTGCGTTGACTTCGCTGGTGTTCGGCATGCAGGGGCTGGGATTGGCCTTTGGCCCCGTGGTCGCCCTCACTCTGGAGGCCTCGGGACTGCCGCCGGATTCCATTTGGCGCATCATGCTGGGTCTCGGAGCACTACCCCCTCTCGCGGTGCTCTATCTCCGCCGCAGCATGCCCGAATCCCCTCGCTATAAAGTCCTCGTGCGTGGAAAAAACGAGGAAGCCGCCAACGATATGGCGCGCTATTCGAGCGGCCAGGTGCTCCCCCACAGCACGCAGAAAACCAGCCCCAGGCGCATCTCGTTGTGGACGATGCTGACCAGTCCCAAATACCTGGTGTTGATCCTCGGTACTGGCGGCGCCTGGTTTCTCAACGACTACGCTTTTTATGGGAACGCCATCTCCACCCCAGAGATCCTCAACCTCCTGGCGCCCAGCACCAGCACGATGACCATCAGTTCCTGGGCCCTGATCACTTTCGTGGTCTTCGCCATCCCGGGCTACCTCGCTTCCATCTTCTTCATGGATGCCATTGGTCATCGCCGATTGCAAATCATCGGGTTCAGCATCATGGCGTTCGCTTTCGCCACGATCGCCCTGGTGCCTGGAATTACCCATGCGGTCGTGCCCTTCCTGTTGCTGTACGGCGTCAGCTTCTTCTTCGTCGAGTTCGGGCCTAACTGCACCACGTTCGTCATGCCGGCCGAAGTGTTCCCCACCAGTATCCGCACCACCGGTCACGGCATTGCGGCGGGTATCGGTAAATTCGGGGCCTTCGTCGGCACCTTCGTTTTCCCCTTCATCAGCGCCGTTGGCGGCATCAAGGGTGCAATGCTCTTTTCCGCGGGGGTATCGGTGGTGGGGGCGGGGTTGAGCAGGCTGACGCTGCCGGAGCCGAGTGGCCAGACGTTGGAAGAGCTGGAAGGGGAAGGCGGCGTGCCCCCCCAACCCGTGGTCAAGATCTCCGGTCGTTCCGGTCAGCCGATAGAGAGTGGTTCACGCTCATAACCTCTTCGATGTGGAGCAATTCCCCTATGTTCTGGATCCTCTTGGATAGTATCGGTGTGCATACCGTGCATGTGCTACGAGCGGTGATGTGCGCACAGATGCGGACGCAGTTGCCTATCCAGACCTCGCTGCCGGAAGGCCCACGCATCCTGCTGTTGGTGAATGCGCGAACCAGCGGTAAAACGATCGCCTCCGTTGAAACGGCCCTGAAGCGTGCCGGCGGTCGGGTGCGCCGGGCCACGGAACGGATCGAAGCGGAACAGTGGATGCAGCGCTGGGACCCGGAGGTGTTGGTCCTGCTCGGATGGTCCGCCGCGACAGGCGACTGGGTGCAACGACTGTCATTCGCACCAGATCAGGATGATTTGCCTTTCCTGGTCGTCAGCAATGGGTTGGAAAATCACGAGGGGGCGGATGCCGTGGCGGCGCTGGAGGCGGGTGCGCAAGCCTACCTCCCCGCCAGCATGGGGTTTGAGCCGCTGACTGCCCAGGTGCGCAACGTACTTAAAAAGGCGCGTGCACAGACACCTGTCCGGATGGGAGAAGAGGAAAGCCTCTGCATCGACCTCGCGTCACTGCGGGTCTGGGTATTGGGACAGGAGATCCATTTGCCGCGACGGCTCTTTTTCCTGCTCCACTATTTCGTCCTGCATCCGGATGAAGTCATCTCCAACGAACAGATCGCCGACATCCTGTGGGGGGGGAGGGGCGCCTACCTCGCTCCCAATACCTTGGTGGTCAAGATTTATCGTTTACGCAAGATCTTGGAAAGCGCGGGGGCCAGAGGCTGGCTGGAGACCGTGCATAGCTTCGGATACCGCTTTTCACCCCCGCGGGGTCTGCAAAACGTCATAAAAAGGTCACCTCAGTGACACATGGACGTCACATTGGGCTGTTAGCATAGGGATAGTTCTAGGGGGCAAAGACCTCCACTTTTGGTGACGCCGGATATATCTCGGCGCATAAATAAGAGGTAGCCGCATGAACGCCGCGATACAAAGCTCGGCACACCCCTTGGTGGTGCTGGAGCGGAACGGATTGATTACCCGGGCCCTGCTCGACCGGTTGTCCGCCTATACCGGACCGGTCTTTCGGGTCAGTGATCTGCACCGCTGCCAAGTCGTCTTGGGTGCGCAACGACGCACCCCGATCCTCTTTCTCGCGGGCAAACCGCTGGAAAGTGACTGGAGCGACTGGGGCGCGCAGGTCAAGTCCATGACCCGCGCCGCCTGTCCCATGATGGCCGTGGATTTGCCGAGGGAGTCCACCGCGCCTTCTTTTTTAAGATCCCGGGGCATTCAGCAGGACTCCGGGGATGTCGCGCGCCGCATCCAGGCGTGGATCGAGCAAGTCGCGGTGACCACCCTCGCTTATGGCCCGCTGCATCTGGACCGATCCCAAAAAATACTGAGTGCGGCGGGGCGCTCCGTGGCGCTGAAAGAGGCGCTATTTAACCTGTTGCTGTTGTTTTGGGGTCACCCGCAGCGGATCTTGCCGGTGGCCCTCCTGCAGAAGGTCCTGGCGTCCGCAGGGTCGACCCTCGCCATGGAGGCGATCAGGGCCGTCAGCGCGTTACGCAGCCGCCTGAGCTTCTTGGGTTTCGACGACTGTATCATCACCCTCCGTGGACGCGGTTACCAGTTCATTCCCCCCGATGCGTTCCAGCACCACGGCAGGACGATCGTTCGTCCTGTGGGGAACCACATTCCCTTCGCTGGTCTTTCTTCTTCCGCGCGCCGCTTCGGCGTCGCCTCTTTTTAGTGCTTCAGGAGTTTTATTGATGAATACCGCCTACCTCGTCCATCTCGCCAACTACTCCGATGGTGTGCTTTATGTATTGGCCGGTCTTCTGGTGATCGCCCTGGGCGTCATTGTCGACCGCTTCTGGTACCTGCGCCGCACCATCCTGCGCGGCACCGTTTTTGTGCGGGAACTTGCCCAACACGGGCGATTGAATCGGGACGCCCTGCAAACCCTCGCGGATGCCGCCGGCGATCTGCCGGAGGCGGCGTTGTTGAAAACGGCGGCGGATCATTCCGGGTATGTGCAGGGCGATCCCCTCGCCAGCCGCCTGGAGGAGAGCATCCTGGTCATGGCCCCGCAACTGGATCGTCGCTTGTGGATGTTGGATACCATCATCACCCTGGCGCCGTTGCTGGGCCTCTTCGGCACCATCATCGGCATGTTCCACGCCTTTTCCGTCCTGGCCGCGCCGGGGCACGCACCGGCGGCGGTGACGGGGGGCGTGGCGGATGCCCTGGTCGCCACCGCCACCGGCCTGTTCATCGCCATGACCGGCCTGGTGGCTTTCAATGCCTTCAATAACCAGGTGCGGCAGATCCTGCTGCAGATGGATTCAGTGAAGACCATGCTGCTCAACCGGATGGATGGACACCCCATTACCGACGGCGAGGGGAACATCCAGACCGCGATGCCGAAGATGGCGGCGACCGTGGCGAGGGCGGGTTGATGGAACGGCGTTACTTCGAGCAGAGGAAGGGGCGGGTGGAGATCATCCCGATGATCGACATCATGCTCTTCCTGCTGGTGTTCTTCATCATGATCACCCTGCAGATGATTCCGGACAAGGGATTGAACCTCCAGTTGCCGGCATCCAGTCAGGCGAAGATGCTGCCGCGTCCGCATTACACCATCAATATTGAAAAAGATGGGACGGTGCGGGTGAAAGGTCATCGCTATGACCTGAACTCGCTACAAAAAATGCTGGCGCACGACAGTGATCCGGGCAAGACCCAGATCACCATAGCGGCCGATAAGGGAGTACCGTTTCAAGATTTTGTTCACGTCATGGATGCCTGCCAGAAGGCAGGGGTCAGTGATATTGGTATTGCCGCAAAGACCGCGAAATAACTTCCCAAGACTAGACAGGAGAATAGCCGTGAAATCTGGGCCCCGTTACCATAGTATCTACAGTGTACTACTTAGTGTCGGAATATGCAGCCTTTCAAGTGCGGCCTGTGCCGCCGGTGTAACCGCGGCAACCACCTCGTCCGGTATCAGTGTGGGAGAGGTATCCTCCAGCACGGGCGCCCTGGACACGCTGGGGCATCTCCCCACCAAAAAACAGGTGTTCAATTCTACCCAGTCGGTCAAAGTAATCAGCAAGCGCCAGATGGCCACGGCGGGCCCCGCAGGTGGCGCCGCCCAGGCGCTCGCCGTGGCGCCGGGGATCAATGTCACCACCAATGGACCGAGTGGCGCGCCGCGCTCATCCATCAGCATCAACGGGATGAAAACAGGGTGGGGGAATATCGCCGGCAATGCGAACGATGGTACGGTCATGGTCACCTTTGACGGGGTTCCGATAGTGGATCCCGCTTATGGTGTCTGGCAAGCCTCGGAACTCCCTCAAATGTCCATGATCAAGGGTATCACCGCAACCTATGGCCCAGGCTATCCGCTGAATCGCTGGTATAACAACATCGGCGGTTCCATTAATTTTACCCCGCTGCAACCCACCAAAAAGGCGGGGGCCTCCATAGGCATGTACTATGGGAGTTTCGATTCCAAAGGCATCCACTTCAATATTCGCACTGGCGAACATGATGGGTGGTCAGCAATCATTGCGGGGGGAGTAGGCAGCAGCGGCAATTATTTGAATGGATATGGGTTCAACAACCCCGGCAACAATTATGCCTATTATGGAAAAATACGGAAAACTTTTCGTGGAGGGCACGTAAGCTTCGGGGGGTATGTCTCTCGATCGGTAGCTTACCGGCCTGTGCCCATTCCGGTTGCCGCGAACCCTAACGTCACGATCTATGGGGTCAATCCTAATACAGGAAATGTCAATCCGGGGCCAGTATATAGTCAGCAGACCACGGGTTTCTATACCACCTTGCCGTATTCTGTTTATTGGAAAGAAGCCTTTATAAAAACGTATCTGATTTATTCCCGGTTCGAGCAGCATCTTTCACGCAGTATGGAAATTCATAATCTGCTGTGGTATCGGTATGGAAATCGCGAACATCTTCACTACAACAATCTTGGTCAAAGCCCCAATGTGTTGAACCAGTATTACAATGCCTCCAGTTACACCTATGGGGACAAACTTTATTTCACGGTAAACGCGCCATACAACAATATCGCATTCGGTGGATATTTCCTGAATTCGAAATATAATTCGTTGCTGGATTTCTACAATCAGAACCAGATTGCAACATATAATTCGTTCAGTCCAAATGCCGGAAACCAAGTGACCATGAATGGCGCGCCCGTGTACAACAGCTTATCCCTGCCCAGCGCGTTCCACAGTTCGTATCTCTATATGACGGATTTGGCCGCCTTTGTCCAGGACGTCATCCATCCCATCCGTGATTTGCGTATTACCCCTGGTATCCGGGTGGTTTCGTTTCAAACCAACTTTGTGAACAACTCGGCTGCCCAGTTCCCTGTGAGCGTAGCCAATCAGATCGGTCACAATGGCGACTATCAACCGAACTCGGCGACAAATTTCACGGAGTTTGAGCCGTCGATCGGGGTGAATTACAAAGTAACGCCCAATATTGCGCTGTATGGTAACTATGCCACGGGATATAAAGCACCTGCTGGCGCTACTGGAACCTATGCCCATGAATTGACTTCTACTTTACAGCCACAGAAGTCGACGCAGTACCAGGTCGGCATGAAAGCGTATGTCAAAAATTATGGATTGCTTCATCGTGCGGTATTCAACGCGAACTACTACCATCTGGATGACACCAATGAAATCATCCCGATCCCCGTGGTGAATCATTTGTACTCGCGCTTCGCTTCCGGTTCGTCGGTGTTCAGTGGTGTCAATCTGTCGATGCAGGATAATCCACTATACAACTTGTACCTCTTTTCCAATGTGAGCTTCGAAAAGGCCACTTACGCGAGTTACACGACAGGTCATGGAGTATCCTACGCCGGTCTGCCCGTCTCCAATGTGCCTGCGCAGACCGCCAACCTCGGTGCCTATTACCAGTTTTATCATGCCGGAATTCTGTTTGAGCCACGGGTATGGTGGCAGTACACCGGTGCGCAAGATATTTACAACAACAATACCGGAGCCCCCACCCGCCAAAAATTACCCAGTTTTGGCATATTAAACACCTCGCTGCGAGTCAAGGTGTCCAAAAGATATCTGTTTGCCGGCATGCATGATGCCTCCGTAAACTTGACCGTCCTCAATCTTCTGAATAAGCGGTACAACAATTACGAGTACATTTCCGGTGGTGGATATTATGGGGTGTCCGGCCAACTCCTGGGAGAGCCAGGTATGCCGCGTGCGGTATTTGTCAGTGTAAGTGCCTCATTCTAGTTAGCACTGTTCTGCGGTTAACCGAGGCGAATATACATTCGCCTCTATTTTTTAAGTGTGGCGCTGTCACATGATTGTCATGTTAACGTAATACGGATGTCATAATTCTCCTGTACCATTTTTTGTTGTTTGGACGACAAACTGGAACCGCGCAATCTTATGCGGGCATATTTTATACAGGAGCTAGAAATGAATAAGCGGCATCGCATGAATCCGTTACTGTTCGCAATGTGTACTGCGGGATTTTGTACTCTGAGCACCTTGACAATGGCGCGCGGCGCCAATGCGGGCGACGTTTCTCAAGGGCATGGTTCAAGCAAAAAAACAACTAGTGTTGGTGAGGTGAACGCCTCCGCCAACGCGCTTTCCGGATCCGCCAAGGCGCTGGCCAGTACGGATGGCAAGTTGCGTAAAAAGAAAATTTTCAAATCCACGCAATCTCAGGCGGTTCTTGGAAAACGGGAAATTCAAGGGGTAGGCCCCGCCGCGGGGGCTGCGCAGGCGCTCTCTCTGGCACCGGGTGTCGCGGTCCGTGGCTATGGCGGCATCGCATCGACCGCACGCTATGAAATCGCTGTACGCGGCGTGAAGGTAGGCTGGTCATCCGTGAACGGGGATGTCGAACGCAACGGCCTGACGGTGCTGTTTGACGGGATCCCCATGAACAATCTGATTGCGCATAACGGTGGCTGGGATTCCAACGAAATCCCCATTCTCCAGATGATCCATGGCATTAACGTGACCTACGGTCCCGGGAATCCCGCCGGACGATGGTTCGACAGCATCGGTGGCACGGTCGATTTCATTCCGCTGCAGCCATCCGTAAAACCGAGTGCGGAAATCGGCACCACCTTTGGCAGCAATGGCACCCTCGGCTACAACTTTGACCTCAAAACGGGGATGTACGACGGCTGGTCCGCGGTGCTGGCCGGAGGCTATACGAAAAACAACACGTTCCGCACGGGCTCGTTCAACGCCCCGGCCCAGTCTTTTGCCTATTTTGGCAAGGCGGTGAAGACGTTCAGGGGGGGTACCTTCAGCCTCGGCGGTTACGTGGACAGTTCGCGCGAGTTCAGACCCAACTTTATCCCGGTGACTCCCATACAGGGCATTACCACCCAAGGGCTGAACGCCAATGCGCCTTTGTATAGTCAGCAGACCAGTGGATATTATGCCTCACTCCCGGAATCCCTCTGGTTTAAGCAGTTGAAGGTGCAGGACTATCTGTTGTACTCCAAATTGAATCTCCGCCTCGGTGGGGACGTTACGCTGCATGAACTGGCCTGGTATCGTCATGGCCACCGGGTGCACTATCGCATTAATAATTACATACCGGGGAACAGTGCGAATTCTGAGTATTACAATCCGAGCTCGGACACTTATGGAGACAAGCTGTATTTTGACTGGCGATTGCCCATGAACCTTCTGAAGGCGGGCGGTTCATGGATTCATCAGCAATACACCACGCCCTATGCGGGATACAACGCGCTTCTCGGCACCAGTCCGTCATTTCCCATGCAGTACAATAGTGACGTCCTGTATAATAATTATCTGACGGGTTTTATCCAGGATACGATCACGCCATTTTCCGGCTTCAAGATTACGCCGGGCATCGCCGCGGTTCAGTATCAGACCCAAATGTATAACAACGGGAATCAGGTATTCACCAATCTTCCCGCCGGCGCGCAGAATCAAACGCTGATCAATAGTTCTGCGGATACCATATCCGGTCTTGAGCCTTCAGTGGGCGTCCGCTTCGCCCCGGTAAAGTGGGGTTCGGTCTATGCGCACTTCGCCCGGTCCTATCAAAATCCGACGGATAACAACTTCGGAGCCTATAACAGTCACGGGGGTGGCATCGACTTCAACAGTTTGAAACCGGTAAGAAGTACGGACTATGAAGCGGGTGCCAAATTTTTTGTGCACAACTGGGCCATGCTGCACGATTTTTCCTTCAACATCAATTATTACTACGATCATTTGGCCAACGAAACCATCGCGACCTATTTGAGTAATATCGCCCAGACCAAATTTGCATCGGCCGATGCGGTGGTGAATGGCGTAAATATCGCTATGGCCGATAATCCTTCCTGGAACTGGCACCTGTTCGCCAATCTTGCGCTCAATCATTCGTACTATACTTCATATACGCCGCAGGGAGGCGGTACGGCGTTATATGGCGTCAATGTGTCCTATAGTCCAGACCTTACCATGAGTGCGGGCATTGACTATCGATACTATTATCGTGGATTCCTGTTTTCTCCCCAGTTCGTGGATCAGTACACGAGTTCGCAGTATCTATTTAACAATATGACCGGCGCGCCATCGCGCCAGAAGCAACCCGGATACAATGTGTCAAATCTTATCCTCGGGGTGAAAACGAATCGCTTGAATCCGTATATTCCGACGCTGAAAGACGTGAAGCTCTCGGTGGGAATCTATAATCTCTTCGGCGCCCGGTATAACCCCATCGAGTATATCACCAGTGGCGGATACTTCGGTGGCAACAGCGCTGGTGCCATCTTGGCGGATCCGGGCGCTCCCCGTCAGTATTTCGTGACGGTGGCGGCCAAGTTTTAAGCCGTTTTAATGCACTGTGTCCCATGGCACAGTGCGCTTTGCCAGGTGATGATCGGCAATCACCTGGCAAAGGGCATTTATCAGGCGGTGCAACGTAAAGTGTCCTTAATTTTTTGTGCTGTAACGAGAACGAGGAAACTATGGTCCGGAATATTGATTTAGCCATGTTATGCGCAATTTCCGTTCTTGTTCTGAGCCGGCCGGTTCCGGCCGCTCCTGTTTTGGCGGACCCGGCGGAGCATCCCTCTGCATGGGCGGCGATGCGCGGAGCGCTGCCCAAAATCGTGCTGCCCACCGGGAGGACGCTTGCTCCCGTGGGCAGCTTGAATGGGACGCCCAATCTACCCACGATGCTCGCCGTGCAGGATGGCCGGGTCGCGGTGCTTGCCAACGGGGCCACCCCTTTCCAGACCATTACCTTTTATGACGCGCAGACCCTTCACCGCCAGGATCGTCTGGCGACATTCCCCAAGGCCGCTCCATCCAAACCCGTGGCGCTGACCACCCCCGGCGGGAGCGGGATCCTGCTGAATCCTCTGCATGCGGGCTCCGCGGGCACGGTGTACGTTCCCCAGGAAAATGCCGCCCGGAAAATTGCACAGGCCAAAGCCACGCTCGCGGCGGAAAGCAACCCGCGCGCCATTCCCACCGCGTTACTGTCCCACAGCGACCTGTTCCAGGGGTTGGCCGCCGGACCCGGCGGCCAGTTCTATGCGACCGGCGGCGGCTCCGATAACGTGGTGACACTAAGCGTGATGCACGACCAGGTGAAAGTGACCCATCAGTACACGTTGCAATGGCAACCCTTCCCCAGGAATCAATACCCCTATCAGTATCAGGGCAATCACCAAAAGAAACCTCTTTTTTATCCGGACTCCGTGGTGGTGGGTCCGTTGGATCATCACCTTTACGTCACGGGTATGCTGTCCAATAGCCTGGCCCGCATCGACATCGCCACGGGCAAGACCGATTATGTCAATGTGGGTGCTTTTCCCTTTGCGGTCGTCCTCGCCGATCAGGGGCGGCGACTCGTCGTGAGCGACTGGGGCGGCAATGGGGTCATAGTCGTCGATCGCAAGACCCTTCACGTGCTTGGCCACATCGCCACCGGCCCCGCCGAGGGCCCCGCCACTGCCGCCGCGGGCGTACACCCCACGGCCCTGGCCGCGGTGCCCGATGGTCCCGACGTCTTTGTCGCCGACGCCAATGTGGACAAGGTGGTGGAGGTCGACACCGCAACCTTGCGCCCCGTGCGGGTCATCAATGACCGTCCCTACCACAACGCCCTGCCCGGCAGTTACCCTGATGGTCTCGCCGTGGCCGACGGCAAACTCTTCGCCGCCAATGCCGGGAACAACGATGTGGCCGTTTACGACGTGCATACCGGCGAACGCTTGGGGCTGATCCCCACCGCCTGGTATCCCACCGCTCTCGCCGTCGCTGGGAATGCTCTGTATATAACCTGTGCCAAGGGACTGGGTTCCGGTCCCAACCCGCAGTGGCAATACATCGGCAACATGATGCACGGCGTCCTGCAAAAGGTGAACCTGTCCGGGCTTCCCACGCATCTCGACCAGTGGACCCGGGAATCTCTCCACAACGATGGATTCACCCCGGCGCAGCGCACGGCGCGGCACACGCAGGACGTTCAAAGCACTGCCTTCCTCAAAAAACATATCCGCTACGTGGTCTTCATCCTGCGGGAGAACAAGACCTTCGATGAGGATTTCGGGGACTACAGGGCTGCCGGACGCTGGGCCGATCCGCATTTCGATCTCTATGATCAGAAAGCATTGCCCAACCTCTACCACCTTGCGCATCATTATGCGCTCTTCGCCAACTTCATGGCCGATGGGGAAGTGACGGCGCAGGGGCACCAGTGGGTGGACGGCGCCTCCGATTCCGATGTCGTTCAGCGGTTGTGGCCCGAGTATTACTCCGACCGGGGGCTGCTCTGGAATGCCGGACCCGGTGGATCGGCCTCTCTGAATCCCAAGGCGCCCGGCACGCATAACCCCTACCACTATTACGAAAAATTGGGCGACTTCACCAATCCCTGGATCAGTTATCCGGAACGGCTGTATCTCTTCAACGATCTCCTGCGACACCACGTGTCCTTCGAAGATTTCGGAGAGAACATCACCCGCGCCCGGGACGGGGTGATCCGCTCGGCCCTCAAGTCGCACGTCGCCAGGATCTATCCCGCGTGGGATCGGATGATACTCGATACCCATCGCGCCAGACTGGCCATCGACTGGCTCAAGCGGCATCCCGGAGTGAAATTTCCGCATTTCGTGTACATCTGGTTGCCGGATGACCACACCGCGGGACTGGATCCCTGTTATTACACGCCGGATTACTTCGTCGCCAACAACGACCATGCGACGGCGCAGTTCATCCATTATCTGTCCACCACCCCGGAATGGAAGCACATGGTGATCTTTCTGACGGAGGATGATGCCCAGTCGGGGGCGGATCATATCAATGCGCATCGGACGCTGGCGTTAGCCATGAGCCCCTGGATCAAAAAAGGGGTTTTGGAAACCCATCTCTACTCCCAGGTCAACCTCGTCAAGACCATCGAGGCGACCCTGGGGCTGCCGCCCATGTCCCAGTGGGACCAGAACGCGGCGGTGCTCTCGGGCATCTGGACCGACCATCCCGACTTTGCGCCGACGCCATCCGTGTCGCCCATTCGTGTGCCAGTGGCCTTCAATCCGGGTAAATGCGGTGATCGTCTTCTCCTGCGCCGGGAGGCGGGAGCCGCGGGTCATCTCCTGACCCCCGCCTGGCTGAAGGCGCATACGGATCCCCACGGCGGGCATCTGGTCCCCGTCGGCCAAAAAAACGCCTATACTCCCACCTCGTTGCTCAAGGTCGGCGGTCCGGAGCAGTTGCAGCAGGAGTGGATCGCGAGCAAGGGCGTGAAGAGCTATGACCACTTCATGCTATACCTGCGCTACTATGCCCACATCCATGGGGCGACCATCGCCAGCTATGAGGCCAATGAGGGAAACTCCACGGAGTCCAGATGAACCCACCCGGACCGGGGGTGGCCCGATCAAAGACATCCACTTGCTACACGAGGATATGAGACATCCCATGAATACATCCACGTTATCTTCTCCCACGCAACCCGCGAGATTCAAAAAGGATCTTTTCGGGCGAGCCTTGTTGATCGGTGCGGTGCTGGAGGCGCTGATGATCGGGGGCCTGATTTATTCCAACGCGTTTCAACCAGTGACGATCAAGCCGAAACCCAAGATCATCGCGATCCACATGATCCAACCGGCACCGCCGAAACCCAAGCCGATTCCGCCGCCACCCAAACCGGTGGTGCATCCGAAGCCGGTTCCGAAGCCGGTGCGCAAACCCGTTCCCAAGCCCGTTCCCAGACCCATTCAGCATCCTGTGGTGCACCATCCGTTGCCGCCCAAGCCGGTGCTGGCGAAAACGCCGACACCGGCGGCGCCGGTATATACGCCACCGGTGTCGCCACCCGCGCCGCCGCCCCCACCACCCGCGCCAAGTCCGGCGGCGCGTCAGTCCGCCATAGAGACCTACGCGGCCATGTTGCGTACGCGAGTGCAGGCCAATGCCCGTGTGCCCGAGTCCGTCCGGATGATGCATGTCAGCGGCACCGCGGTGATTGCTTTTCGTTTGACGCCGTCAGGTCACCTGCTTTCCGCGCATGTCGCCCGGAGCAGCGGGATTGGCGCCATCGATCGCGCGGCCCTCAAGGCGGTGGAACAGGGGAGTTATCCGCCCTTTCGTAAAAAAATGCCCAAACACGACATGACGTTTAATGTGCATGTACATCTTTCCGCTCACGACAGTTGATCCTTGTATTCGAGGTGTTGGCCGTAAGATGTCAACACCTATATAATGGTTGCAATTTTTGACGTCGCCTGCTCGACTCACGATGAACGACAGGCTTTAATAATTTATATCCACCAGCTATGGAGTATTGCATGTCCGAAGAGATTCAAGAATGGCCAAGAAGTACGCGATGGATACATGTGGGATTTGCATTGGTAGTGACCTTCATGCTTTTTAGTGAGCTCGACATGAAGGCTATATGGAAAAAAGTCGGTGAACTTCATTTTCGGCATTTATTGTTTCATGCGCACATGTGGGTAGGCATGTTCGCCACGATCATTATCGTGGCGTTCTGGACACAGGTTTTCTATAACAGAAGCATACGCTCACATCTTTTCCCGTATAGTGGGGAGTATTTGGAGAATATATGTGCCGATATAAAGGGGTTGGCCCATGGAAAATTACCGCCCAGCGGGATGCGCGGCGGGGTGCCGGGGATGGTTCATGGCCTCGGCTTGCTTGCGGTGACCGGCATGGCCCTCTTAGGGTTTGTGATGTTTTTCTTGATCCCGAGTGGTGGGGTGGCGGCGCCCATAGATTTCTACCAGATTCCCAAAAAGCTGCACGATTTTCTTTCGTCGTTTGTCTGGTTGTACTGGTGGGGCCACCTTGGCATGGCTGCGCTGCATGCCAGCAAATCGCCGGCTATCCTGCGTATCTTTAGGCCCTAGCGGGACACCTTTCAGTGAGGAAGAGGCGCATGAAACCGCGCGCCTCTTCTTGAGCATTTCCCGCCCGGTGGGACGGGCTAGTCGACCCACTGTCTTCGTCCAATAGGCTTGCCGACAGACTCCTAACGGTCGCCGCGATGGTAATCCCGATGCTCACCCTCCCGTCGCCGGTCTTCTCTGTGCCGTTCCTCTTCTCTGTATCGGTGCTCATCGCGGTACCTATAGTCTGAGCGCTGATCATGGTAACCCTGTGGTGCCCTATAGTAACCGGAGGCATAATCCCGGCCGTCGGCAAATGCGTTGTGGGTAACGGAGAATGCAAGTCCCAGGAGGAATAGCGGTGTGGTCAATAGATGTTTTTTCATAGAGGATTCCATAGTCGATAAAGATGCGTTAACCATGTGTACCAGTCACTATGAACGCATAGCATAGTGATAGCTTTATAATCAGCGATCGTCACCGTGATGCCAGTCGCCGCCTCTCCCCCCATAGTAACCCCCATAGGGTGGGGCTATTATGCAGCCAGAAAGCATGGAAGCACCAAGAAAAAGTAATATCGCCACATAAAATGGCCGTTTGAATCGTTTCGTGTTGCGCATAAGATTACCTCCATACCATTCGTTCGTGCGGCCACCTTTTATACAAGCCGATCATGAATCAGGTGGCGGCTACCAATGGGAGCCCCATCGCCCTGCTGTCGACCTTTGTTCACCGTTCAGGTCGGTATAAGCAGATGCTTTCTGCTTATAAATATTCTGGCGACTGGCCCCATCCATGTGTGCTACGGCCCAATAAAACCGTGAAGCGAGTTGAATGTCAAGCCATTAATTCGCCTTACTTTAGGCTTTAATGACAGTAAATTCTTATGATTATTGACGGGCAAACCGTATCCTGTTTGGCAGATTGTCCCAGACGGCAGAGGGCATCGGGAACTTTTTGAAATGGCCGAGGGTCATAGAACGGTTCCATCTGTAGATTCCCTAGAGCATGCCAACCATTCCATTATTGAATATCATGAATGATGAGAATTATTCTCTTTCTTCTGAGTGGGCGTGGTGTGCCCTGGCGTGGCTGAACATCAAATGAGAGTCGGGAAGTGTTTCCGTTGGATGAAGTAGACCCCTGCACCGATATGGAGAATCAACCATGCATCAAATGACACGTAAAATGATGGCAGAGTTCATTGGTACTTTTGGTCTTATTTTTTTTGGTGGCGGCGCGGCGGCCATGGGCCGACCCCTCATAGATATCGCTCTGGCCAATGGGTTGGCCATCATGATTGCGGCTTATGTATTCGGCGACATCAGCGGGGGTATCGTGAACCCCGCGGTGACTCTTGGCGGTGCCATCGCGGGTAAGATCGACTGGCGGGATGCGGGCATGTATATGGTCGCCCAGTTTTTCGGAGGGATAGCTGCCGGGTTTGCCCTGCTCATGGTGTTGCCCGGAGCCGTGGGGCACTTGGGTGCCACCACCATCAACACCAGCCTGATCTCTGTTCCGGAGGGGTTCGTGTTGGAGGCGTTGGGGACGTTCTTCCTCACCACCACCGCGCTGCACACCGCCATGAGCGATCGCGCGGGTAACGCGGCGCCGCTGGCCATAGGCTTCACTTTGGTGATGATTGTCACTTTCATGGGACCGCTCACCGGGGCCAGCGTCAATCCGGCACGGACGTTGGGACCCGCCGTGGCTGGCGATTACTATCCGCATATATGGGTATATCTCTCGGCAACCTTATTGGGCGGTTTGCTTGCGGGTTTCCTGTATAAGTTTATGCAGGAAGGCAGGGCCGACATGCGTTTCAGGGAGGCACTGAGGGAAGAGGGATGACGCTCTTGTGTGATACGCATGAGGCACGCATGCCATCATAAGCACCGACCGCATACCCGCCCCGACCCGATCATACCCTGCCGCCGCCATGGCGGCGGCAGGGTATCGACCGTTGCGAGAGGCCGCTCCGCGGAACAGAAATTCCGCTATCGCTTTGCGAGCGGCGCGATGCGGTGAGGGACGCGGTGGCGCCCAAAACGGCTGATCTGGCGCTCGAAGCGCCCGGCGATGGAGTATTGACAATGGGGGCAATGACCATCGGGGGTCAGATGATAGTCTAGGATCGCGTACCAGTCCCGCGTGATCAGGGGTGCGCCGCAACCGGGACAATAAGTGGTGTCTCCCGCGGCGTCATGGATGTTGCCGGTGTAGACATAACGGAGCCCTGCCGCCAGGGCGATCTGCCGCGCCTGGGTCAGGGTGGCGGCAGGGGTGGGGGGTACCTCGGGCATCCGGTAGTCGGGGTGAAAAGCGGAAAAGTGCAGTGGTACGTCGGGGCCGAGGTGATCCATGATCCATGCGCATTCGGCGCCGATTTCGGCCTCGGAATCATTGTGGCCGGGAATGAGCAGGGTGGTGATCTCCAGCCAGGTGGAGGTCTCCTGGACGATATACTCCAGGGTTTCCAGCACGGGTGCGAGATGCGCGCCGGTCAGCCGGTAATAAAATCCTTCGGTAAAGGCTTTGAGATCGACATTGGCGGCATCCATCTTGGCAAAGAAATCCCGCCGGGCCTCGGCATGCACGTAGCCCGCCGTCACGGCCACCGTCTCGATCCCTTGCGCGTGACAGGCATCGGCGGTGTCCATGGCGTATTCGGCAAAGATGATGGGGTCGTTGTAGGTGAAGGCGACGCTTTTACAGCCGAGGTCCCGGGCTGTCTGCGCAATGGCCGCGGGGCTGGCCTGATCCTGCAGGCGGTCCATCTCCCGGGATTTGGAAATGTCCCAGTTCTGGCAAAACTTGCAGGCGAGATTGCAGCCCGCGGTGCCGAAGGATAAGACGCTGCTGCCCGGATAGAAGTGGTTCAGGGGCTTTTTCTCGATGGGGTCCACACAAAAGCCGGAGGATCGCCCATAGGTCGTGAGCACCATCTCCGCACCCACCCGCTGGCGGACGAAGCAGGCCCCGCGCTGGCCATCGTGGAGCCGGCAGTCGCGCGGGCAGAGGTCGCACTGGATGCGGCCGTCTTTCAGCGGATGCCAGTAACGGGCCGGGTATTGCGCTTCGTGGTGTTCGGCCTTCATGTGACCTCTCCGGCGGGAGGCTGGGGTTCGCGCCATTTTTGTACGTGATAACAATAGACTTCGATCTCCAGCGACCAGAAGTCCGGCGGGAGCCCAGCCTTGCGTTTGAGTTGGCGCAGGAACTCCCTGGGCTCCGGCAACGCTTCCCAGACTTGGGGGAGGAAGGTGCCTTGATGCGCCCCGTAACATAGGACGAGGCCATGTCTGCCCGGCTGGATCCGGGCGATCAGATCCACTTCACTCTGTGCCGCCAAGCGCTCCAATGGGGACAATACGGACACTTCCACCTGCACGGCAAGCCATTCCGCTGCGTTCAGAGGCGGGAAACGGGGGTCATGAAAGGCCGCCGCCAGGGCATTGGCGCGGATGTCTTCGGCCAGGGGGCGATGGGCGCTGAGACTACCGATGCAACCGCGCAAGGCGTCCCGCTGATTGAGGGTGACGAAACTCGCCGCAGGCTCCCGCAGCCAGCTCATGTCAGGGGGGAGGAGGGCGGCTGTCTGGCCCAGGGCCTCGGTGATGACCGATCGGGCCAGGCCGAGCAAAACCGGGCCGGCGCTTGCCGGAAGCCGCTCTGGACGGTGTTCCTGGGGTAGCTGATGCGCGGGATTCATGGCGTCGTAGACTCCGCAAAGAAGGCAAAGGCCGCGTAGCCGACCACGGTGTCCCGATCTCCGGCGGTATCACCGGAATTGCGCAGATCGAGCAGACGCGGCTGTAAGCGATGGCGATGGGCGGTTTGCAGGAGGCCATTGATGGGAATGGCGCCACAGGCTTGCGCAGGGTGGATGGGGGTGCCGTCGGGGTGCAGAATCTGCCGGACCGTGGCGTTGTCGATGCGGCGCGCCTCGGCATAGGGGTGGTAATGGGAAAGATCCGAACTGATCAGGATGACGCTTTCCGGTCCATCCCATAGGGTATCCAGGACTTCGGCCACCTCTCTGGGGCTCGCTTCCCCCACGACCAGCGGCAGGATGGACACTGGCCCCAGGACTTCCTGGAGGAAGGGCAGTTGCACTTCCAGGGCGTGTTCTTGCGCATGGGCGATGGGCAGCTCCAGAACCTGGGGCAACTGCGCGATGGCGGTGACCCCGGCGTGATCCACGGGAAGTACGCCGAGGGGGGTCTGGAAGGCGTCCGCGCCGGACAGGGCGATACCCCGAAAGGGCACGCGATGGGCCGGACCGAGGAGGACGACCCGCTGGATTTTCCCCCGGCCCGACGCCAGCGAACGGTAGGCGCTGGCCGCTGTGGGTCCGGAATAGGGGTAACCGGCGTGGGGGACGATCAGCGCCTTGGGCCACGGCGATGCCTTCTGCCCGCCGGATGGGGGGGCAGGCGCGTCGCGGAGATAATGTTGCAGGTTCTGGCGCAGAATGGCGGCCTGGGCGGGATAAAAAGTGCCCGCCACGGCGGCTGGTCGTATGGGGTTCATGGTCGCTCCCTCCCTGGTTATTGGCTATATCAGGATGCGATGCGTGTTTTTCAAGGCCGTGCGGTAGCGGTTTGCGCAACGGATCATGGAGATCAGTTTTCCCGGAAGCCGCTGCCATGTGGGCGGGCACGGTCGCTCCCCCCGCGGCTATGGCTTGTTTGCCGTGGCGATCATGAGCAGAATCACCCCGTCAAAAATCAAATTCACGCCGACGAATATGCCGACCAGAATGAGGGAGCCCTGGGGCCAGGTCGCTAAAAAGAGGATGGCGATGAGGACATCCACGATACCGCTAAAAATGAACCAGCCCCGTCCATGCCCGGCATGGACATGGGACCGGGTAAAGTTACGGTAGGCATCCAGTATGAAGTAAAGAACGAATAACAGGCCGATGCTGGCGATCCCGGCATTGGGCAGCGCGATCATGATGACGCCGGTCGTCAGCAGCAGCAGGGGTTTGAGCCAATCAGCCAGATGGTATTGGTGTAATTGATAGCTGTGAATGATCCAGGTGAGTCCGGCAATGACCAGTACGGCGGCCATTATACCGACGGTGACGGCGGACAGCAGGATCGGCGCCAACAATCCCGCGATCCCAATGAGGATCAGGATGATCGCAATGGGCAGGACGTATTTCCCGAACATTTTGCGTTCTGTTTCCACAAGCGTCGTAAGATCAGGTAGTGGGTCCTTCATGGTCAGCCTCTCAGCGATACCACAGTATCTCGGTGTTTTCCATGGGCACCAGGCAGTGCTCCCGGTGCGGGATAACCCGCGGGGTGAAGTGTTCGATAGGGCGGTCGCCCGGAACCGTACAGTGGTAATTATAGCCGTTAATGGCCCCGCTCAGCGCATCGCCACGATCCATCGGATGCACTTCTGGGGCATGGGTGTCATCACCATTGGCAAAGAGCTGGACGGCGACAGCATCCGGGTCGAGATCGTCCAGATACACATGCACCTGAAAATGGTGCTTGCCCGGGTCACTCTGCACATGGAGTTCGCCGAAATGCAGACTCTGCCAATGCTGATGAATGTCATGCTGCCATTGACTGATGCCTTCCACCGTGGCGCGTTCCTTGCGCGCGGCGAGCAAGCGCGCGGCCGGTGTGTAGAGGGAGGATATGTAATCCTGTAGCATGCGGTTGCTGCTGAATTGGGGGGTCAGCCGACTCATGCTTTCGCGGATTTTGTTGGTCCATCCGCAGGGGCAGCCGTTGGCATCGCGCTGATGATAAAAGAGGGGCACCACTTCTTCTTCCAGCACACGGTACAGTTGCTGCGCTTCCTGCTGTTCCCATTCCAGGTCGGTATCGTGCTCCTGACGGTCACCCAAGGCCCAGCCGGTCTCCGGGCCATAGGCTTCGGCCCACCAGCCATCCAGTTCCGAGAGGTTGAGGCCGCCATTGACCAATACCTTCATGCCGCTGGTCCCACTGGCTTCCCAGGGGCGGCGTGGGGTATTGATCCACAAGTCGACCCCCTGCACCAGATGTTCGGCCACCAGCATGTCATAATCGGCAATGAAGACCATACGTCCGGCCAAGTCGGGGTGCTGACGAATGAATTGGGTCCATTGCTGGATCATGGCCTTGCCGGCGCCATCCTTGGGATGCGCCTTGCCCGCGATCAGCAGTTGTACCGGATAGCGCGGGTTGTTCAGCAGGCGGTAGAGGCGGTCGGGATCGGTCAACAGCATGTTGGGGCGCTTGTAGGCGGTAAAGCGGCGGGCGAAGCCGATGGTCAGGGTATTGGGGTCGAGTGCCGTTCTGGCGTGTTCGCAGTCCTGATCCGGGGCGTGCGCCGCCGCCAGTTGTTTTTGCAGGCGTTGCCGGGCGAAATGGATCACCTGCTGGCGCGCGGCGCTGCGCATCTGCCAGAGATTGGCATCGGAGGTCTGGCGGAAATCGGTCTCGATATCCTTCAAATCCCCCAGCCAGCGGGCCTTGCCGCAGCGGCTGGTCCATAGGGCGTCGGCTTCAGCGGAATCCCAGGAAGGCATATGCACGCCATTGGTGATATGCGTGACGGGGACTTCGTTTTCGGGCCAGCGAGGGAACAGGGGCTGGAACAAGCGGCGGCTGACGGCCCCATGCAGGCGGCTGACGCCGTTGACGATGCCGCTGCCGTGAATGGCGAGCCACGCCATATTGAAGGGTTCGCGGATATCTTCGGGATTCTCCCGGCCGAGGGCGAGGATGGTTTCCACGTCCACGCCGAAAGCCTCGGGGGCGCCGGCGATATAGCGCGTCAGCAGTTCCGGCGGAAAGCGGTCGAAACCCGCGGCGACCGGAGTGTGGGTGGTAAAGATATTGCCGGCGCGCGTGGCCGTGAGCGCCCAGGGGAAGGCGGTCCCATGATCCTGCATGTGACTGTAGGCGCGGGCGAGAATGGCAAAGGCGGCGTGCCCTTCGTTGAGGTGGCAGATATCCGGCTGAATACCCAACCGGCGTAGCAGCATCCAGCCGCCGATGCCCAGACAGATTTCCTGCTGTAGGCGTGTCTCTGGACCGCCACCGTAGAGTTCGGCGGTGATGCCGCGATCGGCGGGGGCATTGAGGGGGTCGTTGCTGTCCAGCAGATAGAGGGTGACACGGCCCACTTGCGCCTGCCAAGCGCGCAGAATGACTTTCCGGCCCGGAAAGGGCAATTCCAGGCGGAGCCATTCGCCTTCGGCGTCGCGTACTGGCGTGACGGGCATCTGGGTGGGGTCGTTATAGGGATAGAGTTCGATCTGGCGACCGCAATCGTCGAGACTCTGGCGAAAATAGCCCTGCTGCCAGAGCAGACCGATGCCGAGCAGGGGGATGCCGAGATCGCTGGCCGTTTTGAGGTAATCGCCGGCGAGGATGCCGAGCCCTCCGGAATAGATGGGCAGGGACTCGGAAAGGCCGAACTCCATGCTGAAATAAGCCACTTGATTGAAGGGCGGATGGGGATAGGTTTCGCTGAACCAGCTTTTTTGCGAGAGGTGTTCATGGTGCTTGCTGACGAAGGTGTCCAGCTGCGCGATGAAATCCTGGTCCTGGGCCAGTCGCTGGAGGGTGTCACCGCCCATGTTTTGCAGAATCAGCCAGGGATTCCTGGTGTCTTCCCAGAGTGCTGGAGCGATGCGCTGCCAGAGGCTGTCTGCGGCATGACTCCAGGACCAGCGCAGATCGAGGGCGAGTTCGGCCAGACCCGCCAGGGATTCCGGGAGCTGGGGGAGCAGGTAGCAAGGGGCGATGGTCACGAAATCCTCCGGTTCAATGGGCTGCGCGATGGGCGGCGATGCGGTTGGGGCTATCCTTACCGGCGCTGAAATCGTCGAGGTTCTGAATGGTGGTGTCCGCGATGGTCTGCATGGCCTCACGGGTGAAAAAGGCCTGATGGCCCGTGATGACGACGTTGGGAAAAGTGAGCAACCGTTCGAAGCTGTCATCGCAGATGATGTCGTCGCAGTGGTCCTTGAAATACAGATCAGCCTCCTCTTCATAGACATCCAGACCCACCGCGCCCAGGTGACGGCTCTTGAGCGCGGCGATGAGGGCGCTCGTGTCAATGAGCGGACCGCGACTGGTATTGATGAGCATGGCGCCTTCGGGCATCTGGGCGAAGCGTTCCGCATTCATGAGGTGACGGGTTTCCGGAAAAAGGGGCACATGGAGACTGACGATCCGGCTTTTGGCGAGCAATTCCTCCAGGGAGGCATACACGACTCCCAGTTCCTGACAGTCGGGGTTGGGGGTGGTGGTGTCATAGGCCAGCAAGCGGCAGCCCATGCCGTGAAGAATCCGGGCCAGCGCGGTACCAATCCTGCCGGTGCCGACAATGCCCACGGTCTTGCCATGCATGTCGAAGCCCAGTAAACCATCGAGGAGGAGGTTGCCGTCGCGCACCCGGCTATAGGCTTTATGCAGATGCCGGTTCAGGGTCAGCATGAGGCCGACGGCGTACTCGGCGACTGCGTAGGGAGAGTAATCCCGCACCCGCATGACGGTGATTCCGTGCGCTTCCGCCGCGGGGATGTCGACGTGGTTGAACCCGGTGCTGCGTAGTACCAGCAGTCTGGTTCCCAGGCGGGCGATGGTCTCCAGAGCGTTGGCGTCGAGCGTGTCATCGACAAACGGGCAGAGGGCGGGATAGCCCTGGGCGATGAAGGCGGTATCGGCATTCAATACGGTTTCGACGAAAACCAATTCGTGGCGCCCACCGTTGGCGGCGTTGAGGAACTGCTGATCATAAGGACGAGCACTGGTCACTAAGCAACGCATGAGACTTCTCCTTTGACGGTGAGAAACGAGTGGCGGATGGTTCCAACCGGAGGATCTCCAAACGATTGGAATCGCCGGGATGCCCCCGGCTCGGCCCCTGGGTGAGGAGGATGACGCCTTTTTCGATACCATGGATGCCCAGCCAGCGGCGGACGGCTTGCTCCCAGTCCTGGCCGGGGCTGGGCATTTCCACGGCATGCACCCCGTAATGAAAGCATAGATGCTGGCAGGTGCGGGTATGGGGACTGAGCGCCAGTATCCAGGGATTCAGCCGGAAGCGCGCGATACGCGCCGCGGTGGTGCCGGTTTCCGTGGGTGTGACAATGAACAAAGGATTCAGATGCTCGGCGGCGGTGCGCACATCCCAGGCGATGACGGATTCGATGCTGGCGGTGTCATGCAGGATGTCCGCCGGAAGCGGACCGAGTTCAGGACGCGCTTTTTCCGTGATCCGGGCGATTTCGGCCAGCATCTTCACCGCGTCGACGGGATAATCGCCGACGGCGGATTCCTCGGAGAGCATGACGCAGTCGGTGCCGTCGAGGATGGCGTTGGCCACGTCCGTCACCTCCGCCCGGGTGGGACGCCGGTTATGGACCATGGATTCCAGCATCTGCGTGGCGGTGATGACCGGTTTACCCGCCGCGCGAGCCTTGCGGATGAGGCGTTTTTGAATCAGGGCGATCTGCCCGATGGGTACTTCCACGCCGAGGTCACCGCGCGCCACCATGATGCCGTCGGCCGCGGCGATAAGGGCGTCGATCCGCCTCCAGGCCCGCGCCCTTTCGATTTTGGCGACCAGAAAGGGGTCATAACCCAACGCCCGCGCTTCCCGGCGGGCGGAGTGCAGGTCTTCGGGCGTTTCCACAAAAGAAATACCGAGTCCGTCCACCCCGGCCTCCAGCGCGAAGGCCAGCCACTCGCGATCAGCCGGGGTCAGGGCGCCGTCCTCTAGGGGAACGCCGGGCAGATTGACGCCCTTGTGGGAGAGCAGTAGGCCGCCGACCACCACTCGGCAGTGGATGCCGGCGGGGTCGTGTCGCTCCACGCGCAATTCGATGAAACCGTCATTCAGAAAGATCCTGTCTCCCTTGACCAGAGTCCGGGAGAGACGGGGTAGATCCAGGGGAATCCGATCCGCGGTTCCGGGCATCGCAGGGGCGAGCAATACCCGGCCGCCGCGTTTGAGGGTGACCGGGGCGGGCAGCACACCGATACGGAGTTTGGGACCGGGCAGATCGGCGAGAATGGCCACCCGCTGCCCCGTCTTTTCCGCCGCGGCGCGGATACGGTCTATGCGGGCGCGGTGTTCATCCGGAGTGCCGTGCGCCAGGTTCAGACGGGCCACATTCATTCCGGCGCGGATCATCCGTTCCAGAGTTTTGGGGGCGTCAGAGGCCGGACCGATGGTACAGACGATTTTGCTGCGCTGCGCGGGCAGCCGCATCATGTGTTGGGACTCAACAGTTTGAGCGCTTCATCGACGCCCTGATTATGCACGACGATCGCGTGGATGGCCTTGCAGAACCGGATGGCATCGGGCTGATTGCGTTGATGGACGTTGCGGCCGGTGGCGCAACCCTGCGTCCCGCCCACGTGAATCTGTTCGTGGAGGCGTTGCAGAAATTCCGGCGCCTCGGTTTCGGAGCCCCCCGCGCAGATCACCTGGGTGCGTCCGGCGGCGGCTACCGCTTCACCCAGGAGCGTGCCATCCATGGCGCCAGCCGTGTCGAGGGGTGGGTTGATCTTGACGAAGTCCGCACCCAGGCAGGCCACCAGACCCGCTGCCCCGGCGATAAGGTGGGCGTCCTGCTCGCGCGTGCCTACCGCCTGGCCGCGTGGATAGGCCCAGATCACGGCCAGGAGTCCCATGGCGTGGGCATCCCGGATGAGGCGTGCCGCTTCGCTGAGCATGGTCGGCTCGAATTCGGAGCCGGGGTAGATGGTGTAGCCGACACCGACCACCTTGAGACCGGAATGACGGACAAAATCGCGGACCTGCGCCATGCTCTGCCACTGTAGACTCACCGGGTCACGTTGCGCCGTGGGGATCAGGTGGGTCTTGCTGTTGAGTTTGAGCAGGTAGGGCGTGTCTGGATAATCCATGCCGTAGCGGGCGATCAGGCCCATCTGCGCGGCAAAGCAGCCCACCGGCGCCTCACTGGCGATGCGAAAAAGATGTTCCGGGTCGGCGTCATCCGTCGCTACACGGCCGCCGATGAAATCATCGTTGAGATGTTCGACTTTCTGATCGCCGGCCATGAGGAACAGGCGTCCACTGTCTTGGGTGGCCAGGCGATAGTTTTCCGTCCAGCGGCGGGCGCTTTCGGCGGGGATGCCGAGCGGTGCTTGAGGGATCTTAGGCATGATGGGCTCCTGTGTCGCAAGGGTACATGGTCGCGTAGTGACGTTGCAGGGCGTCGCCGGTGGCGGCCACCAGCGGGTGCAAGGAGGGCGTCAGACGCGGCTGGCTGCCGAACTGCATGCTGGCCAGATCGGGGGCGGAGGCATGCATCTGGATGGCGAGACCGATGGTGTTGACCAATTCGCCGGTGGTGGCGCCGCCGAGCACCTGACCGCCGAGAATCTGCAGGGAATCGGCGGCGAAGATGATCCGGCAGTAAATCTCCGTGGTATTGGGCATGGAGGCGGGGTGGTGATCGGGCAGGCGCGCTTCGCCGACGAGGATGGGAAAGCCTTCCTGTTCCGCCTGGTGTTGAGTCAGACCGGCGACACCGAAGGCCAAACCGTCGATTTCACTGGCGTAGATGCTCACGGAGCCGGCATTGTAGCGGGGTTGACGCAGGCCGTACAGATTCATCCCGGCAATGCGGCCCTCGGCGGCGGCCTGAGAGGCGATCATGGCGTGATTGGCCTTGCGGGTGAAAAAATCCTGCTTGTGGGCGCAATCGCCTACGGCAAAAATGTCCGGATTTTCACGGGATCGTTGGAAGGCATCCACCCAGATCCCGCCGGAGCGGCTGAGGGTCAACCCCATCTCCCTGGCCAGCGTAACCTGGGGGCGGGTGCCGATGGCGATGAGTACGGCGTCCACCGTGAGCGCCTCCTGCCCGGTAATTTGCACCTGCCCGACCCGCTTGCCGCTGGCGCCGGGCAGCAGCGCCTCCACCTGGGCTCCGGTATGGATATGAACCCCATGGGCCCGCAACTGCTTCTCCACCGCCGCACAGGCATCCAGGTCGAAGGCGGCCTGCATTAAATGGGGTAGCCTCTCCACGAGGTGGACTTCGATACCGCGTTTGCGGATTTCATCGGCAAACTCCACCCCAATGAACCCCCCGCCGATGATGGCCAGTGTCTTGATGCTCGGGATCAGGGTGCTGAAGAGCTGGTCCAGGTAGTCATAGTCTTTGCGTATGCTGAAGACCCCATCGAGGTCGGTGCCGGGAATCGGCGGAATGAAGTTCTCGGCGCCGGTGGCCAGCACCAGCCGTTCCCAGCGCAGCATATCCCCATTGGCGAGCACCGCGGTGCGTGTGGCACGGTCGATGCGCTGGACGGAACCGATCTGAATCCGCCCACCCGCCGCCAGCAGAGGTGCCCGTCCGGCCATGTCCTCATCGGTGCCGCCCAGTGTTCCGAAGATGTAGGGAATGCCACAGGGGATGACGGCATCCATCTCAGGCCGGATGACCAATACGTGTTTATGCGGCCAGAACTGTGCAGCGGTGATGCCGGTCATCATGCCAGCGGGACCGCCGCCGACGATCAGGATGTCCGTTGCTGTCTCGGCCATGGGGTACCTCGTCCGTTGCGGGTGGGGATGGGGCGCGAACCCCTGCACAATTATAGACGCCTGCCCGGTCAACGCGGCGCGGAACGATCAGGCTGGGAAAGCCAGGGCGGCGACCGACCATAGCCTTTTAAGTATAGAACATCTCCATGTGATCGCGCGGAAGGCGACCCCTGCTGCCGGTGGGGGACGCCCCGCCCTTAGAGGCTCTTAAATGTCGAGTGCGCGCGCTTCGGTCTGGCGCAGTAACGCATCCAGATCGTTATGGGAGAAAATCTCGGTACCGGGACGGGCGGCGGTACCGCTGCCGCAGGCGACCGCGAGACGCAGGGCCTCTTCAGGACGTTGACCGTGAGCCAGGGCCGCGACGAGCCCCCCGACCATGGAGTCGCCCGCACCGACCGTGGACTGCACCGATATGGGCGGCGCCTTGGCGAAATAGCTGCCCTCCGGTCCCACCAGCAACGCGCCGTCGCTCCCCAGGGAGACGCACACGTAATGCACCCCGCCCCGTTGTATGGCGCGGGCCTCCTGGGCCACCGCTTCCAAGGTGGGCAGCTCTCGGCGACACAGCAGGGACAGTTCGTAGCGATTGGGCTTGATGAGAAAGGGGTGGTGGAGCAGGGCGTGTTGCAGAAGAGCGCCATGGGCATCCACGATGGACCGTCCACCGGCGGCATGGACGTGATCCACCATGTCTCCGTAGAAGTGATCCTCCACACCCGGAGGCACGGAGCCGGTGAGCACCGCGAAACCCTCCTTGCACAGCTTCAGAAACGTTTCGCGCATCTCGGTCAGGGCGAGCTCCGAGATCCGTGGTCCGATGCCGGTGACCTCGAACTGGGCGCTGGGATTCTCCTGCAAAATGGTCGCATTGATACGGGTTTCCCCTTCCACGTATACACAATGGAGATCATCCAGTTGATGCAGCAACAGTTTTTGCAGCAACTCGCCCACGTTGCCCGCAATGACGCAGCAACTGCGAGCGTAGACCAGCAGCTTCTTGAGGGCCCGGGCGACGTTGATGCCGTTGCCACCCGGATCATAGCGGGTGGATGTGGCATGGGTTTTTTGGTCCGCGATCAGGCAGGGCACTGCATAGGCGATATCAAGCGCCGGGTTCGGGGTGAGGACAGCGATGGGCGGGCAGAGGGTGTCGCCTGCGGTCATGGCAATCGCTCCAGCCGGCGATAATGCACGAGTGCCGCGAGACCGGCGGAAACCAGACGGGCGCGGGCAGGATCGGCGCGGGACGTGAGGATGACGGGCACCTTGGCTCCCATCACGATGCCCGCCAGCGTGGCGCCAGCCAGATACTCCAGATCTTTGGCGAGAATATTGCCGGACACCAGATCGGGGACCACGAGGATGTCGGCCTCTCCGGCCACGCTGCTGTGAATGCCTTTGATTCGTGCCGACTCTTTGGAAATGGCGTTGTCGAAGGCGAGAGGACCGTCCACCCGCGCGCCGGTGATCTGTCCGCGCTCCGCCATTTTGGACAGGCAGGCGGCATCCATCGTCGAGACGATGGCGGGGTTGATGATCTCCACCGCCGAAAGAATCGCCGCCTTGGGCTCCGCGACATCGAGAAGGTGCGCGAGATCGATGGCGTTTTGCAGGATGGCGGCCTTGGTGAGCAGATCCGGCGTGATGTTGATGGCCGCGTCGGTAATCAGCAGGAGCTTGGGATAGGTCTTGAGGTCGGCGACGAAGACGTGGGACAGTCGCCGATCCGTACGCAGCTTGGCGAGAATGGGATGGAGGAAGGCGTCACTGTGCAGATGCCCCTTCATCAGCGCCTTGGCCTCCCCGGAGAGCACCAGTTCCACCCCCCGCTCGGCGGCGGCTTCCGCGCTGTCGGCATGTATGATACGCAATGCGGGGCAGTATCCGAAGTCGGTCTCCAGTGTGCGCAGCAGGTGGCGAATTCGGGGTTCGTCGCCGATGAGAATGGGCTCGATGATACTTTGGATTTTGGCTTCGCAGGCGCCGCGCAGGACATGCTCCTCGGCGGCATCCACCACGGCCACCGGGATGTCGTCCAGAGGCGCCACCGCGGCTAACAGGGCATCGAAATGGGCATAAGGCATGTCTGGTCCCCCTTCGGGATAAGGTCATTGCGGTAAAGTCGGTCCGTGATGCTCTTCCAGCGTCAGGCCGTGGCCTTGTACGCGAAAAAGGTAAGTCATGAGCAGGCCGAGCAGGCTGACCCCGCCCATCAACAATAGCACCATCGTAACGCCCAGCGCCGATTGAATCACCGGCAGTAAAAACACGCTGATGGTGGCGCCGATTTTGGCGACGGCGGCGGCGAATCCGGCACTGAAGGCGCGCACCTGGGTCGGATACATTTCCGTGGGGAGGATGAAGGTGGTGGCGTTGGGTCCGGCGGTCATGAAGAGGTTGAATGTGATGAAACCGAGCAAAACGAAGGGCAGGTGGGCACCGCTGCCGCCGGTCATGCCGGTGGCGAGATAGAGCAACCCCATCCCCAGGCTCATGCCCGTGAATCCGATGATCTGCATGCGAATCCGGCCCAGACGGGGTACCGCCCAGAGGGAAAGCAGGGAACCGAGCAGAAGAAAGACGTCCACTTTGCCGCTGTCCAGCGCGTTGGTGAAATCCTTGGTCAGGGTGCCCAGGCCGGGGGCCCCGCTACTACGCATGGTGCCGAGCAGAATGGTGGTGAAGAGGCCGACGCCGTAGGTGGCCACGTCCATGAAAAACCAGGGTAGAGTCACCAGGAAGGTACGGCGCCGGTAGGCCGGGGAAAAGAGCGTGCCGATGCCCATGCGCCGGCCCGGACGCACTTTGGCGACTTGATGGGTTTTGCGGCCCAAATGGCGGACCATGGCGCTCAGCCCCTCTTTTTGCTGGGGGGCGAAGCTTTCCAGGGTACGTAGCGCCTGTGCGTTGCGACCCCGCCCCATGCACCAGCGCACACTTTCTGGCAATGTCAGGCGTCCGATCAGATAGGGAAGCACCAGCAGCGCTTCTATCGCCAGCAGCCAGCGCCAGGTGCTGTCCCCCGCTCGGGCACCTTGCAGCAGGATCAGGGCGAAACCGGCACCCGTCAGCATGCCGATGGATTGCACCGCGATGGAGGCGGCCATCATGCGCCCGCGCCGCCCCTGGGGCATGAATTCCGCCAGATAACTGCTGCCTACCGGAAAATCCATGCCGATCCCCATCCCGACCAGCAATTCGGCGCCCATGAGGATCGTGGCGTCTGGTGCCAGCGCCGCCAGCGAGGTCGCGAGCATCAGCAGTGCCATATCCAGAATCATGACCGGTTTACGTCCGAATCGATCGGCCAGATGCCCGCCTAGCGGGGCACCAACCACGGTGCCGCCCATGAGCATGGCGGCGGCCAGACCGATACCGGCGGCCGGCAGGGCGAAGATGGGGGTGACCAGCGGCAGGGTGACGCCCAGCAGGAACACGGAGACGCCGCTCAACAGGGTGCCGCCGGTGGACAATGCCCAGATTCGATAATGAATTGGGCGCATGGGGCTCTCATCCAGTATCCGGGTCATGCTGGCGTGGTCGGGGTGGACCGGGTGCGGAGGCGGTTTCGCTGCGTTACGGCGGCGCGCTTTGCCGGTGTTCAACGCGGATGCTCCCGCGCCAATAGCAGCCGGTGACTGTGACGGGCGATCATCAAGTCTTCATTGGTGGGGATGACGAGGATGTCCACGGGGCTGTGCGGCACGGAAATGTGTGGTCCGGGGCCTTCATTGGCGACCGGGTCCATCTCCAGTCCCAACGCCCGTAACGGCTGGCAGATGGCCCAGCGGACGGTGGCGGCATGTTCGCCGATCCCGCCCGTAAAAATGAGGCGGTCGAGCCCGCCCAATGCCGCCATCAGGCTGCCGATGGCCTTGCGCGCATGGTAAGCGAAGATGTCGATGGCCTGCCTGGCGTGGGGATCGTCACCGCGCAGATTCAACAAGGTTTGCATGTCGCCGCTGCAGGCGGAAATGCCGAGTAGGCCCGACAAATGGTTGAGGAGCCGTTCCAGTTGTCCGGCATCGTAGCCTTTCTCTTCCATCAGGTAGAGCAGGACGCCGGGATCGAGATCGCCGCTGCGCGTGCCCATGACCAGGCCGCCGGTCGGGGTGAGGCCCATGGTGGTGTCGCGGCATTGTCCGTTGCGCACCGCCGCCATGCTCGCACCGTTGCCGAGGTGCGCGATGATGGTTTTGCCGTCGGCGTGCGCGGGGAACTGGCTGACGATATATTCGTACGAGAGGCCATGAAAACCGTATTTGCGCACGCCTTCATGCCAGAGATTGCGCGGCAGCGGCAGGCGGGAAGCTATTTCCGGGATAGTCTGATGAAAGGCCGTATCGAAGCACGCGATCTGCGGGATGTGGGGCCATGCCGTCTGTACGGCTTCAATCGCGGCGATTTCCGCGGGAAGGTGCAATGGGGCAAAACGCAGGGCGGCGCGCAGATCGCGTAATAGCCCGTCATCAATCAGACGGTGTGTCTGGTGATGCGGTCCGCCGGAAACAATGCGGTGGCCCACGCCCTCCGGCGGCGGGCAGTGTAGTTCCGCCAAGGCCGCAAAGACGGCTTTCAAGGCCTCCTGCTGCCGCGGCAGGGCCAGTTGTCGATCAATAGCCGGTGTTGTCTCCCCCTGTCGCAGCCACACACGGCCTGCACGCTGCCCGATACGTTCGGCGGCACCTTCCGCGAGTTTCTCCTCTCCACCGGCTCCCAGCGCAAAAATCGCAAATTTGATGGAGGACGAACCGCTGTTGAGGCAAAGGATATGGCGTGTGGCCGTCATGCTCATGGGTGTTCTCCGGCGGGGGCCAACCAGGACGGATCCTCCAGCCGGTTCCCCAGCCGTTGCAGAAAGCGCGCCGCGTCGGCGCCAAAAACAACCCGGTGATCGCAGCTCATGTTAAAATCCGCACGCCCGTCACTGCCCGCGGCAGCGATGGCCAATATGGCGGAAGCGCCCACCGGCACGATGGCATTGAAACGCTCCACCACCGCAAACATTCCCAGATTGGAGAGGTAGAAGCTGGCGCCTCGGTAATCTTCCGGATACACCCGTCCTTTTTTGACTTTGCCCAACAGGGCCCGCCAAGTCTCGGCCAGTTCCTTGAGGGGGCGGACCGCCGCGTCGCGCAGCACCGGCGTGATCAGTCCGTCGCCGGTATCCACGGCGATACCTACATCGACCCGGTGGCGTCTTGCCAATCCTTCCGGGGTCCAGGCATGGTTGACCCAGGGATCTTCCGCGACGGTCAGGGCGCAGGCGCGGGTCAAGGCGAGCGTCAGGCTGTAACCCGCCTGTTTGGCGGCCGTCTGCAGGGGGCCCACGGCAAAGCGGGCGCTGATCAGAAAGGTGGGGGTGTCCAGGGTCGCCGACATATTGCGCGCCACCGCCGCCCGGAGCGTGCGGGGGCGTTCGATGGTGTAGGGTGGGCCCAGGCGCAGGTCGGCCGCGGCCCAAGCCGGTGGTGCCTCGCCGGTCGATGCCGCCGCCGGCACAGACGCGGATGCCGTTGTGGGCGCGGCCGGGTCCGGCCGCGTGTCGACGATGTAACCGATGATCTGTCGCACCGGAATGTCGGTATCGATCACGGCCAGCGGACCCGCCAGATAACCCTCGGCACCCGCCTCGATATCCAGAATCGCTTTGTCTGTCTCTACCTCCGCAACGGCCTCGCCTTTCTCGACCGCATCGCCAATGGCCTTGTGCCAGCGGACCAGGCGCCCGGTTTCCAGGGTGCCGGACAGTGCCGGCATGATGATGTCCGTTTTCATCACGTTTCTCCTCATCATATCGCGGGTGGCGCCGGTTTGCGGCATCCCTGACGTGCCGGACCATGCGTCACGGGCACGGGGCGGCTACCGGCGGCGCGATGTCCATATGTTTTGTGGGTACTTTTCCCAAGGCGGGGCAGTCTGCGCTTGTTTCATGAAACCCAGGGAGCGGTCATTGGGAAGCTGTTTCAGACAATGCCGGTTTTGAGGAGAATGCTGCGTCCCCGCATGGCGTCGGGTTGGGGCAGACCCATGAGCTCCAGGATGGTGGGAGCTATATCGGCAATACCCCGGCCAATGCCCAGCCGGGCTCCCGGCTCTCCGACCAACAGCATGGGGACCGGATAAACCGTGTGTTGGGTATGCGGCTCGCCCGTCACCGGGTCGACCATCTCATCGCAGTTGCCATGATCTGCGGTCAGGATGATTTTGAATCCGTACCGTCGCGCCGTCTGCAGGATGCGATGAAACTGTAGATCGAGCGTCTCCACGGCGCGCAGTATGGCGGGGATTTTGGCGGTATGACCCACCATGTCGCCATTGGCAAAGTTCACCAGCACAAAGGCGTATTGCTCACTCCGCAGCGCCGCGAGAATACGATCCGCCACTTGCGGTGCGCTCATCTCCGGTTGCAGGTCGTAAGTCGCCACTTGCGGAGAAGGGATGATCTCGCGGTCTTCACCGGGAAAAGGTTCTTCGCGCCCCCCATTGAAAAAGTAGGTCACATGGGCGTATTTCTCCGTCTCGGCGCAGTGGAACTGCTTCAGCCCGGCGTCGCTGACGACCTCGGCCAGCACCTGCTCGGGAATCTCGGGGGGGAAAAGAACGGGGAAAGGATATTCGTCATTGTAAGACGTCATGCACAGGATACGTCGAGCCACTTTCCCCTGGCGATCAAAGTGGTGGAAGTGGGGCATGGCCACGGCGGCGCTCAGTTGACGCATGCGGTCCGAGCGGAAGTTGAAGAAGAATATGGGTTCGTCGTCGGTCAAGCGGTATTGTTCGGGATCACCAACGAGGGTGGGGTGAATAAACTCGTCCCCCTCGCCGCGCTCCCAGGCTTGGTGAATGGCGGCCTCGGCCGTGTCCGCTTGTACGCCTTCGCCATGCCGCAGGGCCGCCCAGGCCTGTTGTGTGCGGTCCCAATGCCCGGCGCGATCCATGGCGGTGTAGCGCCCGCAGACGGTGGCAATGCGGCCCTTGCCGAGTCTCCGTAAGGTAGCGTCCACTTGCCGTGCATAGATATCGGCGCACCGTGGCGCCGTATCCCGGCCGTCGGTAATCATGTGGAGGACGGGCTCCATTCCCGCTGCCACCACCAGTGGCAGGATGCCCAGTAAATGATCGATATGGGAGTGCACACCGCCATCGGAAACCATGCCTACGAGATGCAGGCGTTTGGCACCCCTGATGGTGTCCTGCCAGGCGGGAGTCCGGGCAAAACTGCCCTCCTCCAGGCTGTCGGAGATGCGCACGAGGTCTTGTTTGAGCATCCGTCCTGAACCCAGGGTAAGGTGACCCACCTCCGAATTGCCGAACTGGCCGTCCGGCAGACCCACCGCCCGTCCCGAGGCCTGTAACGCGGTATGGGGAAAACTCGCGAAATAGTGATCGAGATGCGGTGTGTGGGCTTGCGCCCAGCCATTGAAGGCCCGATTGGGGTTGAGGCCGAAGCCGTCGAAAATCACCAGTAATACCGGGTTGACCTTCATGTTTCTCCCCTTCGCGTTTTTTCCACGTCCAGCACATGCAGAGTGGTGGCCAGCACCGTGTCCGGGTTCAGGCTCATGGACTGGATACCGATCCGCACCAGAAACTCCGCCATCTCCGGATAATCCGAAGGCGCCTGTCCGCAAAGCCCGGAGTGAATGCCATTGCGGGCGCAGCCCTCGACCGCCAGACGGATCATTTCTTTGACCCCGTCATCCCGCTCGTCATAGTCATAGGCGACGGTGGCCGAGTCGCGATCCACCCCCAACGTCAGCTGGGTCAGGTCATTACTGCCGATGGAGAAGCCGTCGAAGCGTTTGGCGAACTGATCGATCAGAATGACATTGTTGGGCACTTCGCACATGGCATAAATCTGCAGGCCATCTTCGCCGCGGTGCAGACCGAACTCCGCCATCTTCGCCAAGACATCGTCCGCTTCTTTCACCCGGCGCACAAAGGGCAACATGAGAATGACATTGTCCAGACCCATCTCTTCACGTACCCGCTTCATGGCGCGGCATTCCAAGCGAAAACCCTCCGTGTAGGCGGGATGCGCATAGCGGGACGCGCCGCGGAAACCGAGCATGGGATTGTCTTCCCGCGGTTCGAACCAGCGCCCGCCCAATAGAGCGGCATATTCATTGCTTTTAAAGTCCGACATGCGCACCACCACCGGCTTTGGGTAAAACGCCGCCGCGATGGTCCCGATGCCCTCCGATAGTCGCTCCACAAAGAAATCGGCGGCTTGGGCGTAGCCTTGGGTCAACGCCACCAGCGCTTTCTGTTCATGGACGTCTTCCACCTTTTCGGGGTGGAGTAACGCCATGGGATGGGCCTTGATCGTATGGTTGATGATGAACTCCATCCGCGCCAATCCGACGCCGTCGTTGGGTAGCATGGATGTCTGAAAGGCGATTTCCGGATTCCCGAGGTTGATCATGATCTCCGTTTCCGGGCGGGGTAGTGTGGAGAGATCGGTTTGACGCACGGTGAAGGGCACGACCCCCGCATAGACGTTGCCGACGTCGCCCTTGGCGCAGGAAATGGTCACATAATCGCCATCTTTTAATGTGGTGGTCGCATGGTCGGCTCCGACGACTGCGGGAATGCCCAGCTCCCGCGCGATGATGGCGGCGTGGCAGGTGCGTCCGCCGCGGTTGGTCACGATGGCGGCGGCCTCCTTCATGATGGGCTCCCAATCGGGACTGGTGGTATCCGCCACCAGCACTTCTCCGGGTTTGAAGTCCGCCAGTTGCCGCACATCGCTGATAACATGCACCGGCCCGGAAGCGATCTTGCCGCCGACGGCGCGTCCTTGCGCCAGCACGGTGCCCTGGCCACCGAGGATGTACTCCTCGAGCATCTGGCCCTTTTTCTGCGAAGCCACCGTTTCCGGCCGGGCCTGAATCATGTACAGTTGCCCGTCCAGACCGTCCTTCGCCCATTCCATATCCATGGGTCTGTTTTCGTGTATTTTCTGGCTGTAGTGCCGTTCGACCTTGATGGCATAGTCGGCCAGGGCCAGCACGTCCGCATCGGTCAGGCAGAAGCTCTCCTGTTCATGGCGGTGGGTGGCGACATTGCGGGTGCTGTGCCGCGTGTCTCCCTCGGTATAGATCATCTTGATCTTCTTGGTCCCCATCACCCGTCTCAAAACCGCCTTTTTGCCGCGTTGAAAGGCGGGCTTGAACACATAGAATTCGTCGGGGTCCACGGCGCCCTGCACCACATTCTCGCCGAGTCCCCAGGAGGCGGTGATGAAGACCACGTCGCGGAAGCCCGTTTCGGTATCCAGTGAAAACATCACGCCGCTGGTCGCCTTATCCGAGCGCACCATCTTCATGACGCCGATGGAGAGCGCGACCTTGAAATGGTCGAAGCCCTGATCCATCCGGTAGTGAATGGCGCGATCGGTAAAAAGACTGGCGAAGCAGCGTTTGCAGGCATCCAGCAAGGCGACTTCACCGGCGATATTGAGATAGGTGTCCTGCTGGCCGGCGAAACTGGCGGTGGGCAAGTCCTCGGCGGTCGCCGAAGAGCGGACCGCCACCGACAGTGTTTCTCCATACTCCTCGCGCAGTTCGGCATAGCCCGCCAGAATCTCCGCCTGCAAATCGGCTGGAAGCGGCGCGCTATAGACGATTTCGCGCGCCCGGGCACCCCGCTGAGTCAAGTCGGTGATGTTGGTGGGGTCCAGACCATCCAGTGCCGCATGCAGCGCCGGCCAGGCGTTCGCCTGATCCAGCAGGTGGCGGTAGGCCTCACTGGTGATGGCGAAGCCATTGGGAACCTTCACACCCTGCGGGGTCAGCTCCCGGTACATTTCCCCCAGCGAGGCATTCTTACCCCCCATCAGGGGCACGTCTTCCATGTGGATTTCTTTGAAAAACCGAATGTACTTACTGGACATGCCCCCTCCCGCTGGTAAATCCGATTCCCGGCCCCAGACTAACCATAGTAGAGGAGAGAGGGGGCGGCAAGCCTGGATGGCCCGGAGGCGGCGTTCAGGAATGGTGGGGGGACTTCCCGGGCAAGGCGGAGGAAAGGGGATCGTCCGTGGAATCCCCGGAATTCCACGAGATTCGTAATTCCGGCAGGGAGCGGCCCAGCAAATGCTCCAGCCGTTCTATTTCCGGGGTATACATGTCTTGCAGAAAACGGCGGGCTTCCCGCTCCATGGGGGGTTTGCGACCTTCTCTCAGGAAGACGTGCCGCCAGATGAACTCGCCCCAAGCGTGGGGGAAAAAATGCTCGCCGATGTGGCGGCTAAAACGGCCGCCCGCCAGACGGCGGGCCCAATTCCCGCGCGGCAGCCGGTGCGCGTTATGGGCCGTTTGCAAGTCAATGGCACCCATTGCCGCACGGTCGATCTCCAGAAAATCGGCAATGCCTTCCAGCACGGCCAGCGGGGTTTTTTTGAGGTCTTCGAGGAGGCAAACGTGCACACGATCTGCGCCGAAGCGCCGCCGGTAACGGTCGATCTGCGCCGTATAACGTCCCAGCTCCACGTAGAGCTGGGATATCCCCCAACCTTTGTCAGGCCGGGCCCAGTCCTTTTGCAACGCTTCCATGAAAGGCAGATCGAGGACGCCCTCGTTGAAGTCCATGAGATACTGGGCGTAGGCCCGTTGTACCGGGTCGCGCAGGATGACGATGATCCGCGCTTCGGGTTGCACGGCATGAATACGCTCCGGGGCCTCCTCACACCAGAGATAGGAGGGACTGGCATCGCCTATCCGCGGATACCGGTCGGCGCCCCTATACAGATGTTGATACGATTCGATGTCAGCCACGTATTGAATCAGATGGATTTGTTCCGGGGACGGACGGGGTTGGGTAAAAAAATGCGGCTCCTTCATCGTGGGCAAAAAAACCTGCGGATGCTGCCGTAAATAGGCATAGAGGGAGGTCGTGCCACTTTTTACCGCGCCAACAATATAAAAATTGGGCCATATCGGCTTGGACATGGATTTTTCCTATTGCTCTACACTATAGAGGTCGTGAAAGCCCATCCGCTTCAGTTCGGCGATGACCTTGACGGCGGTGATGCCATCCGGTAGCGGACCTATCTGGACCTTGTAAAACGGTTGTCCCTTTACGAGTCCGGGCACGATGAGCACCTCGTGAATGCCCGCCTTCAACAGGCGGTTGCGTTCCCGGATGGCATGGTTGATCTGGCTGAAAGCCCCGGTCTGCAAGAAGGTTTGCGTGGGGGCCGGTGCTTCCGGGGCCATGGGCGGTGCCGCCGCCGGGGTGGTTGCACCCGGTGTGGCCGCGGAGGACGGGGCTGCGGATGTCAACGCGGCGATTTCCACGGCCGCGGTGCCTTGTCCAGTCATCCCGAGGGCATGGGCCGCTCCGTAGGAGAGGTCCATGACCCGGCCACCGACAAAGGGGCCGCGATCGTTGACCAGCACGACCACGCTGCGCCCATTACTGAGGTTGGTGACCCGGGCGCAGGTAGGCAGGGGCAGATCCCGGCTGGCGGCACTGAAGGCGCGTGGCCGGAAGGGAGTGCCCATGGAGGTGGTGGAACCGGATTCCCATCCATACCAAGAAGCCACACCGCGCACCGCATACCCGGCGGCATGTTTCAACGGCGCGTAGTGGCGGCCATGAACTTGATAGGGACGGTTGTAGGCGGCGTGCCGATCCGGGACGGGGGCCGTGCAGGAGGGGGGCCATGCACCCGGTGCGGAGGGCGGCGTCCCAACCCCCGCGCATCCCCCTAGCGCGAGCACCCACAAGCCGGTCATGCCATAGAGCGCGTATCGCACAGGTCTAACCGGCATCCACCGCTCCCAGCAGATGGGTCATGATCTCCGCGTAGATGGTGGCCAAATGTTCCAGATCCGGCACGGCTACGCACTCGTTGACTTTATGGATGGTGGCGTTGACGGGTCCCAGCTCCACGACTTGCCCGCCCAGTTGGGCGATAAACCGTCCGTCCGATGTCCCACCCCCCGTAGAGAGCCGGGCGGGAGGACGCTGTATGGTTTGCAAGGCCCGTTGGATGGCGGCCACCAAAGGGCCGGGAGCGGTGAAGAAGGGGGAGCCCGACAACTGCCAGTCGATGCTATGGCGCATGGCGTGGGCGTCGAGAATGGCCTGGACTCCCGCCTGCAAGGATTCCGGCGTGGATTCGGTCGAGAAACGGAAGTTGAAGTCGGCCTGTAACTGACCGGGGATGACATTGTTGGCCCCTGTCCCCGCGTGGATATTGGAGAATTGCAGTTGGGTGGGCGGGAAAAAATCGTTTCCCGCATCCCAGGATTGGTCCACCAGATCCGCCAGCGGACGAAAGGCGCGGTGTATCGGATTGTCGGCCTTGTCGGGATAAGCCACGTGACCCTGAACGCCCTGCACGGTCAGCCGCCCGTTCAGGGAGCCGCGCCGGCCATTTTTGATGACATCGCCCAGCACTGTTTCCGACGAGGGTTCCCCCACCACACACCAGTCGATGGTCTCGCCCTGTTCCCGCAGCCAGTTCACCACATGCCGGGTGCCATGGGTGGCGACGCCCTCTTCGTCCGACGTGATCAGAAAGGCCAGACGTCCGGGGTATCGCGGATGCAGCGCCACAAAGCGCTCCGCCGCCACCACCATGGCGGCCAGGCTGCCTTTCATATCGGCGGCGCCACGCCCGTAGAGCAGGCCGTCGCGGATCGTCGGCCGGAAGGGGTCCGTCTCCCAGTCCGTCAGCGGGCCGGTGGGGACCACATCGGTATGTCCCGCAAAACAGAGACGCGGGCCGGACGTGCCCCGCTCCGCCCAGAAATTCTCCACCCCGCCGGCGGGCAGGCGCGTTATCCGGAAACCAATGGCTTCCAGGCGGGCGATCATCAGTTCCTGGCAGCCCGCATCCTCCGGGGTGACGGAGGGTCGGGAGATCAAGTCTTCAGCGAGTGCCAATACGGCGCTTTTGCCCATGGGGCTCCCTCAGATATCGCGGAGGATTTCGTTGATACCGACTTTGCTCAGGGTCTTGGCATCCACCCGCTTGACGATGACGGCGCAATAGAGGCCGTAACTGCCATCTTTGGAAGGCAGGCTGCCGGAGACCACCACGGAACCCGCGGGCACGCGCCCATATAGGATTTCACCGGTGGCGCGGTCATAGATGCGCGTGCTGGCGCCGATGAAGACCCCCATGGAGATGACCGAACCCTCCTCAACGATCACCCCTTCCACCACTTCCGAGCGGGCACCGATGAAGCAGTTGTCCTCGATGATGGTGGGGTTGGCCTGCAAGGGCTCCAGCACGCCGCCGATGCCGACCCCGCCGGAAAGATGCACCTGCTTGCCGATCTGGGCGCAGGAGCCGACGGTGGCCCAGGTGTCCACCATGGTGCCTTCATCCACATAGGCGCCGATATTGACGAAAGAGGGCATCAGCACGCAGTTGCGGCCAATAAAGGCCCCGCGCCGCGCGGTGGCGGGCGGCACCACCCGAAAACCGCCGGTGCGAAAATCGTTGCTGTTATAGTCGGCGAACTTGCCCGGCACCTTGTCGTAATAGTTGGTTTCGGCGCCGGGAACACGGGCATTATCCTGCAAGCGGAAGGAGAGCAGCACCGCCTTCTTGATCCACTGATGGGTGACCCATTGGCCATCGCGCTTCTCGGCCACCCGCAGGACGCCCTTGTCCAGCCCTTCGATGGTCTGATGCACGGCATCCCGCAGTTCGGCGGGCGCCTGTTTGGGAGAAATCTCCGCCCGGTTTTCCCAGGCGGCGTCGATAATGGCGGCAAGACTCTGGCTCACTATGACTCCTTGATTAATAAGTGTTAAAAGTCGAAATGGGATGCTGCTCCATAAAGTGGCGTATCCGCTGCAGGCCCTCGACGCAATCTTCCAGGCTGCCGACCAGCGCGATGCGGACCCGATCCCGGCCGGGATGCACGCCGTGGGCATCCCGCGCCAGATAAGCGCCGGGCAGGCAGCGTACATGCTCTGCCCCATAGAGGGTGCGGACGAAGGCTTCGCCATCGCCTACCTGCGGCCAGAGATAGAAGCCGCCGGCGGGCGTTTCTATCGGCAGCGCCGCACCGAGAATATCCTGGGCGGCGGCAAACTTCCGGGCATAATCGGCGCGGGTATGCTGCACATGCTGCTCATCCTGCCAGGCGGCAATGGCCGCGGCCTGAATAAAGGGGGGGGTGGCCGTGCCGAGATAGGTGCGGTAGCGGACGAAGGCCCTGAGGATGTCCGCATCACCCGCCACAAAACCGCTGCGTGCGCCCGGCACACTGGAGCGCTTGGAAAGACTGTGGAAAGCCAATACCTGCGCCAGACTGCCCGTCGCCGCCGCCGCTTCCAGAATACCCGCCGGCGCCTGCCCCTCGGGATAGAGTTCACTGTAGCACTCGTCAGCGGCGAGCACGAAGCCGTATTGCCGGGCTTTGCGGATCAGCCAGTCCAGGGTTTCCAGTGACAAGGTCGCCCCCGTGGGATTATGGGGCGAATTGATATAAAGCAGGGCCGTGCGGGTCCACACGGACTCCTCCACCGCCAAAAAATCCGGCTGTCCGCTGGCATCGCAATTTAGATAATAGGGCTCTGCCCCGGCCAGCAAGGCGGCGCCCTCGTAAATTTGGTAGAATGGATTGGGTAATAAAACCAGTGGCTTGGGAGACTGGCAGGGCGGTAGCACCGCCTGCGCGATGCTGAACAGGGCCTCCCGGCTGCCGTTGGCGGGGATGACATGCCGCTCCGGGTCCAGAAAGCCGGCGGGCAGGGCAAAGCGCCGGGTGGCCCAGTCCGCGATCGCCTGCCGTAAACGCAGATCACCGATCACCTTGGGATATTCGGCGAGACCATGCAGGTGCTCCATGATCGCCTCGCTGACGATGGCCGGCGCCGGATGCCGGGGCTCACCGATGGAGAAGTCGATGAACTCCTTGTCCACCGGAGTCACGCCCGCCAGCAGCGTGCGCAGACGCTCGAAAGGATAAGCCTGCAGGGTTTCCAGCAGGGGGTTCATGGAGTTTTTCGTCATAAGCAGCGATTCTGGGGCAAGGATGGCGGTCATGACAAGTCCTTCCTATCGTCGCGATCAAACGTCGATACGTCAGGACGCGCTTTTCCGGACATGCACGGCATGCATCTATATTGGAATTTCCCCGTATTCGGATGGATACTGATGATCACTGCTAAGTGAATCGACCTTCCAATCCAATCTCGATAAATCTCGGCATGCCCGGATAGGCGACGTAAAACGGGCTGGCTCCCGGCGCCGGTTTTGCCAGCAGCAACTTATAAATCTGATCGTAATGCACGTAATAATGCCGGTTCAGTAAGTTATCTATATTCAGCGTCACTTTCAGCCATTTCAGGTGATCTTCGTGTATCGGAATTTTGTAGGCGGCGGACAGGTTCATTAAAAAATAATTCCCGAATCGCACCGCGGAGTCTGGTGTGGTCCAGCCCCCAAGATCCGGGATTCCAGACGCCGCGGATACCGCCGGTGGCAATGGCGGGGCATTGGTCCCTATCATGGTGCCCGTATAACTGCCGAGCAATTGACCCGTGAAGTTTCCCCTCTCATAGGTCAGCGAGAGATTGCCCAGCCAGTTGGGGACATCCGCCAAAGAGTCTCCAGCCAGGACATATCCGTACTGGACTGACGAGGCGGTATCCGCCGCGAAGTAACTGTTTTTATAATTTGCCTGGGTATAGGACACATTGCCCGCAAGTATTAAATGCCGTGTCAGCAGATATTTACCAGATGCCTCCAGGCCCTTGTATTGGAGTTTGCCGACATTGGTATACAAGGACAGATTTTCCGCGGGCAGTGTCACAAATGAGAATGCACCACGCTCATCTTGTAAGAAACCGTCGAAATTGGCATAAAGTCTTTTGCTGATATAACGCAGTCCCGCCTCATAAGCGTTCACTGTTTCTGGTCCAGGCGCCGTTGTGGTGCTTCCCGCCCCCCCCAAGGTGTAGTCGCCAACGGGCGCAAAACGCGCGCCTTTACCATAGCTGGCATAAGCGATGACATTTTTGGTGACGTCGTAAGATACCCCAAGATACGGCAAGATGGTCTTGTCGTAGTTACCCAGTGTGTAGGCATGATCAGGTGTCGCGTACACGTTCTGCGGAATATAGTTACTCGAACTCACACCCGTCAGAGTGACTCCTGGCTCGATGTGCAGGGTGTCGTTCAATAGATTGATCTTGTCCTGTAGATAGCCGCTATAGACGACGCGGTGGCCCCGGAGTCCATATTCATAAGCATTATAACCATTGATCTGCGGCATATTGAGGGTGCCATAGACATACTGAGAGGAGTGGCTCGTCTCCTCGGCGATCAAACCGCCGAGGCTGATGTCGTTGTGTGGCAGGAAGAAGTTGACTTTTGGTACAAAGCCAATGGTATCCGAGTTCGTGTAATTGATCCCAGCCGCTTCGCCAGCGATATAGCTGCCAAAAGCCTGCACGGGATTATAGGAAAAGTCGTGGTGGGCCGCACCGGGACCGCCGAGATACCCGTCGTATACGATCGGAGTGTAGTAGTTATTCTGGTAAGGATAGTTGAAGCCAATCACAGCGGGATTGGTCTGCGCTTCAAACTTGCTGGACTTATGGATGTAAAAAACCCGTGCGCTGGCGATCACATGGCGGTTGATGTAGCTGCTGTCGCCGACAATCGCCGTGAGGTAGTGATTGAACTGCCGGGTACTGGTCTGCGACAGGGGCACATTGTAGTAGAGGCCATATTTCTGCTGCAAGGCCACCGGGTAGCCCCCGTAGTCGGACTCATATCCATTGCCGCGATTGTAGAGCAGGGTGGCGAAGACTTTCGACAAACCGTCGTCATAGGGTTTCACCGCGGAGAACAGGAAGTTCGCATAGCGAGCGGGGGTGTGCTGTATATAACCGGCCGTCTCCGTCTGGCTGTAGCGTGCCAACAGCTTGAGGCCACCACTGTGCGGGATGATGCCGGAGTTGATCTGTATCCCGTACACATTGGTCGAGAACGATCCGATCCGGGTGAAAAGATCGGCATACCGCTTATCGGTCGGTTGCTTTGTTTGATAGTTGATGGTCCCGCCGATGGTCGCGAATCCACTCCGATCGGGAGGCGCCACGCCTGGATAGACATGAATCCCCGACACTTGACCCGTGGAAACCAGCGAGCCGATATCATAGCTGTTGAGGGCGCCTTCCCCGCCCGAGAGGAGGCTGGTCATCGGAATTCCGTCCAGCGTCTGGGCGAGTTGCGACATGCGCACGCCGCGCACCGTCAGCGTCGGCATGGAGGGCCCAATATTCTGTTGATATTCATTGACGGACGGCGTCAATTTGAGAAGGCTATAGATGGATGCGGCCGAACTTGCCGCCTTGATCTGCGCGTGGCTGATCACTGACATGGCCGAAGCAATGTTTTTTTCACCGACCAATAATTTTTGGTATTTCTTATCAATTTTCTTCAGTTTGACGGTCCTGGTGGTCTTGGTCGCCGCTCTTGGACTTGCCGCTGTCCCGGCAGCGTGCGCGGAAACCAGGGTGTTGGCGGCCATGAGTGCTGCCAGGATAAGGCTTTTTTCGGGTACCTTGCGCGGCATCTTGAGCAATTTTAATGACTCAGCGGTCATGTCAGTTCTATAGGATTTGTTCATCACCTTTACCTCCAGTCATGGAGAAAATTGATCGTCAGACCTTCAAAATAGCAATCTCATGTCTAGGGGCATGAATCATGCCAGTTTTTATGGTGAAGCCGGATATTCACCCTGTTTATGCCCATGCAGTAACTAATTATTACTGATTTTTAACAGGGTTATGGATATGGCGGCGATTCTGTGAAATTCATTGTCGCACTGCGACATGGGTGCCTTCATTTGGTGCGACTGCACCATGATATTGCCCCATAATGGGGAGTCAGGCCGTTCTGGAGATGAGCGCGCCGATCCGATTTCGACCGTCAAGCGGCCCTGATTTGCTGTGGGCACGCCGTATTGCTGAAGATTGCATGATGCGCATGGCGTGAATCATGCTTCCGAATCGAGGTGAGTATTGTGCGGCTCCGGATTCTGCGATTCGGTTTGTTCCTGTCGATACCCTGTCCACGGAGGTTCTACGCCCATGTCCTTATCCTATATCGTACATTTGGCCAATTATTCCAATGGGGTGTTGTATCTGCTCATGCTGTTGCTGCTGATTGAATTGACGGTGATTTTTGATCGCGGCTGGTACCTGCGCAAAGCGATTCACAAAGGCAAGGAAACCCTTCTGACCGTTTCCGGGCACGGCAAGCTGCATCGAGATGATCTGAAGGCGCTGGTGGATCGCTCGGCGGGTCTTCCGGAAGAGAGTCTTCTGACGGTGGCTCTGCGTTACTACGGCATGGTCCATCACTACGGCAGCGCCCGGGGCGAAGGCTTCTCCAATCGCCTGGATGAAGCCATCTTCCTGACCACTCCGAGTTTCGACAAACGCCTGTGGATTCTCGATACCATCGTCACCCTGGCGCCCTTGCTCGGATTATTTGGCACCATTCTCGGCATGTTTCACGCCTTCTCCATCCTCGCGGCACCGGGACACAATCCCACGCAGGTCACCGGTGGTGTCGCCGATGCCCTGGTCGCCACCGCTTCGGGCCTCTTCATCGCCATGATCGGTCTGATCAGCTTCAACGCCTTCAACAATACGATCGAGAAAATCATTCACCAGATGGAATCCCTGAAGGTGGTGTTGATGAACCGCATGGATGGCGCGCCGATGGTCAACGAGGAGCCCCCGGCCTCCGGTCCCGATCCCGTCAACCCTGTTCCGGAGGCGAAGCCTGCCGCACGAACCGCAAAAGCCGCCGCTAGTGCATCAGCGATCACGCCACAACGCGCGGCATCCTGAAAAGGGGGATTGACCCATGTTGCCACAGCGTCGTCCGCGTAAAAAGGGCCGGGTGGAGATCATTCCGATGATCGATGTCATGCTTTTCCTGCTGGTCTTCTTCATCATGATCACCTTGCAGATGATCACCGACAAGGGACTCAAGCTGAATCTGCCCACGTCCAGTCAGTCCAAAGCGCTGCCGCATCCACACTTCGTGGTGAACATCCAAACCGACGGCAGTGTGGTGGTGAAGGGCAAACCCATGAATCTGGGGGCGTTGCAACAATTGCTGGCCAGCGATGGGGATGTCGCCAAGACGGACGTCACCATTGCGGCGGACAAAAAGGTCCCCTTCCAGGATTTCGTGCGCGTCATGGACCATTGTCAGAAGGCGGGGGTCACCCGTATTGGCATCGCGACACAGGCGAAGGCATGAATAGCGCCATTCTTCCCGGATATCTGCCACCGGAGCACCGGGGTGACCGCAGCCCGCATTTTAAATATGCCGTGCTTGCCGCGGTGCTGGTGGAAGCAGGGATCGTGGCAGGGTTGCTGTCCATGCCCCGGACCCCACCGGCCCCGAAGCCCGTCAAGAAGGTGGTGTCGGTCCACATGGTGACGCTGCCGCCGCCCCCGCCGCCCGCACCGAAGGTGGTTCCGCCCAAACCGGCACCTCCCAGGCCCACCGTCCCGCCACGACCCGTGGTGCATCGTCCGGCACCGGTACCCATTCAACCGCCGGCACCGCCCCAGCCACCGGTGGTGCATCGTCCGCCGCCCCCGGTTCCGGTCCCTCCGGCACCGGTGACGCCGCCGCCCCCTATGCACGTGCCCGCCGCGCCACCACCCCCTATGCCCACGCCCGCGCCACCCGCGCCCGTCTATAGCGGGATCGGCGCCTATGGGTCCGGAGCCCGGTCGTTGGTAAAGCGGAATCTGCGTATTCCGGCGGTCATCAAACGCCTGCATCTCCACGGTACGGTCGTGGTGTCCTTCAGGGTGCCGCCGGGCGGCGGTAAGGCGTTTATGGTGCGGGTGGTGGGTGGCACCGGCAATCCATTGATTCGCCGGGCGGCTTTACGCGCCTTGAGCGCGACATCATTCCCGGCCTATACGCGCAGCATGCCGAACAAGGCCCTGACTTTTACCGTGCCGATCGAGATTTCATGAGCGCGTTGTGCTGAAGGGTATGTTTCCGGTGGATGAAATCATCCCCGAGTCGGAAGAGCGTACAGAAACAGGGCCGTTGCCACCGCCCTGTCGCGATGAGGAAGAGCGGGTGACCGCGTTACTCGGTGCGCTCGATGGTCAACTGGACTGGCCCCGGGTCGTTGCCATGGCGCGGCCCTGGGTGGATGCCGTGCGCAAACACCCGGCGCCTTTCTGGGCGTTGGAATCCTTGCTGCGCGAGTACCCCATCACCAGTTCCGAGGGGTTGGCCCTGATGCGTCTGGCGGAAGCATTGCTGCGAGTACCGGACATGGGTACCGCCGTGCTGCTGGCTGCCGATCAGTTAGGCCGGGCTCGCTTCGGCGGAGAAGAGAAGCAATCCTGGATGACCCAGATTTCCGGGCGGATTTTGATGCTGTCGCGTCGACTGCTGGCGGAACGGGAGACCGCCACTCTGGTACAACGGCTGGGTATGAATACGGTGATCACCGCCGCGGTGCGCGCCATCGCGCTGTTGGGTCGGCAATTTGTGCTGGGTCAGGATTTGGCGGAGGCACGCCGACGCGCGGCCGACGTCCGTAAGCGTCAACCCACCCTCTGTTATTCTTATGACATGTTGGGTGAGGGCGCCCGCAATAGCGCGGATGCCGCACGCTATGCCGCTTCGTACCAGGCGGCACTGCAATCTCTGGCGATGCAGCCGGGTTCCGGGAGGCCTGAACAGCGGGACGGTATTTCCATCAAATTATCGGCCTTGCATCCCCGTTATGAAGAGGGGCAGCGCCGGCGTCTGTGGGTCGAACTGCTGCCCAAGCTGGAGCAACTGGCGGAAACGGCGGCG
>JAKACQ010000120.1:0-3767 GCA_021821285.1 Pseudomonadota bacterium
AACCAGGCCTATGTGCTCGCCGCTGATCAGGGTGGTTTGCACCAGAACGGCCGCCAGACCTTCGGCGGTAGTATGATTATTGATCCCTGGGGTCAGGTGCTGGCCCGCATGGACCTGGGTGAAGGAATCGCGCTGGCCCAGGTTGACATGGAATTTTTGCGGCGCTGCCGCAGTAATCTGCCCGCGCTGCAGCATCGTCGCCAGGCATTTGGTGGCGCCTCCCAGGCGCTGCCGACCTAACCCTGCTGTTGCAGGGCGATGAGGGCCATCGCGCCGCTGAACGCCGGCTTCACCTCAGAAACCAGGCCCCAGGAAGTGGCGGCGGGAATGGTTTTTGGTTGTCACAGGTTGGGTTGTCTAATTAATATAAATGGGTATATATTTCCGAATATAGCTAAGCGTGGTGATGTGAGTTTGTGGTGATTGCATACTGAGTGATCACCTGCGCGGAGTGGCTGGGGGCATCAGGCTGTCTCGCAGATCCGATAAAAATAGGATGTTATAACGGTGCAATGGAGGGTTGAATGGCTGTTTTTGTTTATCCTGAATCGTCCGTGGGAAATTGGGGTGACATAGGCGATCTGGCCTGCTTGACGCCTAAGAAGATTTACCATGGATGGAATAGGGCAGCCCTAACGAATAAGGTTATGGAGAATCAGCAATTCGGTTTTCTAAAGAACTTCGAGTATCCGTCAACATGCCAAATGATCACCGCTTGCTGTCTAATGGATTACCCCCCCCCCCTGTTTTTTTAATTCTATTACTGGGTCGAGTCTCGTTTAGCGTTGGGGTTGAGAGGGCCACTTTGCCTATCAGGCCGACACTTTCTACGCGGTATTTATCCAAAGCCGTTCGCATCCACTGCGGGACTAACAATCTTGGTATCCATAGGGAACTACCCGCATGACGGAAGCTATCAACGGTGTAATCGATATGGGCAATAGAATGGCCAAGGAGATACGGGAACTCTCCAAAGAAAACCAGCGGAAAATAGAAGAAATTCGCGATGCGCGGGAAAGCGCGGAAACCCTTCTTTGCAACCTCATGGATCTCTTCAGTCCACAGCTTGGAGGGCATGGCCAGCGTGTTGCCCGACTCGTCGACGAGGTTACCCGCCGCATGGAACTTCCAGAAAGCAATTGCAAAGTCATTCATAACGCGGCCCTATTTCATGAGATCGGCATGTTAGGAGTTCCCCGGGAGGCTCTCTTCGCCCCTTGGGAGAAGCTCTCCGACATGGAGCGCAACCTGATCCTTGGCCACCCAGACATGGGAGCCACCTTACTGAAACCCATGTCCTGGTATCAGGATGCCGCAACGCTCATCAGTGCTCACCATGAACATTGGGACGGCTCTGGTTTCCCCCACCATACAGGCAAGGAAAACATTCCCCTGGGGGCTAGAATCATTACCATTTGTGATACCTATGATGAAATGCTGAACAAGCCCAAAGATGCTCCGCGGGCGTTTTCCGAAGAGGAGGTATTGGCACACATCAAAAAACAGCGGGGCGGCCACTTTGACCCAAAAATCGTTGACATCTTCCTAGAACAATGCATCCGCGAAGATGGAGCAACAGGCAAGAACATCATCGCGGCGGAAATCCCGGTTTCCCTTGGTCAATTGCGTTCCGGAATGTGTCTAACGCGGGATTTGTGCAACGCCTCCGGCATGGTGATGCTGGCGAAAGGGACTGTTCTACAAGAGGCTTTCGTCCTGCGCTTGCAAGGCCTTCGGGATAGCCGCGCCATATCGGAACCGGTTTTCGTGCGCATCGACTAGCCTTCCGAGAAGAATATCGACCTAAGGTCATCCCAAAAACCACCTAAATAACCATATGCCCTCAAAAACCCAAATCTCCACCCCAAGCCAGGGCTCTGCCCGCTTACCGATCAGATGATAATTGTATTGGGACATTGCAGTGGGGCGCGGGGCTCCATGACGAGCAATTATTGGCCCCGATCTTTGGCGTATTTGCTGAGATTCATATATGAAAAATTGGCGACGTATTCTGAACACCCCTGCGTGGGCGGTGACCATGGTGAGTATGCTCGTTCTAGTGGGCGAGCTTTTGATCATGCTATTGATAGGTGCCCTTCAGCCGATCTTTAAAAGTATGGGACCAATTTTCTGGGAATTCATCGATCCCATCGCACTCATCGCAATCACTTCACCCGCTCTCTATGTCCTGATCTTCAGGCCCATGCGTAATCAACAAGTCGCCCTCGAAGGGCAACTCGATGTATTGCGCCACAATAAACAATTGGACGCGTTAATTGGAGCTATTCCAGACGCGGTTTTTTTAAAGGATGGAGCTGGTCGCTGGCTGATCATCAACGAATCGGCCAAACAGCTTTTCCAATTGCACAACCTTCTGTGGCAGGGGAAAACCGAGATGGAGTTGGCGGATATGCATCCGGCATTCCGCGCAGCTCACGAAGAATGTCGGACGAGTGATGAGCAGGCTTGGCAGTCCGGACAGTTGCTGGTGGGCGAAGAACGCATGGCGGGGGAAGATGGTCGATGTGCGATCATAGAGACGCGCAAGATGCCGATGTTCGGCAAAGATGGTCGACGCGAGGGCTTGGCGATCATCGCGCGTGACATCACCGCGCGCAAGGCACTGGAAGCTGCCCAGCAGGACGTCGCCAGACACCTGCAACGGATCACCGATTTCAGTGTGCTTCTTTCCAGCGCCAATGAAGCCATCGCCCAGATGGAGAACGAAGCGGATATGCTGCGATCCCTCTGCGAACTGGCCGTCCACCACGCCCATCTGCGGCTGGCGTGGATTGGTCAGCCCGACAGCGATGGCTGGTTTCAAATGCTGGCCGCCGCCGGGCCGATGGGCTATCTGGCGGGGATACGTATATCCGCGTCCGCAGAACTTCCAGAAGGACAAGGACCAGCAGGCCAGTCCTGGCGCGATCAAAAGCCGGTTTACAATGCGTCATTCATCAAAAACCCTCGCATGAAGCCCTGGGCGCAGCGTGCCGAAGCCTTCGGGATTGGTGCGAACGCCGCCCTACCCATTTTCCGTGGCGGCAAGCAGTGGGCCGTCTTGGCGGTAGGTCACGGTGAAGAGAATGTTTTCGATGCCGATCTCCAGAAAATATTGACGGATTTGGCCCAAGACATCGGTTATGGCCTGGATCGCCTGGATATCCTGCGAAGGGAGCGTGAAGTCAACGCCTTCAACGAGGCGTTGCTGAACACGCAGTCGTCTGGCATTGGTATCGTACGCCTTCCAGAACGGGTGCTCGAGCGGGCCAACGCGCGGATGCTGAAAATGCTTGGGGCGTCTTCCCTGGAGGATTTGGTCGAACACTCGACGCGGGGACTCCATCCCGACGAGGAAACTTACGATCGGGTAAGCGCGTTTGCGCAACAGGTCCTGAGCGAAGGCCACGGAGCGCTCAGAGATGTGCCTTACCGCCGGCTGGATGGAGAGATCATCTACATGGATCTTTCCAGTCAACGCCTGGGCGAAACGGATGGCGTGAAGCGCATTCTCTGTACCTATGTGGACGTGACGGAGCGTCATCGGCTGATGGATGAACTGACACAGCAAGTCCTCCTCGATACGCTCACCGGTCTGCCCAATCGCCGCGCTCTGGATGCGGAACTGGAAAAGGCCATGACCCGCGCCGATCGCCATGAATACCTTTTAGGTGTCGTCATGATGGATCTCGACGGCTTCAAGCTCATTAACGACACCTATGGCCACGAAGCCGGGGATCTGGTCTTGCAGACCATCGGTCAGCGTT
>JAKACQ010000121.1:0-3735 GCA_021821285.1 Pseudomonadota bacterium
GGGATGGCCAGCGGATCGTGTTGCAAGAGACAGAGGCGGGGCGCGCGTTCCGTGAGGTGTTGCAGTCACGGTTGCCTGTGGACAGACCGGTTATCGGTCTGAATATTGGTTGTGGTACGCCGGATGCTGTAAACAGGCGTCCCCCCATGGGTTTGCTCGTGGCGGTGGCGCAACGGTTACATCAGGAATATTTCCACCAGTTGTTGCTTATGGGTGCACCCAATGAGCGCATAATAAATGCAGAATTTATGGCGGCCTGTGCATCTTTCCCTTGTGGCCAAAAAGATATTATTGATCTATCCGGAGAGACAACGCTCAGCGAGCTGACTGGAGCGATAGCTTCTTGCGATGTATTTGTTTCCAGTGACTCCGGTCCATATCATATGGCAATCGGTTTAGGAGTCCCTACAGTCGCGCTGTTTAATTTTCCGAATGCAGAGGCTTGTCATCAACATACCAGGATGTTTTTTACGGCACCAAGCAATGTGAGTAATATCTGCTCGGCTATTGTGAATGCAGCAGAAAGGAAAGAGCGAGTGATGGGTTTATGAAGTGGCGGATTCCCGATGGGGCGATGTTTACGGTTTATGCCCTGCCATTATTCTGTTTTCCTCTGAGTACGGCGGGTGCTGGCATCTCAGTGGGGCTTTTACTGGTAATTTATGCTGTAAGTGGGCATTGGCGGGAATGGCGCCGGATCTTCGCACGGCCTTGGGCGGTACCACTTATGCTGCTCATCAGTTGGACGCTTCTTGGCCTGTTATGGACTACGGATATGTTCTTCGGGCTGAAGGTCGTGGAAGCCACCAGTTACGGTATTTTGGCGTTTATAGGCGCCACATTGCCCTGGAAGGCGCGCTGGATAAAGCTATTCATTAGGCTATTCCTTTCTGGTTTGTTGATCAACGAATTCCTGGCAGTCATGATGACTTGGGGAGTTTTTCCATGGAATAATACCGGCAGTATAGCCTATACGGGTTTTTGTGGTCATATTTTCCTTTCTTTGGCAATCGCCCACGCACTTTTGTGGCTGACCTGGGATTTTAGGCAGCAATGGAACTTTCCCCGCTGGGCCAATTTGCTCGTCAGCCTGTTATTGTTTATGCAACTATCTGTTATATCTGGGCGTTCTGGGCAACTACTACTGGTGCTTTTGCTTCCTGTGGCGATTTGGATGGTCTATCCCGGACGCTGGCGTTACTGGGTATCGATGGTTTTCACGGTGGCCGTCGCGGGATTGTTTGCGATACCCTCTATTCGTGCCCACTTCATGGTTGGGTTTCATGAGTTGTTGACTTTCAACCTAAATCACGCAGATGTTTATTCAAGCTGGGGTATTCGTCTCTTGGCAATGATTGGCGGTGTGATGATGTTCCTTGCCCATCCATTTTTTGGGGTTGGGACAGGTGATTTTTATCCCGTTATACTGAAAATGCAGGCCGCGCATCAAATTCCCGCGACCCCCGGCTTTATCATGAATACGGCGGCTAACAGCTATATCAGTGAAGCGGCATCTTTGGGGATTGTCGGTCTTGGGCTTTTCCTCTGGTTTCTCTGGTCTCTGGGGCGTGAAATGTGGGGGGCGCGTGATCTTCCGCAGAACTGGTTCGCACTTACTTATTTCTCCATTTATCTCATCGGTGGACTTTTCGATGGTTTGAGTTGGGGATATGCAGATGCTGTTACTATCGCGCTGCTGGCGGGCTTACCCTTATACCACAGGTCTGTGATTGAGCCTGCAGAGCTGAGCGCCCCATAATGGGTGCTCGTCTGTCGGTGGTTTATATTACTAAAAACGCCGGACAGCATTTTGCCCGGTCACTAGCGAGCGTGGCCAACATCGCCGACGAGTTGCTGGTGGTAGATAGCGGTTCTCAGGATAATACGTTAATGGTAGCGCGAAGCGCGGGTGCTCGTATCATCGAGCGCGCCTGGCCTGGCTTTGCTGCGCAGCGACAGTTTGCCGTGGCGGCGGCGGAAAATCCGTGGGTTCTCATGATGGATGCCGATGAAATACTAACCGAGACGGCAGCGAAGGCTATCCGAAATACTTTCTTGATCGGGGAACCTGCAGGTGTGGTGGGTTATCTGCTTGAGCGCATAAGTTTTTTTCACGGTAAAGAAATTTGTTATGGCGATTGGGCGCATGACCGGGTATTGCGTTTGTTTGACCGCCGATGTGGTGCTTATGGGGAGAATCTGGTGCATGAGGCGTGGGAGACTCATGGAATTGTCAAGCCTATCCCAGGTCGTGCGCTACACCATTACTCCTACGCTAATTATGGCGAGTTACTCAATAAAATGCACCTTTACGCCACCCTCAACGCCCAGCAGGTCCACCAGCGCGGCAAAGTGCTCCACGCTTACATGCCCATGACCCATGCACTGGCCGCTTTTTGGCGCGGCTATTTCTGGCGCTTGGGATTTCTGGATGGGGTGGAGGGTGCCGCCATTGCCTGGACGACGGCGCTGGGAGCGTTCATGAAATATGCCATTGCGCTGGAACTCAGAGACCATAATCAGCAATGAAGATTTTGATGGTGCGCCTGAGTTCCATGGGCGACGTGCTGCATACCCTGCCGGCGCTGACGGATTTGCAGCGGACCCGGCTGGATCTGCGCTTACATTGGTTGATTGAGCCTGCATTCGCGCCCATCGCACAGCTGCATCCGGGGGTCACGCGGGTGATTCCCTTCTCTCTGCGCAACTATAAAAAACAGTGGCGTGAGCTGGCGTCCGCGGTACGGGATTTACGCCGGGCTTTACGGGTGGAGCATTACGACCACATTCTCGATGCCCAGGGCCTCTACAAAAGCGCCTTGCTGGGCCGTCTGGGCGGTGCGCCCCTGTGGGGTTTGGATGCCGCCAGCGCTCGCGAGCCGGGTGCCACCCGGCTTTACCATCGCCGCTTTCCGGTGTCCTGGGGGCAGTCTGCCATCAGCCGGAATCGCCAACTATTCGCGCAGGCTTTAGACTACCCCCTGCCGGAAACACCGCCGGATTATGGTTTGCAGGGGGCCGCCGCGCATCTGCGTAAAGACACATTGGCGCAGCCTTGGGGTGAACTGGTGCAGCAGCCCTTTGTGCTGGGTTTTCACGGGACCTCGTGGGAGAACAAGGAATGGCAGGAAGACTATTGGCGGGCATTGGCCGTTCCCTTGCGACAGGCGGGATTGCGTTTGTTGCTGCCCGCAGGCAGTGCGCGGGAAGCGGCGCGCGCGCAGCGGATCGCGACACAGGCGGACAATGTGCTGGCGCTGCCCACTCTTACCTTGCTGGAGCTTGCCGCCTTGATCGTGCGGGCTGATGCCTATGTCGGTATGGATACAGGCCTTTCTTATCTGGCCGGTGCCCTGGGGCTGGCGGGGGTTACTTTGTACGGACCGACGGCCAGTGGGCGGTTTTCTGTGGCGGAGCACCGTCAGGCCACCCTGCAAAGTCCCGAGCCTTGCGCGCCTTGCGGTAAATCCCGATGCCCGTTGCCGGAAGCGAAAAATGGTCTGATACTCTGCCAGCAGGCGTTACGCCCGGAGCAGGTCTGGACGGCCTTATCCCCTTTACTGGAGCACTGATCATGAACCCCCCCCTGGTGCTCCTGCCGGACGAGCGCCGCCGCTATCGGCGCCATCAGTTCTGGACGGATCACGGCATTTTCCGCGAGCTGTTTTATGCGAACTTTCACGAGATTGCGCCAGGGGTGTTTCGCTCGGCCCAGCCGTCACCGGTCCAGTTACG
>JAKACQ010000122.1:0-3683 GCA_021821285.1 Pseudomonadota bacterium
CAACCACGGCGGAACCAATCCTAACGCGAGAGAAAACAGCTCTTCCGGGACCATCAGCAACTCCTACTCAGGGCGCGACTGCTCCACAGCATTCTACCCCCTACCCACTCAATCTGACGAAGAGCCCACACATATCTCAGTATAATACATCATCGTATGACCATGATTGTTCCTACATATTTTTTGTAATACGCTACATATACTATCATTGGAAGACTTTAACGGTATATCACCTTTGCTGACGAGCAGCATGATATAATCATTTAGAAATTTATTGACGTCTTTCTTGTCAGCATATAATTCAAAACTTTTTCCAGTTATGGATCGTCGATAGCCTATGCGCCTTGCGATATACCTTGCAGCAGAGAAGTGGTGAGCACCACCACTATTTGATAGAGCAATGCGGCCATCCCAAGAAATTTTTATCAGAGCATCCCCTGGTGGATCATTTGTTATCCTTACCTCATAATAGGAAAGCAAGAACTCTACCGTTTCCGGTGTCATACCATAGATATCCGTGGCTTTCTTTATTTCTCTTTGACACCCATCTACAGCAAAATCGTCCAGACTGGCATACACCATGCCACTATAATCGTTAACGAACGGGTCGATTCCTTTTCCTGCACCGATGGCGGTAATTTCGGAGATGTCAACGGTCATTTCAGGAATAGGCCGCATTTTAGCAAACTCGAAATGTCCGCACGCAGGAGGAATGATCTGATCCAATTTGCAAATATAGTCCAAACTTTCCATATGCGCGTTGGGAAGTGGTAGCACGAACTGACGGAATGTTTCGCCTTTGAGTCGGGTACGGAGGGGCATAAGGCTGCCAGTTATCTCCCCGTATAGATGGATCCACCAGGGGATCCGCTTTACCGGCGTCTCGCCATGCTGCTGTTGTCTATCTAGATTGGTCATTTGTTCATATTCCTATTGTTGAGTTACAAAAAAGTTTCATCCCGGATTCGCTGCAACCTATTGATTGACGGATCACGCCGCCAGCCCCGCAGCGGCAATGTATCATCCTGAGCAGCCAGAGGAACCTCTTGTATGTCGCCATCATAACAATAAAGTATCATCCTGAGATTTGTGCAACCTGTTGATTATTGGTTATCGACGCGCTTTTTTGCCCATTTTGCCGCAATCCAGGATGATACTTTTTTGTTCAGGATGAAACTATTTTGTCCGGGATGATACTTTTTTGTCCGTTAACACCTATTAACGTAGTCGCTATTTGTGGCACTCATTACTGGCATGCTGCATCAGTGACTGAAACTCATATCGGAGCTCTCGGGTAACAGTATTAACTTATTGAAAGAGATCTGGTTGCAGTGGGCGTGGAGCCCCCCGACAACCGGAATCACAAACGGGTTAACAGATGACAAGTGCAACAAAAACAATAGATTAAAATAGGTGCGTCGGGCATTTCCCGGTCACAGCCGGTCCAGCAACGCCTTGTTCTGCCTCATTACCGGCCCAAAAATGTCACGGCGCCGTTGGTACGATTTCGTCACAAGAATTGGCCGAAAATCGGCCCGTAGGGGCCAATGGAAAACTACTGAGGACCTGGCCGAACTGATAAGTCTCACGCTGGAGCAAATCCGCCGCCGGGTGCGAGAGCGTCAGGGGAAAGCGTTTATGAGGGTAGGTAGGCCGAATGGTTGGCATCCGCCGGATGGTCGATGGCGTAGTCATACCCATCCCCACGCTGGACCAGGCGGCAATATTCATGTTTGAGGTACTCCAGCTTCTTTTCCCTCGTGTAGAGCTTGAATATGCCGTTCGCACGGACGGTCACCCGGCCCAGATAACTGCCCTTGTTCTTCCCAGCCGGTACGTCCGCCTGGACTATGTCTCCCGTCTGAAAGCCGAAAAGGCGCTTTTCCCTCGTTTTATAGGCGCGCGGGAAACCGTACCGCGTCAAGGTCGTCCGTTGGTATCTGCCGCGCCCCACGGCCTTTATACGTAGGACTGGGCGTTGCCAGCCAAAAACGGCGTCCACATGCCCCACGCAAGCCGCGTCGTGGCAATGACTCTTCGGGATCCCGAAACGCTCTCTGTTCCATTTTGTCCTGCCGCCGCTGGCCGACTCCACGGGCAACCCCGTTCCCGCCAGCCGCTGCCATAGTGCCCATCGGGTGCTGTTGACCGCGGCCGCTCCGCGCAAAGACGCCTTGCGGCGAGCCTCGATTCGAGCAAGGCGTCGTGGATCATCGGCAAGAAAGTCCCGCGCGTCCCGGTTGCCTTTCTTCTGATTGCAGGGGACGCAGGCCAAGGTGAGGTTGCTGACCCGATCGCTGCCGCCCAGGCTGCGGGGTTGGATGTGGTCGATCTCCAAAGGAACATCCTCCTTGTCGCAGTAGGCGCATCGTCTGCCCCACTTTTCCAGCAGGTATTCCCGAACCTCGTAGCTGGCCAATGGTCCTTTTTGATACTCGATGCCGCGAATTTCCGGGTTCTCCATGGCCTGCGTGTCGAATCGGACCACCTCCTGCGATAACGCTTGGACCGGCGCCCAGAGGCGAATTCTCTCCACCCACGTCATCGTCGTTTCCACGCGATGCCGCAGAGATGGCGGGAGCCAGCCGGCGGGGAGGGTGCGATTGGCGTATCTCGGGGCGCGGTAGCGCAGCTTGCCGCGCCGAGATCGGCGATGCTCCTTCCGCTGTTTCAGCATTTTATGGATGGTCTCTCCGCGATGAGTGAGCTCCATGAGCATGAGCACGATCGCCACATGGCGGCTCTCATCTTCGGCCATGATTTCCTTCTCGCGCACCAGGGCCAGTCCCGTCGTTTTGCCGCCGGGATCCATCTTGAGTCGCAGCGGCTGGGTTTCACCGCCAATCCGGTCTTTGAGCCGAATGACGAATGGGCGGATCCTATGCACCACCGCCCGGCCACGTTCCAGCAGCAGCCGGGCGCGTTTCTCTGAACACGGCATCAGCGGCTTCTTTCTTTTATCGAGCACGAACACTGCCATCTTAACTACCTCCTTCTGGCCCTTACGGGCCTTGTAACACGGGCTTGCGACCCGTCTCCCCTCGGGAATGTCGGCAACCGGCTCCACCTTTTCAGGGTGCGGCTGAAACCTTCGGCGCTTTGCCTTTCGCCAGCGTGATCTCCGCCTTGCAGGGCGGCGGACTGAGGAAGCATCCGCCGGTGCGTCTCGACGACCTGTTGCAAACGTAGCCGACTGGTTACGGCTTTCCCTGGCCACCCAAAGGGCTTTGAAGCCCTTGCTCCTTGAGGGAACGGCGAGCGGCGCCAAAACCGTTGTATGCACCTATTCCCCCAGAAGGCGAAATATTTTCGCCGAAGCGGCGGATGCTTCCGCGCCCAATCCCAAAAAATTTCGCCTCCTGGGGGAATAGGGGTGAGGAGGCAATTCGGCTTTCTCGACATGGACAAGGAGTCGGCCATGAAAGATGAAATGGGAACGGTCGAGTGGTTGTGGTTTGAATTCCGGCGGAGCCCGGCGGGGCACATCCTGCTCTCCGTGCTGGCGTCGCCCTGGACTTGGGTGGCGGTCGCGGGCGTTTGGGCTGGTTCCAAGGTCGGGGGATGGCTGTGAAGATCACCCCCCCGTCCATTTTTTTGTTGCTGGTCACGGGCCTGCTGGCCGTTTGGCTCTTCATCCAGATCAACAAGGAGAACCAGGCGCAGCAAACCGCCATGGAGGCCGC
>JAKACQ010000123.1:0-3642 GCA_021821285.1 Pseudomonadota bacterium
AATATACCCGAAGCCTCGGCGCGGGATCTATGATCCTGCCCGATCAGGATGTCAACCCACCTGCCCGTAATCCAGCCTGTTCCCCAGCCAGCGCTGCACGACGGCCCGCGCCGCATCGGGGTCTTCCCGCAGCAAACGCTCCGCCAGCGCCGGGATCTTGTCCAACAGGGATTCATCACGAAGGAGGTCGGCAACGCGCATCTGCAGGATGCCGGTTTGTCGCGTGCCCAGATATTCACCCGGACCACGCAACTCCAGATCCTTGCGCGCGATGACAAAACCATCGTGGGTTTCGCGCATCACCCGCAGGCGCGTCCGGGCCTTGGCGCTCAGGGGCGGATGATACAACAGGATACAACTGCTCTGCTGCATGCCCCGTCCAACCCGTCCGCGCAACTGGTGGAGTTGCGCCAGACCCAGGCGCTCCGCGTGCTCGATGACCATGAGGCTGGCATTGGGCACATCCACCCCCACCTCGATCACCGTCGTCGCCACCAGAATCCGTACCGTGCCCGACTGGAAGGCGTTCATGATTTCCGCCTTCTCCACCGCCCGCATCCGCCCATGCACCAGACCGATGGCCACGCCGGGCAAGGCCGCCCGCAGATCCGTGAAACTCGCCTCCGCCGCCTGCAGTTCGAGTATTTCCGACTCCTCGATCAGCGGACACACCCAATAGATTTGCCGTCCTTCCTCCAGCACATGCTGCATCCGTCCGATCAATTCTGGCCTGCGGCTGTCGGGCATCACCAGGGTTTCCACGGGGGTGCGCCCCGGTGGCAGCGCATCGATCACCGACACCTCCAGATCCGCATGCACCGTCATCGCCAGCGTGCGCGGGATCGGCGTGGCGGTCATCACCAGCAGGTGCGGCATGCCGCCCTTCTCCAGCAATTGGCGCCGTTGCTCAACGCCGAAGCGATGCTGCTCGTCAATGATGACCAGCCCGAGACGGGCGAAGGTCACGCCTTCCTGAAACAACGCCTGCGTCCCCGTCACCAGCCCGAGGCGGCCGCTGGCGAGAGCCTCCAGGGTCTCCCGGCGCGCCCGCGGCGAACGGCTGCCCACCAGATAACCGACATCCCGATCCAGAGGCTCCAGCCACTGCCGGAAGCGCATATAGAGTTGTTCCGCAAGAATCTCGGTCGGGGCCATGAGCGCCACCTGATACCCGGATTCCAGGGCGGTCAGCACCGCCGCCGCCGCGACCAGGGTCTTGCCGGAGCCCACATCCCCTTGCAACAACCGCCGCATGGGCAGGTGGCGCGCGAGATCGGCTTTGATCTCGGCGATCACCCGTTCCTGGGCACCCGTGGGCGCAAAGGGTAAGCGCGCCCGAAACCGCTCCCACAATGACGTGCCGCCGCGCAGGGCCGGCGCGCCCTGCGGGATTCCCGACTGTCGCGTCTGCCGCACCGCCAGGTGATGCGCCAGCAACTCTTCCAGCGCCAGCCGCTGCCAAGCGGGATGCCGCGGCGAGGGCACCTCATCGGCGCTTTCATGCAGCAGGCGCAAACCCGCGCGCAAACTGGGCCATTGCGGGGGAAGACGGTGTTCGAGGTAATCCGGCAGCGCATCGAGCAGGGTCAGGGCCTGCGCCACCCAACGCCGCCATTGGGCCTGGGTGATGCCATCACAACTGGGATAAAAGGGGGTGAGGTGGCGCGGGGCCTGGAATTGGGGGAGATCCGCCATCTGCCATTCCGGGTGTACCATTTCCAGACCGTGGAAGCCGCTGCGCAGTTCCCCGAAACACCAGAGGCGGCGACCGGTCTGCCATTGCCCGCGCTGGGCCGCCGCCATGTGAAATAACCGGATTTGCAGCCGGCCGCTGCCATCACTCAGGGCAACCAGCCATTGTTCGCGCCGCCCGCGTTGATGCTCGACGCTGATAATCTCGCCCAGCACCGCGCACTCCTGCCCCGGCTGCACAGCCGCCAGGGGGACGATATGGCGGCGATCCTGGTAACGGCTGGGCAGATGAAACAGGATATCCTGTACCCGCCACAAGTCCATGCGCTGCAGACGTTGGACAAGCGCAGGGCCCACCCCGCGCAACGCTGAAACGGAACTTTGCAGATACAGCCCCGTTTTCGTGACCGCCATCACTAATCAGCGCGCGACAGGGCCTCGCGCCGCGCCCATTCCGCGAGGAGCTCATCCAGATCGACACGATGCATGGTGGCCACCCCCGCCAAGGTCTCCCGATCCGCGATAAAGCACTCCCCGCAGTGAATGCCGCGCTCTTCCAGCAAGGAGACCAATACCGGATGTGCCTGCAGCAGCACGCGCATGGGCTGGGCCAGCACTTCCGCGCGCTCCATGTCAGTCCGCCCCATCCAAGGCGACGATACCGTCGATTTCCACTGGCGCGCCACGCGGGAGCGCCGCCACCTGCACCACGGCCCGGGCCGGATAAGGGGGCGCAAACGCCGCCTCCATGGCTTGATTCACCTCCGCGAAGTGACCGAGATCCGTGAGGTAAATCTGTAACTTGATGGCATCCTGCAAACGTCCGCCCGCCGCCTCGCACACCGCCTGCAGGTTATCCAGCACCCGTCGAATCTGTAGCGCGAAGCTGCCCTCCACCATTTGCCCGGTAGCGGGGTCCAGAGGAATCTGGCCCGAAAGATAGAGCAGGCCGTTATGCACCATCCCCTGACTGTAGGCCCCGATGGCCTGGGGCGCTGCATCGCTGTGTACTGGAACCGGCATGGGGCACTCCTTCAGTTAGCCTTTGACGCGCTGTACCCGCGAGACCATGGACAGACTGCGCAAACTGCGCATGATTTTGGCCAGGTGATCGCGGTGATGCGCCTGTATGGTAAAGGTAATACCCGTATAGAGTCCATCCTGGGGCTCGATATCCACGTGATCGATATTGGAATCCTCGTCGGATATCAGGGTGGCGATGCGGGCCAGCACGCCCCGCGCGCTCTCCGCCACCACCCGGATCGTCACTGGAAACTCGCCCTGCGTCTCCGGGTCCCACTGCACATCCACCCAACGGTCGCGCCGCTTACGCCATTCGCGGATGTTGTGGCAGTCATGGGTATGCACCACCACGCCCTTGCCGGCGCTGATGAACCCCAGAATAGGATCGCCGGGAATGGGCCGGCAACAGCGCGCCAGCGTCACTGGCATGCCTTCCGTCCCCCGGATCAGCAGCGGCTTTTTCGTGGTCTCTTCCCGGTTGAGGCGGCTCGGCAACAGGTGGCTCACCGCCTGCCCCAGGCGGCGCGCCGTCTGCACCAACTTCCCGCGGTCTTCTTCCTCGGGAAGCAGTTTATGGGCCACCACCAGCGGGAAGATCTCGCCCATGCCGATGGCGGCCAGCAGTTGCCCCTCGTTCTGCGCATTGAACGTCGCCAGCACCCGCCGGAAATCCGCGGGCTCCACCTGTTTCAGATCGGTACCCAGGCTGTTCAGGGCCTTCTCCAGCAAATTGCGGCCCAGCAACTCGGCATCACCCCGCTGAATGGTCTTCAGGTAAGCGCGCACGCTGCTGCGCGCCTTCGCCGTGACCACCACGTCCAGCCAACCCGGCTGCGGGTGCGCCGAGGCCGCCATGATAATCTCCACCTTGTCCCCATTATTCAGGAGGCTGCGCAAAGGCACGTAGATGTCGTTGACCTTGGCCGC
>JAKACQ010000048.1:0-17255 GCA_021821285.1 Pseudomonadota bacterium
ATCACCCCCACCCGATCTAACTCTTTGCGACTCATCGTCAGATTCCCCTCCACCCACACGCCCCCTTCCACACAAAGGGGACATTTTAGAATTGTTCAGAGGGGACATTACTGCTTTGGGCTAACACTGCCGGGCGCGGAGTTGACAAGGGTTACGGTGCTGGTTAAGTTTCCTGCAAAAAAGAAAAGCTGTTGTCTCTGCGGGGGAGCGAAGATTTTAGCCTGTGCCCCTTTTATATCATAGGACAATCGCATGCAATGGAATCAGGCTTTCGTAAATCCCATTACCGATATCCCAGTCACAAAAAGTCTCTACGACACCTGGAAAGACGTTTCCCTCCTTCGCCTCCACTTCACCATTCGTTCTGAGGGGATGATTTTCCCGCCCTTTCATGGGGCGCTTTGGCATGGCGTTATTGGCGCACAGCTTCGTCAGCAGGACCCCTTGGCCTATCTGCAACTCTGGGAGGCTGCCCAAGGCGGCCGCTATGCCTTAAGGGCACCTTTCGGCCCCACTGAAATTGCGGCTGGTCAGAACACGCATTTCGAGATAACACTCTGGGGAGATGACATTCTTCTGGTAAACAGTGTCGTTGCAGCTGTCATGGCAGCTTGCCAGTCCCTCGGCACGCGTATGACAACATGCCGTCGCGGCTCTGCCGCACTGGAGGCCATTCACGCCTACAGCCTGGAAGGTCCCACCCCACTGTCTGTAACTGACGAAACCAGTCTGCGCAAAGGCGTTATTCGGGGTGGTGATTTATTACACCGATTTGCGTCGATGCAGCCTTCCGCAGTACGCCTGACGCTGGAATCCCCTTTGCGCTTCAAAAACCAAAATCAATTATTGCGGCAACATCCTACCTTCCCCCAACTGGTAAAACGTCTCTTTGGGCGCCTGCGCCAGATCAAGCCGGAAACAAATGATCCCGCTATTTTCAAGATCACTGACGATGCGCGTCAAATTCAAAGTAACGGTTCCGTGATCTGGCAAGATTGGGCGCGTTATTCCGCGCGCCAGCAGAGCGAAATGGCCTTCGGTGGCCTAATCGGGTTTCTGGAATATCAGGGGGAGCAACTGGCGCCATTTTTGCCTTGGCTTGCCTTGGGTGAATGGCTGCAAATAGGCGGCAAAACCACTTTCGGATTTGGCGCGTATCGTCTAAATATCGCCTCATCGTAGTTTATCAAACATCCACCCTCACGGTATTATTCTTTTCAGCAAAGATCAGATCAAGGAGACCACATGCGCAAGCCCGCAATCGACTGGACGCCCCCGGAGATTACAAATCCCCGCCTCTACAAAAACCCCGTGGAAACCTATCACTGCACACTGGTGACCCCACTATACGGTGGTGGAGTTACTGCTGGTATGGTGGATGAGAAAATGCCCATCCGGGTAACCACCATTCGTGGGCAACTGCGATTCTGGTGGCGGATAGCGCATAAGAAAAACTACCTCAATGCGAATAACACGCTGGATTCACAGGCGATGTTCAAGGATGAACAAGACATCTGGGGAGGGCTAGGTGATTCTAATTCGTTAACCGCCAGCAAGGTGATGGTCAGCGTCAGCGAGATCAAGCACCAACGTACTGAAGAATGTGCCAGTTACGATAAAAAAGATGGCAAGACCAAAACCTTTCCAAGTTGGAAGCCTTGGGCAGGGGGCACTGTTGGCGGTTACGCCCTTTTCCCCGGACAAGGTAAAGCCAGTGCTCGAGGCGTAGAAAAGGCCCCGGCCAAACTCCTTAAACCAGGTGCCAGTTGGGTATTGGAAGTGCAATACAGTGACGACTGCACCGCGGAACAGCAAAAAGAGGTGAACACCGCACTGCGCTGGTGGGCTTCTTTTGGGAGTGTCGGCGGACGCGGGCGGCGCGGGCTGGGTGCTATTCAAATCACCGAGCTCCAGAATATTTCTCCGGCAGAGGCCAAGGAAAGTCAGTGCACCCTCATACTGCAGGGTAAGGGTAACGGCCACTCCGAAGCCCTCCAGGCTTGGAAGGAAGGTCTCAAAACATTGCAGCAATTCCGCCAAGGAAAAGGAATTGGCCGGAATCCCGGCGCAGAGCCGAATAAACCGGGACGCAGCCGTTGGCCGGAGCCCGACGCGATCCGCCGCATTACTCATAGAAATGCTTCCGCACACCGCCCGGAACATCCGGCAGGCAATTTTTTCCCCCGCGCGCAGTTTGGGTTGCCCATCATTTTTCATTTCAAAGACAGAGATGAGCCCCAAGATGCCACTCTCAAGCCCGTCGACGCCGAACGTATGGCCAGCCCCCTCATTATTCGTCCGTATTTTAACCGCGATGACGAACAATGGTACCCCGCCGCTCTATATATCGGGTTAGCACCTGTTGAACTGGAACTTAGTAGCGGTAGAACCACCTCTCCGGTTATCGCATGGCCTAAAACAGAGAGCGAGAAACAAAAAGCGGTTGAAAATATTCATCCGCTTTCCGGTGTGGCAAGAGTCTTATCCAACAAACTACAAAAACCCATTTCTCCGATAAGCGCCTTTCTGAATTACTTCAAAAATCCTAAACAGTTCTTCAAAGAAAATTAAGGTCAATCACATGCCCCAACTCATAGAAATCGCCTTTGGACCCGTGCAGGACTTCATCGCGGCGGCACGTCGCACCGCAGACCTCTGGGCCGGTTCCCGTCTACTTTCTGAGGTCGCCCGTGCCGCCGGACAATCCTTACTAGACGATGGTGCCCAGCTTATCTATCCCGCAAAAGAACGGGTCAGAAACCGCGAGGGTCATCAGAGCAACATCTCCAACGTCCTGCTCGCCCAGATAAACACCCCAGATGCTCAACCGGCGGAAATTGCAACCCGGGCAATAGCCGCCGCACGAAGAGTGCTCACGGATAAAGGAGAAGACGCTCTGAAGCGACACCCTGGCTTGCGGCAGGATATTTTCCGTGCGCAGTTGCAGGATGCCCTGGAAGCCTACGCGGCCTGGGCAGAGTTTACTGGCGAGCTCGACTACAAGGAGGGTTACAAAAATCTTAAAAAAACCTTCGCCCAACGCAAAAACACCCGCGATTTTTTACCTTTTAGCGATGATTGCCAGCCACTTCCCAAAAACTCGTTTGATGGCCTGCGCGAGACCGTATTACCGGAAGAAAAGCACAGGCGCGGCAAATGGCGAGAGCTTCGCCTCAATGCCGGTGAGCAACTGGATGCGCTGGGTGTGCTCAAACGCATGATCGGGCGAGAAGATGAAGGCAAATTCACCCCGCTTACCAGACTGGCGGCGCATGATTGGTTGTGCCAGCTCAATTCGATCGATCTGGAAACCCTGGGCAATGCCTACGAAGCATTAGTGAAACACGGTATCGCCACACGGGTGCAAAGTAATGAGGGCGCCTATCGCGCGTTTCCCTATGATGCTGGGTTACTTTATCAAGAACGGCTGCAAGGTGCCTATGCAGAGGCCGAAGAATGCGATGATCCGCAAGCCGTCAAAGATGATTTGAAGCAGTTGGAAAAAATCGCTCGGCCTATCTGGCGAAAATATGGTCACCCCCTGCCCTACGCGGCAATACTTGTCGCCGATGGTGATCGCATGGGTAAGTTTATCGCCGCAGCGCAAACCGCAGAACATCATGGAACCCTCACGCTTGCCCTTGCCAAATTTGCCGATGAGGCCATTAAAATTTGCCGGGATGGCAGCGGCCAGGCGGTTTATGCCGGAGGTGAAGATGTTATGGCGCTCCTCCCGCTTTCCGCCATTTTGACGGTGCCGGCCGAGCTCTCAAGACAATTCGGTAACGACATTGCCGCACTTTCTAAGGAACTTTCCGATTTGGGTCATGCTAAACAAGCCCCCACGCTACGGGTAGGTGTGGCAATTGCCCACATTCTTCAGCCCCTCGGTACCATCCGTAATTTTGGCAACGCCGCAGAAAAATATGCAAAAGGACTGAGCGGTACCGATCAACAGGGTAATGCTCTGGGGTTGCGTCTGCACATCCGGGCGGGCCACGTTCTTTCATTACGCCTGCCATTTCAGGCAGAGGGTGATGGAGCGGACACGGTAATCCTTAAAAATTGGATACGCGCCTACAAAAAAGGCACATTCTCGACACGCTTAGGTTATGAAATGCGTGGTCTTGCCGATCGTATTCGTACTCAGAGATTACCCGATAATCTGGTGGAAAATGAATTATTAAGACTACTGGACAGGGTTCAGGAAAGCGGCGGGCAAAATTTTCTGGATACCAAATGCAAGGACGCTCTGATTGAACGCCTTGGTCTTGGAAATATCCGCAAGCTGCCGGAGCAAAAGCCATATCTGCAAACCGAGGCGCTTCATCGTCTCGGAGAAGAACTCATTTTCGCCCGCTGGCTTTCTGCGCATAGCCAAGGTGATCTGCAGGCCGGAGAACGCCAATGACACATGACTACCAACTCAACCCCACAGCGCCCCTCGTTTTTCGTTCCGGTAAGCCTTTTGGCAGCAGCAGCCAGGATGGCAGCCGCTTCCCTTGGCCCTCTGCTATCGCCGGAGCCCTGCGCACGGCATGGATGCGTGATCAGGGTGACGTCAACTTCCAGCGTGCACAAGAGTCTCTGGAACTAGCGGCCGCCGGACCTTTCCTCGTTGGCCCGGAAGACTGTCTTTACGTCCCCAAACCTGCGGATGCCCTGGTGCTGCGCGATGAAGACGCTAAAGACACCACAAAGGCACTCCAGATTCACCGGATGCGACCAGGTAAATTTGCTGATGGTTGCGGCAGCACCTTGCCCCAGGGACTTTGTCCGGTGGTTGTGCCCACAGACCCCGTCGTCAAACCACAGAATACGGCCAGTTTCTGGCGGCTGGACCAACTCCTGGCATGGGACAGCGGTCAACCCTTCCCAGCGGCTCAACTGGAATCCATCGCCGAACCTGCCCCGTTTCGTCACCGTCAAATCAGTACCCATGTTCAGATAGACCGTAAATCCGGGACCAGTAAAGAGGGACAACTTTTCCAGATTGAGGGCCTGGACTTTGGCCGCGCACGCAATATCGACAGTAATGGCTTCTCCGCTGGTTTCTCCTCCGAACAGTGGGCCCTGGGTGCACGCTTTTCTGCACCCCTCGATGATGGTCTGATCCACCTCGGCGGCGAACGACGTGGTGTTTGGCTGCAATCCGGCGTGAATCATCTATTCGCCATGCCCCCAGCGCTCGCCCAAGCCGTCAGCACCGCACCCGGTGTGGCACTCACCTTCTGCACACCGGCCCTCTTTTCTCAAGGCTGGAAGCCGGGCTGGCTGGATAACGCGCTTTGCGGGGAATTCCCCGGCATTTCCGGCTTGCGCCTGCGTCTTATCGCCTGTGCCCTGGAGCGTTGGCAGGGCATTTCCGGCTGGGACCTCGCCCGCCAACAACCCAAGCCCGCCCGCAAAGCCGTCGCCGCCGGCAGCACCTACTGGTTCGAGATACTGGAAAGGCCAACGGACGCTCAATGGCCACAGGCACTCTGGCTGGCATCACTCAGTGACGCGACACAAGATCGCCGCGACGGCTGGGGCACCGTCATTCCCCGCATTGCCCAAGACACCGACTTCTCTCTTTGCACACAAGGATAGCACCATGATGAAAACCCAAATCTATCACCTGCACGCCATTTCACCGGTCCACGTTGGCGTCGGTCAAGCCATTGGCACCGTCGACTTACCCATTGCCCGGGAACGCGCCGCGAACCTGCCGATGATTCCCGGTTCTGCCGTGAAGGGTGTGCTACGCGACGCCTTCCAAAGCAATCGTCCGTTGCAGAAAACGCTCTTTGGGCCCGAAGAAATCAACAAGGACAGCGACAGCCACGCCGGTGCCCTCGCATTTGGTGACGCATTGCTGCTCGCCCTGCCGGTACGCTCACTGGTCGGGATGGTTGCCTTCGTCACTTCGCCCTTTCTCCTCTCGCGCTACCAGCAGGCCGCACAGCGCAGCATGGCCAGCCCATTACCAGAAGTGCCGCAACTCGCGCAGGATAATGACGCCCTGGTCGCTGATACCAGCAAGAACATCACCCGCGCCAACGCACAACAGCACGACATGCTGATTCTGGAAGACCTCGATCTGATCGCCAAAAAAGATCCGAAAGCCAAAGCCTGGGCGCAATATCTGGCGCAGCAGGTCAAAGACGAACACTGGACCCCGCATTTCGAGGCGCGTTTTGCCATCGTCTCCGATTCGGTGCTCGGTTTCCTGGCCGACACCGCTACCGAGATCCGCAGCCGCATCCGTATTGACGACGAAAAACGCACGGTCAAAAAAGGGGCGCTCTGGTATGAGGAGAATCTCCCGGCGGAAAGCCTGCTCTACGGCATACTGGGTATTGACCAGCCCCATGATGACAGCGGTCTCAGCGATACCGGCGCTGCATTCACCGAACATCTGGGCAGTGATGCGCTTATCCAGATCGGTGGCAAAGCCACCGTAGGCCGCGGTCTCGTCCGCTTTCTGGTGTGAGGAGGCTAGCATGAAACTACGTCAATCCGAAATTGCCGAAAAAGCGCTGGAATGTATTACTACCGCTTCCGCACAGCGCGACCAATTCGACGAGTATGGCACCCGCGCCAACAGCTTCCCCACCATGATTCTACAATCTGGGCTCGCTCAGGCGCTGGGTTTTTTGCGCGCCAAATCTGGTAACAACAACACGCTTGAAAAGGCCTATGCGCAATATTACAACGACCTCGTCGCCCTCGTCCGCATTGCCTTACCCTCACTACCCGGTGAGAGAGAAGCATTCTATACAGAGGTGCTAACAGCCGAACTAGGTGACTACCGCCGCATCAGTCAGGTCGCCCTGGACAGTGCCGTATGGATCAAACGTCTGTATCAAGGCACCGCAAAATCAGAGAAAGGAGGGCAACGCTGATGCCCACTCTACTCGGCAGATCTCGCATCAACGCCATCCACAGCGCCTTGCCCAGCCGGGGCGAAATACACCCTGGTTTGCGTATTGCTCATGGTTTGGATCGCTGGCCGGAAGGCGATAGCAGCGACGCCAAACACAAGCTCATTGCCAAAATTGCCGAACTGGAAGTCCCGGCCTTTTATAAAAAAGCGCTGGAGCGCTGGCAGCAGGTTACCGCCGACAAAGCGCGTTTTCACGCCTTCAGTGGCGATATCAGCCAGCGCCTTTACATCGGCGTCACCAGAGACAGCCCATTGGAAACCGGCGTCACCGTCTCCCACAGTTACGGCATGCCCATCATTCCAGGATCCAGTCTCAAGGGACTGGCCCGTGCCACAGCAACCTATCTGGAGCGCAACGGCAGCTTCCAAATCCGTCCAGAGGTCATGCGATGGCTCTTTGGTGAAGGGGGCGACACCGGAGAAAGCGGTGGTCTGTATTTTCACGATGCATGGTGGACCGGCAGCGGCGAACCATTCGTTGCGGAAATCGTCACTCCGCACCACACTGGCTACTACGGTAAAGAGGGCAAAGAACCCGCCAGCGATACCGACAGCCCCATACCCGTCCCCCAGATTGCCGTGCAGGGCGGTTTCTATTTTGTCATAGAGGGCGATGCCGCCTGGACTCCCGTTGCTGCTGCACTCCTGCAAAATGGTCTGCAACAATGGGGTATCGGTGGTAAAAAGAGCTCCGGCTATGGTCGGTTTGATACTTTCATCGCAACCAAGGGCAATCGCTTATGATTGCAACCAATCGCCCCCGCTGCATCCTCAGCCCCTGCGGCACCAGCCTCATCACCAACGTCGCCCGCAACTTTCCGGATGGTGGCGCTCCAGTCACCAGATACGCCAATGCCCGCACACGGGAAGACATCCCTGCCGTCGAATTGGCAACGCTAGAAACTTATCTGGAAGCAGCTGAAAAAACGCTCCAGCAGGGTGATGTCACGGCCTGGAGAAAAGCTTCCGCCGAACTCAACGGCATCACCCGACTCTATCCCACGGGTCGGCCGACCGGCAACGACATACACTTCATCCTGCGCAGCGACACCTGGCTGGGGGGGCAGACCGCACGGACTATTGCCGACTGGCTCACCACCCAGGGACAAATCGCCGAAGTCATCCACATTCCCGATCTGCGCACCGATGATCTCTTCCTTTTCCAGGCCGGCATGAGCAATCTCGTTGGCTGGTGTGCCGAGCATCTTGTCCCTCTGCGAGAAAGCGGACAGCAGGTGATTTTTCAACTCAGCGGCGGTTTCAAAAGCGTGCAGGGTTTTTTACAAAGCCTCTCCACCTTCTATGCCGATGAAGCCGTTTATATTTTTGAAAGCGGTCAGGATCTTCTCCGCTTGCCTCGCCTCCCCGTAAAACTGGACCTTACCGGTACGATTCGTGAGCACCTCACCGCGTTCCGCCGCATGGCCGCCGGGCTGACCATGCCTGCCGACACAGTCGAGGGAATACCGGAAACACTCCTTCTGGTGATCGACGACGCTGCCACATTATCGCCTTGGGGTGAACTGGCCTGGGATCAATCCGGGAAATACCTGTTCAGTGAACAACTCTGGGAGACCCCCAGCCCGCACCTGCAATACGGCAACAGATTCATAGACAGCCTTACCGGCCTTTCCAAAGAACGACTGCAGACCATCAACACCCGCATAACAGATCTTGCCATCTTTTTAGAAACTGGTCAGAACCCAAAGCGTCTGGATTTCAAAGCCTTGAAAGGTGACCACCGTCCCTCTACCCATGAATGTGATGCCTGGGCCGACGGCGATGCACGCCGCCTGTTCGGCCACCATGAAGGAGCAACCTTCGTTCTCGACAAACTCTCCCCTCACTTGTGATGTCCGTCATGAGCCCACTCCTCCAGGAAGCGCTGAGTGATTTCACGCTACTGGACGCCTGGCACAAAGTCCGGCAAAACGGCGGCGCTGCCGGTGTCGATGGCCAGAGCATTACTGACTACGCCAACGGCGCCATTGCCCGCCTTCTGGCGCTCCGCCAGCAGGTGCAGGAGGGCAGTTATCACCCCGACCCTATCCTCCGCGTCTGGATGGATAGGCCCGGTAAAAAACCACGCCCTCTCGGCATTCCTACCGTGCGCGACCGCATCCTGCAAACCGCCCTAACCATCGTCCTGACCCCGCTGCTGGATCAGCACTTCGCCACCTGCAGCTTCGCCTATCGGCCAGCGCATTCACTGCGCATGGCACTGGAGCGCGTCATACAGCATCGTGACGAAGGCTACGTCTGGGTCGTCGATGCCGACATTTTCTCCTTCTTCGACCAAATACCGCACCTCAACCTCCTGACGAAACTGCAGGAAGCCCTCAAGGACCACGCCCTCAACCAGTTCATCGCCCGCTGGCTCTGCGCCCCCGTCATCAATGGCAACCAAAAAGAAAACCCGCATCAGGGCATTCCCCAAGGTTCCCCCCTTTCGCCCTTATTAGCCAATCTCTATCTCGATCAGATGGACAAGGTCCTGACCGACAAAGGCTACCGGGTCGTACGCTATGCCGACGACTTCATCGTTCTTTGCAAAGAACGAGGCGACGCCGAAACCGCCCTGCATCTCAGCGAAGACCTCCTCCACTTGCTGCAACTTCGCATACAGCCCGAAAAAACGCGCATCACCAATTTTACTGACGGTTTTCATTTTCTCGGCACAGATTTCATCGGCGACATCGTACACTCCGAAACTGTCGACCTTGGACCTCTGGAAACTCTCACCCAGCTTGCCAAAGCCTCGCCCGTCATGGTCACCATGCCCACCCCTCAGGCCGCAACGCACACCAACGCGCAAGCACCCGACAAAAGTCCGGCACCACCAGACGAAGAAGAGGACGATGTCATCGCCTCAGTCACCCCTATCCTCAGCAAAAAGGCACGCACCGCCGCCCGTCACACTCTCTACGTTGTCGAGCAAGGTGCACTGGTCGGTCTGCGCGCGGGGCGCATCGTCATCCGCCACGAAGGCAAAGAAAAACAAACACTGCCCATTCACCGGATCGACCAAATGCACCTCTCCGGCAATCAACTACTCTCCACCGCTCTGCTGCGGAGCTGTCGTGATGAAGGGATAGAAGTTTTTGTCAGCGACCTGCCTGGTAAATGCGATCTGCGTATTGACGATCTCAGCGGCGTCGGCATAGACACACTCGGCGGCCAGTTCCACAGCCAGGAAAAACCAGAGCTACTTTTGGAAACAGCCCGCCACATCGTTCAGGGCAAAATCGCCAACAGCCGAACAGTGCTCCGCAAAGCCAACCTCCGCCGCCAGAACGAAGACATCTCCGCCCTCGACCTTCCCTTACGCCAACTACAAGAAGCCGCTCTGCGCAGCGCCACTCTTGACGGCCTGCGCGGCATCGAAGGAGGTGCCGCCAAACTGTATTATCAGGGGTTCGGCGCTCTCATCGCCCCGCGCTGGACATGGCCCGGACGCAGCCGCCGACCACCGCGTGACCCTGTCAACGCTTTGTTATCTTATGGTTACGGCGTTCTCTACCGGAACGTACTCGCCGCTCTCCATGGCGTCCACCTGAATCCGTACATCGGTATCTACCATCAGCGTCGTCCCGGACATCCCGCTCTCGCTTCTGACCTGATGGAAGAGTTCCGCGCGCCAATCATAGACCGCCTAGTGCTCAACCTGCTCCTCGACCCCAATACTCAGGAAAGTGACTTTGAGACGAAACCCGATAGCGACTACGCCTGCCGCATACAACCCAGTCTACGTAAACGTCTGATTCAATCCTTTGAGGATAGACTCAACAGCGCGATTCAGAACCCCATCAATGGAGAGGACAGTGACTACCGTCGTATTATCACCTTTCAGGCCCAACAACTGGCGCAGCTATTTCAGGGAAAAACGCCACACTACCAGGCCTTTACCATCAAATAGCCATGAGCCGAGTCTGGTTGATTGCCTACGACATCACCGATGACCACCAACGCCGGGCGGTTGAAAAAGAGTTGATTGCCAAAGGCGAGCGGGTTCAGAAAAGCGTCTTTGAGTGTCTTCTCGACATCGACGATCTTCGTCTGCTTCGTGCGCGAATACAGGAGTTGATTACGCCTGACACCGACAGTATTGCGTATTACCCCCTATGTCTGACCTGTCAGAAAAAGGTACGCTGGCAAGGCTGCGGCACTGCGCCGGATAATGCTGAGTATTTCATCGTATAGGCCATACTGGAAAAGCCATGTCTTACCTTTTGATGATTTGTTACGACATATCCAACAACCGCGACCGGCTCGCCATCATCAATGTATTGCAAAGCCGCGGAGAACGGGTTCAAAAAAGTATGTTCGCCTGTCACATTGAACAGCTCACGGAATGGGACAATATCATGCAAGAAATAGCCCCCCACATACGCGCGCCCGGCGACACGGTACGCTATTACCAACTCTGTCCAAAAGATCGCAACGCAATCCTACATGACGGATGTTCCCCTTCCGAAGAAGAGCCCGATTATGTTATCAGCTAATCATTATGAAAAGATTGTCGACACATTCCGCACAACTTTTGCGATTCGTAAAAATACGCCGGCCATCTCACTCAATACACTGATTAATAATGCAAAAATATATGACTTTAGGTTTCGTTGCGCACCGATTGATTTCATTGATAAAATGTCATTTTTTAGACCAGTTCGAGAACAAAGAGTCTGCATATTCATACAGATTCGTCCTCTTGCGCGGAAACACCCTCTGGAAGCCTTGACTAGCATGGCTTCCAGAGGGTAGAGTTTTAACCGACCCGACTTCATAGGGGATTGAGACGCCACGGTCATAAATACATCTGCTTCTGTCCACAGTTTTAACCGACCCGACTTCATAGGGGATTGAGACGTACGGGCATCTTCTACAGAATGAGGATTGGGGTTTTAACCGACCCGACTTCATAGGGGATTGAGACCCAAAGCTTGCAACAGTCATAAATACGTCTGCTGTTTTAACCGACCCGACTTCATAGGGGATTGAGACCGGGAGCGGTTGCCTGCTCCTGCCGACCGGCTTGTTTTAACCGACCCGACTTCATAGGGGATTGAGACCCCATGTGGATCCCGACAGTGGAAAGTCCTTCAGTTTTAACCGACCCGACTTCATAGGGGATTGAGACCTCCTGGTTCGAGCCGAACACGAACACCCTATGTTTTAACCGACCCGACTTCATAGGGGATTGAGACGTAGCCTCCCCTCTTATATGCCGCATTAACACCGTTTTAACCGACCCGACTTCATAGGGGATTGAGACCTGCCTCCAACCAGAGGTCATCGTCGACCTCTGGGTTTTAACCGACCCGACTTCATAGGGGATTGAGACCTAGGGGATAGATATCTTGGATTAGGTGTTTTCGTTTTAACCGACCCGACTTCATAGGGGATTGAGACGTTTGAAGGACTCCTAGATTTCTCCCTTATGCCGTTTTAACCGACCCGACTTCATAGGGGATTGAGACTGTTCCCGGCCACCTAGATATCTATTTTTCTCAGTTTTAACCGACCCGACTTCATAGGGGATTAATACCCCACGCCGTCACCGGCGACATTCTGGAGACCAGAAACGATTCTTACCGATTCAAAAAACGCCGCAGCCACCCTCTCTAACCCTAGCCAAAATTAGATGCTGTTACCTGGGCATTTTTCGATGCTGCTTGACACAGCATTAACACCGTCAATGGTTCGCTGATAGACGGCATTTCGTTTATACTGTAGCTTTGCGAACTCGACTAAGAAGTAATTGGTAACCTCGTAAAAAGGAGGCTTGTTCTGCTTGAGGTCAACACTTTGACGAAAGAGTAGCGATAAAGAGAGATATATGCGTATACAGGTAGCTATCGTATCGGACCAGGTCTTGCCCAATCTCATCCCGACGCTGATGAAAAGGCCGGAACTGGTGCTGTTAGTGGTATCAGAGAGCATGGCCGAGAAGGGGAAACATCTTTGCAACATGCTGACGGCAGAGGGCATTACGACAGAACTCTCAGAAAATGCACCAGATGTAGGATTGAACACTATTTACGCTTACGCCTGGAAGCTCGCCGAGAGTCTGCAAACCCGCTTCCCTGATGCAGAAATCTCGCTTAATGCGACTGGTGGCACAAAACTGATGTCTCTGGGTATGGTGGAGGCATTCCGTGCTGTCGCCCAAGAGGTGATATACACCGATACCGGGCACCGGCGCATTGAGACGTTCCCGCCTGAATCACCCAACTCAGGCGCTCAGCCGCCCATATCAACCCCCATGACGGACGTGCTGGATGTAAAAAAATACGTCACCGCGCAAGGGTTCCGATATGCGGGCGCCAAATCCGACCATGCAGATTGGCAAGAGATAGTCCATCGTAGAAAAGGTATCTGCAAATATTTAGGCAGCCATGCCAGAGACCTGGATAGTTTCTTTGGGACAATGAATTGGTTGGCCTCTAACGCTCTGGATAAAAGAGGGGAGCACCTGATTGCACCAGACCAGACATTGCCAAAGGCTCCGGCAGGTGTTGGATTAGAGGCCTTACGGCAACTGAATCGTATGAATATTATCGCCGTGGAGTCCGACAATCGCAGCATCCATTTTCCGGATGTACAACGCACTAAATTCATCATGGGCGGATGGTTGGAAGAGTATGTATGGCATGTTTTACATGATAACGGTGCCTTTGATGTGCGGCTGGGTGTCGAAGGGCACTGGTTGCAAGGGCACGGAAGCCTGAATGAGTTTGACGTGCTCGCGACCAAACTCAATCAACTGCTCTATGTGGAATGCAAGACAAAACACCACTATTCCGGAGAAGACAGTGCACTGGCCTACAAAACCGACAGTTTGGGCCAGGATGTGCGAGGGCTTTTCGGCAACTCGTGGTTGGTAACCGCTCGTGAGCCCACGGAAAACCTGCGTGATCGCGCCAGACAAGCCAAAGTGGAATTGATTGGTCCTGAATGCTTGCCACACCTTAAAAAGCGCGTCCTGAAATGGCTGGATGGTGAGGGGTAACTGAAAATGATTGGCACCACCTATATTTTGAACAGTCCGGTCCTGACCGCTTATGGCCTGTGGGCCTTCCATGGACCGCTGGCCATAGAGGCGGCGCGCGACATAGTGAAGGGCGGATTTATTTCCGCCGTCGGTCACGAGAGCACTGCAGCCCTTCTCACGGAACTGCTGGGGCAGCCGATACCCATGCAACGTATCCACGCCGATCTGCAAAAAGGCGACCGGGCGTTAGTGCTTTATCTACAGGACCGGCAAGCAGAGGGGGCCCTGCTCACTGCCCAAGACCTACAAAACCGCGCCTACGAACTGGCCCTGCTGGAGCGAATAGAATAACGACTCGCCAATCTAGGGGGTAGAGGTGCCGGCGGCCAGCGCCTCCGCCCGCCGCTTGCCGTTGGCAATCAGGTAAATATGCGCCTCACTTAACACTGGTTTGCGCAGTTGTGTGTTATATGGTGCACTCACATAGACGGCCTCCACCATCTGTTCATCGGCGGCCATAAATGCACCCAGGCTCATGGTGGTCTTTCCGCCCGTCAAATCCACAGCTATCTGGTCACCTACACGGTGGCGCAACTGGTGCAACGCATCTTCCACCGCGTGCCGCGCCTCCGAAACGTCATCCGTATCCTTGATTTCTTGCTGTGACACTACCTGTATGCCCTTGCGGCGGGCATACTCCGCAATCGCATGCATTTCTGCCACACTCGCCTCACTGCCTACTAGTGCGATATGCGTTGGATTGACCTTGTCTATCATCCAGACGGGCGTATCCTTATGGCTCACAGTAAACACCAAACCCCTGGCTTCCAACTGCACGATGACCTCACCGCCGTCATCATGCGAGTTAACAAACAAACCAGGAAACCAACGGCGGATAGCTTGCGGATCATATAAGCTGACCACCAAGCCATATAACGCGATACTGCCCACCAAAATATCGATTATTGCCGATATTCTATCCAGCCATTCCCAAATCATCCGTCTCCCTTTCACCACCATAAATCGTCATTCTAACTCATTACTGAAGCTTAGACATACGGGATTGAGCAGTTCGTTTGAAATATAGTGCCTCCCCAACATCCAGAAAGCGGCACTCATCGGGAGGGATCAGCATCTGGCACCTTATGCGAAAACTCGACGACATCCCCCAGTTCCATCACCTGGTTGGGCGGGAGCCGGAAAAAATCGGTGGCATTGGTGGAAATGCGGAGCATGACGGCGAACAGGTGCTCTCTCCACAGAGACAAGAGCGTTTTGGCGGTCGGAATCACCCGCTGGCGAGAAACGAAATAAGTGGTACCCAATGGGTTCCATGGGCCACCCAAATTTTCAGCGGATTTCAGAATCTCCGGAATGTCGGGGTGTTCCATGAATCCATAACGGGCGGTGAGCCGGCACACACCCTGCCCGTAATCCCGCACTACCACACGGCTCGCGGGAAGGGCACGGGGTTCTTCCTCAAACTTGATGGTGAGGATGATGACCCGTTCATGAAGCACCTTGTTGTGTTTCAGATTATGCAGCATGGCATGCGGAATGGCCCGTTCACGCATGGTCAGGTATACGGCAGTGCCGGGGACACGAATGGGCACGCCGGGGGTGACGCCGCTCAGAAAGTCTTCCACCGAAAGGTCATCCGGGTACAGCTTTCTGGCGAGAATTCCTCGTCCCCACCGCCATGTCGACATGGTGGTGAACACTGCCAGGCCGATTGCCAGAGGAAACCATCCCCCCTCCACGAATTTCAACAGATTCGCGCCGAAAAACACGCCGTCCAGCAGGATAAAGAAACCGCAGAACAGGCCCGCTTTCCACAGCGGCCATTTCCAACTGTGGCGGGCGACGAAAAATACCAGGACGGTGGTCATCATCATGGTGCCGGTAACCGCCGTGCCATAGGCGAAGCTCAGCGCGTTCGAAGACCTGAACCAGAGAATCACCACGACAACCGCCACCATCAAGAGCCAATTAAGCATGGGGAGATAGATCTGTCCGCGTTCGGAAGCCGATGTGTGAATGATGGCCAACCGGGGCAAATAGCCCAACAACAGCGCCTGTCGAGTCGCGGAATAAGCTCCGGAAATTACCGATTGCGAGGCGATCACCGTGGCGATGCCGGATATCACCACCATGGGCAGAGTCGCCCATGTGGGGAAAAGCCTGAAAAAAGGATTCTGAATCGCTGAGGGATCGAGTTCCAACAAGGCGCCCTGGCCGAGATAGTTGAGGGCCAGGGCAGGCAGCACCAGAAAATACCAGGCCATGCGGATGGGTCGCGCACCAAAATGACCCATATCGGCGTAGAGCGCCTCGGCACCTGTGACGGCGAGTACGACGGCGCCCAGGATCACTACCCCGCCGATGCCGTGTATTCCAAAAAATTGGATGGCGTACCATGGGTTGAGCGCAAACAGTACCCGGGGATCCGTGGCGATCCAGGTGAGCCCAGAGCCGAAAAGCAGCAGGAACCATACCAGCATGCTCGGACCGAAGAGGTGACTAATGGCCGCCGTACCGCGTCGCTGAACCATGAAAAGTCCAATGATCACTCCCAGCGCCAAAGGAATGACCAGTGGTTTCCATGCGGGGGAAGCGACCTCCATGCCTTCCATGGCTGACAACACTGAAATGGCCGGTGTGATAACGCCATCTCCGTAAAAAAGAGCCGCGCCCAACAGCCCAATGCTCAGTATCCACCAGCGTAATCTACCGGAGTGCCCGGTTGCATGAGAGGCCAAGGCGGTCAGCGCCATGACGCCGCCCTCGCCGTGATTGCTCGCCCGCATGATCACCCAGGCATATTTGACGCTTACGACCAGCACCAGGGTCCAGAAAATCAGGGAAAGGATACCCTGGAGATTCACCGCGGTGGGTTGCAGGGACATGGCGGACAGACAAGAGCTGAGGGTATAGAGTGGACTCGTGCCGATGTCTCCGAAAACCACCCCAAGGGCGGCCATGGACATCAGCGGAAGGGTTACACCCTGTAAGGGATTTTTTGGGTCGTTCATGGAATCCTCACGGAAGGGGCTGGTGACGAAGAACACCCCCATACCAGTCAAGCTGTGGGGGGCTCGTTTTTCCGGTGCTCAAATGCCAACCATCCTCCATTGTAATCAATGGGTTGATTATATATCAGACCCACCAGACTAGCCACTTTATCCTCAGTCACTATTTACAAAAATACTTCGCAAAGTTAATTCTTGAACTTCACCAGACGGCTGACCTGAATATCGGTCACGAAAACCACTCCAGTGTGCTTCTCAAAAAAAGGGGCGAAACCTTCCAGGATGGGAGGCACCAACTCCTCTGGAA
>JAKACQ010000124.1:0-3469 GCA_021821285.1 Pseudomonadota bacterium
TACAGGTGGCGCTGGATCAGGACTGGCCCATGCGTCACTACCTGACGGACTCGGGATTGCAGAGCGCGGGCCCGGAGATGGCCCCTGACCAGTTCGATGCGGTACTGATCAATCTCACCTTGCGCAGCATCTTGGGCATGGCCGCGGAAGGCGGGGATGGCGATCTTTTCCATCTGCGGCCGGGGCTGGACATCACGCAGGTGCAAGAACAGGCCTTGATGCGCCTGGGGCAGGTGATGGATCGCCTCTTGGCCGCCATGCCCGCGGGGTTGCCCGTGTTTTTTCTGGCCTTTTTGGAGCCGCCCCCGCAGCTTTTCGGGGTCTTGGGCAGTAATAGACGCCGCTCTCTCTATACCCTGGTCCGGGCGCTGAACGACGCCATGGAGCAAGCCTTGGTGGAGCAGGGTCGAGCCTACTTTCTGGAAATCAACGACATCCGCCAATATTACGGGGATGCCGCCGCCTATGACGGCTACGATGCCCACTACACCCATCACAGCTTGTCACCCGTCAGCCTGCAAGGGGAATGGATCTATCAGGACATCCTGGAACGCCTGGATGGCGCCTTGCGGGTGCTGCGCGCCGAAGATCCCGTGAAGATGATCATCACCGACCTGGATAATACTCTTTGGCGCGGCGTATTGGCGGAAGAGAACGAGATCGTCCCTTGGCGCCACACCGAAGGTTGGCCCCTGGGTTATGCCGAGGCCCTGCTGGAATGCAAGCGGCGTGGGATATTGCTGGCCATCTGCAGCAAGAACGCGGAAGAACCGACCCGTGAGCGGTTCCAACAGTTGTGGGGGCAGCGCCTGCGTCTGGAAGATTTTTGCTCCGTACAGATCAACTGGCAGCCCAAACCCCAAAACATCGCTCAAATTCTGCGCACCGCCAATCTCCTGCCCGATCATGTCCTGTTCATCGATGATCACCCCCTGGAGATCGAGGAAGTGCGCCGGGCTTTTCCGCGAATGCGCTTTTTGACGGGGGCGCCCGAGCGCTGGCGGCATATCCGCCCCAAACTGGCCTGCTCCTGTTCGGCAGATCGATTGAAGGCAATGTCAGTTTGCCTTACCATTCTGGCTTTAGGGTTTCTGAGGAGGCTCAATGAGCACACTGACCGTGACAGCTAAGGGACAAGTGACCCTACGAAGGGATGTTCTGCGGCATCTTGGTGTTCACCCTGGCGAGAAAATCACCGTCGATAAGCTACCCGACGGACGCATCTCCGTGCAGGCCGCGCGGCCGATGGGCCAAATCTCAGATGTTTTCAACTATCTCAAGCGGGAGAGCGGACCATCCTTGTCGATTGAAGAGATCAACAACCTGACTGCTCAGGCGTGGGCTGGTAAACGGTGAAAATCACAGCCGATACCAACGTCCTTGTTCGGGCTATCACCGGTGATGACCCACAGCAAAGTGAAATCGCCCAGGCCGTATTGGCGAATGCCTCTGTGGTCGCGTTGCCACTACCCGTACTCTGCGAATTGGTCTGGGTTCTGTCCCAGGGATACAAAATCCCCACAATGGAAGTTGGAGAAGTCATTCAACGCCTGATCAATAGCGTGAATGTCGTGGCAAATCGGCCAGCAGTGGAGGCTGGGCTGGCTTTACTGGTTCTTGGAGGCGACTTTGCGGATGGGGTGATCGCTTATGAGGGAAGCTGGCTTGGCGGTGAAACTTTTGTCTCATTTGACAGGAAGGCGGTCAAGCTGATTGAGGCGCAAGGAGAATCCGCGCGATTGCTCTCTTGAAACCATAAATAAAAAGCCCGGCAAGGGCAGGAAACGCCCCCACTGGCGGCCAAGGTGACTTCGTAATCTGGGCGATAGCTCAACAATAGACCCCCATGGCTTCTTCTCCAGCACCAGCAAGCGCACCGTCGTTAGTTGCAGCGCGTAGCCCAAAGCGCCTCGGCGCAGAAGGTGGCCGGGGTGACGATGCGCGTGCGGCCGATGCTACCGCGTTGCAGCAACCCGGCGCGACGGTCGCCGGTCACGAGGTAGTCGGCTTCGCCTGCCAGGGCCATCGCCAGCAGGAATCCATCGTTCGGATCGTTCGCCTCCACACCTTCCGGCAGAGGCGGCAGGGCATCCAGGACGATGGCGCGCTGCATGTTGTTGACCATCGCGCCAACGCGATGAGCGGGCAGAATAATCTTGAGCCTGGGGTAGCGGCTTACGCGCCGCAATTCGTCGAGCTGCGCCGTCGATGTCACCAGATCGAAGCGTGCCGCGCGCCAGGCGCGGTAGATCGCATCCGGCGGGCCGTGCGGCGAAATCAGCGCGCCGAGCAGCACGTTCGTGTCCAGGATGACGCGCATCAGTGCTCACGCGCCCATTGCACCGCCTCGTCGATGAGGTCGGTCAACTCGGTCTCGCTCATGCCGGCAGCGGCAGTCTTGGCTTGATCGACGGCCCGCTCCAGCAGATAGGCGCGCACAGCTTCCTCGATGAAGCGCGACAAGTCGCCCTTGCGGCCGCCGCCCTGCGCGGCGATGAACATGCGCACGGACTGATCCACCTCCGGCGACACGGCAATGTTCCAGCGAACGGTATTCATAATGCCCTCCAACACAGTGTTTGCGTACATGGGTGTTTATGCACCTTTTTACGGGACGCTGCAATGGTTCGGACGTCAGTTCCAGGTATACCGCATCCGCTTATATGGGTGTCAGATCACGAGGAGACCCAGGCGGCGGTATTATGGTATCTTTTCGCGGGTGACTGGAAAGGCAATGCCCTATGAACGACTTGCTTTTGGAAAACATCCATAAAACCTTCCCCATCCGCCATGGCCGGGGCAAGCAGGTGGTGCTGGATAGCATCTCCTTGCGGGTGCGTCCCGGAGAGCGCTGGGGCATCATGGACCCCAACGGGGCTGGAAGCGCAGGTCAGCTTCGATGCCTTGGTGCAGATGATGGCTGAGGCGGATCTGCGGCGCGTGGCGGGGTAGCGTATAGCCTGCGCGGTAAACTGGATTTACGCGATCAGGATGCGGTCTTTGCGGCATGCAACCCAAATATGGCATAATACGCCAATTCCTTCTCAATGAAGAATACTATTATGCCTACGCGTAATGTTGTACTTACTCCTCACCAAACAACTTTTGTCGAGCAACTGGTTAATTCGGGGCGTTACCAAAACGCCAGCGAAGTTCTGCGCGAGGGCTTGCGTCTGGTCGAGCAACGTGAGCGCGATGATGCGGTGCGTCTGAAGGTATTGCGTGAAGCCGTGGTGCTTGGTATTGAAGACATCGAGGCGGGCCGTTACACCGCCATGGATTCGACTGCTGATTTGCGCGCGCACATCAGCACCCTGACCAACCAGGCACTGCAAGATCATTACAGCGCCATGAGCTGGTCGATCCTCGCGGCCAGTCGGCGAAATTAGTTCATGCTCATCAGTAGCCCGCCTCTTTCTGGTGCCGGAATGCCAAGACATACACCGCATCGTCAGTCGCCTCATGGCGG
>JAKACQ010000049.1:0-16960 GCA_021821285.1 Pseudomonadota bacterium
AAATAGCAGTTTTTCCGGGAGCGGTCCACTGACGATAGTCGGTGGCGGATCGTTGATCCTGGACAACGCCTCCAATACGGTGGGTTACTCAATGGTCGGTGGCGTGTCTGCGTTTTCCACAGCTACGTCACCGACCACGCTGGAAGTCGGTGACGCAGCGCACCCTGGTGCCACCCTGAATAGTGCCGTAACCGTGACTTCAGGGGGTGTTTTGCGCGGCCATGGCACGGTCGTGGGTAATGTCACCAATGAGGGTACAGTATTCCCTGGTGGCAGCATTGGCACCCTGCATATCAACGGCAACTACATACAGACTGCTAGTGGTACGCTGGCTATTGAGGTTGCCCCTTCGGCGCATGATGTGCTGGCCGTTTCCGGCACCGCAAATCTTGCCGGGAAATTGCTGATACAAGTGGATCCCGGCGCCAGTTATGTGGCCGGGGATCAGTACCAGATACTGACTGCGGGAGGGGGGATTACAGGAGCTTTCTCTACAACCGTTTATGATCCATTTCCGGCCTATGTTACCCCCAGTCTGGCGACCAATGAAAACGGGCTCAGCATCCAATTGGCCGCCACTCCTGGGCAAGTGGGCATGAATGACGCTCCGGCGTATCTCGGCGGGCAGCTTTACGCAGATATTCCTACCGCATTGATCAACATGACGGCGCAGGCGGATACGCTGGTATTTGCGCATGATAAAGGTTCCGCAGGGGCGGCGATCGCGCACACCATGCTGGACTCCATGGGGACCGTCATGTCAGGACAATTGGCCAACTTATCCGTCCCAGACGCGCAGGATCAGAGTGCGCAGAATGGCAGGTCACCGTCCGGATTCTGGTTACAGGGATTAGGAGACGTCGGCAATGCCACTGGATCTGCCGGAATATCTGCGTTCTCCGATCAAAGTGGTGGTGTCTATGGCGGCGTGGATTTCCGGCACCACGGCTTTACGGCAGGGGTGGCGATGGGGTACGTACATACCTTACTGAACCTGCCAACGACAGGCTATGCGGATGGTAGCCAAGCGAACATCGGAAGCATAAGCACGACACTCTATGGCAAATATAAGCACCATCACGTATTTGTGCAGGGACTGGTGGGGTACACCAGTGAATCCATCCAGGGGTTGCGTAACCTTCCGAATACGGGCGCTACAGCCTTAGGCAATTATCACGGGCAGATGATACACGCTGTGCTGCAGGGTGGATATGCTATTCAGACGCCCTGGGTGACGGTGACCCCGAATGCCAGCGTGGCAAGCTATTCGCAGTCACAACCGGGATTTTCGGAGCATGGGGCCACATCACTCCTCGACTTAAACTATGCCGCCCAGACGGACAATGAAACGGATGCTACAGCGGGTGCCGACTTTAGCCATGTTTATCATGTCGGGAAAATGGCCGTAACACCTCATATTGATCTCGGGGTCCAGCGTATCTTAACCGGCAACGCGCGTTTTATCACAGAAACATTAGGCCAGTTGGCCCCGGTGTCGGAGGTGGGTATAGCTCCGGACAGGACATCGCTTACTACTGATGTGGGCGTTAATCTGCATATTATCCATAGATTATCTTTGTACACCGAGTATATGGGAAACTTTGCTGGCAACATCTCAACCACTGGACTCGCGATGGGCGGAGTATGGCGCTGGTGATTTCAGGAAAGTATAGGTATCCCACCGTACAGACCATGATCCGATGTTACAGCAGACTGTGCGGGATTCGTCACTGGTAATTGTGCGCCTACCTTATGTCCGGCATCGGGTAGAGCCTCTACCCTCTCAGCTTACTGGATGCCCAGACATCAGGAGAATTCGCATGCCTCGCGCAGATTCAGCCCTTCCAGTCCCTGTTCTCAATGACATTCTTGAGGCTTTCCCAAGTAAGGAGCGTGAGCGATTTTTGCTGGGATGTGATCCCGTCGAATTGCGGTTTGCCGATATTTTAGCCGAACCTGGCGAGCGTATCCGTCATGTGTACTTTCCCACAGGCAGTATCATTGCTCAGATTACACCGATCGATCGACGCGCAGGGCTGAGCGTAGGGATGGTGGGAAACGAAGGCATGGTCGGGATCCCTCTCATCCTCGGCGCAACCACTTCAGCGTTGCCCGCTGTGGTTCAGAACGCGGGCTCTACTCTGCGTATGACTGCGGTGTCGTTTCGCCGCGAACTCCAGTGTAGTCCCGTGCTGCAAAGCCTGCTAAATCGCTACCTTTATGTCGTGATGACGCAGTTGGCACGAACGGCCGCCTGCAGCCATTTCCATGTCGTGGAGGCGCGTCTCGCCCGTTGGCTCTTGATGACCCAGGATCGATCCCACTCGAATCAATTTCATGTCACACACAAGTTCCTGGCTGGCATGCTGGGTGCGCGCCGGGTCGGCGTCACTACCGCTGCGATTGCACTGCAGAATCGCGGGCTGATCCACTATTGCCGCGGGGATGTGACAGTTCTCGATCGCGCTGGTCTGGAAGACGCTTCCTGCGCCTGTTACGCGGTGGATAAGGCGGACTATATCTGGATACTCGGTGAGGTTAGGCGCCCGAGCGCTACATAGTGTGAGTCAGCGTGTGGACTTTCAGATGGTATCCCGGTGTCGGTGTTCACTAAGTGGCAGGACGCCCGATTGCAGGAGCGCAGCAAATTCACCAGCCGGTACCGGGGGCGAGAAATAATAGCCTTGCCCCTCATCACAATGGAGTGCCAAAAGCAGCGCATGTTGTTCTGCGGTTTCGATACCCTCTGCAACCGTCCGTTTCTTGAGGTTTATACCCAGGCTGATTACCGCGCTGACGATGGCGGCACTGTCCGCGCTGCTGGTCATCTGACCCACAAACGATTGGTCTATTTTTAGCGCATCGACGGGATACTGCCGCAGATAACTGAGGCTGGAGTAGCCGGTGCCGAAGTCGTCAATGGCCAGCTTTATCCCCATGCCTACCAGCGCATTGAGTACGGAATTGGTGGATACAGAGTCACTCATGAGGACGGTTTCGGTTATTTCGAGTTCCAGCAGGTGCGGGGCCAAGCCTGTTTCCGCGAGGGTCGCGCGGATATTCTCAATAAAGTCCTTGCCACGAAACTCGAATGCGGAGGTGTTGATGGCGACGGTAATCGGCGGGAAACCTGCCTGTATCCAAGCCTGGGCCTGACTACAGGCTTCGCGCAGCACCCAGTGACCCATCGGCAGGATCAGACCACACTCTTCGGCGATGGGCACGAACTCCTCTGGTAACAGGATCCCGCGTTCCGGGTGTTGCCAGCGAATAAGCGCCTCGACGCCGACCGTCTCGCCGCTGAGTAGATGAATTACCGGCTGGTAGTGCAGCACAAACTCCTGCCGTTCCAGTGCCCGACGCAGGCCGGTTTCAATGGACTGCCGCTGGATGGCCCGCGCATTCATCTGCTGTTCAAAGAATTTGTACGTGTTGCGTCCGTTCTTGGCATAGTACATCGCGCTATCCGCGCTCTTGAGCAGTGTTTCCGTATCCTGGCCATCGTCCGGATAGATGCTGATGCCGATGCTTACGCTGATATGGAGTGCATGCCCACCAATGTGATGTGGTGGCGTCAGTGCCGCGAGTATCTTATCCGCAGAGAGGGCGGCATCTTCGGCGTGCTCAATATTCGGAAGCAGCACGACGAATTCATCCCCACCCTGGCGACTGATGGTGTCCGAGTGCCGTAGACCACCTTTCAGTCGTTGCGCCACCGATTGCAGCAACTGATCGCCCATCGCGTGTCCCAATGAGTCATTAATATATTTAAATCGATCCAGATCCAGAAACATCACGGCGAGCGGTCTTTCCTGGCGTCGTGCCGCCTCAATGGCCTGACCGAGTCGGTCTTGCAGCAGTAGCCGGTTGGGCAAGCCGGTGAGCGCATCGTGTTGCGCTGCGTAATCCATCTGGTCTCTGGCCGCCTGGACCTGATCGGCCAGTTCGTGGGCCTTAATGGTAGCGACCACCAGGTGTTCGTTCGCCTGCCGCAATTGCAGTATGTATTCGTCGAGCGCCGCCTTCTCTTTGGATAATGACGCTTCGGTGCTGCGTAATCCAGACTCTGCTTCGCGCAGTTTATGCACCGTCTGTTCCAGCACCCGGCGGTGGTGCTTCGATTCCCTGTACAACAGGCGTACTTCCAGCATGTTGTGGATGCGCGTCAGTACTTCGGGCAGATCGAACGGCTTGCTGATGAAATCTTTTGCACCGGCTTGCAGTGCGCGCAGTTTGTGCTCCGGTTGGGCGGTGATCACCAATACCGGAAGATAACCGTCCAGTTCGATTGCCTTCAGGCATTCCATTATCCGGAATCCATCCGTGCCAGGCATCTGCAGATCGAGCAGGATCAGGTCATAACGGTTTTTTCGATGGAGCTCACAAGCTGCATGCGAAGCCGTCGTAGAGGCGATGGAAGCATAACCGGCGCCGCGCAGCATACGCTCGAGCAGAAGCACATTGGCATCCTGATCGTCAACGATCAGGATGCTGGCGTTAACAATGTCGGATGCACTGAGCACCATTATTCGTGCTGCTTTGTTTGCACTGATTGCCCCTTATGTTTTGCAAACTCCAGCACCTCGTCCAGCGTGTGCAGGAATTCATTCACCTTGATCGGTTTGGTGAGGTAGCGGAAGAATCCTGCCTTCAGACCCTTCACGATGTCGCGCGGGATAGCATTGGCACTCAGGGCCACCACCGGGATGTGCGCTGTTGCCGGGTCTTCGCGCAATATCTGCATCGCTTCGATACCGCTGATGCCGGGCAGATTGATGTCCATCAGGATCACCTCCGGCTGAAACGCCCGCGCAATTTCGATGCCGAGATGTCCATTCGCCGTACTCAGCAGGCGCATATCGGGGCGGCGTGCAATCAACTGCTCGATCAGCTTCAGGTTGGCCTGATTATCCTCTACATAGAGCAGCGTGCGTAACGGTGCGTCGTTGTGAACGTGCACTTGAACCACCGGCGTAGATTCGGTGATGCCAGCCACACTTTGTGGTGAGGCGGCCGCGGTCAGCTCGATCCAGAACACGCTTCCCACCCCGATGGCGCTTTCCACGCCGATTTCGCCCCCCATCAGTTCGACCAGTCGCTTGGTCACCACCAAGCCGATGCCGGTGCCTTCCTCGGCACCGGCTTCCTGGCCGAGACGATTGAACGGCTGGAACAGTTGTGCCAGCTTTTCCGCAGACAAACCCACGCCAGTATCGGTGACGCTGATACGTATACGCTCCGGGGCGATCGTGGCGCATGCCACGACGACCGTGCCGTCCGTCCGGTTATATTTGATCGCATTGGAAAGCAGATTGATGAGAACCTGCTTAAACCGGGTCCGATCGACCTTGACAAATTTATCGAAGGCGCGCTGGGGGAAGGTCATGCGGATGCCTCGTTTTTGCGCCTGCGGTTCGATCATGGCCTGGCATTCGATCATGACTTCGGAGATCGACACCGATTCCAGCGACAGCGCCAGTCTACCTGACTCGATCACCGCGAGATCGAGGATTTCGTCAATCAACTCCAGCAGATACCATCCCCCCTGGAGAATCTGCTTAATGCTTGCCGCCTGCGAGGGTGTTGGCGACGGGGAATCGGATTCCATCAACTGGGCGAAACCCAGGATCGCATTGAGTGGGCTGCGCAGTTCATGACTCATGCTGGACAGGAACTCAGATTTCGCCCGATTGGCTTTTTCCGCAGCGGACTTGGCGTCGATCAGCGCGGTTTCAACTTGCCTGCGCTCGGTCTGGTCACGGGTTAATTTGGCGAAACCACGCAAATTGCCGAATTGATCCCGAATCGCCGTATATATCACATTGGCCCAGAAGGTTGATCCGTCCCTCCGTACCCGCCAGCCCTCATCCTCAAAGCGACCGTTGGCTATCACCGCCTCCAGGTCGCTCTGCACTTTGCCGTTGCTGACGTCTTCCACAAGATAAAAGCGCGAGAAATGCTGTCCGACGATCTCTTCCGCATGATAGCCCTGGATCCGCTCCGCACCGGCATTCCAGCTTACCACGCGTCCCTCCGGATCAAGCATGACAATGGCGTAGTCGGTCACACTCTCGACCATCAAGCGAAAGCTTTCCTCCGCCCACCGCAGTTTGTCTTCCACCTGTTTGCGCGCGGTATTATCGGTGCCGATCAACAGATAGCCGATGATTCCTTCTTGATCGTTGCGCAGCGCCGTGACCGACACCACCGCCGGAAAGCGGCTGCTGTCCTTGCGGATGTAGGTCAGCTCGTAGATGTCCTCTATCCCGCGCGAGGCCTTGAACACCAACGCCTCGAAGCCTGGGGCAATGGCGGTTGTGAATTCGAGCTCCAACGCGATGGAGCGCGCGATCAGTTCTTGCGGATCAGAAATATCGGCCGGGGTGATCTTGTTCACCACTTCGGCAGCCGCGTAGCCCAGCATGCGCTCAGCGCCAACGTTGAGCAATTGAATAACGCCCTTCTCGTCGGTGGCAATACTCGAGAAGTTGGCGCTGTTGAATATCGCGTTCTGCAGTGCCCCGGTTTTAATCAGCGACTCTTGACGGCGGAACTCGGTGATGCCATCCATCGTAGCGACGTGGTCGTCGGAATTCTGCACATCGAGTACTTTTTTAGCCATCGGATTGCCTGATTATCGGTAGTGTAACTAAATAATGGTGTGGTGAGGAATATACTTCCCGCACCCAGCAGTCTGTGACATCTTGACATCTTGCGTTAACGACGCCTGAGTGTATCACAACAGGAGGTGCTGCATCGGAATCCGTTCGAGTTGAGGAAAAAGAGTGCCGCTGATTTATTGTCAATTGCAAGGCACTCGGGATCCTTCCATACTTTCAAATATGAACGATTTACCGGTCCACTTCGACTGCAATGCCAGCACCCCGATAGACCCATTGGGGGCGCGTCTGGATCTCTTCACTATTGGGGCGGAGATCGACGGGGTGGCAGACTGATGGACGCTGTTACCTATGACGCCTGGTATGATACCCCTCGCGGGCGCTGGATCGGCACGGCGGAGTTCCGCCTGCTTTCCAGGCGCCTGCAGGCGCGGCCGGGGGATACGCTCCTGGATGTGGGCTGTGGTACCGGGTGGTTTACCCGCCGCTTTGCCGGGGAGTGCCTCCGCGCCACCGGCCTTGATCCCAACCCGGACTGGCTTGCCTTCGCCCACGCCAAGGGTCCCCCCGCGATCCGCTGGGTAGCCGGAGACGCCCGCTCCCTGCCTTTTTCGGACCGTAGTTTCGATCATGTGGTTTCGGTCGCGGCCCTGTGTTTTGTGGAGGATGAGCGGCAGGCCGTGGCCGAGATCGTGCGGGTGGCGCGCCAGCGTTTCGCCATCGGCTGGCTCAACCGGGCAAGCCTGCTCTACGCGCAGAAGGGGCAGGGTGGTGGGAGCGGAGCCTACCATGGGGCGCGCTGGCATCGTCCCGACGAGTTGCTCGATTTTTTCTCCGCTTTGCCGGTCCGCCGACTGGCGGTGCATTCCGCCATATTTCTGCCGGCTGGGAACCGGGTGGCACGGACGCTGGAACGGTTGCTGCCCCACACGCTGCCCTGGGGCGGCATGGTAGTCATTTCGGGGACGGTACCTTCCTAACTTCTACGGCTGCGGTGGCAAGGGTTTTACGGTGGCCCACACCTGAATACCGTTGCGCCGTTTTTACGATCCCGGGCGTTGGCACAGTATTCGCCTTAACGCGGCAACTGCATGGTGACGCAGTGCAGACTGCCGTGCTGACGGGCCAGTTCGATGCAGGGGGCCGGGATTACTTCCCGGTCAGGAAAGGCGCGTTGCAGACGCTCTTGCGCGATGTGGTCGGCGGGGTCGTCGTAAGTGGGCAGCAGGACGGCGGCGTTGAGGATGAGAAAATTGGCATAGGTCAGGGGGAGGCGGTTGCCCTCGTCGTCAAACTGCGCCTGTGCCCAAGGCAGAGGAATCAGGTGATAAGGTGCGCCATTGCGGTTGCGGAAAGCGCTGAGTTCAGCGGCCATTTGCTGGAGCGGAGCGAAGTGGCTATCGTCGGGGTCGTCACAACTCTGGTAGGCGATGGTGTGGGGGTTGCAGAAGCGGGCGAGGGTGTCGATGTGGGCATCGGTGTCGTCGCCTTCCAGATGGCCGCTATGCAGCCAGAGGATGCGTTCTACGCCGAGCTGGGTACGGAGGACGTCCTCGATTTGCGCCGCGGACCATTGCGGATTGCGGTTGGGCGAGAGCAGGCAGGCACTGGTAGTCAGCAGGGTGCCGGCGCCGTCCACTTCGATACTGCCGCCCTCCAGAACCATCCCGGAAATCTCCAGTGCTGCGTTTCCGTAAGCCCCCTGGGCATGCAGTTGGCGGGTAATTTGATTATCCAGGTCGGCGCGGAATTTGAGACCCCAGGCATTGAAGGCGAAGTCCATCAGTTTGCTCTGACCAGCGGGATTCTGCAGGGTGATGGGACCGTGATCGCGGGTCCAGGAGTCATTGCTGGGGACGGTGTGGAGACGGCAGCGCGCGAGCTCGGCCCCGGCACGGTGCAGATATTTTCTACAGGCCTCGACGCTGGCCGCGTCATGGCAGGCAATGAGCACGTCTTCGCGGAAGCTGATTTCACGGGCAATCCTGGCAAATACCGATAGCACCGCATTCAGTCGTGGCGCCCAGTCGCTATCGGGGTGCGGCCAGGTGAGTTGTACCGCTCGTTGCGTGGCCCATTCCGGGGGGAGGATATATTCAGTCGCCATGATGCGCTCCGCCATATGTGATTTTGGCATTATCGTGGGAGTTTAAGGCTTCTCGTCAGCTTGCTCCACAGGCTAAACTGTACCCTATGCAAAAATCTGCCGAACGTATGGATCATTTATTGTCCCGTCTGGGATATTGCAGCCGCTCCGAAGCGCGTGATCTGTTGCGCCAGGGGCGGGTGCGAGTAGCCGGGGAACCGCTGCGCAAAGCCTCTGCCAAAGTGGATGCGGCGCTGGTCTGGGTGGATGAAGAGCCCATTGATCACCCTCATGCCCTCTATCTGCTCTATCACAAACCCTTGGGCAAGGTTTGTGCTCACGATGATCCGCGTACCATTTATCAGGATTTTCCCTTGCGTTGGCGCTACCGGCGACCGTCGCTGAGCAGTGTCGGGCGTCTTGACCGGGAGACCAGTGGCGTCCTGCTGCTCACTGATGACGGCGACTGGCTGCACCATTGGACGAGCCCCCGCCGTGCTATTCCCCGGGTATATCGCGTGACTCTGCAGGAGCCATTGCGGGGTGACGCGGCGAACATCCTGGCCGCAGGAACCCTGATGCTGGAAGGCGAAGACACGCCCTGTCGCCCTGCAGTGTTGCAATGCCTGACAGCTCGCGAGGTGCTGTTGACCCTGACGGAGGGGCGTTACCACGAGGTCCGCCGGATGTTTGCCGCTCTGGATAATCTGGTGCTGACCCTGCATCGGCAGGCCTTCGGGCCTTTTGCGCTGGACGATCTGCCTCCCGGCCAGTGGCGTGAACTCACGGAAACAGAGCGTATGACGGAGAAAACCCCATGATTTGGACGCCGCATGTGACAGTAGCCACCATCGTAGAGGAGAACGGCCGTTTTCTGCTCGTAGAAGAGGTGGTGGATGGGCAACGCTGCTTCAATCAGCCTGCTGGCCATTGGGACCCCGGTGAAACGCTGTTGGATGCGGTCGTCCGCGAGACCCTGGAGGAAACGGGATATGCCTTCCATCCGGAATATCTGACGGGCGTTTATCACTGGGAATATCCTGAGAAAAACCTGACTTATCTGCGCTTTGCTTTTGGCGGCCGCCTTGGCCCCCGGGATTCGAACCGGACCTTGGATGAGGGTATCATCGGCCCGGTCTGGCTGACCCCGGAGGAAGTGGCAGCGCGCCAGGAAGAGATGCGCAGCGTCATGGTCCAGCGCTGTATGGCGGATTATCAGGCGGGCCAACGTTATCCGCTGGAGCTGTTCCATATGGTCTGAATAGCCCCGGAAACCGGGGTGGACTGACGCTGGCCCGTCTGCGTGTTATATTACGGGCATAAAGGCATCGGCAGAGACGATGAACATGATAGACGCGGACGGCTATCGCCCCAATGTGGGCATGATCATTTGTAACGAACACAATCAGGTGTTATGGGCCAAACGCCGGGGTGAAAATGCCTGGCAGTTCCCCCAGGGCGGCATCGATTATGCGGAAACGCCGGAGCAGGCGATGTTTCGTGAACTGGAAGAAGAGGTGGGGACTGCCAAGGTCTGCATCCTCGGCAGGACGCGGGGTTGGCTGCGCTATGAAGTGCCCTGTGCCCGTCATCGCGCCTCGCGCCGCCGTTATCGTGGGCAGAAGCAGATCTGGTTTTTACTCCGTTTTGAAGGCGAAGAGGCGGAAATCAATCTGCGCACCCAGCAGCCGGAGTTTGAGGACTGGCGTTGGGTGGATTACTGGATGCCGGTGAATGAAATCATTGCCTTCAAGCGCCGCGTGTACTGGCAGGCGCTGCGGGAGTTGGCGCCGTTGATCAATGCGGGTCCTGCACCTATGTCTGATCCGCAGTCCACTGCGGGGCGCTCCGCGGGAGAGTGAGGCTGGTTCTGGAAGTTCTTGCCCAAACGCCGAAGCATGTGCATCCCCAGAGTGTGCATTCCCGGTTACCATGCAGCAATTTATAGGTCGATTAAAACGGTGTCCCCAATATAAATCGCTGCCGTCCCGTATTCTCAGCCAGCTCTGCTTCCGGCTGGGATTTTATGGATTTGCTGAATGTCTGCACAGAACGGTTATGAGTATGGGTATCATACCATAAGATAATGCTGATTAACGGCCTGAGGTATCGAGCCATTTGCCGCCATTGCAGGAAGGCTTCATGAGCATGCATCTCACTTTTCGCCAGTTGCAGGTGTTTACCGCCGTGGCGAAACATCAGAGTTTTACGCGCGCGGCGCAAGCGCTCCACCTGAGCCAACCCGCCGTATCCATGCAGGTCCGGCAGATGGAAGAGCAAGTCGGGCTGCCCCTCTTTGAACAACTGGGACGGCAGATCTATCTCACCGAAGCAGGACGGGAAATGGCGCGTTATAGTACCGCTATCATTCAACAGATGGATGAGGCGGTGCAAGTGATCAATGATCTCAAAGGGCTGGCGGGCGGGCATATTCATATCAGCGTGGCGACCACCGGGGCGTATATCGCGCCCTATCTGCTGGCGGCGTTCAGTAAATTGCACCCGCAGGTGACCTTCAGCATGGATGTCACCAATCGGGAGACGTTGCTGCGTCAGTTGGCAGAGAACGAAGTGGATGTCGCCATCATGGGGCGGCCACCATCGGGTTTGTTGCTAGAGGCTACGGCCTTTCTGGAGAACCCGTTGGTGGTCATCGCCGCGCCTGATCATCCCTTGGCTAAGATCAAGGCGATTACTCTGCAAGCAGTGGCGGCTTATCCCTTCATTATGCGGGAGTCGGGTTCGGGGACGCGGATTGTCGGAGAGCGGTTCTTTGAAAAGGCCGGCGTCATGCTGCATGCGAGCATTGAAGTCAGCAGCCACGAAGCCATCAAACATGCGGTACGCGCCGGTATGGGACTGGGCATCGCTTCTCTGCACACGGTGCGGGAAGAGTTGCTGGCGGGACATCTGGCGGTGCTGGATGTACAAGGCATGCCCATCGAACGCCACTGGTATCTGGTACACCGTCAGGGTAAGCGCCTTTCAGCGGCGGCTCAGGCCTTCCGGGATTTTTTGCTGGATCAGGAGGCGGCGCGTCTGCTGCCGGAGTAGGGAGAGTTATCTGGTCGGGGTGATATAAAAACGCCCCCGGATAGGAGCGTTTTCATCTGATGGACCAGAGCCTGTAGATGGCCTACCTGTGCATGCCCAGCTTTTCGCGCCAACCTGGATAGAGCTTATCGGCATCACTTGGGAAGGATTCGAAGGCCCGTGCGAATTCCTTGTGCTCCCTGGCGTACTCAATGGGATCAGCACCCGCCTTCCAACACTCGTAAGCCTGACGCAGGGAGACCGCGCCGGCCGCCGGGCTGTCAATATGGCCGTAGGAGCCACCGCCTGCCGTGTTGATCACGTTGCCGTGGCCCAGGTTCTCGAAGAAGCCGGGCAGACGCAGGGCATTCATGCCGCCGGAGATGATGGGCGTGGTGGGTTTCATGCCATACCACTCCTGATGGTAAACGGGACCGTCACCGCTATCACGCTCAATCATGTAGGCGATGTTGCGGTCGTCGGCACCGCCCTCCATCTTGCCGTAGCCCATGGTACCCACGTGAATGCCGGAGGCGCCCTGCAGGCGGGCCATTTTGGCCAGCACGAAGGCGGTGTAGCCGCGATTGGCGTTGGGCGAGGTGATCATGCCGTGGCCAGCGCGGTGGTAGTGCAGATACTGCCCGGGGTACTGGCGACGTGCTGTGGTGATCATGCCGGGGCCACCCACGAAGCCATCCACCAGGAAGGCCAGCTTGTCGGCGTCGGGACCAAAGGTTTCCAGGGCGAAGTCGGCACGGGCGCACATCTCATAGTGGTCGTCGGCGGTGATATTCATGGAGAACAGCTTGGCTTCGCCTGTTTCGTCCATGGCGCGTTTCATGGCGTCATATACCAGCGGGATGGTCTTTTTCACCGGAGCGAACACCTGGTTGCCCTGGGGTTCGTCGTTCTTGATGAAATCGCCACCGAGCCAGAACTGGTAAGCCGCTGCGGCAAAGGGTTCGGGGCGCAGACCCAGCTTGGGCTTGATGATGGTACCGGCGATATAACCGCCATCTTTGATCGGCCGACCAAGGATCCGCCACAGATCAGAAATGTCCTTGGCCGGGCCATCGAACAGCTGGATAGCGCGCGGGGGCATGAAGAAGTCGATCATCTGGCCATGTTCGATGTCGCCCATGCCCTGGTTGTTGCCGATGACCAGTGTCAGGAAGGAGACGATCATCATGCGGCCATCGGTGACGTTGCGGTCGAACAGATCCAGCGGATAAGCGATGCGCATATCTTCGGTGGCTTCATCGATGTGATAAACCAGCGCATCCACGCCCTTGGTGAAGTCGTCGGTGGTGGAGACCTCGACGTTGGTGCCGGTGGAAGACTCGGCGGCAAAGTGGGCGGCGGCCTCCAGATAACCGTGGCCGGCCTTGGGCTTCATCTTGTAGGCCACCAGAATGTGCTTACCACCAGCGATAAGGTCTGTTTCTTTCAAAGAAAGATCGGCATAACGATTAGATTGATCCATAGTTGTTCCTCGCTCATATTAACGGTAAAGAGATTGATTTAGCTGCCAATATCACATCATATTTGATCCGGAATACCCGCTCTCACTATGCAGACATTATCATAATGGGATATATAAACCTGTTTTTATTCTAGCACCCCCAATTCGATCGACATACCAGAAGAATCTTATTGATCCCATAAGTAAAATAGTATTGGTAATTTCTGCCGGTCGTCTATCAGCAGGCGGCCAAGTCCTGAACGGAAGAGAGATGGTGTGCCGTGCCATCAGGTTTCCGCCCTGTCCCCGGACACCCGCAACAGCCCCTGCAACAAAGCGTCAGGATCTGGCGGGCAGCCCGGTATCTGCAGGTCCACGGGCAATGTCTCTGCGATACCATCCATGACCGCATAACTGCCCCGGAACACACCGCCAGAACAGGCGCAGTCGCCAATGGCGATGATTCGCCGGGGTTCGGGCATGGCGTTGTGGCAGTCGTGCAGCGCCGCGACCATGTGACGGGCCACCGGCCCGCTCACCGTCAGCACATCGGCGTGGCGCGGGGATGCCGTGAAGCGAAAACCGGCCTGCTCCAGGCCATAGTGGGGGCCGCCTAGGGCATGGAGCTCCAGTTCGCAGCCATTACAGGAGCCCGCGTCCACATGACGGATGCTGAGACTGTGGCGGAAGCAGGAGGGGCTGGCGGATGCCGGGTCCCGCTGGGTCCGTGGCGGTTTTTCCCCGGCTTTTCCCAGCCGCAGGGCCTCACGCAGTATCCGATACATCACCGTCTCCTTTCGGGAAGCGCCCAGGCGCTGTGCTCAAAGATCATGGCCGCTGTAACTCAGGTTGAAAGATTTGTTGATGAGCGGAAAATCCGCGACGATATCGCGCAGGACCGCCTCTTCCAGCGCCGGCCAAAGGGTCCACGAGGGGTCCTGGGGGCGGCAGTGGCGAATGTTTCCCTGCTCCATGCGCAGCCAGAAGAATATCTCGCCCCGCCAGCCCTCCACCCAACCGACTCCTTCACCCGCGGCATCCCGGAGATCCAGCGGGTGGTATATGTTACCGTCGGGCAGTTTCTGGAGGATCTCCTCCTGTAAGCGCAGCGACTCGGAAATCTCCAGAAAACGCACGGCCATACGTGCCGCGACATCGCCTTCCGTGGCTGTGGCCATCCGCACCTGGAGCTGGTCGTAGGGGATGTGGGGGAACTGCACCCGCAGATCCCAGGCCTGGCCGCTGGCTCGGCCGGCGACCCCCATGAGTCCCAGATGCGCCGCCCGCTCGGGGGAAATTACGCCCAGTTGTACCACGCGGTCGCGCAGTCCGCCGTGTTCGGCGAGGATCTCCTGCAGGCGCCCGACAGCGGTTTTGAGTGCCTGCCCCCCACCTTGGAGGGCCGCGATGGCCGCTGCCGTGAGATCAAAGGCCACCCCACCGGGCAAGACCCTGTCCATGAGATAGCGATGCCCGAAATAGTGCTGATTCTCGCGCAGCAGGTCCTCTTTGAGGGCCTGAAACTGAGTCAGGGCGAAGGCCAGACCGGCATCATTACCGATGGCGCCAAGATCACCGAGATGATTGGCCAGTCGCTCCCGCTCCAGGCAGAGGGCGCGCAGCCATTGGGCACGCTCCGGCATCTGCATGGAGATGATCTGTTCCACCGCCTGAGCATAGCTCCAGGCATAAGCCACCGTGCTGTCGCCGCTGATGCGTCCGGCCAGGTGGGCGCCCCCCGCCGCCACATCCAGGCCCTGGAAGAGGCGCTCCACGCCTTTGTGTGTATAACCGAAACGCTCCTCCAGGTGCAGGATTTCCTCCCCCAGGACCTGAAAGCGAAAATGCCCCGGCTCGATGATGCCGGCATGTATGGGGCCGACTGGAATCTCATGGGTGTCCGGGCTGCTCGCGGGCAGGAAGGTGTAGTCGCGATCTGCGGCGATATCCAGACCTTCTCCAGAAAAATCGGTGCGCAGGGGAAATTGATCAGCAGGCCAGGCCGCATGCCGCAGCCAGGGACGGGTATCATTTACCCCCGTCGCGCGGATACCCAGCAGATCATACAGGGCGCGTTCCATGCGCAGAGCGCCCGGGAAAATGGCGGCTAGACTCGGGTAGGCGGCAGTGGCCGGGTCCACGATCATTTCCGTGCGGACGATGCCTGTCTCGGACAGAAATGCCGCATGGACGAGATAGCCTGCTTCCGTGGTGCGGCGGTCCTCGCCCCAGAGGGCCAGCAGACGTCCACCCTGCGCACGGATGTTTTGAGCGGCAAGCGGCCAATATTCTTTACGGAGGCGGCCGGACCACACCGGCAATGCTGTACCCCAATGCCTGAAAGTAGCCAGTACGCGTAGTGATGGGTTGGGCATGATGGTGTTCCTATCCATGAAGGAGCAGCAGTGCGGCATGCTGCATCCATTGGACCAGCATCCAGGGGATGAATGTCCCGAGTACGATGATGAGCGCCAGTTGAATGAAAACCGGGATGATGCCGGAGACGGGCTGACGGGCGATGCCTTCCGGGGCCGACCCGAAGACCATCCCCTGCAGGCGCGGAAAAATTCCGGCGAAGGCGACACCCAATCCCAATAAGAGCAAAGGTGTTAGCCAGGGTTGGACCTGCAGGGTACTGGCGACGATGAGAAATTCACTGAGAAAAAGTCCGCTGGGTGGCATCCCCAGGATAAAAAGCACCGCCAGCATGAGTGCCCAGCCCAGGAGGGGGCTGAGTTCCAGTAAGCCGCGGATGCGCTGTATTTCCCGGCTGCCGACACTCTGTACCGCTTGTCCGACCGAGAAAAACACGGAGGACTTGGTCAGGCTATGACTGATCATGTGCAGTAAACCCGCAAAACTCGCCAGTGGTGCGCCGATCCCGAAGGCGAAGGTGGCCAATCCCATGTGTTCAATGGAGGAATAGGCGAAAAGCCGCTTTACATCCCGCTGCCGCAGCATGGAAAAGGCCGCCACCAGCAGGGAGAGTAAACCGAAGCCCATCAGCAGCCGACCGGCGAAGTCCGGACCGAGGGCACCGTCCACCAGCACTTTGGCGCGCAGCACGGCGTAGAGGGCCACATTGAGCAACAGTCCGGAAAGTACCGCCGAAACCGAGCTGGGGCCGCTGGCGTGGGCGTCCGGCAGCCAGTTGTTGAGCGGGCTCAGGCCGATTTTGGTCCCGTAGCCCACCAGCATGAAGATGAAGGCGATGGCCATGACCTGCGGCTGTAATTGACCGCGCACGGCTTCCAGATGCGTCCACAGCAGCGCGTCCGCACCGTGCCCGAGCACTTTCTGGGCGGCGAAATACAGCAGAATCGTACCGAATAGCGCCATCGCCAGACCGACACCGCAGAGGATGAAATATTTCCAGGCGGCCTCCAGGCCCTCCGCCGTGCGGAAAAGGCTCACCAGCAAGACCGTGGACAGGGTGGCGCCTTCCATGGCCACCCAGAGGATGCCCATATTGTTGGTCAGCAAGGCCAGCAGCATCGTGGTGAGGAAAGTCTGGAACATGGCGTGATAGAGGCGGACACGCCGACGGGAGAGCGACCAGTGGACGATTTCCTGCCGCATATAGCTGCGGGAGAACCATGCCGTACTGAGCGCCACCACCCCATCCACCAATATCAGCACGATACTGAGGTCATCCACCATGAACTGCCCGCCGTCAATGGTAAATGCGCCGTCGCGCAACACCTGCACCGCGAGGGCCAGGATAGCCAGCAGGGTCAGCGTATTGAAGCCGATGAACAG
>JAKACQ010000125.1:0-3373 GCA_021821285.1 Pseudomonadota bacterium
CGTCATTGAGCCCGCCACCGGTCAGGGTTATGAGCGCGATCCCCGCTCCGTCGCCAAGCGTGCCGAGATCTACCTGAAGAGCACGGGCATCGCCGATACGTCCTACTTTGGTCCCGAAAATGAATTTTTTGTTTTCGATTCCGTGACCTGGAATATCGACATGAGCGGCTGCGCTTACAAGGTGGATGCCGAAGAGGCCGCCTGGAATTCCGGCAAGGAATATGAATCCGGCAATATGGGCCATCGCCCCGGTGTGAAGGGCGGTTATTTCCCGGTTCCGCCGGTGGACTCCGCGCAGGACCTGCGCTCCGCCATGTGCTTGGCCATGGAAGAAATGGGTTTGAAGGTGGAAGTGCATCACCATGAGGTCGCTACGGCCGGGCAGCACGAAATCGGCGTCGGCTTTAATACGCTGACCCGCAAGGCGGACGAGGTGCAAATCCTCAAATATGTCGTCCACAACGTAGCGGCGGCTTATGGTCAGACGGCCACTTTCATGCCCAAGCCCATCGTCGGTGACAACGGCAGCGGCATGCACGTCCACCAGTCCCTCGGCAAGGATGGCAAGAACATCTTCGCGGGTGATCTGTATGGCGGACTGTCGGAAATCGCGCTGTACTACATCGGTGGCATCATCAAGCATGCCAAGGCGATCAACGCGCTGACCAACCCCAGCACCAACAGTTACAAGCGTCTGGTGCCCCATTATGAGGCGCCGGTGCTGCTGGCTTATTCCTCCAAGAACCGTTCGGCGTCCATCCGTATTCCTTTCGTCAACAGCCCCAAGGCCCGACGCATCGAAATACGTTTCCCGGACTCCACCGCCAACCCCTACCTGGCGTTCTCTGCCATGCTGATGGCGGGTCTGGACGGTATCCAGAATAAAATTCATCCCGGCGACGCCATGGACAAGAATCTTTATGATCTGCCCGCGGAAGAGCAGGCCAACATCCCCGGTGTGGCGGCGTCGCTGGAAGAAGCCCTGCGCTCTCTGGAAGCCGACCATGACTTCCTTATGAAGGGTGGCGTGTTCTCCGAGAGCTGGCTGGAAGGTTATCTGGATGTGAAGTGGGCCGAGGTGCAGACCTTGCGTATGACCACCCATCCGGTGGAGTTCCAGATGTACTACAGTCTCTGAGATGGGATACAGCCCGCCGTGGTGGCGGGCTTTCCCCGGCTTCATCAGCCCCGTGCTTTATGCGGGGCTTTTTTGTGGCCGCTGCCTTGACAATCGGGGGCTTGGGGACCATATAGAGAAATGCCACGCTGGTGAGGAGAGCAGGCTGATGAAGTACAGAAAATCCCTTTTTACCTCTGGTAAAGGTGAATCAAAGCGCCCACTAATGGCGGGTGTGTGTATTTTCCTGTCGGCCTTTCTGATCAGCACTTCCGTGGATGCATCAACCATTTATCGTTGGGTGGGTGGTGGTGGAGTCGTCAGCTATGGCGAAACCCCACCTGCGGGCGCTAAAGACGTCGAGCAGATCTCCGGGGCACCGCAGAACTCGGTCAGCACGCCCGTGTCTGCGTCCAGTGGTAGTGTTGTCACCCCATCGCCATCTGCCGCACCCACGCCCACCCGACCCGCGGTAAATCCGGCCTTGAAGCGTCTGCAGGCGGAGCTGGTTGTGGCGCGGCTGGCGCTGCTTCAGGCGACCAAAAACTACGAGCAGGGCAAGGCCATACGCACCGGCAACGAGCGTAATTATGCGCGTTATCTGGATCGGGTAAATGGTCTGAAACAGGCGATGGATGCGGCGCAGTTGCGCGCGCTATTGCTCCAGCGACAGATCCAACAGGTACAGAATGAAGGATCGGCGCCGGCGGCCCCAGGGCGCGCGGCGCATTAGTTTATCGGGTGCGGCGTGTGTCCGAGGATAGACCCGAAGTGTTTCGTAGCTTACCATAGACCTAGGATAGCCACTGCACGCCTTTGGGAGACCTAATGCCGCGTTTCTTGCTCAGTAACGACGATGGTTATCTGGCACCGGGACTGGCGGCACTTGCTGAAGCAATAAGACCTTTAGGCGATTTGGAAGTGCTGGCGCCGGAGCAGGATCGTAGCGGCGCCAGTAACTCCCTCACCCTGGACCGGCCGCTGCGGATGCGTACCGGACTCAATGGGTTTCATTATCTGGTCGGCGGTACGCCCACGGACTGTGTCCACCTTGCCGTCACCGGCATCTTCGCGGAAACACCTGACATGGTGGTCTCCGGTATCAACCGGGGTGCCAACATGGGTGACGATGTACTCTACTCAGGTACCGTGGCCGCCGCTACCGAAGGACGTTTTCTCGGCTTGCCTGCCATCGCGGTTTCCCTGGCTGGACGCGATTGCACCCACTTTTCGACTGCAGCCCAGGTGGCCGCCAAGTTGGTGACGGGGGTGCTGCGTCATGTGCTGCCTGCTGATACCATTCTCAACGTGAACGTACCGGATTTGCCCTATGATGAAATTCGCGGATTTGAAGTGACACGTCTGGGGCGTCGCCACAAGAGTGACATGGTGATACCGGCGGCGGATCCCCGTGGCGATCCTGTTTACTGGATTGGCCCTTCCGGGCGGGAGGCCGATGCTGGTCCTGGTACCGACTTTGACGCGGTGCGCCGCGGTTACGTTTCCATTACACCGTTGGATCTGGATATGACCCGCTACAATTTTCTCGATGGTTTGAGCCAATGGCTGCTTCATTGCTAGCCTTGAGTCCTGAAGTCGGCATGATCTCCCCGCGTACCAGGGGGCGGATGGTGCTCCGTCTGCGCGCGGAAGGCATCCGTGACGAGCGGGTGCTGGACGCGATGAACCGGGTTCCGCGTCATCGCTTTGTCGCGCAGGCGCTGGCGGGACGGGCCTATGAGCCGGTGTCTCTGCCCATCGGTTATGGACAGACCATCTCCCAGCCCTGGACCGTGGCGCGGATGATGGAGGCGATCCTGGAGGACAGGGAGGTGCCGCAGCGGGTGCTGGAGATCGGTACTGGTTCCGCCTACCAGACCGCCGTGTTGGCAGAGTTGGGGGCGGAGGTCTTCAGCGTTGAGCGTATCGGTCCGCTTCAGGAGATGGCGGAGGCGTTGCTGGGGCGGCTGGGCTATCGTCAGGTGCATCTGCATCACGGCGATGGCAGTGGCGGCTGGCCGGGAAAAGCGCCCTTTGATGCGATTGTCATTACGGCTGCCGTGCCTTGCGCCCTGGCGCCCCTTTATCGCCAGTTGCGGGCGGGGGGACGTCTGGTGATGCCGGTGGAAGAAGGCGGCAGGCAGCACTTGCAAGTCAGTCATTGGGATGGCAGCACGGCGCAGGTGATTCTGCTGGGCACCTGCCATTTTGTCCCCTTGCTGGCGGGAACGGTTGCGGTGGCCTCTGGAGAGGGTG
>JAKACQ010000126.1:0-3334 GCA_021821285.1 Pseudomonadota bacterium
TGGTGATATCTCCCGCGTGATACTGCAGTTCCGGGATGGTGGCCGATACCGTCCCGGTAAACGGCGGCCAATGCATGATCTTGGTCAATTGGGCCATGCTGACCCCCTGCAAGTCGCCGCTCATGTTAAAACCCGACTGGGGTCCCGCCCAACGCGCCGCCAGATGCTGGAAATGCAGTTCGCCCCCCAGCAAGGCCAAGGTGAAAGGCTGTTGCAACCGGAAGCCCTGAGGATTGAGGATCAGTTCCGCATGCAGCGGACCCACCGGAATATGATAGAGTTCCGCAGAGTGCCAGCGGAGCATGGCGTCAGAGGTCTTGCCGCTCCGGCTCCAGACACCCCGGCTACTCACGCCCGTCACCACAAGATGCCGCTGCGAGGTAGCGAGAGCCGCGTTGCGCAGATCCCATTTCAGCGCGCTCAGACCACCCTCTCCCGCCACGGAAAAACGCACTTGCCCCGAGGCCTGCAACTGGGCGGCGAGACTGCCGGGGGAAGCCAGCGGTTTAATCCAGTTCGCATACAGGGGCGCCATCGCTACATCCATATCCCGGATCTGCCAGCGCAGTACCCCGCCCTGCGTTGGCCAGTACAGCGCAAAGTCGCCCTGCCCGAGGCCGGGCCAGCGGATGCTTCCCCGGTCCAGTTGCCAGGACTTAGCCGTCTGTTGCCAGCGGGTTTGTACCTGCACCGCTGCGGCGGGGGCTGTCCAGTACCATGGACTCCAAAGGACACCGCCCTGGGTCCAGCGCATCCGGGCGGTGCCGTGCCATTGCCCGGTATATACACCGTCCCCCTGGAGCTGCAATGCGACACCTTGGGCTGCCTGCAAACCGTCCGGGCTACTGAACTGGAGCTGGCTGCCCTGCAATGCAAAGGCTATCTGACGCGCCTTTGCCCAGCTTGCGCCCCGCGCCCGGACTTGCCACCGGGCCTGCCCCGAGGTCTGCCAGGTGGCAGGCAGCAGGGTGAAGGCGCGCACCAGACCGGCAACCGGCAGGCTGCCCGCACCCGTCAGATGCCACTGTCCGGCAGCGGTACTTTGCACCTGCACGCGGGCGCTGCCAAATTGCGCACCGCGCAATGCCAGCATGGCTTGCCCACTGCCGCCCACCTGCCGCAACTGTACTTGCCCATCGCCATGCAGTGCGCCCCACGGGCTGCCGTCCACCGCCAGATGACCTTGACGACACGCCCAACCCTGCGCCGTGCCGAGCTCGCATTGCAGCCGGGCACGCCGCCAGAGCTGGCGTTTGCCCGCCTGCACGACGCCCGCCACCAGACGCAACTGGTCGCCCTGCGCCGATGTGGTCAGCGTCGCGTGCAAGCGCTGCGCCGTCCAGCCTGCTCCGCTTACCTGTGCGGCGCTGATTTCCAGAGTTTGTGCCCCGGCCACCACACTACTGATAGCGAGCCCCAGGCACAGCGTCATAGACCAGCGGACGGTTATCGGCAAAACTCTGCTGCGTCCATGCATCATGCTCTCAAGCCGGAAAAACACCCATAGAGAGGTAACGGTCACCCCGATCACAAATAATGGCAACCACCACACCATGCTCCAGCTTTTGTGCCACTCTGATAGCCGCTGTTACCGCGCCACCCGAAGATATGCCTGCCAGCACCCCTTCTTCCCGCGCCAGACGGCGGGCCATTTCCTCGGCTTCTTCCTGGCTCACATCGACAATCTGATCAACAGACTCAGGATGATAGATGCGCGGCAAATAGGCTTTCGGCCAACGGCGGATACCAGGTATTTTAGCCCCCTCCGTCGGTTGTACGCCGACAATCTGAATACGGGGCGACACTTCGCGCAAATAGCGGGAGGTGCCCATGATGGTCCCCGTCGTCCCCATGGATGAGACGAAATGGGTCACGGTTCCGCGGGTGTCGCGCCAGATCTCCGGCCCGGTACTGAGATAATGCGCCTCGGGATTATCGGGGTTGGAGAACTGATCGAGCATGAAGCCCTCTCCCGCAGCTACCATCTGGTACGCGAGATCAATAGAACCTTCAATACTCCGGGCGGCTGGGGTGAGAATCACTTCAGCACCGTAGGCACGCATCACCTGCCGCCTTTCGATACTCATATTCTCCGGCATAATCAGGGTTATGGACAAACCCCGCATCGCTGCCGCCATGGCCAGGGCAATACCCGTATTCCCGCTGGTGGGTTCGATCAGGCGCGTAGCAGAAGTGATGGTGCCACGCTCCAATGCCCGGCGAATCATATTCACGGCGGGGCGATCCTTGACGGAACCCGCGGGATTGTTACCTTCCAGCTTCCCGAAAATCCGCACTCCCGCATGCGGCGACAGGCGCCGCAACTCACACAGGGGGGTATTGCCTACCCAGTCCTCCAGACCACCCATCTCTCTACCTCCTTCAGAGCAATATCCAATAAGCAGCATCATAGACCCAAGCCACAAAGTGCGGCTATCCTTTGCAAAAGGTCGGGAATCTATATTCTGTCTGCCGATCATCACCGGGAACACACGGGAGCACATCCGTATGGAAACAGCTCAGCACCGCAACACCTGGCATATTCATCCTGATACCGCAGCCCTCGCCCAGAGATTGGCAGCAGCCATCGCGCGTATGGCCCAAGAGGCTATTGCCGCGCGCGGCGCCTTCCATCTGGTGGTCGCCGGCGGCAACACCCCCCGCGCGGCTTATGCCATGCTTCCGCAACTGGGCCGGGACTGGCAGTGCTGGCACCTCTATCATGGGGATGAGCGCTGTCTGCCGCCCCGGGACCCGGAGCGCAACAGCCTGATGCTGGACACTGTTTGGCTGTCCCAGGTAGCCATTCCGACGCGGCAGATTCATCACATTCCGGCCGAGCGGGGTGCCGAAGTGGCCGCCCGCGACTACGCCGCGGTGCTTCCGCCACATGCCTTCGATCTGGTCCTGCTGGGAATGGGGGAGGATGGCCATACGGCCAGCCTTTTCCCCGGCCACGACTGGGGCCTGGAAAAGAGCAGCCCCGCCACCATCGCCATCCACGATGCCGCCAAGGCGCCGCCCCAAAGGGTGAGCCTGAGCGGCTGGCGATTACAATACACGCGGGAGATGTTTTTTCTCACCACGGGCAGCGGCAAGCGGTTGGCACTCGCGGCCTGGCTACGGGGCGAATCCATTCCCGCCGCCATGGTAGGCACTGCGGCCGATGTCTGGCTGGACAAGGCGGCCTGGCCGGAAGCCGTGCCTGGGACCATTTGACCCAAGTGCCCGTGAATCCGGGTTGCGCGGGCGCCTCAGGCGGTGTTCAAGCTTGCGCTGCTCCGCCCTGCTGCTTGACCATGGACAGCGCCGTACCCACCAACGCACCGATATT
>JAKACQ010000127.1:0-3300 GCA_021821285.1 Pseudomonadota bacterium
AGGGACACGGTTTCAGCCGGGAAGACCGCCAGCAACTCGTCCAGTTTCTCGGGGAACTGATTGGCGGACTGATTCCCCGCTATCGCGCCCTGGCAGAAGCCGGACGCATTGAGATTTCCACCACCCCTTATTATCATCCCATCGCTCCGCTGCTGCTCGACTTCAACGCCGCGCAAGAAGCGGTAGCAGATGCGCTGCTGCCCGACTGCCCGGCCTACCCCGGCGGGGCTGAGCGTGCGCGCTGGCACATCGACCAGGCACAACAGAGCCATCACCGGCATTTTGGAGTGCCGGCGCAGGGTATGTGGCCTGCCGAAGGGGGCGTCTCTGCCGCCTTTGTCGAAATGCTCGGCAGCGCCGGGGTGCGCTGGACCGCTTCCGGTGAAGGCGTACTGGCCCATAGCCTGCTGCTCAGCGACGATGGCAGCGGCCCCCGCGGCCGGGCGGAATACTTGTACCGTCCCTATCAACTGCAGGGGAAAGGACCCGCACTTTTTTTCCGCGATGACGCGCTCTCCGACACCATCGGCTTCGATTACAAAACCTGGTCCGGGCATGATGCGGTCACGGACTTCATCCACAAACTGGAGGCCATCTGGCGGCAGACGGAGCACGAGGAAAACCCGGTCGTCAGCATTATTCTCGATGGCGAAAACGCCTGGGAATATTATCCTTATAATGGCTATTATTTTCTCTCGGAGCTCTATAAGTCGCTGGCTAATCATCCGCACATCCGGATGTGCACCTTCAGCGACTTTGTCAGCCACCATCCCGACGACATGAAGAGCATACCCCGACTGGCCGCGGGGAGTTGGGTCTACGGCAGCTTCAGCACCTGGATTGGCGACCCCGCTAAAAACCGCGCATGGGATCTGCTCTGCACCGCCAAACAGGATGTGGACAGACATCTTGGGGAGTTCTCCCCAGAACAACAGGCCCAAATCATCGAACAGCTCGGCCGCTGTGAAGGTTCCGACTGGTTCTGGTGGTTCGGCGACTATAACCCCTCGGACTCCGTCCGTGATTTCGACCAGCTGTACCGCCTCAACCTCCGCAAACTCTATACCCTGATGCAAATCCCTGCCCCCGACGCCCTCAGCAACCCCATCAGCCATGGCGGCGGTGCGGCAGAGGCCGGTGGTACCATGCGCCGTACTCACGCGGAAGGACACTGAATGACCCACAGCACCCCCCTCCTCCTGGGCGTCCATGCCCATCAGCCGGTCGGCAACTTCCCCCACGTCATCGACGATGCCGTACTCCGCTGCTATCACCCATTTTTAGAGGCGATGTATCGTTTTCCTGAATTCCCTTTCGCCATCCACATCAGCGGCTGGCTGCTGGCTTATATGATTGACCAGCACCCCAAAACCATCACCTTGCTGCAGGAGATGGTAGCCCGCAACCAGGCGGAAATGGTGGGCGCCGGCGATACGGAACCGGTGCTTGCCGCGATTCCTCATGCCGATCGTATCGCCCAAATTGAGGCCATGGCCAACCGTCTGGAGAAACACTTCGGACAGCGGCCCGTCGGGGCCTGGCTCACGGAGCGGGTCTGGGACCCCAGTGTGGTGCCTGCCCTCAACGAGGCCGGAGTGCGCTACGTTATGGTGGACGACTATCACTTTCTCTGTGCGGGCGCCTCGGCAGACCAGCTCGGCAGCTTCCACCGCACCGAAGAAAATGGCCAGCGCATTGACGTTTTTCCTATTTCTGAGGCGCTGCGCTACCGCCTGCCATTCTCTGAAGCCGACGCCGCCGTGTCGTACATTGAGGGCCTCTCCGAGCAGCATCCAGGCAGTGCCGGCATTTATTTCGACGACATTGAGAAATTTGGCGTCTGGCCGGAGACCTATAGCTGGGTGTACGAGAAGGGTTGGCTGGAACGATTCCTGCGTGGCGTGCTCGACTCGCCACACATTCAGCCCATGCGTTTTCGGGATTATCTAGTTCAGAACCGCCCCCAGGGTATCATCTATTTGCCGACGGTATCCTACAGCGAAATGAACGAATGGACGCTGGCTCCCGATGCGGCGCGCGGCTACGCCGCCTTCCTGGAACAGGAAAAAACAGCCGGTCGGCTGGAACAACGTAAGGCCCTGATCCGCGGTGGCATCTGGAAAAACTTCCTGACCCGCTACCCGGAATCCAACTGGATGCATAAGCGCATGCTCCGACTATCGCAGCGCTTTCACGCCCTGCCCAAGCGCCAGCAGAGCAAAACCATGCGCGCGGACCTGCACGAAGCGCAAGCCAATGACGCCTACTGGCACGGACTTTTTGGCGGCATCTATCTACCGCATCTGCGGCGCGCCGTTTTCAACGCCATCGTCCGTCTGGAGGCGCAACTGGACCGGATCCAGGCACGCCCGGCAATGGAACACGTGGACCTGGATCTGGATGGCCTCGATGAACTGCTCTATCACAATCACGCCCTCCAGTTGATCATCCGCCCGGCCCCCAGCGCTACTGTGGTAGAATGGGACTGCTACGCGCTGCGACACAACCTCGGCGACACTCTGGCGCGCCGTGATGAGGCCTATTATGACAAGATTCGTCACGGTGCCATTGCGCATGAAGCCCCCGGCGAAGGCATTGCTTCCGCCCACGACCGCGTCAGCTTCAAAACCAACTTCAGCGCTGAAGACCTTACGCCGGACGCCACACCCTGCCACAGCTTTCAGGAATGGATCGACGGGAGCGCCATCACTTACAGCGAAAACCGTTTGCAGGATGCCCCGCACTTTTCCGGCGGCGTCGCGGACGAATGGGCAGTCAGCAAACGTTACACCCTGGCGGAAAACCGCCTCACAGTGGACTACCGCATCGAGTCAGTGCGCAAAGGGGCGGAAGCACATCGTTTCAGCACCCGGCTCTTTCTGGCCATGCCGAGTTGCGATGGCCCGGCAGGGCAGTTCTTTGCCAATGACCAGTCACAGGGTGGCTTTGGCAGTCCCATTCAGGGTGCAGAGGCCCGGGAAATCGTCCTGGAGGATGCGGTTATGGGCGGTAAAATCGTCCTGCATTTCAACCCGCCGGTACGCTGGCAGAGCGCACCACATCTAACCGTCTCGCAATCGGAAGCTGGCTTTGAGAAGATCATGCAGGCGTTGCGCCTGGATCTGGAATGGTCAGTCCAGGCGGGCAAAGCCCATACCATAATGATACAGGCAGAGGTCATTACCCATGGCTGAGGGCCTGACCATCGGCATTGATGTGGGCGGCACCAACCTGCGCTTTGGCGTCTTTCGGGGTAACGATTTTCTGGACTCCACGCGCAGTGAGGTGGATTTGCGCGAA
>JAKACQ010000050.1:0-16383 GCA_021821285.1 Pseudomonadota bacterium
TATTTTATTCATACATCAGTGCGACCGTCTACCGCATCCCTTCATTCCACCGTCACACTCTTTGCCAAGTTACGCGGCCGATCCACATCGGTACCCTTCACCAGGGCCGCATGATAAGCCAGCAACTGCACCGGGATGGCATGGACGATGGGAGAGAGCGAACCGGCGTGACGCGGCAGGCGCATCACATGCACGCCTTCACTGGCGTTAAAGTGACTGTCCGAGTCGGCGAATACATAGAGTTCACCGCCACGGGCATGGACTTCCTGCATGTTGGCGGCCAGTTTTTCGAGGAGGCGGTCATTGGGCGCGATCACCACCACCGGCATCTCACGATCGACCAGCGCCAGCGGACCATGCTTCAACTCCCCCGCCGGATAAGCCTCGGCATGGATATAGGAGATTTCCTTGAGTTTGAGCGCGCCCTCCAGCGCGATCGGGTAGTGCAGGCCGCGCCCCAGAAAAAGCGCATGCTCCTTGCTGGCAAAACGTGCCGCCCAGCCCTGAATCTGCGGCTCCAGATTGAGGGCCTGCTGCACGCTACCCGGTAACTGGCGCAAGGCGTTCAGGTGCTCGGCCTGCTGCACCCTATTCAGACGCCCCTGCGCCTTGGCCAGGGACAGGGCCAGCAGATAAAGCGCCGCCAATTGGGTGGTGAACGCCTTGGTCGAGGCCACCCCGATCTCGGGGCCGGCACGAGTCAGGAAGCGCAGCATCGACGCCCGCGGAATGGTGCTCTCCGCGACATTGCAGATGGCCAGCGTGCGGGTATGACCGAGCCCTTTGGCACGGCGCAGGGCTTCATAGGTATCCAGTGTTTCGCCGGACTGCGAGAGCGTTACCACCAACTGGCGCGGGTTCGGAATGGAATCCCGGTAACGATACTCGTGCCCCAGTTCAGCCTGCGCCGGAATCCTGGCAATGCTCTCCAGCCATTGGCGCCCCACCAGCGTCGCGTAATGGCTGGTACCGGAGGCTAGAAACAGCACGCTATCCACCTCCCGGAAAACGTTCTCGGCGTCCGCACCCCAGAGATCCGTCAGATCGAGTTGACTATTCAGTGCGCCCTCCAAGGTGTCGGCCAGCGCCCGGGGCTGCTCGTGGATTTCCTTCTGCATAAAATGGCGGTAGGGACCCAGATCGACGGCGGCTGCGCTGAGTTGGCTCCAGAATTCTTCGCGCTGCTGCGGTAGCCCGGCCTGATCCGTGATCTGCAAGGCTTCCCGCCGCATCTGGGCCACATCCCCATCTTCCAGATAGAGCACGCGCCGCGTCACCGGCAGCAGGGCCGCCACGTCCGAGGCGAAATAATGTCCGTCATCGGCAATGCCCAGCAGCAGCGGACACCCCATCCGCGCCACGCAAATCGTGTCGGGATCGCGGGTAGAAATCACCGCAATGGCATAAGCGCCGCGCAAATCACCCACCGCCAAGCGGGTCGCCGCGAACAAATCCGGGGCCGTCTGCCGATAATGATGCACCAGATGGGCGATGACCTCGGTATCGGTCTCGGAAGTGAAGAGGTACCCCGCCGCTTCCAGACGGGTGCGCAGGGCATGAAAGTTTTCGATGATGCCGTTATGGACCACGGCGATCTGTTCATGAGAAACCATGGGGTGCGCATTGCACTCGGCGACACCGCCATGGGTGGCCCAGCGCGTGTGCCCGATGCCCACCGCACCCTGCAAGCCGCATTCGGCCACGGCGGCCGTCAGTTCGGCGACGCGCCCCACGCTGCGCACCCGTTGCAAGCTCGCGCCTCGCGTACCCTCCCCCAACATCGCCAGTCCCGCGGAGTCATAGCCGCGATACTCCAAGCGGCGCAGCCCCTCCAGGATGATCGGGGCCAGATCCGTCTGGCTCACCCCACCGACAATACCGCACATAGTCTCGCTCTCCTGTTACCGCAACCAACGTCCGCGCGATTCGGGACTATTGCTTCTCGCGTCGCGGTCGTTGCCAGAGGGGGATGTGGCGCTGCGGACTGCGACTCAGCGTCAAGCCACCCGCGGGCACCGCTTTGGTGATGGTACTCCCCGCGCCGATGGTCGCCCCATCCCCAATGGTCACCGGCGCCACCAGTTGGCTGTCCGAACCGATGAAAACATCGTTACCGATGATGGTGCGATGCTTGCTGACCCCATCATAATTGCAGGTGATCGTTCCGGCGCCCACGTTCACCCCGGTACCGATCTCGGCATCGCCCAGATAACTGAGATGATTGGCCTTGCTCCCCGCCCCCAGCTTGGCCGCTTTTACCTCCACGAAATTGCCGATGTGCACCGCCGCGCCGATCTCCGTTCCCGGACGGATACGCGCAAACGGCCCGATCCGCGCCCCGGCGGCAACCCGCGCACCTTCAAGCAGACTATAGGGCAAGATCTCCGCATCATCGCCCACTTCCACATCCTGCAATATCGCGCCGGTACCGATCTTCACCCGATTACCCAGACGCACCGCACCGGTGAACAGCACGTTAGGGTCCACCCAGCAATCCTCGCCGCAGGTTACCTCGCCACGAATATCCACCCGCGCCGGGTCCGCCACCCGTAACCCCTGAAGCTGTAAAGCGCGGATCTGCCGACGCTGGAACACCCGCTCCATTTCCGCCAGTTGAACAGGATCATTCACGCCCATGGCCTCCGTCGCATCCGCAACCGCAAACGGACAGATGGCATAATTGTCGGCGCGCGCCGCCGCCACCACATCCGTCAGGTAGATCTCTCCCTGGGTGTTGCGTGCGGACAACCCTTGCAACCAGCCTGCCAGCGGCGCAACCGGGAGCACCATCATGCCGAGATTCACTTCGCAAATGGCCTGTTCATCCGGCTGACAGTCCTTGTGCTCACGAATACCCCGCACCTGACCGGCCACGTCTCGCAGGATACGCCCGTAACCGTGCGGATCGCACAGGGTGGCCGTCGTCAGTCCCAATGCCGCGCCAGGCGTTTGCTGGATGAATTCGCGCAGGGTAGCGCTCCGCAAGAGGGGGACGTCGCCGTAGAGCACCAATACCCTCTCCGCACCGACGAGGCCGGGTAATGCCGCCTTCAGCGCATCACCGGTACCAAGCTGCCGCGTTTGTTCCCACCAGTTTATCCCCGCATCCGGGAAAACCGCCTGGACCGCCGCGCGTTCAAAACCGACGACGACGTGGATACGCCGGGGCGTCAGTTCCGCGGCAGTGGCTAAAACGTGGGCAAGCATGCTCTTACCCCCCAACGGTTGCAGCACCTTGGGCAATCCCGAGCGCATACGTGTGCCCTGTCCCGCGGCGAGTATCACAATATCGGTCAACATGGCGCCCCTCTCATAAACAGACCCCAGCGGTCGATCGGCCGCTGGGGTCTGCGCGACATCACGCAAAAAGCAGGCGAACCCGCCGGTGGCGTCAGCGCAGCAATCCCTGTTCCCGCAATCGCTGAACCGTTTTCAAGCGTGCGATTTGCCCCAGCAACTCCGCCTGGGCCGCCGCATACTCCATCTGATCCAGCTGTCCGGCCATCCGCGCTTCAGCCGCCTGTTTCGCCGCCAAGGCTTTTCCCTCGTCAATATCCGTCGCCCGCTCCGCCGAATCGGCCAGCACCGTCACCAGATCGGGCTGAATCTCCAGCACACCGCCGTTGACGAAGAGGTACTCCGTCTCCGCGCCGTGCATGATCCGCAACTCGCCGGGACGCAGCCCGGTCAGCAGCGGCGCGTGGCGCGGCAGAATGCCGAGTTCGCCCATCTCGCCGGGGGCCACCACCATATCGGCGACCCCCGCGTAGATGCTGCCCTCGGCACTGACTACCTGCACATCTATGGTCATGGCCATGGCTCAGCCCTGCTGCAGCTTCTGGGCCTTGGCAATGGCTTCGTCGATGGTACCCACCATGTAGAAGGCCTGCTCGGGCAGATGATCATACTCACCGGCCACGATCGCCTTGAAGCCACGGATCGTCTCCTTCAATGAGGCATAGGTACCGGGGCTGCCGGTGAACACCTCCGCCACGAAGAAAGGCTGCGACAGGAAGCGCTGAATCTTGCGCGCGCGGGACACCAGCAGCTTGTCGTCCTCGGACAGCTCATCCATGCCGAGAATGGCGATGATGTCCTGCAATTCCTTATAGCGCTGCAGTGTCTTCTGGCAGGAACGGGCCACATCGTAGTGCTCCTGACCGACAATCGCCGGGTCGAGCTGACGGCTGAAGGAGTCGAGTGGATCAAGGGCGGGGTAGATACCCAGCTCCGCGATCTGACGCGACAACACCACCGTGGCGTCCAGGTGGGCGAAGGTCGTCGCCGGGGACGGATCGGTGAGATCGTCCGCGGGCACATACACCGCTTGCACAGAGGTAATGGAACCCACCTTGGTGGAGGTGATACGTTCCTGCAGCTTACCCATTTCTTCGGCCAGCGTCGGCTGATAACCCACCGCCGATGGCATGCGCCCGAGCAGTGCCGACACTTCGGTGCCAGCCAGGGTGTAGCGGAAGATATTATCGATAAACATCAGGATGTCACGGCCTTCATCACGGAAATGTTCGGCCATGGTCAGACCCGTCAGACCCGCGCGCAAACGATTGCCAGGGGGCTCGTTCATCTGCCCGTAGACCAGGGCGACCTTGTCCAGCACGCCAGAATCGGTCATTTCATGGTAGAAGTCATTGCCTTCACGGGTCCGTTCACCGACGCCGGCAAACACGGAGTAACCGGTGTGCTCGATAGCGATGTTGCGGATCAATTCCATCATGAGCACGGTCTTGCCCACGCCCGCGCCACCGAAGAGGCCGACCTTGCCGCCCTTGGCGAAAGGACAGACCAGATCGATGACCTTGATGCCGGTTTCCAGCACCTCGGTGCTCGCCGCCAGTTCGTCGAACGCCGGTGCCGGACGGTGTATGGCCTTGCGCTCCTCCGTCTGTACCGGACCCTTGCCGTCCACGGGATCACCGAGGACGTCCATGATGCGGCCCAGCGTGCCGTGGCCCACCGGCACGCTGATGGGCGCACCGGTGCGTTTCACGGCCAGCCCGCGCTTCAGCCCTTCACTGGAACCCATGGCGATACCGCGCGCCACGCCGTCCCCCAACTGGGCCTGCACTTCGATGGTCAGGTTTTTGTCACTGACCACAATGGCTTCCATAATCTCCGGGACCTGCCCGCGAGGAAAGGCCACGTCGATCACCGGTCCGATCACCTGGACGATATGGCCGACGGCGTTTTCTGTAGCAACCGCTTCGCTCATGATTTAACCCTCAAAAATTCCAAGAATGCTATGCACAATCGTCAGACGGCCGCCGCGCCGGCGCTGATCTCTGCGATTTCCTGAGTAATGGCGGCCTGTCGCGCCTTGTTGTAGGCCAACTGCAGGTCGCCCACCATGCGCTTCGCGTTGTCCGAGGCATTTTTCATCGCGACCATGCGCGCGCTCTGCTCGCAGGCCAGATGCTCGATGACCGCCTGATACACCACCGATTCCACATAACGCTGCAGCAGGCGGTCCAGTACCGGACGGGCTTCAGGCTCGTAGATGTAATCCCACATTTCCGCGCGTGGCTCCGCGGGCACTTCGGGCTTTTCCACCGGCAGCAACTGTTCGATCGTGGCCCGCTGCAGCATCGTATTCACGAAGCGGGAGGAGACCAGATACACCACGTCGACCGCACCCTGGGCGTAGGCATCCGCCATCGCGCGGATGGGGCCGATCATGTCGGCCAGATGCGGTTTGTCGCCCAAACCGTTGAGTTCCGCCACGAGATGCGCGCCGTGGCGCCGCAAGAAGCCCAGCCCCTTATTGCCCATGACGGCGAGGTCAGAGCGGATACCCTGCTCGTGGAGGTCACGCATCTTGTGGACGACATGACGCAGCACGTTCACATTGAGCGCGCCGCAAAGGCCACGATCCGTGGTCACGACGATAAAACCCGCCTTTTTGATGGGGCGCACCTGCATCAACGGATGCGCGTACTCGGGATGCGCCTGCGCCAGATGTCCCAATACCTCACGAATCTTCTCCGCATAGGGACGGGCGGCGCGCATCCGCTCCTGCGCGCGCCGCATCTTGCTCGCAGCCACCATCTCCATGGCACGGGTGATCTTGCGCGTGTTTTTAACGCTCTTGATCTGCCCGCGGATTTCCTTGGCATTGGCCATGCTGCTCTCCTAGTACGTCGAACTGGACTTGAACTGCTTGAGCGCCGCGTCGAGCTGCTTCTTGAAATCGTCCGTCAGCTCTTTTTTCTCTTCAAGTCCGGCCATCAGTTCCTTGTTGTTGCTGTGCAGGTAAGCCAGAAGCGCCTTCTCGAAGGATCGCACCTTGGCCACCTCGACGTCATCCAGCGCGCCGCTGCTGGCGGCGAAGAGCGCCACGGACTGTTCGGCCACCGACATCGGCGAGAACTGGTCCTGCTTCAGCAACTCGGTGACCCGCTTACCGCGCTCGATCTGCTTGCGGGTGATTTCATCCAGATCCGAAGCAAACTGCGCGAAGGCCGCCAGCTCACGATATTGCGCCAGATCGAGACGAATGCCACCGCCGAGCTTCTTGATGATCTTGGTCTGCGCCGCGCCACCCACCCGCGATACCGACAAACCGGCGTTGATGGCCGGACGGATACCGGAGTTAAAGAGATCGGTTTCCAGATAGATCTGGCCATCGGTGATGGAAATCACGTTGGTGGGCACGAAGGCCGAGACATCACCCGCCTGGGTTTCGATGATGGGCAGGGCGGTCAAGGAACCGGTTTTGCCCCTTACCGCACCATTGGTGAATTTCTCGACGAAATCGGTGTTGACGCGCGCCGCCCGTTCCAGCAAACGGGAGTGCAGGTAGAACACATCACCCGGATAGGCTTCACGGCCCGGCGGACGACGGAGCAGCAGGGAAATCTGGCGATAGGCCCAGGCCTGTTTGGTGAGATCGTCATACACGATCAGGGCATCCATGCCGCGGTCACGGAAGTATTCGCCCATGGTGCAACCGGCGTAAGGCGCCAGATACTGCATGGCGGCGGACTCCGAAGCGTTGGCGGCGATCACCGTGGTGTACTCCATCGCGCCGTGTTCCTCGAGCTTGCGCACCACGCCAGCGACGGTCGAAGCCTTCTGACCGACGGCGACGTAGATGCACTGCACATCCTTGCCTTTCTGATTGATGATGGCATCGACGGCGACCGCGGTCTTGCCGGTCTGACGGTCGCCAATGATCAACTCGCGCTGACCACGGCCAATCGGCACCATGGCGTCGATCGCCTTGATACCTGTCTGCATGGGCTCATCCACGCTTTGTCGTTCGACCACGCCGGGCGCGATTTTCTCGAGAACGTCGAACTCCTGGGCCTCCACCGCGCCTTTGCCGTCGATGGGTTGGCCCAGCGCGTTCACCACGCGGCCGAGCAGCGCCTTGCCGATGGGTACCTGCATGACCTTGCCGGTACACTTGACCACGTTGCCCTCTTCGAGCCCGGAGAACTCGCCGAGCACCACCGCGCCGACATTGTCCTGTTCCAGGTTCATGGCCAACGCGAAGCGGCCGCCGGGGAGCTCCAGCATTTCGCCGTACATCACGTCCTCCAGACCGTGGATGCGGAGAATACCGTCACTCAAGCTGATGATGGTGCCCTGCGAGCGCGTTTCGACCCGGCCTTCAAAGCCGGCGATCCGTGCGCGAATCAGTTCACTGATTTCCGATGGATTCAGTTGTTGCATACCATTTCCTCAAGACTTAGCTGCGAAGGGTTCGGGCAAGCTGCTGCACTTGTCCACGCACGGAGGCATCTATGGTGAGATCGCCCGTATGAATAACGAGACCGCCGACCAGGGCGGCATCCACCGCTTCCCGGAACGCGATTTTCCGACCGGCAAAACGGCGTTCCAGCGCGGATTGCACGGCCGTCTTCTGATGGGCGTCCAGGGCGATGGCGCTGGTGACCAGCACGTCGACCACGCCCGCTGCGTGGCGCAGGGCTTCATTGAACAGCGAACCGATCTCCGCCGTCGCGGGCCAACGATCATGGTGGATCAACAGGGTCAGAAAGGCTTCCCAAGCCTTGCTGTCCACCTTCACGGGCGCGGCGCTGAGCAGCGCCACTTTTTCGGCCTCGGCACGCTCCGGGTCATTCAGAAAAGCCTGCGCCTGCGCATCCGCGATCATCGCGGCCAGAACCTGCAGCGCGTCCATCCATGCCTGTTCCTGGCCGCTCTCTTTCGCCAAACCATACAACGCCTCGGCGTAGGGGCGCGCCACGGTGATCAGATCGGCCATGGGCGACGCCTCACAATTGACCGACCATACGGTCGATGATGTCGCGATGGGTCTGGCCGTCGATTTCCCGGTGCAGGATGCGCTGGGTGCCATCAACCACCAGATCCACCACCTGACCGCGCAACACTTCGCGCGCCCGGTTGGTTTCGACGTCGATTTCAGCACGCGCACTGGCAATGATCCGGTCCGCTTCCTCACGCGCCTTACCCTGCGCCTCTTCACGCAATTCCACGCTGCGACGCTCGGCTTGGGCAACGATCTCCGCGGCTTTTTCCTTCGCTTCGCGGAGCAGCTCCGTGGCCCGTTTTTGCGCCAAGGCCATTTCTTCCTTGCCCCGCTCGGCCGCCGCCAGACCGTCGGCGATCTTCGCGCGGCGATCGTCCATAACTCTACGCAAAGGACCATACATGTACTTGTACAACAACGCCACCAGGATGGCGAAGGTGACCAGCTGGATGATCAGCGTTCCATTGATACCTACTGGATTCATGACTACCTCACTTGCAAGTGGGCCGGCTCAGCCGGTCCAGCATCAGCCGCCCAGAAACGGGTTGGCGAAGAGGAACCAGAAGCCGAAGGCCAGAATAATGAAGGGGAAAGACTCCATCAAACCGGCAAAGATGAAGGTATTCACCAGCAACTGCGGGCGCATTTCCGGCTGGCGGGTGATGCCTTCAATGGTCTTGGAGGTGATCAGACCCCAGCCAATGGCGGAACCCAGACCAGCGGCGCCAAAAATGATGCCCACGGCAATGGCGGTAGCAGCAACAATGATGGTATGTGCGTCCATGACAACTCCTTACAAGTATCGCAAAGTGGAATAAACAAACTTTTTAATGGTCCTGCATGTTCGCCATGCCGAGATAAACCACGGTCAGCACGGTGAAAATGAATGCCTGCAGGATAATGATCAAACTTTCGAACAGGGACCAGACCTCGCCCAAAGCCCATTCTCCCCACCAGGGCAGCATGGCCAGCAACAGGAAGACCAGCTCGCCGGCGAACATGTTGCCGAATAGCCGCAGCCCCAGACTGAGCGGTTTGGTGATCTCTTCAATGAGGGACATGACCACGTTCATCGGCATCAACCAAATACCGAAGGGATGCGTCAGATAGGTCTTGAAATAGGAAAATCCTTTTACCCGCAAGTTGGTCGCTATGGTCAACAAAAAGACGGCGAGGGCTATACCCAGCGTGGTATTCAGATTGACGGTCGGGGTAATGCGGAACTCGGGGAGTCCAAACCAGTGTGCCACCATTCCCGGAACAGAGGCGGGGATCAGATCCATGCTGTTCATCAGCAGGATCCAGAGGAAGACGGTCATCGCGACCGGCGCGATCAAGGGATCTCTGACGGGGAAGCTGCCTTGCACGAGGTCATCGATGAAATCGACCACGCCCTCCAGCCAGTTCTGCATCCCGCTGGGTGTACTCGCCTGCAGGCGTGCACCGACCACCATGGCGGTAATGACCAGAATGGCCGCCATGACCCAGCCCATGAGGATAGTGTCCAGATTAAAGGTCCAGAAGCCTTCGCCAATGGACCAGTTTACGAGGTGATGGGCAATGCCGCCTTCTGCCACGCCTAACTCCTTTGCCTGGTGCGTTCCCGCATCAGAAATGCCAAAAATATAAAATGGGTCAGCAAAAATCCGGCGACCAGGCCGATGACCGGCAGATGTAGCCAGAAGATTGCGAAAATCAGTCCCAGGATGGTGACGATCCAGCGCTGCAACACCGCTCCGCCCAGGCGCCGCGCGGCGCGCTGGGTGGAGGCGGGGAGCGCTATGAGACGGCCACCCAAAATGAGCATGTTGATGACGCTCAAAAATGCAGAAAAAAGCACGGCGTAGGCCTCTTCCCGTCCCCAGCGCCAAGCAACCATGGCGGCCAGCAGCAGGGCCAACGTCAACACCGTTGCAGTCACTCGCCCCACATACGACGAGAAATTCACCATCGCGGTTTGTTTTTCTTGCTCTTTCACCGCACCGGCCTTGAATACGCGGTGAGTCTAAACAGGCTGGTGCAGCCCGTCAAGAGCGGAATATCAGCTTTCATCCTCTTCCAGCGGCACACCCAGGCGCTGAAAAAGCGCGGCCTCTTGTTCCGGATCCTCCCAGAAAATCCGCAATTCGCCACCCCGGCCCAGGGTCCGCAACGCGACCGGCAGACCGAGATGGGCCTCGACTCTGGCCGAGAGCGCTGCGATGTTGGGATCCTGTTCAGCTTTTGGCCGCTGTACCCGGCCCTCGGCCTGGACCAGGCGTTCGGTGGCCCGCACACTCAAGGCCTCGCGCACCACCTTTTCCGCCAGCCGCACCTGGCGCGCGTCGGGCAAGGTCAGCAAGGCGCGGGCGTGACCGGCACTGAGCGCGCCATTTTCGACATGGGGATGCAGCGCTGGACAGAGCCGCAGCAGACGCAGCTGGTTACTGATGGCCGCACGGGAACGACCGAGGGATTCGGCCAGCGCTTCGTGGCTGAGGCCAAATTCGTCGAGCAGGCGTTGCAAGGCCTGCGCTTCTTCCAAAGGATTCAGGGCCTGGCGCTGGATGTTTTCGATGATGCCGATGGCGAGGGCCTGCTCGTCACTGCACTCACGGACCACGGCGGGGATATGACTGAGGCCAGCCAATTGCGCCGCCCGCCAGCGGCGCTCTCCGGCGATGATCTCGTAGCGCCCGCCGCCGATGGCCCGGATGACGATGGGCTGCACCACCCCCTGGCTCCGGATGGAGGCCGCCAACTCGCTCACCGATGCCTCGCTGATGAGACCGCGCGGCTGGTAACGCCCGCGTTGCAGCAAGTCGATGGGGATCTCGCGCATGCTCCCGCCGCCCCCCCCCTCGCTGGCGAACAGGGCATCCAGGCCACGTCCCAGGCCGACCCGCTTCACTCCACCCACTCGCGACGCAAGAATTCGGCGGCAACCCCCTGATAAGCCCGCGATCCCGCACAGGCGGGATCGTACTCCAGCGCCGCGCGGCCAAAGCTGGGCGCCTCGGCGAGGCGGATATTCCGGGGAACGACCGTTTGATAAAGCTTGTCCGGAAAATGCCGCTCCAACTCCAGTCCCACTTCGGAGGCCAGCCGGTTGCGATTGTCGAACATGGTCCGCAGCAAGCCATGCACCTCGAGACGAGGGTTCAACTGGGCGCGTACCCGGCGCACCGTACCAAGCAACTGAGTCAGGCCCTCCAGCGCGTAGTATTCGCACTGCATGGGGATCAACACGCTGTCCGCGGCGACCAGCGCGTTGATCGTCAGCATATTGAGCGCGGGCGGGCAATCGATCAGGGCATAGTCAAAGCCGGCAACGGGGATCAGAGCGTTCTTCAGATGCCGCTCGCGTTCGGGCCGATCATAAAGCTCCACCTCCGCCCCCGCCAGATCGGGATTGGAGGGGGCGAGAAAGAGACCCGCCGGAGCGGCGCTTAACAACACCGCGCTCAGGGGCAGTTCACCGAGGAGTACATGATAAATGGTCGACGTCACGCCGTTACCGAGACCGAGGCCGGTGGTGGCGTTGGCTTGCGGGTCAAGGTCGATCAGGAGGACGCGCTGGCCCGCCTGGGCCAGCCCAGCGGCCAGATTGACGGCAGTGGTGGTCTTACCCACTCCGCCCTTTTGGTTGGCGATAGCGACGGTGCGCATGGTCACTGGGGAATACCCATCTTTCGACAAAGATTATCGCTTAGGATAACCCGTCGTGGCGCGGGGGGCTAGCGCGTGATGACCGGGGTGCGCCAGGAAAGCAGCAGGCGTGGCGGCAAATCGGGGATGGCAAGTTCTTGGCGGGTGATGCTGAGGGTGGCTGCACGAGGCCAGTCGGCCAGTTCTTCCCCCACACCGGGGCCTTTTAAAGCGAGCACCCGGGTATGGGGACCCTGCAGGTGCCGGGTCATGGCGTCGAGACGGGCCAAGGGCGCGGTGGCACGGCTGACGATGACGTCCGGCAGAGGGTCGGGGTGGTAATCCTCACTGCCCTGTGCGGCGACCCGCACGCGGATCAGCCCAAGATCCGCGATGACGTGGCGGAGGAAGGCGACCCGCTTGGCGGCGGGCTCCACCAGGGTAAATGCTTGCGCCGGACGACAGATGGCCAGAGGAATGCCCGGCAATCCGGCGCCGCTGCCGATGTCGGCCACGGCCCCCATCGGCAGGTGGGGGAGGACGGCCAGACTGTCCAACAAATGGCGGGACACCATCTCCCGGGGGTCGCGCACCGCCGTCAGGTTGTGGGTGGCATTCCAGCGCTGCAAGAGGGTGAGGTAGCGGATCAGCAAGTCACGTTGCTCCGCGTGGACAGCGTCGAGGCCGAGGGCCGCCAATCCGGCATCCAAACGCGCGCGTGGCGTCCACGGGGTCTCTTCTGGTTTAGCCACTGGACTCAGCCGACCCGCTGCAGGCCGCGACGTTTCACGTGAATCAGGAGCAGGGAAATCGCGGCGGGGGTCATGCCGGGGATTCGGCTGGCCAGACCGATGGTTTGCGGCCGTTGCCGGATCAGCCGCTGTCTCACTTCGGTGGAAAGGCCACGCACGGCGGCGTAGTCCATGTCCGCGGGGATTTCCATCTCCGCCCAGCGGGCGGCGCGGATGATTTCGTCCTGCTGGCGCGCCACGTAACCTGCATATTTGCAGTCGATCTCCAATTGTTCGCGGGCCCGGGGGTCCGCGCAAGGGCTGAGGCCGAGTGTCTGGAGCAGACTGGCGTAGTCCCAGTCGGGGCGGCGAAGCAGTTCGAGGGCGGTCACATCGCGGGAGAAGGGTTGATCGGTCCTGGCCGCTATCCGCTCGGCCATGGCACTGCCGGGATGAATGCGCAACCCTTCGAGGCGGTCACGTTCCGCCCGCACGGCGTCCTGTTTGGCGCTGAACGCCACCCAGCGCTGGTCATCCACCAGCCCCAATGCCCGGCCATGGGGCGTCAGACGCAGATCGGCGTTGTCTTCGCGCAGTTGCAGGCGATATTCGGCGCGACTGGTGAACATGCGGTAGGGCTCGTCGAGGCCACGGGTGACGAGATCATCCACCATGACCCCCAGGTAAGCCTCATGGCGACCCGGTGTCCACGCCGCGAGGCCACGGGCGCGGCGGGCGGCGTTGAGCCCGGCGAGGAGGCCCTGCGCCGCGGCCTCTTCATAGCCGGTGGTGCCATTGATCTGACCCGCGCAGAAGAGACCGGGCAGGCGCCGGCTTTCAAGACCGGGGTGGAGGTCGCGGGGATCGAGGTAGTCGTATTCGATGGCGTAACCGGGACGCAGGAGGACGGCGTTTTCCAAGCCACGGATGCTGCGCACCAGATCCACCTGCACGCTGAAGGGCAGGCTGGTGGAGATACCGTTGGGGTAGACTTCGTGGGTATCCAGCCCCTCCGGCTCCAGAAATATCTGGTGCGCGCTTTTGTCGGCGAAGCGCACGACCTTGTCCTCGATGGACGGGCAATAGCGCGGACCCACCGACTGGATATGACCACCGTACATCGCCGACCGGTGCAGATTCGCGGCGATGATCTCATGGGTGCGCGGGTTGGTATGGGTGATATGACAGGGACGCTGGGGCACCTCGATACACCGGGTCATGAACGAGAAAGCGGGCGGCGGGGTGTCGCCCGGCTGCGCCTCCAGCACACCGTAGTCGATGCTGCGGCCGTCGATGCGCGGCGGGGTGCCGGTTTTCAGGCGCGCCACCGGGAAGGCCATCTCGCGCAGGCGCCGAGCCAGGGCGTTGGAGGGCGGATCGCCGGCGCGGCCCGCGGCATGGTTCTGGTCGCCCATGTGGACCCGGCCACCCAGAAAGGTCCCCGTGGTGAGGACGACCTGCGGGGCGCGCAGCACCAACCCGGTTTCGAGGACGACACCCGCCAGTCGGTCGCCCGCCATGAGCAGATCGCCGACCATACCCTGGAACAGTTGCAGCGTGGGGAGGTCTTCGAGCAAGCGGCGCACGGCGCGTTTGTAGAGGCTGCGGTCGGCCTGGGCGCGCGTGGCGCGCACCGCCGGGCCCTTGCTGGCGTTGAGAGTGCGGAACTGGATGCCCGCCTGATCGATGGCCAGACCCATGATACCGCCGAGGGCATCGATTTCTTTGACCAGATGGCCCTTGCCGATGCCACCGATGGCTGGGTTGCAGGACATCTGGCCAATGGTGTCCAGATTCTGGGTAAGCAGGAGCGTGCGCACGCCGAGACGGGCGGCCGCAGCCGCGGCCTCCGTCCCGGCGTGACCGCCGCCAACGACGATAACCTCCCATGGACTTTGCATGACGGGATTATCCGCGTTTCCGCCGGGGTTTGGCAATTTCTCCCTCGCCGGTCCCGGTCGGCCCGATCTTTTTCAGGATGAAGCGCGCAGCGAGAGGTCCCGTGATGGGTTTGCCATCCCTACCAAGTTGGGTAAGCGCATCTTTTCCGACATGGTAGAGGGCTGGTCCGCCATACATCCCCTCCAGCCGGATCGTGTGACCACTGACCCAGGAGAATCCGCCCCCCCGCCGAAAAACCTGGTCATCGCGACCCACATACTGGGTGGCGATCTCATAACTGAGATTTTTATCGAGCGTAATGACTTCGCGCACGCCTGGACAATCCGCACAGGGGACTATGCCCGCATAGGTGCCGACCCAATCCGGAATCGCCTGGTCACCGTGGGCGGCGTCCGTCGCGGGGGCGGGCGGGTGGCTTGGCGGCGTGGGCCGAATGGCGCACCCCCCCAGAAGAATGGCGGCGGAAAGACACCAGGCTTGCCACACGTTCCATGCCCGTTTTTCGTCGGCGTTCATGCGTATCCTGCTCTCAGCGTTCGTGCCGGATGCGCGGCAACAATTCACTCAGATTGCAGGGACGGTGGCGGTTATCCAGTTGCGGGACGATGATGGCTTCCATGCCGAGGCGAACGCCGCCGGTGGAACCGGGAAGGAGGAAGACGATGGTGCCATCACAGAGAGCGGCTTCGGCGCGGGATTGGATGGTGCTGGTGCCGATCTCCTGATAGGAGAGCATGCGGAAGAGTTCGCCGAAACCCGGGATGGACTTGCTGATGAGGGGGGCGAGGGCTTCGGGGGTGACGTCGCGGCCGGTGACACCGGTGCCGCCGGTGGCGATGATCACGTCGATGACAGGGTCGGCGATCCAGTCACGCAGTTGCGCGCGCAAGGATTCCGTATCGTCGGCGACGATTCGACGGGCGGCGATCCGGTGTCCGGCCAGGCCGGCCAGTTCGGCAATCTTATCGCCGGACTTGTCGGTCGCCGGCGTCCGCGTGTCCGAGACGGTAAGGATGGCGAGGGCGAGGGGTAAGAAGGTCTTGCTTGCGGAGGGCTGCTGCGCACTGCTCACGGCGGTATTCCCTTTACAGGATGACGGAAAGTCCAGTATAAAAGGCTCCGTCCGGCGGTCCAAGGGTCACGGCATGCGGTGCCCTCCATAGGCGCTGATTCCGGGCACTGGCGCCGAAATAGCCCGCTTCTGATCTGGAGAACATCATGGATGTGCCCCTGTCAGCAGATCCGCATGCCCTGACACCGGCGCCCGACCCGGCGGCGAACGGCTGGCAGCATCTCACGGCACCGCGCCCGGCGGACTGGGAGCGGGCAGGGCAGTTGGCGGACGACTGGGACTTTGCCCAGGACATCCTCGATCCCGATGAGCGCTCCTGGCTGCGCCGCGATGGCGAACGTGTCTTCATCACGTTGCAATTCCCGGTGCAGGGTCATGACGCGGATGGTGATAGCTGGGAACAACGGCCCTTGGGCGTCATCCTGCAAGGCCAGCGGATTACCACGGTGTTGGCCCGGGATTTTGCGCCATTATCGCCTTTTTTCGAGCAGATGGCGCATCTTTCCAGTCCACCGGAAAGTGTCGAAATTCTCGCCGCCATCCTCAAGATTCTGGCGCAGAGCTACGAAGACGCCCTGCACCGACTCAATGCCGCCATTCACGACAATGAACAGCAACTGGACTGGACTCAGAGCAACGGCGACTTTTTCACCCTGCTGGAGATCAGCAAAAGTTTGACCCGTTTCGAGGTGGCGCTAGTGGGCAACATTGCGACGGCCTTCAAGATTTCCCGCCTGCCGGAAATCCGCGATGATCTGCCCGCCACCCAGCAGATCGATACCGCCCTGCTGGAGTTG
>JAKACQ010000013.1:0-63397 GCA_021821285.1 Pseudomonadota bacterium
ACGCCACCAGCAACCGGCGGCACCTGATGCCGCGCCATTTCGCCGACAATGAGGAATATCACCGCCACGGTGAGGAGATCATCCCCGGCGAGACGGCGGAAGAAAAAATCAGCCTCTCCGAGCGCTTTGGTTTATGGCTGGGCTTTTATCCCTTCGATCAGGCCATGTATCTGGATATTTGCACCATCCATCTGCAGCGTCTGGGGGTGCGGACGCCGCCGGCGGAATGGCGGGAGGAAGCCCTGCGCTGGGCCTTGCAGCGCGGCTCGCGCAGTGGCCGGGTGGCACGGCAGTTCGCCCGCCACTGGGCCGGATCCCGGGCGCTGGCGGCGGTGTTAACCGAATAGGTACGGCTTATTGATGTGCCTGTTGTCTGGACCATCCATTGCTGCTGTGGTCATGCATTTCGCGGTAGGTCATTGAGGTATAAAAAGCGATTAATGATGTCAATAATATTCCGAGCATGGGTGACCATAACAGAAGAGGTAGTCGGCGACTTACTTCCGCTGAGCAGTGTGAACAGTTTATCGAGTCTATGGCATGAAAATATCCTACCACAATGAGCACGTATGACACCGCCACAGCTAAAATTCTTATGCTACGCAGAATAAGAATAATGACCCGGTTTTTCGTCTGATGTTTGCCGAGTATGGTCAGTAACGCGCCGGTTACTGCAAAAAAAGCTATGAAGGACAACAGAATCAGGCCATTGTATTCTAACAACCGGTATCCGGCCTTGTTGTATTCTGAAATGGCCTGCAGGCTGGAGTGAATCGTTTGTCCTTCCCCTATGTTCAAGTGCGCATCTGAGTACCCATCTAGCGCCGCAGCGGAATTTACATATTTTTCTACAGTGGCTTTGTTTGCATCACTTGAAAGCTTCGTGTCGTCAACCATCTGTGCCACCTTGGGCGTCAATCCCGTGATTAACCATTCGCCCACATGTGCGGTGGTCGCAAGCGCAACTTCTGAGAATGTCGATATTATTATAATAGATGCGACTAAGTGAAGCTGGTGTTTAACAAAGTGACGAAAATGATCTGGTATGCGTGAATAGGTAATAAACATTTTACACCTCAACCGTTATGTGCCGGCGTATTTGATATGTCGCCTACCGAAAATTGAAGTTCTTTGTGATCATCATGATTTGAAGATGAAAGCTCTGTATATTCTGCCTCCGTAAACTCCTTGTATCCATGAATCATGGCGGATGTTATGTTATTCTTGCCATTTATTTCGCGCGCGACAACCGCTGCCAAATGAATAACAACAAAAGCTATCAATGCAAAGAACAGATATTTATGAACCGTCATCCATGGAGAGTTCATCTGGGTTGTGCCGCCGGGCATGAACGATAAAAAAATACCTATGGCGACTTGGGCTGCGGCAACAAGAAAGAAACCAATATAGGCGGGTCCGGCAAAAGTGTTGTGCCCAAGGCTTGGTGGGCAGGGGTGGCGAAACAGAGTGATATAGTAGAGGAAAGTTTTCTGCCAATTGCGGCGTTGGGTTGGTTTAAGAGGCAGGAGATCGCGCCAGCGTGATCTCGGAGGCCCCACAAAGAGCAGGGTGATTCGCAGCGCCAAAGCAGTGGCGAACGCATATCCTATATAAAAATGAGGTACATTTACACTAAACATCATGGCATTGGATAACTCGTCACCCCAAATCCAGAAAATCGTCCCGGTGGCGAATTGTGCCATCAGGGTAATGGCCAGCCACCAATGCAGGATACGCAGAAATGGGTCCCATATTTTTACCGATACAACATCTTTATTGTGTGTTATATTTGCCACTCAGATCACCTCTTTGCTCGTAAAGGTCAATTTACGCCACATTCTATGCAATCGATCCTGTTTATCAAGATCAAACGCCTATTTAAATTTTATATGGAATAGTTGAATTATATGCTGATATTTTTTAATCACCCAACGCAGAAGAAATGCTTCATTGTGTTATTGACACGCCCTGCGTGGTCGGGCAGCATCGACGGATATCACTATACCCAAGGTTAATTAAACATACACTGCGGCAAATTGTCGCACCCTGAGCGGTTTGACTGAACGGTGGTCACGGGAGATTTTATCACCGACCTTCGCGCACAGTGTTGGATGGCACGATAAACATGAAGTGTGATTTATCCATCTTATCCATGGATCACTGAGGAAATCATCCATCAAGTAATAAACACGGTGAAAAAGTGGGCATGAAACAGAAAAGTTTGCTGGGTCCCGGATGCTGGATTCCGTTTTTTTTCCATCACCCTGGATGATTTGTCTTTGACCCCCTCAGGAAGCGGGCGGGTTGATTTCCTGGCTGATGATATGCAGCATTTGGGCATGAACCCGCAGGTTGCCGGCGACGATATTGCCGTTTTGCAGGTAATCCTGATCACCCTGGAAATCGGTGGCGATTCCGCCCGCCTCCTGCACCAGGAGCGCACCGGCCGCGACATCCCAAGGCTTGAGATTGAACTCCCAGAAGCCGTCATAGCGCCCCGCGGCGACATAGGCGAGATCCAGCGCTGCCGAACCGGGACGACGAATACCCGCCGTCTTCAGCATGAAGGCTCTGAAGGTGGCCAGGTAGGTATCCAGATAGGAAAAATCCCGGAAGGGGAAACCGGTGCCGAGCAGGGCTCCGTCCAGGTCTTTACGCTGGGCAACGCGCAGGCGGCGATCATTGAGGTAGGCGCCGCCGCCGCGGCTGGCGGTGAAGAGTTCGTCATGCACCGGGTTATACACGACGGCGTGCTCCAGGCGATCGAAATGGCGGACGCCAATGGAGACGCAGAGTTGCGGCATGCCGTGGATGAAGTTGGTGGTGCCATCGAGGGGGTCGATGATCCACTCGAAGTCCTTATCGGAAACACGGCTGCCTTCTTCGGCGAGGATGCCGTGATCCGGGTAGGCGCGGTGGATGATCTCGACGATGGCGGCCTCGGCGCGCTGGTCGACGTCGGTGACGAAATCATTGTGCGCCTTGCTGGTGATGTTGACTTCATTGACCCGATCGAAGCTGCGGTTGATGATATCGCCCGCTTTGCGGGCCGCGCGAATAGCGGTGACGAGAATAGGATGCTGCATGGAAACCTTGTGCGAGGATGAGTCGGAAGTGAACCAGTATAAAGGAGAATGGGGATGGCCGCACGAACGGCGTGCCGCGGCGCTGTGCGGGCGCCGCGGGGCACGGTGTTCATGGCGATGACCGGGGCCTCTTTGCCGGGTTTGCGCATTGTGCTTGTCGAACCCAGTCATCCCGGCAACATCGGCGCGGCGGCACGGGCCATGAAAGTGATGGGCCTGCGCCAACTGGTGCTCGTCAATCCGCGTTTCTTCCCCGATCCCGAGGCCACGGCGCTCGCTTCCGGGGCGGAAGACATTCTGGAATCCGCGCAGGTCTGTGCTGACCTGGACGCGGCCCTGCGGGGTTGCCACAGGGTCTATGGTACCAGTGCCCGCGATCGTCGCATCCATTGGCCGGTTCGCACCGCGCGGGAGGCGGCGGGAGAGATGCTGGAGGCGCTGGGCACCGGTGATTGCGCTCTGCTGTTTGGTCGGGAGCGGACAGGTCTGAGCAACGCCGAACTGGATCGCTGCCAGGTGCTGGTCCATATCCCCACGGCGGATGAATATCACTCCCTGAACCTGGGGCAGGCGGTGCAGGTCCTGGCTTATGAACTCCATCTGGCTGTCCTCGCCCTTCACCCGGCGCGGATACCCCAGACGGTGCGTGAACAACCTGCCCCCGTGGAGGAAATGGAGGGCTTTTACGGCCACTTGCAGCAGGTGTTGCGCCGCACGGGGTTTCTCCAGCCCGTGCGTGAAATCCGCCTGATGCGTCGCCTGCGCCGCCTCTTTGATCGCGCCACGCCCAGTCAGAACGAAGTGAATATTCTGCGTGGCATGCTCACGGAAATGATGCGCTGGGCCACTAAAGTGGACAAAAAGGATCGGGATAGTTTCTAATGCGGGGCTTGGCGGTGGTCGGGGCAGATACAGGTACAGGGGAGGAAGCTATGGGCGGACGCTGGCGGAGTGACTTCGACGCCATCTTTGCGCGTGATCCCGCGGCGCGTACCCGTCTGGAGATCCTGCTCACCTATCCCGGTGTTCACGCCTTGTTCCTGCATCGGATCGCCCATGCCCTGTGGCGTCACCGCTGGCGCCTGTTGGCGCGCGGTCTGGCGGCCTTTTCGCGGTTTTGGACCGGTATCGAGATTCATCCGGGGGCGCGGATCGGTAAGGGCTTCTTCATTGATCATGGCATGGGGGTGGTGATTGGCGAGACGGCGGAGATCGGTGACAACTGCACGCTCTATCATGGTGTGACTTTGGGCGGGACCTCCTGGCAGCCGGGCAAGCGCCATCCGACTTTGGGCCAGGGCGTCATTGTCGGCGCCGGCGCCAAGGTGCTGGGACCCATTACCATCGGCGATAATGCGCGGATCGGCTCCAACGCCGTGGTGGTCAAGTCGGTGCCGGAGGGCGCCACCGTGGTGGGTATCCCTGGACGCATCGTCAACAAGGGCGAGCATAGCGATAATTTCGAGGCCTATGGCTTGACCGGGCAGATGCCGGACCCGGTGGCGCGGGCGGTGGAGTGCATGCTGGAGCACATGCATCGCCAGGATGCGGAGATCGCGCAACTGCGGGATGCGGTGCAGCGCTTGCAACCACTGGAGACGATGATGCCGGTGGAGGAGATCGTCTGTGCGCTGGAGGAGGACGCGCCGGAAAGCGGGGGAACTCGCGCGGGGAATACTTGACTAATTTAGTACGGATAGTAGGATGTCGGGCAGAGGGACACTGAACATGAAACTGACGACGAAGGGACGCTACGCAGTGACCGCCATGCTGGATCTGGCCCTCCATCAGCACGGAGGAGTGGTGACGGTAGCCGACATATCGCAGCGTCAGCGGATTTCCGTGGCCTATCTGGAGCAGCTCTTCGGACGCTTGCGGCGTTATGGCCTGGTGGAAAGCGTGCGTGGACCGGGTGGGGGATATCGATTGGCCCTCCCGGATTCGGAGATTCCGCTGACGCATATTGTCGAGGCGGTCAATGAGTCCATCAGCACGACCCAGTGCGGGGGCGATCCGCAGCAATGTTGCAAAGGAGATGGGCAGCAGTGTCTCACCCATGACCTGTGGGAAGAATTGGGGGATCGTATTGCTCAGTTTCTCGGGGGGATCACCCTCGGGCAACTGGTGGAGCAGCAGTTGCGTAAAGAGGTGACGCCGATGGCGCCGATCCGAATGACGGACCGGACATCCATGCGCTCGCCGCACAAAACCGCTTAAAGTGTGAGGTGTAACACAATGAGTCAACCCAAGATCATCGAACTGAACAGCACCCGGCCCTTGCTGGTTAATCCGGAGCGTCCCATTTATCTGGATTATCAGGCGACAACGCCGGTGGACCCGCTGGTGCTGGAGCAGATGTTGCCTTTTCTGACCCATGATTTTGGCAATGCGGCCAGTCGTTCCCATCCTTACGGCTGGACGGCGGAGAAAGCGGTGGAGAAGGCGCGTCGGCAGGTGGCCGACGCGATCCACGCCGATCCTCGCGAGATTGTCTGGACCTCGGGCGCGACAGAGGCCACCAATCTGGCCCTCAAGGGGGCGGCGCATTTTTACGCCGGCAAGGGCAAGCACCTGATCACCCTGCGGACCGAACACAAGGCGACTCTGGACACCTGTCGCCAGTTGGAGCGCGAAGGGTTTGAAGTCACCTACCTGCAAGTGCGGGAGGACGGTCTGGTCGATCTCCAGGCCTTTGCGGCGGCGATTCGTCCGGACACCATCATCGCCTCCGTGCTCTATGTGAACAACGAGATCGGCGTCATCCAGCCCGTGGAAGAGATCGGTAAGATATTGCGCGCCCACCAGGTATTGTTCCATGTGGATGCGGTGCAGGCATTGGGCAAGATTCCGGTCGATGTGGAAGCCCTCCAGGCGGACATGATGAGCCTGTCTGGGCACAAGGTTTACGGGCCCAAGGGGATCGGCGCCCTCTACGTGCGGCGCAAGCCCCGGGTGCGGGTCGAAGCCCAGGTGCATGGAGGGGGGCACGAGCGTGGCATGCGTTCCGGGACATTGCCCACGCACCAGATTGTCGGCATGGGTGCGGCCACCGAACTGGCTGTGCAGTCGATGGAGAGCGATGCCAGGCGTATCCGCCAGTTGCGTGACCGTCTGCTCAAGGGTATTCAGGAACGGGTGGAAGAAACCTACGTCAACGGCAGCATGAAGCACCGGGTGCCCCACAACCTCAACATCAGCTTCGCCTTCGTGGAAGGCGAGTCGCTGATCATGGCGCTGAAGGGCGTTGCCGTATCCAGCGGATCGGCTTGTACCTCGGCCAGTCTGGAGCCCTCTTATGTGCTCCGCGCCCTGGGTAAGTCCGATGAACTGGCGCATAGTTCCATCCGCTTTGGCATTGGTCGCTACACGACGGAAGAGGAAATTGACGCTACTATCGCGCTCATTGCCGCGAAGGTGGATAAGTTGCGGGAGTTGTCTCCCCTCTGGGAGATGCATCAGGAAGGGATCGATCTCAACAGCATTCAGTGGGCTGCGCACTAAGGCCCTTACAAGAGGAGAACCGTCATGGCATATAGTGAAAAGGTCATTGAGCATTATGAAAATCCCCGCAACGTGGGGGCGATGGACAAGAACGACAGCGGCGTTGGTACCGGCATGGTCGGCGCGCCGGCCTGCGGCGATGTGATGCGTCTGCAGATCAAAGTAAATGGTCAGGGCATCATCGAAGATGCCAAGTTCAAGACCTATGGTTGCGGCTCGGCCATCGCCTCCAGCTCGCTGGTGACGGAGTGGGTCAAGGGCAAGACCCTCGAGGAGGCGATGACCATCAAGAACAGCCAGATCGCTGAAGAGTTGGAACTGCCCCCGGTCAAGATTCATTGCTCCGTGCTGGCGGAAGACGCCATCAAGGCGGCGGTGGAGGACTACCGGAAAAAGCAGGGGGGTGTTTCAGTGGCCGCGCCAGCGGAAATGGCCAGTGTCCAGGCGGCACACTAGGACACCGTCATGGCTCTGACGTTATCGGAAAGCGCGGCGCGGCAGGTGCGCAAAAGTATTGCCAAGCGTGGCAAGGGCTTGGGCATCCGTATTGGCGTGAAAACCAGCGGTTGCTCCGGGTTGTCCTACGTCATGGAGTTTGTGGACGTCCCCAACCCGGAGGATCTGGTGTTTCCCCATGATGACGTAAGTCTTTTTGTGGATCCCAAAAGTCTCATTTATCTGGATGGCACCGAACTGGATTTTGCCCGCGAGGGGCTGAATGAGGGATTTCGTTTCAATAATCCCAATGTCAAAGATGCCTGCGGCTGCGGCGAGAGCTTTACGACCTGATGGCGGATTCCTGCTTCCAGTGCGGGGCGGAGCTGGGTGCTCCCCCCGCACTTTGTGCTTCCTGCGGGGCGGTGCAGCCTTTTCGCGCTGATTTGTCGCTCTTCGCGGTGGCGGGCCTGCCAGAAACCTATGATCTGGACGTGCAGGCATTGCGGGCGCGGGTGCTGGCATTGCAAAAAGGCCTGCATCCCGATCGCTTCGCCCAGGCGGAGCCGACGGTGAGACGCCATTCCCTGGAATGGAGCACCCGCCTCAACGAGGCCTTGGCCATATTGCGGGACCCCCTGCGGCGCGCTGATTATCTCTTGCAGCGTCAGGGTGTGGATGCGCTGGGTGAGCGGGTGAAGGTCGCCGATCCCACGCTGCTGATGACGCAGATGATCTATCGCGAACGCTTGGAAGAGCTCGTGGCGGCACGCGATATGACGGGTATGGAGGCTTTGCGTCAGGAAGCGGATACGGCGGGGGCACACCTGGTGCAACGGCTCCGGGGATTGCTCGCGACCTTGCCTTGCACCGAGCCGGAGGCTGCCGGATCGGCAGTGCGCGAATTGCAGTTTCTCGATAAACTCCTCGGCGAGATAGACCGCAGCGCAGAGTCTTTGCAGAATGCCTGAGTGGCGGAACCTCTACAATCAAGGCGATATATCATGGCGTTAATGCAAATTGCGGAACCGGGCATGGCCGCCGAACCGCATCAGCGGCGGCTGGCTATCGGCATCGACCTGGGGACCACCCACTCGCTGGTGGCCTCCGTATTGTCGGCGGTGCCCACCGTCATGCGCGATCATGAGGGTCAGTACCTGCTGCCCTCGGTGGTGCGCTACCTCGGTGGTGGCAATGTGCATGTCGGCTATCCCGCAGCCGCTGCCGCCGGCCAGGACCCGCACAACACCATTGCTTCGGTGAAACGTCTCATGGGGCGCGGCCATGGTGATGTGCAGACTCTCGCCGGGCATCTACCCTATGACCTTGTTCCTGGGGAGGGTATGGTGCGCCTGCGTACGGTGGCGGGTGAAAAATCCCCCGTGGAGGTGTCCGCCGAAATATTGCGGGTACTCAAAGAGCGGGCGGTGGAAACCCTGGGTGGCGAACCGGAGGGTGCGGTGATCACGGTGCCCGCTTATTTCGACGAGGCGCAGCGTCAGGCCACCAAAGATGCGGCCCGTCTGGCGGGGCTGAATGTGCTGCGCCTGCTGGCCGAGCCGACCGCCGCGGCGGTGGCCTATGGTCTGGACAAGGGCAGTGAGGGCATTTTCGCCATCTACGATCTGGGCGGCGGAACCTTCGATATTTCCATATTGCGCCTGCAGGCGGGGGTCTTTGAGGTGCTGGCGACCGCCGGCGACTCCGCCCTGGGCGGCGACGATATGGATCATGCGCTGGCCGAATGGCTGATGCGGGAGGAGGGCGGTGATGCGTCCGATCCCCTTTGGCGGCGGCGGGTGCTGCAGCAGGCGCGCACCGCCAAAGAGGCGCTCAGCGCGGTCGACGAAACGCTTATAGTGCTGGCGCCGTCCGGCCGCGCGGCGCACGAGATAACACTGTCGCGTGGCCAGTTGGAGTCTCTGATGCAGCCGGTTATTCAGCGGACCCTCCCGGCCTGCCGGCGGGCGCTGCGGGATGCCGGCTTAAAGCTGGATGAGATTGACGGCGTGGTGCTGGTGGGTGGTGCCACCCGTGTCCCCGCCGTGCGCGCGATGGTGGAGGAATTCTTTCGGCAAACGCCCCTGACGGACATCGATCCCGATCAGGTGGTGGCCCTGGGCGCCGCCATTCAGGCCGATGCCCTGGTGGGTAATCAGCGCGAAGATCTGCTGCTCATGGACGTGCTGCCGCTGTCCCTCGGTCTGGAAACCATGGGTGGGCTGGTGGAAAAAATCATTCCCCGCAACACCCCCATTCCGGTGGCACGGGCGCAGGAGTTCACCACCTTCAAGGACGGTCAGACGGCCATGAGTATCCACGTCTTGCAGGGGGAGCGCGATCTGGTGCAGGACTGCCGTTCGCTGGCGCGCTTCAGTCTGCGCGGCATTCCGCCCATGGTAGCCGGCGCGGCGCGGATTCTGGTGACTTTTCAGGTGGATGCCGATGGCCTGCTGGCCGTGCGCGCCGAGGAGATGAGCACTGGGGTGCGTTCGGAGATTGTCGTCAAGCCGTCTTATGGTCTGAATGATGAAGAAATCGCCCGGATGCTGCAAGACTCGTTCGCCCATGGCGCCGAAGATGTGGTCAGGCGACGTCTGTCGGAAGCCAAAGTGGAGGGTGAGCGGGTGCGCGAAGCCTTGCGTACGGCTTTGGCCGCCGACGCTGATCTGCTGGAACCGGCGGAGCGGGAAGCCTTGGACAAAGCCGGCGCCGCGCTCGCCGCGGCGCTTTCCGGCACGGATGCGGACGCCATCACGCACGCCGCCGAAGCGGTGGAAGCGGCCGCCGAACCTCTGGTGCAGCGGCGCATGGACAGTGCTTTGCGCCGCGCCATCGCCGGCCGTTCCATCGATGATCTGGGAGACTGAATGACCAAAATACGTGTTCTGCCCAACCCGGAAATCTGTCCCGAGGGAGCGGAGTTCGAGGCCGACCCAGGGGAAACCATCATCGCCGCGGCACTGCGCAATGACATCCCCATCGAGCACGCCTGCGAGATGTCCTGCGCCTGCACGACCTGCCATGTGATTTTGCGCGAGGGCTTTGATAGCCTGGAGGCGGCGGAAGAAAAGGAAGAAGACCTGCTCGATAAGGCCTGGGGTCTGGAGCCTACTTCCCGCCTCAGTTGTCAGGCCAAAGTGGCCGATACCGAATTGGTCATTGAAATCCCCAAATACACCATCAATCTGGAAAAGGAGCGGCACTGATGCGCTGGACCGACACCATGGAACTGGCCATTGCGCTGGATGAAGCCCACCCGGACGTCGACGTGGCCCATCTGCGTTTCACCGATCTGCATCGCTGGATACTGGAATTACCCGATTTTGAGGGCGAACCGGAACAATCCAGTGAAGGCATTCTCGAAGCCATCCAGATGGCCTGGCTGGCGGAGCGGAACTGAGCCGGGCGGCGCCATGGCGGATCAAAAAGCCCTTATCGCGCTTTCCGGCGGGGTCGACTCCGCCGTCGCGGCCATTCTCATGCGGGAGCAGGGCTACGCACTCACCGGCGTAACCATGCGCCTGTGGCCCAAGAGCCGCTGTTGCGATGAAAAAGATATTGAAGACGCCGCCGAGATCTGTGCCCGCCTGGATATTCCCTACACCGTGCTGGACTATCGCGAAGCGTTCCGTCGCCAGGTCGTCGATGTCTTCGTCGCCGAATATCAGGCCGGGCGCACGCCCAACCCCTGTGCCCGCTGCAATCAGTTCCTGAAGTTCGATGCCTTGTTGGCGGAAGGCGAAAAGTTGGGCGCCTCATTGCTGGCGACGGGTCATTATGCGCGTCTGGCGGAAACGTCCTCGGGCACGGCTCTGCTGCGCGGTCAGGATGCGGCCAAGGACCAATCCTATTTTCTTTTCGCTCTCGGCGCGGCATTCCTGCCCCGTCTGCGCTTTCCCGTGGGCACCATGAACAAGGACGCGGTGCGCGCCCTTGCCCGCAAGCACGGTCTGCCCGTGGCCGCCAAGCAGGATTCTCAGGATATCTGCTTCGTCCCGGACGGCGACTACCGCCGTTTTCTGGAAGACTATGCCGGGCTGGACATGGCACGGGAAGGAGAGATGGTGGACAGCGCCGGGCGAACCATCGGCCATCATCCAGGCACCTTGCATTTCACTGTCGGGCAGCGGCGCGGTCTGGGCGGTGGCGGCGGCCAGCCGCGTTATGTGCTGGCGCTGGATCCGGTCCGGAACCGGGTGGTGGTCGGCGATGAGGCTGAACTTTATCGCCGTGAGACCGGCCTGGACGAGTGCAACTGGTTGGCGGCGTTAAGCCCCGGCGAAGAACACCGCGTCACCGTGAAACTGCGCTACCGTTCTCCCGCAGAGCCCGCCGTGTTGCGCCTGCTTCCCGATGGCAAGGCGACCCTCCGCTTTCCCGAGCCGCAGCGCGCCATCACCCCCGGACAGGCCGCCGTCTGCTATCAGGGTGAGCGCCTGCTGGGTGGTGGCTGGATTCAGAACGCCGGATAGCGTGCAAAGGGGGAGTCCCTTACCTTGTTGCGTTTGCCGACAGGCCTGTTTTACGCTCAGGGTGTGAAGGCGAATGTGCTATTTTCGGTGCAGTTGCGGGAAATGGCGGGAGACTTTGGAGGTGAAGCACATGTCTGAATCGGTACCATACCCCATGACCTATCGCCGCCTCGGCCGTAGCGGGTTGCAGGTCAGTCTGTTTTCCCTGGGGTCCTGGGTGACTTTTCACAATCAGATGGATATCTCCGGCGTGCGCCAGATGATGGCCGTGGCGCGGGATGCGGGCGTGAACTTTTTCGACAACGCCGAGGTGTACGCCAACGGGGAAAGTGAAATCCTCATGGGCCAGGCGCTGAAACAACTGGGCTGGAAGCGTCTGGATTACATCATTTCCAGTAAATTTTTCTGGGGACTGGACCGGGGCGGTGCCGAGCAGCCACACATCAACGGCCAGAATACCCTCAATCGCAAGTATCTGATGCAGGCCGTCGACGGCAGCCTGCAACGCCTCGGTCTGGAGCACCTGGATCTGATTTTCTGTCATCGCGCCGATCCCCATACGCCCATAGAAGAAACCGTCTGGGCCATGCATGACATCATCGAGCGAGGCAAGGCGCTGTACTGGGGCACCAGCGAGTGGAGCGCCGATGAAATCCGCGCGGCATGGGAGATTGCGGACCGGCATCATTTGCACAAACCGGTCATGGAGCAGCCGCAATATCATCTCTTTCATCGGCGCAAGGTCGAACAGGAGTACGCTCGCCTTTATGCGGACATCGGTTTGGGCCTCACCACCTGGAGTCCCCTCGCGTCCGGACTGCTCACCGGCAAATACCGGCGGGGTGTGCCTGAAGGCAGCCGGGGCGCCATGGGCAATTTGTCTTTCCTGCATGGCGAACTCCTGGACAAGCGCAAAAACGCGGCCGTGGATGCTCTGGAAGAGATCGCTCGATCAATGCGCTGTACGATGGCTCAACTGGCGCTCGCCTGGGTGGCCTCCAATCCCAAGGTAAGCACCGTGATCCTTGGCGCGTCCCGCCTCGCGCAGCTTCAGGAGAACCTGGGTGCGCTGGAGGTGCTGGCAAAGCTGACGCCCGAACGGCTTGGTCGCATCGAGGAGCTTACCGCGGAATACGCCGACTGAGGGTTTGGCCGATCTCGCGTTTGTCCCTGGAGAATATCCCTCGCATTTGTGCGCGCGTTCCGTTAGAGTACGCTCGCCGTCAGGCTCCAGTCTGCAGGACGCGCGTCGCACGGGTTCCCACCTTGATGAAGCGTCTGCCATAGACTGGCGCCCTTGTGGCGAGGCCGGTGTTTTCGGAGTAAAAATTTATGTCCTCTTTTGAATCCCTAGGGCTTTCCGAGCCTATTTGGCGTGCCGCCGCCGAGCGCGGTTACACCACCCCCACCCCCATTCAGGCACAGGCCATCCCGGTGGTTTTGTCTGGCGTCGATCTGTTGGCCGGCGCGCAGACAGGCACGGGCAAGACCGCAGCGTTTGCCATGCCCATTCTGCACCAGCTCTCCGCCACCATGGATATCGCTCCGCGTGGTCCTTCCCGTGTGCGGGCGCTGATTCTGGTCCCCACCCGTGAGTTGGCGGCGCAGGTGGAGGAGAGCGTGCAATTGTACGGACGCTATCTTTCCTTGCGTGCGCTGATGCTCATCGGAGGGGTCAAGATCAACCCCCAGATGCAGAAGCTGCGCCGCGGTGTGGATGTATTGGTCGCCACCCCCGGTCGTCTGCTGGACCATGTTCAACAGCGCAGCGTCGACCTCTCCCATGTCGAAATCTTGGTGCTCGATGAGGCCGACCGCATGCTCGACATGGGTTTTATTCGTGACATTCGGCGTATCCTGGCCCTGTTGCCGAAAAAGCGTCAAAACCTGCTGTTCTCGGCAACATTTTCGCCGGAGATCCGCGGATTGGCCGACGGCCTGCTGAACGACCCGGTCAGGGTCGAGGTCGCGGCACGCAACGCCACCGCCGATACGGTCGCCCAGCGGATCTTTGCCGTGGATCAGGACCGTAAACGCGACCTCCTGGCGCATCTTATCGCAACCCATCAATGGGGGCAGGTGCTGGTCTTCACCCGCACCAAGCATGGTGCGGATCGGCTGGCGAAACATCTGTCTCAGGACGGTGTGCAGGCGATGGCCATTCATGGCGACAAGAGTCAGGGCGCACGCACCCGAGCGCTCGCGGAGTTTAAGGAAGGCAAGGTGCGGGTGCTGGTAGCCACCGATATTGCCGCCCGTGGCATCGATATCACGGAACTTCCCCATGTGGTCAACTTTGAACTACCCCACGTCCCTGAAGATTATGTCCACCGCATCGGTCGCACGGGCCGCGCCGGAAACAGCGGGCAGGCGGTATCCCTGGTTTGCAGTGAAGAACACAAGCAGTTACAGGATGTGGAGAAATTGTTGCGTCGCTCGTTCACGCGCGAGGTGGTCGTGGGTTTCGAGCCGCGTCGTGTCGTACCCGACCGTGCGCCCGCTTCGGCGCCGCGCCGTCCTGCCCAGTCGGCGGGACGTGGCAAGACGGGTACCGGGAACCCCTTTTCTGGACGGGCCCGCCGCGCCTGATCCAAGGGTTCCCCAACGGCGCCGCGCCCGGGAAGCCGGTCAGCCTATATCACCGGGATGTTGCTGATTCAGTGACGGCCTTGGCGGGTGGAGTTCTTCCCATTCCGTGCTGGCCGGGTTATCTTGACGGGTGAGTCTTGGCGTTCCCCCCCAGGCTCGCATACCCATTCACGGATAAGGCGCCTGTTCCGGGCAAAAGGCAGATATGGACGAAGGCAAGGCATCTTCCCGGGTCCTGGTGGTGGAAGATGAGGAGGGCATTCAGGAACTGCTGCGCGTCACTCTGCAGCGCCAGGGGTTTGACGTGCGCTGCGAGGGGAGTGTCGAATCGGCCGAGGACACGCTCCTCACCTGGGGGCCGCAATTGCTCGTGCTGGACTGGATGCTGCCCGGCGAGAACGGGCTCGCTTGGTGCCGGGCCTTGCGCCGTCGTGAAGAGACGCAGAAGTTGCCCATCATTCTGCTGACCGCGCGCGGGGAGGAGGGGGACCGGGTACACGGCCTCGAATCCGGCGCCGACGACTATCTCGCCAAACCTTTTTCCCCACGCGAGTTGGTGGCGCGGGTGAATGCCTTGCTGCGCCGCAGTTATGGCAGTACGACGGCCAGCCGGGTGCGTCTCGGCAACCTGCATGTGGACCTGCGCGCGCACCGGGTCTATGCCGGCGAGGTGCAGATCCATCTCGGTCCCACGGAGTTCCGTCTGTTGCGTCTTTTTGTGACCAATCCGGAACGGGTCTTCTCGCGGGACATGCTGCTGGACCAAATCTGGGGGCGCCAGAGCTTTATCGAAGAGCGCACGGTGGATGTTCACATCCGGCGTCTGCGGCGCGGGTTGGACCATCATGGCTACGCGCACATCATCGAAACGGTCCGTGGCGAGGGCTACCGCTGCAGCGCTTTGGGTTTTGAACGGGGAATAGCGGGTGAGTGACACCACACCCCGCACCGGCGGGCAGGGCACTCTTCCAAAGTGAGGTATTTGCGTGCCTGGTTCTCTCCCATCGCGCTTTGGGCGCTCATCCCGATTTTTCTTGCCGCCGATGATCTGCGTGCCTGGTCGTACCTGCCCCTGGTCGTCATCGCCTTCCTGCTGGCGCTGTGGGTCGGTTGGCATCGTCAGCAGTCCCAGAGTTTCAGTGCCTGGTTCCGCAATCCGAATACGCTCTTGCCGCCATTGGCGGGAGGGATGTGGGAGGAGACTTTCGCCGAGGGGTATCACTGGCGGCGCGATCAGGAGGCGCAACATCGCCAGTTAAGCGCCCAGATCGTGCAATTACGCGATGCCCTGCAAGCCATGCCCGACGTCGTCGTGCTCATGGATGAACGCGGCCAGTTGCTCTGGGTCAATCCATCCGGTATCCGTCTGCTGCAGTTGCAATGGCCGGATGACGCGGGCAAGCCGCTGACGTTCTGGTTGCGGACCCCGCATCTGCGCGCGTTTCTGGCCGGCGAGGGGCCGCCCACTCTGCAGCTCCCGGCTCCGGCGGATGCGCAACAAATATTGGAGGGCATGCGCTACCCCCTTGCCGACGCCGGCGCTCTGGTCATCTTCCGGGACGTGACCCGCATCCGCCAGCTCGAGCAGGTCCGCCAGGACTTCGTGGCCAATGTATCCCACGAGTTGCGTAGCCCGCTGACGGTGGTGCGGGGTTTTTTGGAGAACATGCTGGACAGTCCCCTTGCCGCCGATGACGAGGTCGGCAGCCAGCTTCGTCTCATGGAGCAACAGACCCTGCGGATGCAATCCCTGGTCGAGGATCTGCTGTCTCTGGCGCGTATGGAAGCCGCCGAGGCCAACCCGGAGCACTGCGAAACCCTGATGCTTGCGGATATGGTCCATAACACCCTGGACACCATGTCCCCGGCCATTGTCCAGAAGCGCTTGCAGATCGACACAGCGCTGGATGCCAATCTGGGTATTGTTGCCGAAACCATAGACCTCACCAGCATCGTCCGTAATCTGCTGGAGAATGCCGTCAAATATTCCCCGGCGGAGCGGGCTATCCGGGTGCGATGGGAGCGGTGTTCAGACCATCTGCGCTTCGTGGTACAGGACACGGGTGACGGCATCGCCGCGGAACACCTGCAGCGTATTACCGAGCGTTTTTATCGGGTGGACAAGGGCCGCTCCCGGCGTGTGGGTGGCACCGGGCTGGGATTGGCCATTGTCCGTCACGCGGTCGAACGTTATCAGGGGCACCTGGAGGTCACCAGTGAAGTGGGTAAGGGGTCCACTTTTACCGCAGTGTTTCCGCTCCATCTCGCCCGAAGCATTCCTCCGAACCCGGCGGCGTCATAAAAGTGACATAAGTACTTGCTATAGTTTCTGTGCGGCGTTTCACTCAACCTGTGCGGGGGCGTATGATGACGAAGATCAAGAGCGTGATATGGATGTCGGGGGCGATGGGTCTGGGCCTGGCTGGGCTGGCGCAGGCGGAAACCATTTCCGCCGCGGGTGGCACGGCCATTTATCCCGTCCTGTCCAAATGGGCAGAAACCTACAAACAGAAAACGGGCACCATGGTGAACTATCAGGCCATCGGTTCTGGTGGTGGCATTGCCCAAATCAAGGCCAAGACCGTCGCTTTCGCCAACAGCGACATGCCCATCAAGCCTGAATATCTCAGCAAAGACCAGCTCGTCCAGTTTCCGGCAGTGATTATTGGCATTACCCCCGTCGTGAATGTCCCCGGTATAAAGCCCGGTGAACTGACCTTCAACGGCACCGTGCTCACCGATATTTACCTGGGCAAGATCAAAAAATGGAACGACGCGGCCATCGCCGCCCTCAATAAAGGGATCAGGCTGCCGGAGATGAATATCACCGTGGTCCATCGTTCTGACGGCTCCGGCACCACCTTCAACTTTACCAATTATCTGGCCAAGGTCAGCCCGGAATGGAAACGACGGGTGGGCGATAACACCGCCGTTTCCTGGCCCATCGGTGTGGGTGGCAAGGGCAATGCGGGCGTCGCTGCCTATGTGCAGCGGATTCCCGGCGCCATCGGCTACGTGGAATATGCCTATGCCAAGGAAAATCACATGGCTTACGGCAAAATGATCAACGCCGCGGGCAAAGTGGTGGCCCCTGATCTGGCCACTTTCCAGGCCGCGGCGGCGAACGCGGACTTCGCCAAGGTGGAAGATTTCTACATGATTCTCACCAACCAGCCGGGTGCCCGGAGTTGGCCCATTGCCGCCGCGACTTACATTCTTATGCGCAAGGATGCCGACAAGGCGACGAATGCCGGGGTCCTGAAGTTTTCGCGCTGGTTCCTGACAGCCCCGCAGGCGCAAGCACAAGCCAGGCGCCTGGATTATGTGCCATTACCGAGCAGTACGGTGGCACAGATCGAGGCGTACTGGAAAAGGAATCTGGGCCAGTGAACTAAGATATGGACGATACCCGCGACGCGGAATTGGGAGTGCGGAAGGCGGCGGCGCCGTCCCCCGCTGTGCCCTCTCGCATCCGCCCCGCGCGATCACGACGTCTGCATGCCATGGACCGGGGCTTCCGCTGGCTGACGGGTGGGCTCGCCTTTTTGGTCTTGCTCCTGCTGGCCGGGGTGGCGTTGTCCCTTTTTTTGCGCGGGTGGGAAGCTTTTCATCATTTTGGTTTCGCCTTTTTCTGGAGTGACGCCTGGGATCCGGTTACGGAAAACTTCGGCGCCCTGGTACCGATTTACGGGACTTTGGTCAGTTCCCTGATGGCCCTGCTGATCGCCGTGCCCATCAGTTTCGGCATTGCGTTATTTATCAGCGAACTCGCGCCCGAATGGCTACGCCAGCCGGTCGGCAGCGCCATTGAGCTGCTGGCGGGTATCCCCAGTATCATCTTCGGTATGTGGGGTCTTTTCGTCTTTGCGCCGGTTTTGGGCGGCGCCGAGCCTTGGCTCAATGACTATATGGGTGCTCTGCCCGGTATCGGTGCGCTGTTTCGCGGCCCGCCGATGGGCATTGGTATGCTGACTGCCGGTATTATTCTCGCCATCATGGTGATTCCCTTTATCTCGGCGATCATGCGCGATGTTTTTCTGGTGGTGCCTCCGATGCTCAAGGAGTCGGCCTATAGCCTGGGGGCCACGACTTGGGAAGTGGCACGCCATGTGGTTCTCCCTTATACCCGTACGGCGGTGGTCGGCGGGGTGTTCCTCGGTCTCGGCCGTGCCCTGGGTGAAACCATGGCGGTAACCTTTGTGATCGGTAATGCCCACGATCTCCACATCTCTTTGCTCGACGCCGGAAATTCCATCGCTGCGGCGCTGGCGAATGAGTTTGCCGAGGCCTTCTCACCTATGTACAAGTCGGCGCTCATGGCCTTGGGTTTCATTCTCTTCCTCATTACCTTCGTGGTGCTGGTGCTGGCCAAACTGATGCTCTGGCGTCTTGGTCAGGGACAAGGGAAGGCGGGTTTATGAGTGTGGCCAGGAACGCCCGTTATCTGCGCCGCCGTTTCTGGAATGTCTTCAATCTGGGTATGGCCATGGCAACGACGCTGTTTGGCCTCTTCTGGCTGGTCTGGATTCTCTGGACCACCCTTTCTTATGGCGCCACCGCCCTCAACCTAGAACTGTTTACCGGTGACACGCCGGCGCCTGGCAGTATCGGGGGGTTGCGCAACGCCTTCGTGGGCAGCCTGCTGATGATTGGCGTGGCGGTGCTGGTCGGCACGCCTGTGGGCATTCTGGCCGGCACCTATCTCGCCGAGTTTGCGCAAGGCCGCCGTCTGGCGGGGGTCATCCGTTTTTTTAATGATATCCTGCTCAGCGCGCCATCCATCGTGATCGGCCTGTTTATTTACGCCGCCGTGGTCGTGCCCATGGGGCACTTCTCGGGTCTTGCCGGGGCTCTGTCACTGGCTATTTTGCTGCTACCCGTCGTTCTGCGCACCACGGATGAGATGCTGGGCATGGTCCCCGGTAGCATGCGCGAGGCGGCCCTGGCCCTAGGGGCGCCGCACTGGAAGATGATCGTTCAGGTGAGTTATCGGGCCGCACGTTCTGGTATCCTCACCGGGGTTCTGCTGGCGCTGGCGAGAATCAGCGGCGAGACCGCACCGCTGCTGTTCACGGCGCTCAGTAATCAGTTTTTCAGCACGAATCTGGACCAGCCGATCGCCAATGTCCCCGTGGTCATTTTTCAATTTGCCATGAGTCCTTATCCGGAATGGCAGCATCTGGCCTGGGCGGGCGCGTTGATAGCTGCCATGGCTGTGCTAGTCTTGAGCCTTGTTTCCCGCTTCCTTATCAAAGACAGGAGCCCGCGTTAATGTCGGAACCCCAGAAAACCAAGATATCCGTTCGCCATCTGGATTTCTTTTATGGCAGCAATCACTCCCTCAGGGATATCAATCTGGATGTACCAGAACGCCAGGTGACCGCATTCATCGGACCTTCGGGTTGTGGAAAATCCACACTCCTGCGGGTATTCAATCGCATGTATTCCTTGTACCCCGGTCAACGGGCTACGGGCGAAGTCTTGCTCGATGGCGACAATGTGCTCGCCCTCGGTATGGATGTGAATTTGCTGCGTGCCAAAGTCGGTATGGTTTTTCAGAAACCGACCCCTTTCCCCATGTCCATCTATGATAATATTGCCTTCGGCATCAAGCTCTATGAGCGGTTGCGCAAGGTGGAGATGGATGAGCGGGTGGAACAGGCCCTGCGCCAGGCGGCCCTCTGGGAAGAGGTCAAGGACAAACTCAAGACCAGCGGTTTGGGCCTGTCTGGCGGACAGCAGCAGCGTTTGTGCATCGCGCGGGCCGTGGCGGTGAAGCCGGAAGTGATCCTGCTGGACGAGCCCACCTCGGCGCTGGACCCTATAGCCACCTTGAAAATTGAGGAATTGGTCAGTGAGCTGCGTAATCATTTCACCATTCTGATCGTCACCCACAATATGCAGCAGGCGGCGCGTGTTTCGGATTACACGGCATTCATGTATATCGGGGAAATGGTGGAATTCGGGCCCACCAATCAGTTGTTCACCAACCCGAGCAAGAAACAGACGGAAGATTACATTACGGGTCGTTATGGTTAAGGAGCGCAGCGATGGACAAGGAACCACATATTTCCCAGCGGTTTGATGAGGAACTGAATGCAGTCCATGCCTTGGTGCTGGCCATGGGGGGCGTGGTCGAAGAGCAGATCAGCAATGCGGTGAAGGCGTTGCAGGATGCGGACGCCGATCTGGCCCGGGAGGTGGTTGCCCGCGACCACGAGGTCAACGGCTACGAGGTGCAGATTGAAGAGGAGTGCATCAATATCCTGGCTATGCGTCAGCCTGCCGCCGGCGATCTGCGGTTGGTGATGACCCTGATCAAGAGCATCGCCGATCTGGAGCGCATGGGCGATAAAGCCAGTAAAATCGCTGATATGGTCCTGGCCATGGGACATGGGACGCGCAACGCCAATCCGGCCTTCCTGCGTGATGTCGGGGTCATGGCGGACTATGCCCTGAACATGCTGCGGCGAGCCATGGATGCCCTGGCCCGCGCGGATGCGGAACAGGCTGTCGCCGTGGCCAAGGGCGACGAGGTGTTGAACCAGGAATACCGTTCGGCCCTGCGCCGTTTGATTACCTATATGATGGAAGACCCGCGGACCATCACCCCGGCCATTGACGCGCTGTTCATTGCCAAGGCGATCGAGCGCATCGGCGATCATGCCCGGAACATCTGCGAATATGTCATTTACCTCGCTAAAGGAAAAAACGTCCGGCATCTTCCCTTGGACGAGGTGGTAAAAAGCATTCAGGGGAAATAGTGATGGCGGAGCCAACGGCCCCGGCGGTGCTTGAAAACTTTCTGGCGGCGGTGGATTTGGGCTCCAATTCCTTTCACATGGTCGTTGCCGAGGAAAGCGGCTCCGAGATCCGGCTGCTGGATCGCCTGCGCGATGGTGTGCGCCTGGCGGAAGGCTTGCGCGATGACGGTAGCCTCGATCCCGAGGTAGAGCAGCGTGCCCTGGCTTGTCTAGCCCGTTTCGGGCAGCGCCTGCGGGGTATCCACCCGGATCGGGTACGCGTGATCGGCACCAATACATTGCGCCAGGCGAGTGCCGCGGAAGGATTCATTCGCGCCATCGAAGAAACGCTGGGATATCCGGTGGAGGTGGTGGCGGGGCGTGAAGAGGCGCGCCTGGTGTATTTGGGGGTGGCCCATAGTCTGGCGGTGGACGCCTGCGAGCGCCGCTTGGTGATAGATATCGGTGGTGGAAGTACGGAACTGATAGCCGGCAAAGGCTTCACGCCTCATTTGCGGGAGAGCCTGCATTTTGGTTGTGTGGCCTCCACCCGCGCCTTTTTCCCCCATGATGCGATCACCTTGACGGCCTGCGAGCAACTCGAAAAACGGGTGCGCATGGCCGTGGAACCCATGCTCGACGAGTTCTCCCGCCACGGCTGGGATCAGGTGGTGGGTTCCTCCGGCACCGTCAAGGCCATCGCCCGGATTCTCGCCGAAAATGGCCAGGGCTTGCGGATCACCCGGAGTGGCATGCATTGGCTGCGCGAGCAGATCATCCGCCTGGGTTCGGTGCGTGCGCTCAGCCAGATCAAAGGACTGAAGGCTGACCGCGCACCCGTTTTCCCCGGCGGATTCCTCATCCTTCATGGGTTGTTCGAGTCGTTGTGCTTGCATGAAATGCGGTTTTCCGAAGGTGCCCTGCGCGAGGGCGCGATCTACGATCTGCTCGGCCGCATCCATCAGGAAGATACCCGGGAAATGAGTATCCGCAGCCTGCAAGAGCGTTTTCATAGTCAGACCTCCCGTAACGCGAGGGTGGCCCAGTGGGCGGATCACTTTTACGCGGCCGCGGCCGCGGCATGGCATCTTCACGATGGACATCGGCAATGGTTGCGTTGGGCGGCGCTGACCTATGATATCGGTCTCGATATCGCCCATTCCGGATTCCACAAGCATGGCGAGTATATCTGGCGGAATGGGGACATCGCGGGTTTCTCGCGGCGAGAGCAAGGGGTGGTGGCGGCGTTGATTCGCGCCCAGCGCAAACGGCTGCCTAGCCCTGCCCAGTTGCGGGATCTGGAAATCGGCGTGGAAGATATCGCGCCCCTGCAAAAACTCGCTGTGCTGTTACGGCTCGCGATCCTCTTTCATCGCGGCGCGACGCCGCCGATGGCGCCGCCGGGACTCGCCGTGACCGGAACGCACTTGACCTTGTCCCTGGCCGCGTCATGGGAGGCGGGAATGCCGCTGCTGGCCGCCGATCTGGAGCAGGAACAGGAATGGATCATGCCCGATTTCCACTTGCGATGGTGAGCCACCAGGCGACTGGCATTGTCGAGGCGGGACGCGGGGCGCGCGATGGCTGAAGGTTTCTCTCATCTGGCCCTCATCACGGAAACCTATCCACCAGAAGTGAATGGTGTGGCGCATACGTTACAGTGCCTGACCAGTCATCTGCGGCAGCGCGGCTATCGGGTCTCCGTGCTGCGACCGCGGCAGAGCGGTGACGGGGCAGGGGCGGACCTTTTCCCGGCACTGTCCCTGCCTTTTTACCCGCAGGTCCGGATGGGTTACAGCGTAACGCACCGTATGCGGCGACGGCTGCGGGTTTTGCGCCCCGATCTGATCCACATCGCCACGGAAGGTCCCCTGGGCCTCGCCGGGCTCCTGGCGGCGCGCCATCTGAGAATCCCCGTGGTCAGCAGTTTTCACACCAACTTTGACGGCTATGCCCGGCACTATCGCCTGCAATTCCTGCAAGGGCTGGCGCTACTTTATCTGCGTGGTTTTCATAACGCCACCCGCAAAACCCTGGTGCCGAGCCAGGGGACGTTTGCCCATCTGACGGCCCACGGCTTTCGCAATCTGGCCATGTGGCGCCGTGGGGTGGATACGGTCAGATTCGATCCCCGCTGGCGTAGCGACACCTTGCGCGCCGGGCTTGGTCTGGGGCAGGAAGATGGACTTCTGCTTTATGTCGGGCGATTGGCCCATGAAAAGAACCTGCCCGCCCTGGTGGTTGCCTATGGGCGTTTGCGGGAGATCTGGCGGGGACCGGGTAAACTGCATCTTGCCCTGATCGGTGATGGGCCGCTGGCCGCTGAACTATCCCGGCAGAACCTGGCGGGCTTTTCTCTGGAAGGCGTGCAACAAGGGGAGGCTCTGGCCCGGTGGTATGCCAGTGCGGACCTGTTTTGTTTCCCTTCCTGCAGCGAGACCTTTGGCAATGTGGTGCTGGAGGCCATGGCCAGCGGCCTGCCGGTACTGGCCTATGACACGCCTGGGGTGAATGAGCATTTCCGGTCTGCTGATGAAGGCGTCCTGCTCCCCGTCGATGGGGATCTTGCCATTGCCATGTGGAGTCTGCTGAGCAATCGTGCGCAGTTGCGGGAGATGGGCCAGCGCGCCCGGCAACGCGCCGAGGGCGAAACCTGGCCCCGGGTCTTCGATACCCTCCTGGATAACTACCGCCAAAGTCTGGACGGGGTTTCATGACACCTCCGCATGGCGGCGGAAGTGGGAGGGGGCCCGCCAATAGGCGTCCGTTGCCGCTTTTGCTATTGTGGCGTGTGCCGGTAAATAAGCGTTCGGTGTGACGGGGAGGACGAGACCATTGATGCGATCAACGAGGTGCTGAGCTGGCTGTATCTTCCGCCGATCACGCTGGAGAGGGTCATCGCCTTTCTGCACCAATATGGTTACTGGATACTTTTCGTGGGTACGCTGCTGGAGGGCGAAGCCATCGTGATCATTGCCGGTGCCTTGGCCCATGCCGGCGTGTTCGATCTGCCTGTGGTCATGCTCGTCTCCTGGTTGGGCAGCACGATCAACGATCAGGCGCTGTATCAGTTGGGCTACCATTACGGCGAACGTCTGCTGAACAGTTTGCCGCATTTTCTGCGCCGTCATGTGCATCAGGCGGAAGGTTCGATCCGCCGTTTCGGGGATTGGGTCACGCTGTTGTTCCGGTTTATTTATGGCACTCGCACCATCACGCCCATTCTGCTCGGGGTGCACCGTTATCCGGCCCGTCGCTATCTGTGGATGAATCCTGTGGCCGCGGCGGTATGGTCCATAGCCATCGCGAGCGTTGGTTATCTCCTGGGCGCTTCATTGCGGAGTCTGCTGCAGGGCGTGCAACATGTGCAGATCATGCTGTTGCTCTTGTTGATTGCGGGGGGTGGCATGTTTTGGTGGTGGCATCGGCGGCACAGGGAATAAATCGACATGCCGCTTTTGGGGTCATTTGCCAGTGCGTTCGTTTTATGCTAAAAAGCGCTGGGCTTCGGCCTAAATACTCACACGCGCCGACATCGGGCAGCCGGGTGTCCGCAAGGATGACTGCCTGTGGCGCGTGGCGGACCACAACCCTGAAAACTGGAGAATCTCACTCATGAGCAGTAACGTCACCATGCGCGCCCTGCTGGAAGCGGGCGTCCATTTCGGCCACCAATCCCGTTACTGGCACCCCAAGATGGCGCCGTATCTCTTTGGTGAACGCAACCGCATTCACATTATCAACCTGGAATACACCCTGCCGATGCTGCGCACGGCGTTGAGTTTCATTGAGCAAGTTTCCCGCAAACACGGTCGGGTGCTTTTTGTCGGCACCAAGCGCCAGGCGCGCGAGGCCGTCGAACTGGAGGCCCGTCGCAGCGGCGCCTTTTTCGTCAATCAGCGTTGGCTGGGCGGTACGCTGACCAACTTCAAAACCATTCGCCAATCCATTCGTCGTCTGGATGAACTGGATCAAATGACCACCGACGGCACGTTGGAAAAACTGACCAAGAAAGAGGCCCTGAATCTGACCCGCGAGCGCGAAAAACTGGAACGCAGCCTGGGTGGTATCAAGGAGATGAGCGGTCTGCCGGATGCCATTTTCGTGATCGATGTCGGTCACGAAAATATCGCCATCGCAGAGGCCCGCAAGCTGGGCATCCCGGTGATCGGTGTGGTGGACAGTAATTGCGATCCGCTGCTCATCGATTATCCCGTTCCCGGTAATGATGACGCGACGCGCGCCATCCGTCTGTATGCCTCGCTGGTGGCTGACGCCATCCTCGATGGCCGCCAGGGTGGTGAGGCCGCGTTGCTCGATGAGTTCGTCGAAGTGGACGAAGACACGATCGAAATCGATGCCGACTGAAGCGTTCCCCAGAATCTAAGGAGTATTCATGGTTATCAGTGCACAGCAGGTCAAGGAATTGCGCGAGCGCACCGGCGCCGGCATGATGGAGTGTAAAACCGTGTTGACCGAGGCTGGCGGTGATATGGAGGCGGCGATCGACCTCCTGCGCAAACGCGGTTTGGCCAAGGCCGACAAGAAGGCGGGCCGGGTGGCGGCCGAGGGCGTCGTGGTCACCGCGCTCAGCGGTGACCAGAAGCGGGGCGTGGTCCTCGAAGTCAACTGCGAAACCGACTTTGTGGCCAAGAATGAAGATTTCCTGGCCTTGGCGAAAGACTGTACCGAACAGGCGCTGGCGCAGGGATTTGACGCAGCGGACGCCTTGTTGGCCGATGCCGCGGTGGAGGAACGGCGCAAAGGCTTGGTCAGTAAACTCGGCGAGAACATCAGTCTGCGCCGCTTGCGCTATCTGCAGGTCGAGGAGGGTGTGGTCGGGGCCTATATCCACGGTGGCCGTATCGGTGTGCTGGTGGCGCTGGAAGGCCAGGCCGCTACCGGTGCATTGGGTCGTGATGTGGCGATGCACGTGGCCGCGGCGCGTCCCGAGGTGATCCATCCCAGCGCCGTGTCGGCCGAGCGTCTGGCCCGTGAAAAGGAAATCCTGATTGCGCAGGCGGCGGACAGCGGTAAGTCGGCCGATATCATCGAGAAGATGATTTCCGGACGTCTGAACAAGCTCCTCAACGAAATCGCCCTGTTGGGACAGCCTTTCGTCAAGGACCCGGACCGCAGTGTCGGACAGCTGATGAAGGACTTTCCTGGTGTGGAAGTGCGGGAGTTCGTGCGCTTCGAGGTGGGCGAAGGCATCGAGAAGGCCCCCACGGCGGATTTCGCCACCGAGGTCATGGCGCAAGTGCGGGGGTCCTGAATGACGGCGCCCGTGTATTCCCGCATTCTCCTCAAACTCAGTGGGGAAGCGCTCATGGGCGATGGCCAGTACGGGGTGGACCGTGAGGTCGTGCAGCGTATGGCCCGGGAAATCAAGGATGTTTCCGATGCCGGAGTACAGGTGGCCATTGTGATTGGCGGTGGCAACATCTTTCGGGGTATGGCCAAAGCCGCCGAGGGCATGGATCGCGCAACGGCCGACTACATGGGTATGTTGGCGACGGTCATGAATGCGCTGGCGATACAGGATGCTCTGGAGCACTTGGGTCTGCCGACGCGGGTGCTGTCCGCGTTGCATATCGAGCAGGTGGCGGAGCCCTACATCCGGCGTCGGGCGATCCGTCATCTTGAGAAGGGGCGGGTGGTCATTTTTGGTGCGGGTACCGGTAATCCCTTTTTCACCACGGACACGGCGGCCAGTTTGCGCGCCGTGGAAATCAACGCCGAGGTGGTGCTCAAGGGAACCAAGGTGGACGGTGTCTATACGGATGACCCGGTTACGCATCCCGAGGCCATGCGCTATCGGGAACTCTCCTACAATCAGGTGTTGGAGCAGGGTCTACAGGTGATGGACGCAACGGCCATCACGCTCTGCCGGGACAATGACATGCCCATCATCGTTTTTTCCATGAACAAATCCGGCGCCTTGATGCGGGTGATGTTGGGCGAAGAAGAGGGCACTTCGGTGCGCAGAGAGATCGCATGAGTATTCAAGAGATTAAAAAAGATTCCGAAACCCGGATGAAGAAAAGTATTGAGTCCCTCAAGGGTGAGCTCACCCGGCTGCGGACGGGTCGGGCGAGCGCGGGGCTGCTCGACCACGTGCAATTGGACTACTATGGCGCGCCGACCCCGTTGGCGCAGGTGGCCTCGGTTTCGGTGGCGGACGCGCGCTCCCTCCTGGTGACTCCTTGGGAGAAAAATCTAATCCCGAAAATCGATAAGGCTATTCGCGACGCCGATCTGGGGCTCAATCCGGTGGCGGGCTCGGATAATGTGCGCGTGCCTTTGCCCCCTCTGTCGGAAGAGCGGCGCAAGGAAATGGTCAAGGTGGTGCGCCAGGAAGGAGAGGGCGCGCGCGTGGCTATTCGTAACATTCGGCGCGATAGCCTTTCTCAGGTGAAAGAGCTCCGCAAGCAGAAGACGATTTCCGAAGATGAAGAGCGGCGCGCCGAGGAGGAATTCCAGAAGTTGACCGACCGTTTCATTGATGAAGTGGATGCGGTGGTGGAGGCCAAGGAAGCTGACCTCATGGAGGTCTGATCCCATGTCTTCTGGGCATGAAAACCGGCCTGCCATACCGCGCCATATTGCCGTCATCATGGATGGCAATGGTCGCTGGGCCTACCGCCAGCATCTCCCGCGAGTGGCGGGTCATCGCCGCGGGGCCGAAGTGGTGCGGGAAATGGTGCAATCCTGTGTGGACTTGGGTATCCCCTTCCTGACACTGTTTGCTTTCAGCACGGAAAACTGGCGCCGCCCGGCCCTGGAAGTGCGGTTGCTGATGAATCTCTTTCGTCTCTTGTTGCGGCGGGAAGTGCGTAAACTGCAGGAAAACGGCGTCCGCTTATGCATCATCGGTGATCGCGGTGCGCTGGACCGTGACATTCGTCAGCTCATCGAAGAGGCGGAAACCCTGACCCGTGCCAATAATCGTCTCCAACTCAATCTGGCGGTGAATTACGGCGGGCGCTGGGACATCACCCAGGCGGCCCGCGCGGCCATGGCGGCGGTTCAGGCGGGTGAGTTCGCGCCGGAGGATTTGTCTGAAGCGCACATTGCCCGTCATCTCGCCTTGGCGGACATTCCCGAGCCCGATCTGCTGATTCGTACGGGTGGAGAGGAAAGGATCAGTAACTTTCTGATCTGGCAACTGGCTTACACGGAGTTTTATTTTACCGACACATTATGGCCGGATGTGGATCGGGCGGTTTTGGAACACGCCCTGCATTCCTTCGCGCATCGGCAGCGGCGCTTTGGGCGAACCGGTGATCAGGTGCTGGAGGCCGATTGCTCCGTCAGCGACTGATTACCGCCACGCTGCTGTTTCTGCTGGTTCTTGGTTTGATTTTCTGGGCCTCCTTCTGGATTTTTCTGGTTTTTCTCCTGTTGCTGGCTCTGCTGGCGGGACGGGAGTGGGGCCAGCTCAGCCTGATGGCCCGACCCGGCTGGCTGGCGGTGGCGCTGGCCGTGCTGGTGCCCGTTGCCGCCCTTTCCGGTCTGGTATCGTGGCCAACTCTCGCCGCGGGCAGCGTAATCTGGTGGCTATCGCTGATGATATTGCTGGCCACTCTGTCACCGACGCCTTTGCGCGAGGCCTCCGCCTGGCAGCACGTGGTGAGCGCGCTGTGCGTTTTCCCCACGCTGCTGCCCGCCCTGCTGTTGAGCCTGCATCTGCAGCAGCGCGCGCCATGGCTCCTGCTTTGGGTGATTCTGGTGGTCAGTGCTGGTGATGTGGGGGCGATGACTTTTGGAAAGATCTGGGGGCGCCGCCGCCTGGTCCCGCGCATCAGCCCTGGAAAGACCTGGGAAGGCCTGCTGGGTGGCTTGCTTGCCAGCGCCATTATGGGCACACTGGGCGGGTGGGTATGGATGGGCGCAACGGTCTCCATACTTTGTCTCGGTGCCGTTCTGGGATTGATCACCGGGGCTTTTGCGGTCTCAGGGGATCTTTCCGAGAGTTTTCTGAAGCGCCGCGCGGATTGCAAGGAGAGTGGCCAGTTGCTGCCGGGACATGGTGGTTTGCTGGATCGCTTGGACAGCATGAGTGCCGGCATCCCGGTCTTTGTGGCCGGGCTCTATTATCTGGGTTGGTGGAAATGACACGAGGGATTTGCATACTCGGGGCGACGGGCTCCATCGGCAGGAGCACCTTGGATGTGGTGGCACTGCATCCGGATCGTTTCCGGATCGTTGCTCTGACGGGAAATCATCGCGTCGCGGAAATGCAGGAGATTTGTCGTCTCCATCATCCCCAACTGGTAGTCATGGCGGCTCCGGAGGCCGCGCAGCGATTGCGGATGGCCCTGCGCGATGAGGGTCTGAAAGACATCCAGGTGGAGAGTGGCCCGGAGGCCCTGGCGGAAGCCGCGCGTATGCCTGGAGTGGACGAAGTCATGGCCGCTATTGTCGGAGCGGCCGGTCTGTTGCCGACCCTGGCTGCGGTGGAGTCGGGCAAAAGGGTCTACCTGGCCAACAAGGAATGCCTGGTCATGGCCGGGAACCTGTTCATGGAGCGGGTGCATCAGCGTCAGATAACACTACTCCCCATAGACAGTGAACATAACGCGGTGTTTCAGTGCCTTGCGGAAGGCAAGGGGGTGCGCCGTATTATGCTGACCGCCTCCGGCGGACCCTTCCGCACCTGGCCGGTGGAGCGCCTGGCGGCGGTCACGCCCGACCAGGCTTGTGCTCATCCCAATTGGGTCATGGGACGCAAGATTTCCGTGGATTCAGCGACCATGATGAACAAAGGTCTGGAAGTCATCGAGGCGCATTGGCTCTTCGATCTGCCGGCCGCGCAGATCGATGTGCTCATTCATCCGCAAAGCATCATCCACTCCATGGTGGAGTATGTGGATGGCTCCGTGCTGGCGCAATTGGGCAACCCCGACATGCGTACCCCCATTGCCCATGCATTGGCCTATCCGGGACGGATGGAGAGCGGTGTCTCTTCGCTGGATTTGGCGCGGGGTCCGGATCTCCGATTCGAGGAACCGGATTTGCAGCGTTTTCCGTGTCTGGCGTTGGCTTTCAATGCCTTGCGTGCCGGTGGCGCCGCGGCGACCGTGCTGAATGCGGCGAATGAGGTCGCGGTGCAGGCCTTCCTGGACGGGGCCCTGCCCTTCTCCCGGATTGCGGCGGTTGTGGAGGAGACGCTCACGGATTTACAGCCGGCTGCCCCGGATCATCTGGACGGCGTGCTGGAAATCGACCGCTTGGCCCGGGCAAACGCGGTTCGCCACCTGTCCGGACAGGAGTCGAGCAGGCGACGGTCTTCCTGAGGGCGAATGCAGACGCTTGAGACCATAGGGGCCTTCATTCTGGCCATAGGCATTCTCGTACTGGTGCACGAATCGGGACATTTCGCCGTCGCCAAGTCCATGGGTGTCAAGGTACTTAAATTCAGCATTGGTTTTGGTCCAGCCCTGATCAGCCGCCGCTGGGGGCGCGATCAGACGGAGTACGTTATCGCGGCGCTGCCCCTGGGTGGCTACGTCAAAATGCTGGGCGAACAGGGCGATGAACCCATCTCCGCGGACGACAGCAAACGGGCCTTTGACGCGCTGGCGCCGGGTAAGCGTTTCCTTATCGCGCTGGCGGGGCCGGTGGCGAACCTCTTGCTGGCCGTTTTCGCCTACGCCGGGGTGGCCTGGCTGGGCATCCCCGGATTGGCGCCCATCGTTGGCTTGGTGCAGGATCATTCGCTGGCGGCCAAGGCGCAACTGCAACCGGGTGAACGGATCACGAGGCTGAATGGGCGGCCGGTGTACACCTGGGAGGATATGCGTCTGGGACTGCTGTCGGCGGCCATCGCGCGCACGCCGGTGACGTTGCAGACCACGCGCAGTGACGGTGTGCGGGCGAATCGCGTGTTGCCCTTGCAAACGCTTCCTGCGGACAGCGTGGGGCCGGGCTTCATCCGTAAATGGGTCGGTATGGAGCCCTATCTGCCGGCCGTCATCGGTGCGGTGGAACCCCATAGTCCCGCACAGCGGGCCGGATTGCAGCCCGGAGACCGCATTGTTGCGGTGAATGGTCAACGCATTTCCAGTTGGCAGAACCTGGCACGACAGGTGGTGTCGCATCCGGATACAGTCATCCACCTGCGCTACGTGACCGCGCAGGGGGTGACCAACGCCGTCAGTCTGACCCCGCAATTGTTTTTGGATAAAAGCGGAAAATCGGTAGGACGTATCGGCGTCGTCATGGCGCCGCTGCCCAAAAGTCTGGTGGTGCTGCGTGAACGCGGGCCATGGGAAGGGCTGATCTACGGTGCGCGAACCACCTGGCGGATGTCGTTCATGACGGTGGAAATGATCGTACGGATGGTGCAAGGCTTCGTCTCCCCGGACAACCTCAGCGGAGTGATCACCATAGCGCAATTCGCCGGTCAATCGGCGCAAGCCGGTTTGGCGCCATTTTTATCCTTCCTCGGGCTGGTGAGCATCAGTCTCGGGGTGCTCAATCTCCTGCCTATCCCCATTCTGGACGGCGGGCATCTGGTGTTTTACGCCATAGAGATGGTACGTGGCAAGCCACTCTCCGCGGTGGTGGTGCAAAAAGCGCAGCAGATCGGTATAGTGCTGCTTCTGATGCTCATGTCCTTCGCCTTCTACAATGATATTATGAGACTGCTGAACCCGTGAAAAAATACAGCCTCAGCTTGGCCTCCCCTGTAATTCTCGCCGCCGGTGTGGCTTGCGTCACCGCCGCCTGGGCGGTACCCGCCTGGGCATTTACGCCCTTTACGGTCAAAAATATAGAAATTCGCGGCCTGGAGCATATCGCTCCTGGCACGGTCTATAATTACCTGCCCATCCATATTGGCGATCAAGTGGATGACCAGCAGGCGCAGCAGGCCATCAAGGCGCTGTATTCCACGGGTTTCTTCAAGGATGTGACCATCGCCCGTTCCGGTGGCACCTTGCTGGTGATCGTGCAGGAACGGCCCATCATCGCCAGTATCCATTTGAAGGGCATAAAGGCCTTTTCTAAAAGTGAGGTCAATGGCACTCTCAAAGGACTCGGACTGGTGGATCGGCGAATCTTTAATCGTTCGGTGCTCGATCAGGTGGTGCGTGGCCTGCAAGAACAATACGAAGGCATGGGCTACTACAATGCCAAAATTCATGCGCGGGTCGAAAAACTCCCGCGTAACCGGGTGGCGATCCATATCGATGCGCAAGAGGGCGAGCAGGCTACTATCAAGCAGGTGACCATTGTTGGCAATCACGCCTTCAGTGAAAGTCGGTTACGCGGATTGTTCAGTGTCGGTGCGCCGAATGCCTTCTCCTTTTTCACTAAAAATGATCGTTACTCCCGGGAAAAGCTCATGCGAGGCCTCGAAAAGCTGCATAACTTCTATCTGGATCGTGGCTATCTGAATTTCGATGTGGAATCGAGCCAAGTACAGGTGTCGCCGGATCGGCGCTTTGTTTATATCACCATCAATGTGCATGAGGGTGATGTCTATCATGTCCAGTCCGTGAATTTGAGCGGTAACTTGATAGTGCCCAAACAGGAACTGGAAAAACTGGTTGAAATCAAGCCAGGGGATTTGTTCTCGCGCGCCAAGATCAACGACACCAACAGTGCCATCGCAGACAAGTTGGGTGATTTGGGTTACGCATTCGCCAACACCACGCCGGTGCCCAAGGTGAACCCAAAAACCCATGAAGTGGTCCTGGACTTTCAGGTCGATCCGGGTCGCAAGGTCTACATACGTCGTATTGAGATTACTGGCAACGACAAGAGCCGGGACTATGTGGTGCGGCGTCAATTCCGCCAGATGGAAGGCGCGCTCTATAACGGCGCGCTGATCAAACGTTCCAAGATGCGCCTGCAGCAGACAGGTTTTTACGACAAGATAAACACCAAGACGGTGCCGGTTCCCGGACATCCGGATGAGTTGGATCTCGATGTGCATGTGAGTGAGAGGCCGACGGGTAGTTTTAGTATCGGCGTGGGCTATTCCAATGCGCAAGGGGTCCTGTTCAACGGATCCGTCAGCCAGAACAACTTCATGGGGACCGGCAACGCCTTGTCGCTCTCGGCGAATGTGGGCGGCTTGGGGACGGCGTATAATCTTTCTTTCACAGACCCGTATTTTACGCCGGATGGCGTCAGTCTGGGCTTTAATCTGTATATGAACAACACCAATCTGTCCATCCTGTCCGTCGCCCCTTATCAGGAGATCGATTATGGTGGCGCCGTGACACTGGGTATTCCGGTGATGCAGTATGTGTATGACTATATGTCGCTGGGATTCAGTAATACGACGATTAATCTGTTTTCTAACTCTCCCTACATCTACCAAAATTATGTCAATACGTTTGGCCGTACCGCCACCGCGTTGACCGTGGGTAATAACCTGACGTATGACAGCCGGAATTCACCCATTTTCCCCACCAAGGGATTCTATGGAAGCTTGTCGCTCAAGGCGGCGGTCCCCCCCGCGAAGCTGCGTTGGTACAAGGCGGAGATCAAAGCCAACTACTACCATCCGATTAACTCCTGGCTGACGGCCGGTGTGGGCGGACGTTACGGATTTATTAACGGCTACGGGGGTAAACAGGTTCCATTTTTCAATAATTATTATCTGGGCGGTCCGACCACCTTGCCGGGTTATCAAACGTATTCGTTGGGACCACAGGTGGGCGGCTATCCGGTGGGTGGTACCCGTGAACTGCTGTTCAATGCCAGTCTGTATTTCCCGCTACCGGGTCTTGCAAGCGATAGCAATTTCCGAATGTCATTGTTTTTGGCCAGCGGGTGGGTTTATGGTGTGGAGGCAAATACCAGTGGCTCGGTCTACAACTACAGCAATAACTACTTCCCAGGTTTGGGCCAAATGCGAACGACGGCCGGTGTCGGTTTTCTGTGGATCAGCCCGATGGGTCCCTTGCGCCTGTCGCTCGCTGTGCCGCTCGACAAACGGCCGGGTGATTTGACTCAGCCCCTGCAGTTCACCGTCGGCAACAATTTTTGACGGGGTGGTGTTAAGGAATGGGCTGGTCATTGCGGACAGGGGTTATCCTGCTGATATTGCTGGCTTCGGGAACGGCATGGGCCGCCCCCTTGAAGATTGGTTTTGTGGATCTCGATCGCGCGCTGCGCGAATTGCCGGAGGCGCGGGCGGGCGCGATTAACCTTAACAAGCAGGTGGCGGCGAAACAAAGAGAAATCGAGGCCAAGCGGCAACAGATCGGTGATGCGCAAAAAGCCTTGGAGAAAGATTTTCCCCATCTCACCAATGCGCAACGGCAGGAACGGGAGGCGCGATTGCAGAGCATGATTCTCAATTTGCAACAGTTCCAACGGCAGGCTCAGGACAGCCTGAGTTATCAGCGCAACCAGATTCTTAAAAGGATTCAGGATCAACTGGTCAAGGTGGTGAGCCGGATTGGGCGCGCCGGACACTATACCGTCATTTTGAATGATAAATCGGTGCTTTACGTGAGTGGAGCCATTGATCTCACTTCGCAGGTGGTCGCTGCGATGGCGAATAAACCGATGCCTGGCAAGGCCGGTGGTGGTAAGTAGCGTGACCGGTAAAGAATACTTGCTGGGAGAGCTTGCGGTGGTGGCCGGTGCGGAGTTGCGTGGTGATCCCGCGTATCGAATCCGTGCGCTGGCCCCCCTGGAGACGGCGGGGAGCGGGGATCTGACATTTTATCAGGATGCCCGCCTGCGTGGCCGATTGATGGCGAATCAGGCCGGAGCGGTGATTCTCACTCCCGGCGCGGCGCAAACGTTTCCTGGACAGTGTCTGTTGACGGCCAACCCCTATGCGGCATTCGCGCGAGTCATGCAATATCTGTATCCACCGCTGGTGCCCCGGCCGGGATTGCACCACACGGCACAACTGGCGCGGGACGCGCAGATAGATCCCAGCGCGCGTGTGGATGCCTACGTGCAAGTAGGGGCCGGAGCGGTGATCGCGGCGGAGGTCTGGTTGGAGGCGGGCACCTTTATTGGCGCGGCGGTGGAAGTGGGACGCGGGTCACACCTCTATCCTGGGGTCAAGGTCTATGCGGGTTGCAAGCTGGGCGCGCACTGCATCCTCCATGCCGGTGCGGTGATCGGTGCCGATGGTTTCGGTTTTGCCGAGGCGGATGGCCAGTTTCTGAAAATACCGCAGGTGGGTCGTGTGCGCATTGGGGATAACGTGGAGATCGGTGCCAATACGTGTATCGACCGTGGTGTCCTGGACGATACGTGTATCGAGGATGGCGTGAAAATGGATAATCTGGTGCAGATCGGGCACAACGTCCGGATCGGTGCGCATTCGGTGATCGCCGGGCAGACCGGTATTGCGGGGAGTACGCGCATAGGCCGTCATTGCCGCATCGGTGGTCAGGTGGGGATCACCGGACATATCGAAATCGCCGATGGGTGTGTAATCGCCGGGCAGAGTGCAATCACGCACTCGTTGCGTCGCGCGGGTATTTATTCGGGGGTCATTCCGGCCCAAGAGGTGAGTCGTTGGCGGCGCATCGCGGCGCGTTTCGATGGATTGGATCTGTTATTTCGGCGCGTGCGGCGTTTGGAGCGCGGCGCGGGCGAGAATTTATCCACAAACGGAGAGTCGTCTGATCGTGAATGAGCTGAATATTCAGGATATTCTTAAACGTTTGCCGCATCGTTATCCATTGCTGCTAGTGGATAGGGTGGTGGAAATAGAGGTGGGGAAACGTCTGCGAGCGTTGAAGAATGTGACCATGAATGAACCACATTTCGAGGGGCACTTCCCGAATTTCCCCGTCATGCCAGGTGTGCTCATCATCGAAGCCCTTGCGCAGGCCGCCGCTCTTCTCGCCTTTGTTTCAGAAGATAAATATGGTGAGAACGCGACGGTCTACTTCGCGGGTATCGATAAGGCGCGTTTTCGTAGACCGGTGACTCCCGGCGATCAACTGGAACTGGTGGCCAATGTGAGTCGGCGGCGTGCCGGCATGTGGCAAATGGAAACGGCGGCGCTGGTGGATGGTGTGGAGGTCGCTTCCGCGTTGTTGATGGCGACACTGCGCGAGTATGCTCAATGACGGCGCGGATTCATCCCCAGGCCGTGATCGATGCCTCGGCGCGGATTGGGGACGGCTGCGTGATCGGGCCTTTCGCGGTGATTGGCGCAGGAGTGGAAATCGGCGATCATTCCCGCATCGGGGCCCATGCCGTGATCGAGGGTCCCACCCGTTTGGGTGTCCACAATCATGTCTTTCAGTTTGCTTCCATCGGCACCGCTCCGCAGGACCTCGGTTATCGGGGGGAACCCACGGAGCTCCATGTGGGGTCGCATAATACCATCCGGGAATTCGTGACCATCAACCGGGGTACCGTAAAAGGGGGGGGCATCACGCGGATCGGCAACCATAATCTCCTGATGGCTTATTGTCATGTGGCACATGACTGCTGTATCGGTGATCAGGTGGTAATGGCCAATGCGGCAACATTGGCAGGGCACGTGAGTGTGGAGGATCACGCCATTCTCGGTGGATTGTCGGCGGTGCATCAGTACGCACGGGTGGGCGCACACGCTATTCTGGGAGGTGGCACGATGGCGCCCCTGGACATTCCTCCCTACATGATGGCGGCCGGGAATCATGCCAGTCTGCACGGGATCAATGTGCGCGGTTTGGCGCGGCGCGGTATTTCGCGGGAAACCATCGTGCAGATTAAACGTGCTTATCGCCTGTTGTTTCGCTCCGGACAACGTCTGGAAGATGCCATGGATGAAGTGCGGAGACGCGGTTTGAGCGCTCCGGAGATCGCTTATCTGTTGGAGTTCATTCGCAGCAGCAAGCGGGGAATCACCCGGCCATGAAAAGTCTGCGCAGCGGTGTTATCGGTGTGGGTCATCTGGGCCGTTTCCACGCCCAAAAGTACGCGGTGCTTTCGCAACTGGCGGGGGTTTTCGACCAGCATGCCGAGCGGGCCGCGGAGGTGGCTGCGGAGTTGGGCTGCCGCGCTTTTCCCAGTGTCCATGCCCTGTTGGCCGAAGTGGATGTGGTGTCCGTTGTGACCCCCACCTCCACGCATTTTGCGGTGGCGCAAGCCGCGCTCCAGGCGGGGGTGCATTGTCTGGTGGAGAAGCCCTTCACGCTGGATACGGAGGAGGCGGACCGCTTGATGGCGATGGCCCTGCAGCGCCAATTGGTGCTGGCTGTCGGACATATCGAGCGGGTGCATCCGGCGGTTCGGTATTTGCTCCAGGCGGGCTTTGGCGCGCCCCGTTACCTGGAAGCGGAACGATTGGCGCCTTTCAAGCCCCGTTCGCTGGATATCGATGTCATCATGGATCTGATGATCCACGATCTGGATCTGGCCCTGCTCCTGACGGGCGCGGAACCGGCGGAGGTCCGTGCCGTCGGCGTCGCAGCCGTGACGGACAAGGCGGATATGGCCCATGCCTGGATGACGTTGAGTGATGGCACGGTGGCGAATCTGGCGGCCTCGCGGGTAGTCCGGGAGCCGGCGCGGCGCATGCGTATCTTCTGGCAGGACCGTTACGCTTCCGTGGATTTTTCCAATAACACCCTGCACATCTATCATCGCGGAGCAGGGGCGGTGCCGGGGATTCCCGGGGTGCGGGATGAAACCGTGGACTTACCCAAGCGGGATGCCCTGGCGGCGGAAATCGAGGATTTCTTGAGCGCGGTTCTGTCTCGCCACCCCGTGTTTTGCGACGGCGCGGCGGGTCGGCGGGTATTGGCGGCTGCCCTCCAGGTGCGGGCCGCGGTCGACGCTTTTTTGCAGCACTAGCCGCGTGGCGATGCGCGCGTGATTCTTTGTCTGGACGGTGATGCATGACTCAACATACAGCAATCCCCATGGTCGATTTGCGGGCGCACTTCGCGCCGCTGCGAGAAGAGATTCTGGCGGGGATGGGAAAAATTCTGGATCAGGCCGGTTTCATTCTGGGGGATCAGGGCCGTGCCCTGGAAGCAGAGGTGGCGGATCTCTCGGGTGTGGCCTATGGGGTGGGTTGCGCGTCCGGCACGGATGCCCTGATGCTGGCGTTGCGCGCTCTGGACATCGGCCCTGGCGATGAGGTGATCGTGCCGACTTTCACGTTCATAGCTACTGCGGAAGCCGTGCTTCATGTGGGGGCCACACCGGTTTTCGTGGATGTGGACGCACGTTTCTACACCATGGAGGTGACCGCTATCGAGGCGGCCATCACCTCCAGGACCAAGGCGATTATTCCGGTGCATCTCTACGGCTTGCCTGCGGATATGCCGGCCATCATGGCGCTGGCGCACCAACATGGATTACGGGTCGTGGAGGATTGCGCCCAGGCCATTGGTGCCGAGATCGGCGGGCAGCGGGTAGGTGGTTTTGGCGATCTCGGCTGCTTTTCCTTCTTTCCCAGCAAAAATCTCGGAGGTGCGGGGGACGGTGGAATGGTGGTCACCGCAGACGCGACGTTGGCGCACAAGCTGCGCGGATTGCGCAACCATGGTTCCTGGCAGACGTATCACCATGATGTGCTGGGTTATAACAGCCGTCTGGATGAGGTGCAGGCCATGATTCTGCGAACCGAGTTCCCGCACCTCGCGACATATAACGCGGGGCGGCGGCAAGCGGCGGCCTGGTATGCGCAGCACCTGGGCGACTTGGATCTGCAACTGCCTGAATCGCCGCCGGGTTATCATCATGTCTTTCACCAGTTCACCCTGCGCTTGCACGCACGGGACGTCGTGAAGGCCGCCCTCCATGCGGAGGGCATCGCCAGCGCCATTTACTATCCGATTCCGGGTCACCGGCAAAAAATGTTTGCACCCCAATCCCCAGCCTGTTGCCCGGTGGCGGAGGGCTTGGCGGAGCGCGTGCTCTCGCTGCCCATGTTTCCGGAACTGCGTGAGGAGCAGATTGCCCGGATCGCTGCCGTGATCCGTCGTACCCTGCACGGTTAAGGTCTTGGGCAAGGCCTTCATCCTCGCGGTAGAGCGTTCCGGCGAGAATCTGGGGCTGGAAATCCTGGCGAATGCCGTGCAAGCGGGGTTGAATGTGGACTGGTCCGGGGTGGTCGGGCCGCGCCTGCGGAAGGCGGGTGTGAAAAGTATTGCCGATGGTGAAGTGCTGGCCGTGATCGGTCTGGTGGAAGTGTTACGGCACTATGGCCGTTTGCGCCGCCTTTACGCGCGGATTTTGCGCCATCTGCGGACGGAGCGACCGGACTGCGTGGTGCTGATCGACCATCCGGCTTTCAACCTGCGGGTGGCGAAGGCCGCGAAACGGCTGGGTATCCGGGTGCTTTACGTGGTGGGCCCGCAGATTTGGGCTTGGCGCCCGCAGCGTATTCATCGGATCAAGCAAGTGGTGGATCACATGCTGGTCCTGTTCCCCTTCGAAGTGCCCCTCTATGAGCGGGCGGGGGTGCCGGTGCATGTACTGGCGCATCCCCTGCTGGCAGAGACCGCGGTGGCACCGGATCGCGGTACCGCAAGATCGACGCTGGGTATGGCCGGCGATACCGGTCCGGTGCTTGCCCTGTTGCCGGGTAGCCGATACGGCGAGTTGGAGAGACTGGCCCCGCGTTACGCCGAGACGGCACGTCTGCTTCGCCAGCGGATGCCTGACCTGCGCATATTGGTCGCTCTGGCCCGGGAAGAACTGCGCTCTCTCTGGGAGCGGGCCTGGGCGCAGGGCGCGGGTCCCGGCGATGCGTGGATCGTGCCGACGCAAACGCAGACGGTGCTGGCGGCGGCGGATGTGGTGCTGGTGGCGTCGGGAACGGCGACATTGGAGACGGCCCTTATGGGCCGTCCGGCGGTGGTCGTCTATGTTTTGAACGCGCTTACCTTTGCCTTTGCCCGGCGATTGGTCAAGACACCGTGCGTGGCCATGCCGAATATCCTGCTGAAGGATCTCGTGTATCCCGAGTTTCTGCAGGATGCTTTTGTGCCGGCTCAGGTGGCGGATGCCCTGGCAATGCTTTTTGGTCCGGCGGGCCTCGTGCAGGTGGCGAAACTGCAGAAACTGCGCGGTTTGCTGGAAGGAAGTCCTCCGGAGCAGTTGCGGCAAGTGCTTTGCGAGATGCTGGCATGAAGCCGGTGATCGTATGAAAAAGGTACCGGAGCTGGCACACTGGGGTCCCCAGTGTGCCGGAGTGGATGAGGCGGGGCGGGGACCGTTGGCGGGGCCGGTGGTGGCTGCTGCCGTCATCCTGCGCGCGCCCCTGCAGGGTCTGGATGATTCCAAGAAAATGACGGCGATGGCACGGACGCATTGGGCCGCCCGTATTCGTGCGGAGGCGTTGGCCTGGTCGGTGAGCCGGGCTGCCGTCTGGGAGATTGAGCGCTACAATATTTTGCAGGCCAGCCTGCGCGCCATGGCGCGCGCGATCGCGGCTCTGCCCCGGCGGCCCCAACGTATTCTGGTGGACGGGAATCAGGCGCCGCCTGGTTTCCAGGTGGAGACTTTGGTCGGTGGCGACGGTCGGGTGGATGCCATCGCCGCCGCGGGTATTCTGGCCAAGGTGGCACGAGATGAGGAGATGCGGTTGCTCGACAGATATTACCCCGAGTATGGATTGGCACGACACATGGGTTACGGCACCGTCGCGCATCAACTGGCGCTCCGCCGCTGGGGACCGTGTCCGTTGCACCGCCGTGGCTTCGGTCCGGTGGACCACGCCTGGGAGGAATGGCAGTGAGCACTCCCCAGTTTGTCCATTTGCATGTGCATTCCGAGTACTCCCTGGAGGATGGGATCATTCCGGTCAAGGCACTGGCCAGGCGCTGCGCCGAGCGGGATATGCCGGCGGTGGCCATCACCGACCACGGTAATCTCTTCGCGCTGGTAAAATTTTACAACGCGGCCCGGGGACAGGGTGTCAAACCGGTGATCGGCAGTGAAATCTGGATTCATGATCCCGTGGAACCGGAGCGTCCGGCCAGCCTGGTGCTGCTTTGCATGAATAAAGTCGGCTATGGCAATCTCAGTCGTCTGCTGAGCCGGGCCTACCTGGAAGGCAATCGAGGCGGGCGTCCGCAGATCGATGCGGCATGGCTGGAAGGGCGGAGTGACGGCCTCATCGCCCTGTCGGCAGCCGGACAGGGCGAAATCGGGCGCGCTCTCCCGCGCGACCCGGAACAAGCCGAAAAGCGCGCGCGGGTGTATGCCGAACTCTTTCCCGAACGCTTTTATCTGGAGATCCAACGCAATGGCGAGACGGACCAGGAAGCGCTGGTACGGGCCACGGTGGCGCTCGCGAGCAGGCTGGGGTTGCCGCTCGTAGCCACCAATAACGCTCACTTTCTCGACGCGGAGGATTTTGCGGCTTTCGATGCGCGGCAGTGCATCGCGGCGGGCTATACCCTCGACGATGCGCGGCGTCCGCGCCGTTTTACGCCGGAGCACCGGTTGCCGGACCCGCAGGAAATGCGATTGCGCTTCGAGGATTTGCCGGAGGCCTGCGAAAACACCGTGGAGATCGCTCGCCGTTGCAACCTGGAACTGATACTTGACCAATATGCCCTTCCGGATTATCCCATCCCCGCGGGCCAGTCCGTGGATGATTATCTGCACGAAGCGGCCCAGCAGGGCCTCCACGCGCGTTTGCGGGAGTTGAACATCAGCGGGAAGGCGGCGTTGCCTTATCAGGAACGGCTCTTGCGCGAGGTGAGGGTCATCCAGCAAATGGGCTTTCCCGGTTACTTCCTCATCGTTGCCGACTTTATCCAGTGGGCTAAAAACAATGGTGTTCCCGTAGGTCCCGGGCGCGGTTCCGGCGCCGGATCATTGGTGGCCTATGCACTGCGCATCACCGATCTCGATCCCATTGGCAATGGCCTGCTGTTTGAGCGCTTCCTGAATCCTGAGCGGGTTTCCATGCCCGACTTCGATGTGGATTTCTGCATGGATCAGCGGGACCGCGTGATTCAATACGTGGCGGACAAATACGGGCGGGACCGGGTCGGGCAGATCATCACCTTCGGAACCATGAAAGCGCGCGCGGTGGTGCGTGACGTGGGACGGGTGCTGGGTTTGCCTTATGGTTTCGTGGATCAGTTGGCCAAGCTGGTGCCTGGCGATCTGGGTATGACTCTGGCCAAAGCCCTGGAAGAGTCCGAAGAACTGCGGCGGCGGCAGACCGAAGAAGATGACGTCCGGGAGTTGCTGGATATCGCCCTGCGTCTTGAAGGCTTGCCGCGTCATGCCTCCACCCATGCCGGGGGGGTGGTGATTTCACCGGAACCTCTGGCCGATCGTCTCCCGCTCTTCAGTGACGGTTCCGAAGGCGGCGGCAATGTCACCCAGCTGGATAAAGATGACGTGGAGAAGATGGGGCTGGTGAAGTTTGATTTCCTTGGGTTGCGGACCCTGACCATCATCGATATGGCGGTCAAACTGATCAATGCGGACGCCGCAGCCTGTGGACGGGAGCCCTTGAACATTCAGCGCTTGCCTTTGAACGACCCGGCCACGTTCACGTTGCTGAAATCCACGGAGACGGCGGCGGTCTTCCAGCTGGAATCCTCGGGAATGCGCGATCTGGTGCGCCGTCTGCAACCGGATACATTCGAGGATATTGTCGCCCTCGTGGCACTATTCCGGCCCGGACCCCTGCAATCGGGTATGGTGGACGACTTCATCGCCCGCAAACACGGCAAGGCGCAGGTGACCGTTCTCCACCCGGATCTGGCACCGATTCTGGAGGAAACCTACGGGGTGATCGTCTACCAGGAGCAGGTGATGCAGGCCGCGCAGGTGCTGGCGGGCTATTCCCTGGGGAGCGCCGATCTGCTGCGTCGGGCCATGGGCAAGAAAAAACCGGAAGAAATGGCCAAGCAACGGGCGATTTTTCTGGCCGGCGCCCGCAAAAACGGGCTGGCGGAAGAGCAAGCCGGGGCTATCTTCGATCTTATGGAGAAGTTTGCGGAATATGGCTTCAACAAATCCCATTCGGCGGCCTATGCCCTGGTGTCCTATCAGACGGCTTATCTGAAGGCCCACTACCCCCAGTTTTTCATGGCGGCGGTGCTCACCGCCGATATGGACCATACCGACAAGGTGGTGGCGATGATCGCCGAGTGCACGCGGATGGGTTTGCACATCGCTCCGCCCAGCATCCAGAGGAGCGCTCTGGAATTCCGGCCGGAGGGTGAGCGTGATATCCGCTTTGGGCTCGGGGCTGTCAAGGGACTTGGACGCGCGGCTGTTCACGCCATGCTCAGCGCCCGGGAAGAGGGATCCTTTGAAGGTCTTTTCGATTTGCTCTGCCGGGTAGACGCGCAGAAAATCAACCGGCGCGCCCTGGACGCCTTGATTCGCGCGGGGGCCATGGATGACTGGGGCACGTCGAGAGCCAGTCTGGCCGCCTCGGTGGACAGTTGCATCGAGGCGGCGGCGCAGTTCCAGAATGGCCAGACGAGTCAGCAGGAGTCGCTATTCAGTGGACAGGAGGCGTTGCCGGTGGCCCCGCCGCTGGTGCTTTGCGAACCCTGGAGCCTTGCTGAAACCTTGCGTCAGGAACGGGAAACCCTGGGTTTCTACCTGAGTGGTCACCCCATGGATAGTCTGCGGGATGACCTGGCAGCGCTGGGGGCTGTGCCTCTGGCGGGCATCCGTGCCGGAACCACCGTGCTGGTGGCTGGACTGGTGGTGGCACGGCGCAGCACTCGGACCAAACGCGGCGACCGTATTTATTTTTTGACCCTGGACGATGGTCTGGGCCGCTTGGAAGTGGTGGTTTTTGCGGAGGTCTGGGCACAAGCGGGTAAAGTCGGCGAGGGCGATGAGCCGGTACTGGTGTTGGGCGAAGCGGGAGAAGACAGCTACTCCGGAGGCTTGCGCCTCAGCGCATTGCGGGTGCTGGACATGGCTGCGGCCCGTGCCGAATTGGCCATCCAACTGACCATGGCGTTGGATACCGCGGCCACACTGGCACCGCAAGACCTGCTTGCGGTACTCCGCGCGTATCCCGGCGCCACGGGGCTGCGTCTGCGTCTGCGTATCGATGACGATGTGGTGGCCCAGTTGCGCGTGGGGGAGGGTCTGGGATTCGCCGCTGTCCCCGACTGTGTTGCGGCCTTGGCTGCATTGGTGCCCACGGCCCGCTGGGGTTGGGACTACCGACCCGCCTCGGTTCTCGTCAATAATGTCACCTCTTTGGAACGCGCCCGGCAATCGGCGCGGCGTCCGGCCTGACCGTCGTGCTTTCCAAGCTGTAAGGAGCCACTGTGAAAAACTACTATCTTGATTTTGAGCAATCGGTATCCGAGCTGGATGCCAAAGTGGAGGAACTCCGTGCGCTCAACCAGCCGGGCATCGCCGAAGAAATTCGTCGGCTGGAGGTCAAGGCGCGTAAGGAGTTGCAGCGTATCTACGGCAAACTCGGCGCCTGGCAGACGGTGCAGGTGGCTCGTCATCCGCAGAGACCCTACACCCTGGACTATGTGCAGGCCCTTTTTACGGAGGTGCAGGTGTTGGCGGGGGATCGCGCCTTTGCGGACGATCCGGCCATCGTCGGCGGTCTGGCCCGTTTCAACGGTCAGCCTATCGTCTGGATGGGGCACCAGAAGGGTCGCGACACCAAGGAAAAGATTCAGCGCAACTTCGGTATGCCGCGGCCGGAGGGCTACCGTAAGGCGCTGCGCCTGCTGCGTCTTGCCGAGCGGTTTTTGTTGCCGGTCTTCACCTTTATCGATACGCCGGGTGCCTATCCTGGTATTGGCGCGGAGGAACGTGGGCAGAGCGAGGCCATCGCCCGTAACCTCGCGGTGATGTCGGATCTCGCGGTGCCCATCATTTGCACGGTCATTGGCGAAGGGGGGTCCGGTGGAGCATTGGCCATTGGGGTGGGTGATCGGATGTTGATGCTGGAATACAGTGTTTACTCGGTGATTTCTCCCGAAGGTTGCGCCTCGATCCTTTGGAAAGATGCCTCCATGGCGGCCGAGGCCGCGGAAACCTTGGGCATTACCGCACGTCGTCTGCAAGGTCTGGGTCTGGTTGATGAGGTGCTGACGGAGCCTTTGGGGGGCGCGCATCGTGATCCGGAGGCCGTCTTCGCGCTGACAAAAGTGCGCCTCGCCCATCATCTGCAGGAATTGCGGGCCATGGGCGCCAGCAAACTGCTTACCGCACGTTATGAACGCCTGATGCACTATGGAGTCGTCGGCGCGGCCTGAACTGGAGCGGCGTCTCCAGGTTCGCCTGTACGGGGACTTGCGCCCGCCCGAGGGCTGCAAGCTCTATGTGGCGTATAGCGGGGGCGGTGATTCCACGGCCCTGCTCGCGGCATTGGCATCCTTGGGATATCCCGTGCATGCCCTGCATGTGGATCACGGTTGGCACCCGGACAGTGGCCGATGGGCGCGGACGTGCCAGGTTATGGCCGCCGCCTTGGAGATTCCCTGCACCCTGTTGCGTCTGCCGGCACATACCCCGGGGGAGGGACCGGAAGACCAGGCACGGCGGGCCCGTTATGCCCTGATGGCCGCTCAACTGGGGCCGGGTGATTGGTTGTTCACCGCCCAGCACCAGGAGGATCAGGCAGAGACGGTGCTTTTGCAGCTTTTGCGCGGCGCTGGTGTGGCGGGGCTGGCGGCCATGCCCTCGCGGCGGCCTTTGGGCCTGGGATTTCTGGTCCGTCCGCTGCTGGACGTGCCGCGGCGGGTACTGCGGGATTATCTGGAACGGCGGCGTTTGCCCTTTCTGGACGATCCGGCCAACGCCGATATGCGCTATGACCGTGTGCGTGTGCGCCGCGCCCTGTTGCCGCAACTCGGCGCCTTGGGTTGGCCGCATGCGGCGCGAAATATCGCGCGCGCGGCGGATAATCTCGCCGACATGCGGGAAATCGCCACGGAATGGTTGACTCAGCACTGGCGGCAATATCAGGCGGACTATCCTGGCCGCCCCAGAGATACGCTGGCTCTCCCCTATTTGAGTGATTTATCCACCGCGGCGCAACGCACCTTTGTACGGGGCTGGCTGCAGATGCTGCAGATCCCCGTCCCCCCGCGTGAGCGTCTGGAGGTGCTGCTGGAGGCGGTGCGGCAGGGACGAGGCGGTGTTCAGATTCAATGGGCAGGGGGATCCGCCTGGTTGCAAGGTGGCAAGCTGCGCGCCTGGGCGCAACCGGCGGTGGATGTCTCAGAGGTGGCGGCATGGCGGGAGGGACCATGGCGTGCCGCCGCGGGTATGACCTTGCCTTTCCGGGGTTGGCAGGTCGCCTTGCGGAACCTTGCGCCGGATGCTCCCTGCTGCCATGCGCTGGATGCCCGTTATGCGGATGTCCCACTCACCTGGCGCCGCCGCCGTAACGGAGAACTGTATGCCACCGGACAGGGTCGTCACCGTCCCCTGAAGAAATTGTTGCTGGAGTCAGGGGTTCCTCCGGGTCGGCGCGCGAATGTCCCTGTGCTTTGGGATGACGCGGGGCATTTGTTGCTGATTTTGGGGTACTATACCGCGCCGGAGGCGCGTCCTCGCGGCGGCGTGGCGCTTTATCTCTGGAAATCGCACGCATGACGTGACCGCCCTCGCCCTGGAAAGACTCTCCGTTCAGCCCACTGCCGGCATAGGCGTCGACGCCGCATAATGCAGCGGTTGCCCGTGTGCATTAGGAAGCACTTCGCCCTTGTCAAAAACCACCCGCCCACCGACAATGGTGGTGATGGGCCAGCCGGTCAGGACTCGGCCATGGAAAGGACTCCAGCCCGCCCTGGTGAACATCTCTTCGTTGCGAACGGGCTTTTCACGGGTCATGTCGACCAGGGTAAGATCCGCGTCCCAGCCGATGGCGATGCGCCCCTTGTTGGCTACGCCGTAGAGTCGTGCCGGGTTATAGCACATCCAGCGCTGCAGCTCGGCCAAACTGCATTGGCCGTCGCGCATGGCTGTAAGCATCAGAGGTAAACTGGTTTCCACGCCGGGCATGCCCGAGGGTGCGCGCGGGTAGCCCAAGGCTTTTTCCGTCAGCAGATGGGGGGCATGGTCTGTGGCGATACAATCGATGACACCGCTGCGAAGACCCTCCCAGAGGGCTTGGCGATCGTGCTCACTGCGGATCGGCGGATTCATCTGCGCCAGAGGCCCCATCGTGGCATAGGCGTCAGTGGTCAGGAAAAGGTGGTTGGGAATAGCCTCGCAACTGATGTATGGGGTCTTTTCCCGCCGCAGAAACGCGGTTTCGATCGCCGTGGACAAATGCAGCACGTGCAAACGGCGCTGATATTTTTTCGCCAGTCGCACCGCCCGTGTGGTGGCCATCAAGGCGGACTGCTCATCGCGAATACGGGAGTGATCGGCAGGATCGCAACTCTCCATAAACTGCGCGCGCCGCTCACGGATGCGCGCTTCATCCTCCGCATGCACGGCAATCGGTTTGCGTCCATGCGCGAAAATGCGATCCAAATCCTCTTCCTGGTCCACCAGCAGATTACCCGTGCTGGCGCCCATGAAAATCTTGATGCCGCAAGCCGCTTCGGCCGCCAGCAAATGATCGAGATTATTCGGGGTCGCGCCGATGAAAAAACCGTAATTCACCACGGATTTTTCATCGGCGCGCGCCAGTTTGTCCGTCAGGGCGGTGGGACTGGTTGTCGGCGGATTGGTGTTGGGCATTTCCAGAAAGCTGGTAACCCCCCCCTTGGCTGCCGCGCGTGAACCGCTGGAGAGGTCTTCCTTGTGTTCATTGCCGGGCTCACGGAAGTGCACCTGCGGATCCATCACGCCGGGCATCAGCACATGGCCTCCGGCCTCGATAACCGTATCCGCATCGCGACCGATATCCCGGTCTATGGCCGCGATGCGACCACCCTCGGCGAAAAGATCGCCATGATAAAGTTCACCGGAGGGCAGGGCAATGCGGGCGTTACGGACCAGCAGGCGCACGCCGTCAGTCCTGTGCGATCTGTTTTTCGCGTTTTTCCTCCAGTGTCTTGCAATCGATACAGAGGGTGGCAGTGGGGCGGGCTTCGAGACGACGCAAACCAATCTCGACACCACAACTTTCGCAGTAGCCGTACTCGCCGGCCTTGATACGGTCAAGGGCCTGGGTGATTTTACGGATCAGTTTACGTTCCCGGTCACGGGCGCGCAGTTCGAGGCCCATATCGGTTTCCAGACTGGCCCGGTCATTGGGGTCGGAATAATTGACGTTCTCCATCTGCATGTGCTGTACCGTACGATCTACTTCGGCCATCAGTTCACGGCGCCAGTCCTCCAGAATCTTTTGAAAATGAGCGATCTGCGCAGGGCTCATGTACTCCTCGCCGGAGGTGGACTCATAAGGGGTGAAGGCGGTGAACTGCTGTGCGGCGCCGGGCGCTGTCTTCGCGGGCTGAAGCGTACTTTGATCCATTGGAGGCTTCCTATCTTCGTGGTAAATCCGCTTACGTTTAACAGAGAATGGCGGTTTTGGCAATCCGTGGCCGGTTGGTTACAATGACGCCCAGTTTTTCTTGGGCATCGCGGGATTGCCCGATGACCGTGGCTTTTTCACTGTAAAATCAGGAGAAATCTTAATGCCCTTGCGTGCATTGATCTTTGATGTCGACGGAACCTTGGCCGATACCGAGCGGGACGCGCATCGGGTCGCTTTCAATCGCGCCTTCGCCGCGGCCGGTCTGCCCTTTTCATGGGATGTGCCCACTTATGGCCACTACCTCAAGGTTACCGGCGGGAAGGAACGCCTGCGCGCCTATCTGAATGAGCATCCGCATCTGCCTCAATTGAGTGATTCCGATATCGTGGCCATCCATCGGCAAAAGACGGACTACTACGTGGAAATGATCAACGCTGGGCTGTTGCCATTGCGTCCAGGTGTGGCGCGTCTCCTGGACGCGGCGCAGGCGCATGGTCTGCTTCTGGCCATCGCCACCACGACCACGCCGGCCAATGTCGAGGCTTTGTTGCGGAGTACTCTGGGCGTTGAAGCAGCGCGGCGCTTTCATACGATTGGCGCGGGGGATATCGTGCCCCGTAAGAAGCCTGCTCCGGACATTTATGCCTATGTGTTGCGGGAGATGGGGCTGCCCGCCACGGAATGTCTTGCCATCGAGGATTCCGCGAATGGTTTGCAGTCTGCCCAAGGCGCCGGGCTTGCGACGATCGTCACACAGACGGAATACACCGCGGGACAGGATTTCAGTGCTGCGCTGCGTGTGTTGGATCATTTAGGGGAAGTCGCGGCACCCGCACATGTGTTGCAGGGGAATGGATCGGGAGAAGAGGTGGTGGTGGATATTCCCGGTTTGCACCGGTGGTGGGAGGAGACCCAGCATGCCTGATATCCGGGATGACCCTGTCCTCAGCGGCCGCGCATCTGCCGACCGCGCCACCGCCTTGACGGAGAATGATCAACCGGCGGGATAGGGTTCGCATTGTAAGGCCCAAAGTCCCGGCATGTCGATCTCGCGTGATCGCTGTGACTGAATTCCGGGCCGGTTTCCTCGACTTCCTCTCCTGTCCCCGGCGCCCGGGTATCGTTCAGCCTTCCGCGGATGCGGGGTTTTTCCTGGAACACCGGGGGGCTTCAAATCCAGTCATGCGGGGTTCGTGCGCGAGACATTCCCGGCGGCACTCCGAAGTGGCGGCGGTGTGACACCGCTCAATGGGCAGCGTCTCCCCCCGAAGGGGCACTGCCGAGACAATAAATACTGGTGATGTCCCCGGAGATCGATGGAGATGTTCCGGGCGTGTGTAACACATGCGTTCTCCTGGGGAACTCATGTGCAATACAATGTTTATATTAAGTTTTATAGGAAATCCCCCACTTTTTTGTACCATATTTATTGCATGGTCTGGATGAACCACGCCGACCACTTTGGGTAACGCCGCAATATTCAACCCATAATCCATTGGCATGTTCTTTGCTTGGAGCATCAGGATGAAAGCGCAGTCGCACCGCCTTGCTGTGGGTGATCAACCGAGTCCGCTCGGATCCTTGGACTTCAGAGAGTGAATGAGGTGATTCATGGGATTTATTTCTTCAAGCGAGATCCACGCTTCCGTCAGAACTGCCGTGTTTCCAGTGGGGGGAATGGGCACCCGCTTCTTACCCGCGACGAAGGCCACTCCCAAAGAAATGCTGCCCGTTGTCGACAAGCCATTGATTCAGTATGCCGTCGAAGAAGCATTGGTGGCAGGTTGTGACCGTCTGGTATTCATTACCGGGCGCGGTAAACGGGCCATCGCGGACCACTTCGATGTGGCTTATGAATTGGAGACGGAATTGGAGCGGCGTGGCAAGACAGCGCTGCTGGAAGAGGTGCGAGAGATAGTTCCGCGGGGGGTCACCACCACCTTTATTCGTCAGCCTTACGCCCTTGGTCTGGGGCATGCCGTGCTTATGGCGCGGGATGTCGTCGGTGCGCATCCTTTTGCCGTATTATTGGCAGATGATCTGATTCTTTCTGAACGTCCCGTATTGTTGCAAATGATCGAACAATTCAACCATTATCAGGCGGCGATCCTGGCTATCCAGGATGTTGCTCGAGAAGAAACCCATCGCTACGGAATCATTCGTCCGCACAGTCGGGAGGGGCGCATCGCGCGAGTCGCGGATCTTGTCGAAAAGCCAGCGCCATCCGACGCGCCATCTACCTTGGGCGTGGTGGGTCGTTATGTGTTGCCGCCCAGAATATTCGACTTCCTCGAAGATCTCCCCATCGGGGCCGGAGGGGAGATTCAGTTGACGGACGCCATTGCGCGTTTGGCCGTGGAGCGGCAAGTGTTGGGTTATGAATTCGAAGGCCGGCGCTTTGATTGTGGCGATAAGCTCGGTTACCTCCAGGCGATTGTCGAATTTGCCCTGCGCCATGCCGGGGTTGGGAAAGACTTTGGGGAGTATCTCTCCGATCGCCTCATGGCGGGATTCCCAGCGGTCGCCGAAAACCAGCAGGACCGTTCGGTGCCGCTCGGCGCGCGTCGCGCTCGCATCAAGGTGGCTTAGTGGTTGGAGGCTGTGTCCTCCACCGGGTAACCGCTGTATCCGTGCGTGATCTGCAAAATAGCGTTTGCCGGGTACCGCGAAAAGCGGGTCACTATTGCACGCTGTTTTACACGGAGCTACACTCGTGTCGGTGAGATTTGGGGCATGGTGGAGAAGGATGCCGTACCACCATCTGAAGGATACCGGAAGCCATTATAACTGCAGGTAGCGTTACAAAAAAAGGAGGTGCGGAGGAGGGCGGGTGTTTTTACGGTGCCTGCCGAGCTACCCACCTGGCGCGGATGCCAGGGACTCCGCGTAACATTATGACTCTACGTAAAATGTCATATATTTCGGCAGCGGTGGCTGTATGTGCATTGGCTTTTACGGCCCCAGCGTTGGCAGCGGCCGAGAACCCAATGCAAACGACCATTCATGAAGGAAGCCAGTTGTTTGCTGCAACTTCCTTGGGTGTCAACGGGAATAGCTGTATGACATGTCACCGAGGTGGCGGGCGCGTGGAAGGCATGTTGCCGTCGGGCAAAAAGATTCCAAGCCTGATCGGCGCCGCGGCGACCTTCCCCCGCTATAATAAACGGGCTGGAAAGGTGATAACGCTGGAGATGCAGGTTAACTCCTGTATAGCCAACGCCCTCCACGGGATGCCGTTATCCTCTGATGGACCAAGAATGGTGGCGCTGGTGACCTACCTGACCGATCTGTCCCAGGGAAAGCCCATCAAGCTCCAAGATGCGAGTCAGTAAACGGGGCGAACCTCCACTCCGTAGTGGAGTGAGTCACGAGTGAGTGGTTGGGTAGCCGAAATCTTCTTCAGGGCTGGGCTCACGGTTGGTTTCAGAATCCAGGAAAACCGGGGCAGACCGCGTATCCCGTCGGTCGGCTGGTCGCTTGACCGTTTCCGGTGGTCCTGAAGGCGGGATCAGGCGCCATAACTGCGGCCCGCGTCAAGTAGCGGGCTGATTGACCCGTCTGGACAATTCTTCAGCGGATTCTTTACGTTCGGAATAACGGTCCAGCAGGTATTCTCCGTGCCCTCTTAACAGCAGGGTGAACTTCATCAGTTCTTCCATCACGTCTACCAGACGATCATAGTAAGGCGAGGGCTTCATCCGTCCGGTATCGTCAAATTCCAGAAAAGCCTTGGGCACCGAGGACTGGTTGGGTATCGTGACCATCCGCATCCATCGTCCCAACACGCGCATCTGGTTCAAGCTATTGAACGACTGGGAACCGCCGCAGACCTGCAAAATCGCGAGGGTTTTACCCTGGGTGGGGCGCAGCGCTCCGGAATTGAGGGGGATCCAGTCGATCTGAGATTTGAATACGCCGGACATGGCACCATGCCGCTCCGGCGAACACCAGACCTGTCCCTCGGACCACGAAACCAAGTCCCGCAATTGCTGCACTTTCGGATGAGTGGCCGGAGCATCGTCGGGTAGGGGTAAACCCGCCGGATGGAAAATCCGTGTTTGCGCACCAAAATGTTGCAGCAGACGCTCGGCCTCCTCCGTGAGCAGGCGGCTGTAGGAGCGCTCCCGGTTGGAGCCATACAGCAGGAGAATGCGCGGCGCATGTGACGCCCCGTCAGTGCCTTGCCAGTGCCGTGGGTCCGGTATCTGTAAAAGACGATCCTCCACATGAGGAAGTTTCTCCAACATTTCCTTTTCTCCTTCTGGTTTCAAGCCAGGGGTAACCACCACGCCAGTGCCAGCAGCGTGACCAGCAGTACCGGCGGGGTGATGAGCAAACCCGTCCTCATGTATTGCCCCCAACTTACGGTCACGCCTTTACGGCCCAGCACATGCAACCACAACAGGGTTGCGAGGCTGCCGATGGGGGTGAATTTGGGACCCAGATCACAGCCGATGATGTTGGCGTAGATCATGATTTCCCGCAGCATGGGATCGGTGCTTGCCGGCAGTTGATGAATGGCGAGGGCCCCCACCAGTACCGCGGGCATGTTGTTCATGATGGAAGACAGGAAAGCCGCCAGGAAACCGGTCCCCAGAGCCGCCGCCACCGTGCCATGACTGGTGAACCAGCGCAAGGTCATTGCCACATAATCCGTGAGTCCGGCGTTGCGCAGGCCATAGACCACCAGATACATGCCCAGGCTGAACACCACAATCTGCCAGGGCGCTTCATGCAGCACTTTGCGCACGGAGATTCGCGTTCCCCGCCCCCCCTGCAGCCAGCGCCCGGCCAAGGCCAGCAGGGTCAAGGCGCCGGCACCGGTCACCACGGAAACCGGCACCTGCCATTGGGCGGTAACGAAATAGGCAACGAGGAGTAGGATGAGCACCGGAAAACTGGCTCGGAAAACCAGAGGGTCCTTGATGGCGGAGATCGGCTGCGGTAGGTCGCGGAGGGGATAATGGCGGGGTACCGAACGCCGGAAATAGAGCCAGAGCACCGCCAGAGTCGCCGCCAAGGCCACCAGATCTACCGGTACCATGACTCGCGCATAGCGATCGAAGCTGATGTGGAAATAATTGGCGCTGACGATATTGACCAGATTGGAAATCATCAGGGGCAGGCTGGTGGTGTCGGCCACGAAACCGGTAGCGATGACGAAGGCGAAGGTGGCGGCTGGGGTGAAATCCAGGCGGAGCAGGATGGCTATGACGATGGGGGTGAGGAGGAGTGCCGCGCCGTCATTGGCGAACACCGCCGCGATGGCCGCCCCCAGCACGACGATGAGTGGAAACAGCAGGCGTCCATGACCGTCACCCCAGCGAGCCACATGCAAGGCCGCCCAGTGAAAGAAGCCGGCTTCATCCAGGACCAGGGAGATGATGATCAATGCCACAAAGGTGAAGGTGGCATCCCAGACGATATGCCAAACAATGGGAATGTCGCTCCAGGTGATGACCCCGGTAGCCAACGCGAGCGCGGCACCGCCCATGGCGCTCCAACCGATGCTTAACCCCCTGGGTTGCCAGATGACCAGAGTCAGGGTGACGAGAAAGATGAACAGGGCCAGCATGGATCAGACATCTCCAGAGCAAATGATCAGCACGTAGTCTTGACGAGAGGTGAATACATGTCAATACTACAAATAACGTTCGTGGATTATGTCATGGAAGCATCACAAGACCCTGGTCAAATCGTTGCCCGTCTGGAAGCCCTTGCTTCGCCGGTGCGCTTGGAGATTTTTCGTTTATTGGTGGAACAGGAGCCCACGGGCTTGGTTTCCGGGGAAATTGCCGAGCGTCTGGACCAGTCTCATAACGGCATCTCTTTTCATCTGAAGAGCCTGCAGCACGCGGGACTGGTGACGGTACAGCGTGAGGGCCGTTATCAACGCTATCGTGCCGCCATGCCGGTGGTGCGCGCGCTCGTGGCATACCTCACAGAAAACTGCTGTAGCGGCGCCCAAGACTGCGGACTGTCCACGGCGACCGAATCTATCCCGCCTTTGACCTGACAAGGAACCCAGTGATGAAAATTCCGGAAATTCTTTTTCTTTGCACCGGCAATTCCTGTCGGTCCATTCTGGCCGAGGCTACTTTCAACGCCCTCGCCATGCCTGCCCTGCATGCGGGGAGTGCGGGCAGTCATCCGACCGGGTATGTGCATCCGCGTGCCTTGGCGCTGTTGCAGCGCGAGGGAATCCGTACCGAAGGCATGCACAGTAAATCCTGGGACGATCTCAAAGAAACACCGGATATTGTCATTACCGTCTGTGCCAGCGCCGCTGGTGAAACCTGTCCCGCCTATCTTGGACCCGCCCTGCGGGCGCACTGGGGCGTGGAAGACCCGGCCAAGGCCGAAGGTGGCGAAATGGAGATTCAGGCTGCTTTCGACATCACCTATCGCATTCTGCGCCATCGCATCGAAGCGATGCTGCGGTTACCCGTCGCGGAGTTGCTGGGGAAAGATCCTTCAACGCTGCGTAGAGAACTGGAGCGCATCGGCGCTCTGGAACCGCAGCCCGCCTGACTATTTTCAGTCCCGTTCGTCGATCGAGGGCGCCGCCGCCGGAGGAGCAGTCAACGCCAGGATGCGATCGCCGCTCGCCGGGGCAATGGTCTCGCCTGCCTGCAGCACGTGCAGGCTATGCTCTGCAGTGACCACGAAGAGGGGCAGGAAATCCTGCTTGTTATACTGCTTCTGATAGGCGTCCCAGGAAAGGTCATCGTTCAGGAGCGTGGTCTGGATTCGCCAACCGCTCTCCAATAGTTGCGAGAGCCGTGCGTAGGTCACCTCTCCATCAAACAGATAGCGCCCGCGGTAGGGCGCTGCCACCTGCTGTCGATCGCTCCCGGTCATGGCGCTTTTGTCGGTCAGGATAAAGACGTGGTCCAGGCCGAACTCCGGTTTGTAACGCATACTGGCAATGATGTTGAGGGCGTGGTCTTCGGCCAGACCGAGCATGTAGCCAAAGTCGAGCAGATCGAGATGACGGTCTGCTTGCACGGAAACAGGATGGGCGTAAAAGGTGTTGATGCGAGCCGCGCGCGCCATGCGGATTTGCATGTAGTCGTTATCTAGCAATAGACAGGCGAAGCCCGCCTGATCCAGGGCCTTGGCAATGGCCCGCGCGACAGGATTGGCCCCGATGATGAGGATGCTCTGTGGTTCTTTCTCATCCACATTCAGTAGCTTGGCCAGAGGTCTGGCAGTGAGGCTGGGCAGAAGAACGCTGGCGATGATGACCGCGAAGGTCAGGGGAACGAAGAGCGCGGCATGGGGATAGCGGACCGCCTGCAAGGTTTGTCCGAGCACCGCCGCAGTGGCTGCGGCGACGATGCCACGCGGTGCAATCCAGGCGACGAGGACACGTTCCCGCCAGTTCAGCTCCGATCCCCAGGAAGCGAGAGCGACCTTGATGGGTTGAGAGACGATTTGAATGACTACGAGTAAGCTGAGCCCGGGTCCGAGCACCGCACGAATCTCCGTGAGATGCAAGCGCGCCGCCAGAATGATGAAGAGCAGGGAGATCAGCAAGATGGAGAGGCTCTTCTTGAAGTCCAGGATATTGTCCAGGGGTACGTCACGCATGTTGGCGAGCACCATGCCGATGAGGGTGACCGCCAGCAGGCCGGAATCTTTGGCCAGGGCATCGGCCAGGGCAAAGATCATGAGCACGCCCGCCAAGACGAGGAGGGGATGCAGATAGTCCGGCACTACCCGGCGCCGCAGTATCCGCCCCAGGGTGAAGCCACCCGTCACCCCCAGAGCAATGCCCACCGCCACGATGCGCAGAAAGCTCAAACCCGCCTCACCCAGGGACGCGGTAGCGGCGCTATGAGCCACCAGCGCTTCAAATACGATCACGCTGAGCAGCGCGCCGATGGGGTCGATGAGAATGCTCTCCCAGCGCAGCACTTTGGCAATATTGGCATTGGGGCGGACGCTACGCAGGATGGGCGCGATGACCGTGGGGCCGGAGACCACGGTGACCGCGCCAAAGAGGATGGCCATGGGCCAGGGGAAACGCGCGAGCCAGTGGGTGGCGACACTGATGATTGCCCAGGTGCTGAACACACCCAAGCTCAGCAGGCGCTGGATGACCGTGCCGAGGCCGCGGAGTTCGCTCAGACGCAGCGATAGGGCGCCCTCAAAGAGAATGATGGCCACACCCAGGGAAATGGCGGGAAAAAGCAACGATCCGAAAACCTCGTCTGGCCGCAACCAGCCGAGAATGGGTCCGAGCAGGATGCCCAGTATCAACAAAAAAAGAATGGCGGGCAGCTTGACCCGCCAGGCGAGCCACTGGCTGAAGAGACCGATGAATACCAGGCTGGCGACGAGAAAGACAATGCCGAAACTCACCATGGTCCCTGTATAGCACTTCTCGGCGTGATCATGCAATAAAGCCTATAAAACCCGGCATGGGGTTAACGCTGGATACCCAGCACATCATACACGCATAAGCGGAGCGCGTTGCCGGCGAGATCCAAAAAGGCGAAACTGTCACTCTTCTTTTCCGCGCCAGGACTCTTATCTGCAATGCCAAGTGCCGCCTTGAAATAAAGATCGTGTGCATTCAAGAGATTATTTTCTGGTCCCTCGGGAACGGACAAAATATGAAGAAACTTGCGAATGGAACTCTCGCTTTCCACCTGAATGGCGGCAATATCGAGCATGGATGGTATTTGTGATAATGCGCTACGAATTATTCTCTGGCGTACCACCAGCTGGGAATACCAACCTTGTAACGTATGTGGGTATATCGGCTTTTCCGAGAATTCATGGTTTGCCAACCATAGCGCAATCTCCCCATGGGGCATGGGTTTGGCGTAGTGATATCCTTGCAATAAGGGATGCCCCACACTGGCCACCATGTCCGCGATGATCGCGTTTTCCACACCTTCGGCAACACAGCGCAAGTGCAAATCGTCGGCCAGATCGACCAAGACCGACACAAAACGTATGACATCGAGATTGGTGTCCAAAGAGCGGATAAAAGACTGATCGATTTTTATCTCATCGATCGGTAACGTCCGTAATCTTCTCAGAGAAGATTCACCACTACCCACATCGTCCAGTGCGATGCGAAATCCCGATCGTCTCAGCAGATCGATCTGCTCGTACGCCATGGCCTCGTCCAGTATATCCGTTTCCAGAATTTCCAGGGTGATGTGAACGGGCGTTGGTGTGGGATGCGTGGATGCGGAAGGCAGATGGGTCATCCCCCACGCCGCGAGATGCTGGATGAAATTGGCGTCCTGCAAGGCCACCGGCGGCATATTGAGGGAAACCCCTTCGGGGAAAATGCCCTCGATGGCCCATCGTTGAGCATCGTGATACACATGGTCGAGCCCTTTCTCAAACAGCAAAGCCAACTGGGCACTGCCAAAGGCGGGTAAAAAATGATATGGCGAGACTATTCTATCGCCATCCCGGAGTCGCGCCAGTGCTTCAACTTTAACAACGCGTTGTGTAGCGGGGTTCACGATGGGCTGATACCACATTTCCAGGCCGTTCCCCTGCAACAATTGGCGGTAACGCTGTCTATCCTTCTGCGGGGTGAGCAGCCTGCCTTTAATCAAGCTGCTTCTTTTGATGAGATCGACCTGGTTTCCGATTTGCCGCTTGAGTGAGTACCAAAAACTTTGTTGTGTACCCGATCTGAAATAACCAGGCCAGGCACTATAGAGGGATAAGAGGAACTGCGGTGCGCCTATGCTGTCCTGAATGGGATAGATGGCCCATGAGCGTATCCCCTTTTTTGCGGCGTAAGTGCGCAACCGGGGGCTGAGTTCGCCTTCTTTTTGCATGCTGTCTATGCGCACGGGGCTTTCGGTTTGCCACGCCCTGAGCAGGGTGCTCTCGGAGTTCGCGCTGCGCGCGCCACGGTGATCTTTTTGTTGGGTCACCTCCACATATAATGATTTTCCAAGACTCAAGGCGCATTCCGTGTGGAGATTATTGTCGATCGTGATGATCTCGGTGCCAATGATGCCTGGAATGCCGATGATTCTGTCCAGGATGCCTTGGATCAGATCCCCCAGATTGGCCACTTCGTTGAGCATGAATCCCAAATCTTCCATAGCGGAGGATCGTTGAGATTCCGCTTCCGTGTAGGCCATGAGTTGCCAGGATTGATCGTTATTGAGCCTTTCCATAATGAGGGTACGCAGCATCGTCCGATTTTCGATTTCCGGATACAGCATCTTTTCCAAGGTCGTCCGATAGATCTGAAAGGATTGCGAGAGTGTTTCCGCGGGTAGGCCGATATGGTTATGACGGAGACCCGTTTCACGGGCCATGGATGCATGCATTTCACGGGTGAGCGTGGGCGATAACACGAGCCGCAGATAGCTTGCTTGGCTGTGGCGAAGCTGCGCATTCTCCTCTACCGAAAGAAGATCCAGGAGTTGCGCGGAACTGTCGTCCACCATCAGGCTCTGGTAGAACGCCGCAATCACGGCTGCGCTGTAGTGCTGCAGCATACCCTGCACGAGGGTCAGGCACTCCGCATCCTTGCCGTAGGGATCCCAGGAGAGCCCCTTCGACAAATATTTAGCCGACGACGGAGATGTGTTGATCATCTGTTGATCATCTGATGTGGTGTCACGGTGGGTTTTTCCTGTTGGTTTTGACGTGCCAAGGTTTCTTCTCCTGCCTGTCCTGGACAGGCGATCTAGAGATTTCTTCCAATAACATATCGGGACGAGCACGCAGATCCTGTAGCCACGCTGTGCGTGCGGACTGGCCCCCGCATTGCTGTACGGCACCCCTATTGCTGTCGGGGATCATCATGCATGCCCTCCTGGGCTTCAAAAGGTCTTGGCAAACCATGCGCATCCATTTTGCGTTGTGTGCCGCGGGTGGTGACACCCCGTTGCATGTGCACAAAGTGCGTCATGCGACCTGATGCAGCGTAGACAGGATGAATCGTGAACGTATGCCCTATAAGGTGTCCCGCCGCGACGGTCATTCAGCAATACGCCTTGAAAACTCCTGCCGCTATCGCGCGCTGCGCGGATTGATGCCTTGGTGTCATCACTGATTTCCGAACCCTGGAGGATGGCGCGGTATGCTTCGCGCACGTCACCAAGAGTATAGCCGGTGATACGTGGAAACGCGGTATTGACCGATTCCGGCGAGCGCGCGAGTAAATCCGGGACCACGGTTTTCCTATTCGTCAGGGAAGATACTCCAAAGTTCGGAAACCTCCAAAAAAACCGATCCTCCGTGAGTCCGGATTATAGGCGAAGAAAACATACGCTCAATACCTTCGCGCCCGTCAGTCCAGGAACCCAGGCTAGATCCCCTCCCCCAGCTGTGTTGAACTAAGCTCTCAGGAGAGAGGATGGGGCGGCGTGCGTTTTGGTAGAGGGTGGGTATGGGCAAACAGGTCTCCAGGTTCCGGACTCTTTTACTCATGGTGTTTTTCGCCGCGCCGGCTTGGGGGTCAGGAACGGAGCAACGTGTGCCCATCCTGCTGTATCATCGTTTCGGCCTGGTGGCCCGGAATGCCATGACCGTTCGCACGTCGGTCTTCGCGGAGCAGCTTGAGTACCTCAAAAGCCACGGCTATCGGGTCGTCCCTCTCCGGGAGCTTGTGGCGTATATTCGCGGTGTCGGGCCCCCGACCCCTCCCCATGCCGTGGTCATTACCGCGGACGATGGACATCAATCGGTGTATACGGACCTGTTTCCTCTGATAAGGCGGTACCATATCCCGGTGACCCTTTTCATCTATCCTTCCGCCATATCCCGAGCTTCCTATGCGCTGACCTGGAATGAATTGCGCACCATGCACGGTTCGGGGCTCGTGGATATTCAATCCCATACTTACTGGCATCCGAACTTCAGGACGGAAAAGAAGCGCCTTCTTCCCCAGGCGTATGCGAAGTTCGTGGCCATGCAATTGGAAAAATCCAAGGCAATGCTCGACAAGGAACTGGGGACCCCGGTGAACATGCTCGCGTGGCCCTACGGGATCTATGACGATGACCTGATAAAAGAAGCCGTGGCGGCGGGGTATGTGGCTGCCTTCACCATGGTCAGTGCGCCAGCGGGTCCGGCGGACAATGCGATGGCGCTCCCGCGTTGTCTGATCACAGATCAGGATACGGGCAGGACCTTCGGAAGACTGCTGAAAAGGCACTCCAGATGAAAGAGGTGAATTGTGGGAAGCTATCAGAAAAGCAAGAACCTATGCGCTTCGTTACTGGCCATCCTGTGGCTTATCCCTGGGAGCGCCGCCGCATACAGCGGGACGGTGGTGGATGCATCGACCTGCAAGCCGATCCCGGGCGCTTTCGTGACCTTGGGAAACACGGTCGTGCGCACCAGTCAGGATGGCCGTTTCCAGATCGGCGGGGAAGGGACGGTACTTGGCCTCAGGGCTTACGGCTACGGGAGAAGTGAGGTTCCCGTGGGGGAACTCAAGGGCAGCGAAACCCTGCCCCTTGCGCCGTTCCGACCCAGGGCCCTGTATTTGTCGGCCTATGGAGTGGCCAACATGCGTCTGCGGGAATCGGCCCTGGACCTCATCGGGAAAACGGATCTCAACGCCGTGGTGATCGATGTGAAAAATGAACGGGGAAGGATTGCGTACCAGACCGGTGTTCCCCTGGCGGCAGAGGTCGGGGCCCAAAAAAATGTCACTATCCAACACATCAGGCGGCTGATAGATGCTTTACATAAAGCAGGTATTTACGTCATTGCCAGGATCGTTGTTTTCAAAGACAACATCCTCGCGCTGGCGAAACCGGGTTGGGCGGTGCGAACCGCGAGTGGGGTCATCTGGAAGGATCGAGAGGGGATCGCCTGGACGGATCCCTTCGTCAAGCAAGTGTGGGACTATAATCTCGATATTGCCGCCGCCGCCGCCGGAGATGGATTCGACGAGATCCAGTTCGACTACGTCCGCTTTCCCGAGGCCAAGGGCCTGGTATTTTCGGAACCGAACACGGAGAAAAACAGGATCGCGGCAATTTCCGGGTTTCTCGCGGCAGCCCGCAAGCGGTTGGTCCCTTACAACGTTTTCCTTTCCGCGGACATCTTCGGTTATGTGATCTGGAACCGCAACGATACGGGAATTGGCCAGAGCTTGAAGGAGTTGGCCCGAAATGTCGATTATATCTCCCCCATGCTCTATCCTTCGGGTTTCCAGTATGGAATCCCGGGTTATCCCAACCCCGTCCGTCACCCGCGCCAGGTGGTTTACCTTTCACTGCGCAAGGCCGAGGAGAGGACGGGGCTGCCTGCGATTCGCTTTCGTCCCTGGCTGCAGGCATTTCGAGATTACGCTTTTGGTGGGCGGCCCTTCGAGGGCGGGGAGATCGCGGCGCAGATCGACGCGGCGCAGACTTTCGGAGCGGATGGCTGGATGCTATGGAATTCCCGCAATGTCTATGCGTCAGCAGGACTCCCTCCAAAGTCAGGAAAGGGAATGAATGGCCATGGCGGCGCTCCAAATCGGGGAGGGATCGGGACGGGAATATGTTCACGCAATGTTGCGGAAGATGTGGCGCCGCGCGCGCAATGATCTGGAGCGCGTCGGTGCGCGTGTTGACCTTGTTGGCCCTGCTGGGTACGGGCATTTTGCCCGCCCAGGCGGGTGGTGACCCGGAAAGGCTTCATCGGGCGGACTTGTCCGGCATCGCGCAGATCGTTCACAAGGAAATCGGGGCAGGCAGGATTCCCGGGGCCGTCGTACTCGTGGGCAACGAAGACCGGATCGTCTATCGTCAAGCCTTCGGCTTTGCCGCCCTGCGGCCCGCAAGGATCCCTATGACCGTCGGAACGCTGTTCGATCTGGCCTCCCTCACCAAGGTGGTCGCCACCACCACGGCGATAATGCAACTCGTGGAGCAAGGAAAGCTGGATCTGGATGCACCCGCGGCCAGGTACTGGCCGGCCTTCGGGGAGAACGGGAAGAGCGCCATCACAGTGCGGGAGCTGCTCACCCATTACTCGGGGCTGGCTCCCGATCTCAACCCGGAAGTCCCATGGAACGGTTATCGGGGGGCGCTTCGGGCGATTGTCGCGGAAAAGCCGGTGGCTACGCCCGGCACCCGCTATGTGTACAGTGACATCAATTTCGAGGCCCTCGGCGAAATCGTGCAGCGGGTGTCCGGCGAGCCGCTCGATGGTTATTGCGCGAAGCACATCTTCGGACCATTGAACATGCGGAAAACAAGTTTCCGCCCACCCGCCCGGGAACGGTATCGCATCGCGCCCACGGAATACCTGGACGGCCAGTTGCGGTGGGGCGAGGTGCATGATCCCACGGCCTACCGCATGGGAGGGGTTTCGGGTCATGCCGGGTTGTTTTCCACTGCCGATGATCTCGCCACTTTTGCGCAAATGCTTCTCAATGGTGGCGTTTTCCACGGCAGCCGGATATTGGATCGCTATTCTGTGGAACGGATGACCGTCCCCCAATCCCCGCCCGGAAAAGGGCGATTGCGCGGACTGGGCTGGGATCTGGCCGCGCCCTTCGCCGCCAACCGGGACGACTTGCGCCCCGTGGGCGCTTATGATCACACCGGATTCACCGGAACACTCCTGTGGGTAGATCCGGTATCGAAGACTTACGTGATCGTCCTGACGAATCGCGTCTATCCCTTCGGCCAAGGCAACGCCGGCCCGCTCAGGGAAGCGGTGGTCCATCTGGTTGCCTCTCGTCTCGGTCCCTTGACCGACGCAGAGGTGATCGCGCGTCGCCCACGCCTCGCGCGTTATTATGCGTTGGTGAGCCGATGCCGAGAGGAAACCCCCGCGGTACTCCACGGAGCGTGTCCATCCCCGCTTTAAGGACACAATACCTTGGCGAGCTGGTTCGCCAGTTCTGGTACGGTCTCCTGCGAATAATCCTTATCCAGGCTGGTATGCACCATCGCCCTGGTAGGGGCATCCAGGCTTTCCCGGAGCAGGCCCAGGAAATGCGGCGGTGCCACGAGGATCAAACGCTGGAAGGTCCCCGCCACGCGCCCCGCTTCCAGACGTTCCGCCAACTCCGCGGCAAAGCGCTGCATTTCCGCTTCCTTGGGACTGGTCTTCCATTGGATTGCGGAACGCTCGCCCTGGGCGTCGCTTTGTTGGGTGCGCCCGGCGCTATCCGTGACGAGATCCCCTTCATGCTTGCGGCTGTCGGGATGGACCCAATGATGGATGAGTTGCAAATCCTTGCCACAACCTTATGTCTTGGAACCAGTCCCTGTGGATTGGTACCCT
>JAKACQ010000014.1:0-63212 GCA_021821285.1 Pseudomonadota bacterium
GTTGTGGTGTGCCGTTGTCCGGAGATACCCTCTATCTGGAAGATCCTTGCCTTATCGTCGAAGTATTGTCGGCTAGCACGGCGAATGTGGACCGTCGTGAAAAGCTACAAGCTTATCAGACGCTTCCTAGCCTGCAGGAATATGTTTTGGTGGATAGTGAAAAAGCCGTCGTCGAGGCATTCCGCCGCCATCCTGAAGGCTGGTGGTACGAGTTGCTGAATGACCCTGAAAGCGACCGTTTGCGCTTCCGGTGTGTCGACCTGGCGCTTTCCGTAGAGGACATCTATGCCGGCGTCGATCTGCCTTCGGCCCTGCCGACGGATTGAACGCAGCCCTGATGCCCCGTCCTTTACCCGTAGAACCCCACCGCATACTTCTGATCAAGTCGCATAGCGCGGGTATCGGCGACATCCTGCGCAGTTCGGCGGCCTGGGTGGCGCTTAAAAAGCGCTGGCCGGATGCGGATCTGCATCTGGTGTTTCTGACCCGCTGGCCGGGTTATCCGAGCGAGGCGCTGATTCGGGACCATCATCTGCTGTCCAGCGCCCATTTTTTGCCCATGCAAGAGGGATGCTTTGCCGGTATACGGGGCGTCGGTCCGCGGACATGGCGGCGGTTGTTACCCGAGTTGCGACATATCGCGCGGGAACTGCAACCGGACCTGATCATCGATCATGAACCCTTTGGCATCGAAACCAGCATCGCCGCCCGCTGGATGCGGCGTTTCTGCGTGGCGCCCACGGTCGGGGTGAATCAGGTGCCGGGACGGGGGCGGCTCTACGATCATGCGGGGCCGAGTTTGCGGAGCTATGCCCTGCGGTGGGGCTTGTCCTGGCCCATGGACTATACGGAACGGGACTTCGCGGCACTAGCGGGCTTGGGGCTGGCGCGGGATGGCCAGCGGATCGTGTTGCAGGAAACAAAGGCGGGGCGCGCGTTCCGTGAGACGTTGCGGCCCCGGTTGCTTGCGGACAGGCCGGTTATCGGTCTGAATATCGGTTGTGGTACGCGGGATGCGGAACGAAAACGCCCTGCCATCGGATTTCTGGTGGAAATGATGGGGCGGGTCGCAGCCGCTGCTCCCCATACCCTCCTGCTGACCGGCGCTCCCAACGAGCGCGGCATCAATCAGCACTATCTAAGGCGATATGCCGCGCGCTGGGGAGGAGGCGAACATATTCTGGATATTGCCGGTCAAACGACACCCAGCGATTTGACGGGGGCGTTGGCGATTTGTGATATTTTCGTGTCCAGCGACTCCGGGCCATACCATATGGCTGTCGCGATGGGGGTGCCCACGGTGGCGTTATTCAATTTCCCCAGCCCGGAACATTATCATGACGGGGCCGCTACCATCGTAATGGAAGATCGTGATGTGGCCGCATCCGTGGCTGCCGTTTTAGAGCATATGGCCCGAATGGGGAGGTGGTCTGACTTATGAAGTGGCGGGTTCCAGATGGGTGGATGTTTACGACTTATGCCTTGCCACTGTTCTGTTTTCCGCTGAGTACGGCAGGCGCGGGCATCTCAACGGGCCTGCTGCTGGTGTCTTACGCTGTGAGTGGTCATTGGCGGGAGTGGCGACGTGCCGGCGAACGGCCTTGGGCCATCCCCCTTGCCCTGCTGATGGGCTGGACGCTCCTGGGTTTGCTCTGGACGTCCAATATGGCCTTTGGCATAAAAGTCGCGGAAGCCACCAGCTACGGTATGTTCGCCTTTATCGGCGCCACGCTGCCGTGGAAGGAGCGCTGGCTGAAACTCTTGATCCGGATGTTCATAGCGGGAGCCCTGATCAATGAAGCGCTGGCTTTTCTGATGACTTGGCATGTCCTGCCTTGGCAGAATGAGGATGGTATCGCTTATACGGGATTTGCGGATCATATCTTTATTTCCCTGGTAATCATCCATGTTTTCCTGTGGATGCTGTGGGACTTCAAATACGGGTGGAACTTCAATAAATGGGTGAATGGTCTGATCGCTTTGGCATTTTTTGCACAACTGATCTTGGCGCCGGGACGGTCCGGGCAGGTATTGTTCGTGCTGCTGCTCCCTGTTGCGGTGTGGATATTGTATGAAGGGCGCTGGCGTTATTGGATATCCCTGAGCATCGCCGGTCTGGCGACAGGAATGCTGTTCATTCCCTCCGTGCATGCCCTTTTCGCCCTGGGGATTCATCAGCTCACCCATTTTAATTTACATGCCGCCGATACGAATTCTAGCTGGGGGTTACGTCTGATCGCGATGATCGGTGGCGTGAAAATGTTCCTGGCCCATCCGCTCTTCGGGGTCGGAACCGGCGACTTTTACCCAAGCATCCTGGCCATGCAGGCCAGCCATACGCTCCCGGCGACCCCCTTGTTTGTCATGAACACGGCAGCGAACAGCTATATCAGTGAGGCCGCGGTATTGGGCGTTGTGGGTCTGGGACTGTTCCTATGGTTTTTGTGGGCGTTGACGCGCGAGGCATGGCGGTCACGGACGCGGCCACAGGGATGGTTTGCGCTGACCTACATTTCCATCTATCTCGTCGGCGGGCTTTTCGATGGTTTGAGTTGGGGATACGCGGATGCGATTACTATCGCGCTGATGGCTGGCTTACCCTTATACCAAAAGTCTGTGGTTGAGCCTTCAGACCTGAGCCCCCCATTCTGAGTGTTCCATAATGTGCGCTCACCTGCCGGTGGTTTATCCTGAGCGGATTTTGATGAAGTAACTGTCCCAGAGTGTGCGGACTCTGGAGATGGGGTTAAGTCGGTCAGATTGATTAACCTCATGGGTATGATGCCATCTTGGTGTTAATGTATTAATATTGTTAACAGAATAGGATATTTCATGGAAATTCCACTGTCTGTGTCTATTATAACGCTAAATGAAGAGCGTAATCTCGAACGTTGTCTGCGGTCAGTGGCTGATCTGGCTTCGGAAATCGTCGTTGTAGACTCAGGATCTAGCGACGCGACTGAAGAAATCGCGAAGCGCTACGGCGCTCGCTTCTTTAGTAAACAGTGGCTTGGTAATGTTGCGCAAAATCAGTTTTCATTCGATCAGTGCAAGCAGCCGTGGGTATTGTCGATCGATGCTGACGAAGCGCTTAGTGCAACGCTGTGTGACTCAATTCGACAGGTAATGGCTGCCCCCCAAGATGGCTGTGACGGATGGCTTATAAATCGTCGTACTCGATATTTAGGACGTTGGATGTGGCACGTTTGGTATCCAGAGCGGCGACTTCGGCTGGTGCGCCGGGAATCTTCAAAATGGGTTGGTCCGGATCCGCATGGTCACATAGAGGTTTCGGGTCCGGTGTGCAAGCTGAATGGCGACTTGCTTCATTATACTTATCGGGATTTGGATGATCAGCTTGCTAAGCTTATCTCCTATGCACGGACAACATCTTCGGTTAAATATTCAAAAGGTGTTCGGATGAACCCTTTTAAACTATTGTTGTCACCTTGGCTTCGTTTTCTTCGCGATATGATACTCAAAAGTGCATGGAAGGATGGGTATCGCGGGGTTATGATCGCATACGCAGGTGCTTTTTCCTCGTTTATGAAGCAAGCATACTTGTATGAACTTGAATGTCGCGAACGTGAAACGGATCATGATCTGCAATGAAGGTGCTTTTGTTGCGCCTGAGTTCCATGGGCGATGTGCTGCATACTCTGCCGGCGGTAACGGATTTGCGGCGGGCCCGGCCGGACGTGGAGCTGCATTGGCTGGTGGAGCCGCCCTTTGCCGCCATCGCTCTGCTGCATCCGGGCGTGGCGCGGACGATCCCTTTTCCGTTACGCCGATATAGGAAACAGTGGCGGGATCTGCCCGCTGCCTTGTGGGACTTGCGACGGGATTTGCGGGCGGAAGGTTATGATCGAGTGCTTGATGCCCAGGGGCTCTATAAGAGTGCCTTGTTGGGCCGTCTGGGTGGTGCGCCGCTCTGGGGCCTGGATGCGGCCAGTGCCCGTGAAAGCGGCGCGACCCGGCTTTATCACCAGCGGTTTCCCGTGGCGTGGGGGCAGTCTGCCATTGGCCGGAACCGTCAATTGTTTGCACAGGCCTTGGACTATTCTCTGCCCGAGGCGCCGCCCGACTATGCGCTGCAAGCGGCATCGGCGCGCCTCGGTGCGGAGCCACTGGCGACGCCTTGGGGGGGACTGGTGCAACAACCCTTTGTGCTAGGTTTTCACGGTACCTCCTGGGAGAACAAGGAATGGCGGGAAGACTATTGGCCGGTGCTGGCCGAGAGGTTGCGACAGGTGGATATGCGTCTGCTGCTGCCCTCGGGCAATGCCCGCGAGGTGGCGCGGGCGCAGCGCATCGCGGCGCAGGCCGATAATGTGACCGCGCTACCCGCCGCGACCTTGCTGGATATTGCGGCGCTCATCGTCCGGGCCAAGGCCTTTGTCGGGATGGATACGGGGCTTTCCTATTTGGCCAGCGCGTTGGGACTTGCGGGCGTCACCCTGTATGGGCCAACGGCGTATACGCAGCTCGCGGCTTTTGGTACTGCACAGATCAGTCTGCAAAGTCCGGAAGTGTGCTCGCCGTGCGGTAAATCCCGATGCCCGTTGCCGGAAGCGAAAAATGGCCTGATACTCTGCCAGCAGGCCTTACGCCCGGAGCAAGTCTGGGCGGCCTTATCCCCTTTGCTGGAGCACCGATCATGAAACACCCCCTGGTGCTTCTGCCGGAGGAGCGCCGCCGGTATCGGCGGCACCAGTTCTGGACGGATCACGGTATTTTCCGTGAGCTGTTTTATGCGAACTTTCACGAGATTGCACCAGGGGTGTTTCGCTCGGCCCAGCCGTCACCGGTCCAGTTACGGCACTGGCAGCAAAAGCATGGTCTCTGCACGGTATTGAATCTGCGTGCTCCGGCACCCCACGAACCCCATTACCGTCTGGAGCAGGAGACCTGTGATGCCCTGGGCATGACGCACCTGACCCTGCACGGCTTTGGCTCCCGGGATCTGCCGAAACGCGACAAGTTGCTGGCGGGCATAGAGGTGCTGGATCAATTACCCCAACCTTTTTTACTGCACTGCAAGTCCGGTGCCGACCGCGCCGGTTTTGTCAGCGTGCTGTATCTGCATCTGGTGCTGGAGGTGCCCATCGGCGAGGCGCAACGGCAATTGCGTTTGTGGCCCTTTGGCCATATTCGTCATGCCAATACCGGTATTCTCGATTGGTTTTTCGCTTGTTATCGGCACGCCACCATGGATCGGCCTGGCTTGACTCTGCGCGATTGGATTGCGCAGGACTATGACCGCGAGGCGGTGTTGAAAAGCTTCCGTCCCTGGTATCGCCTGGACTGGCTGACCGATCGCCTGTTGCGCCGCGAGTGATGAACCGTCGACTCTACGCTTTTTTGCTGTGGCTTCTGAGCCCCGTCATCCTGGGCTTTGCGTTGTGGCGGGCCTGGCGGCGTCCCGCTTACCGGGAGCGCTGGCGGGAGCGTTTCGGTTGGAGCGCGCGGCATCGGGATCGGCCCATCTGGGTGCACGCGGTGAGTGTGGGGGAGACGATCGCGGCTGTGCCGCTCGTCCATGCTTTGCAAGCACGCTATCCAGGGGTGCCCATCCTGATCACCAGCACAACGCCCACCGGGGCGGCGGTCGTCAGCCAGCGTTTGGGCACGGAGGTGCGGCAACACTACATGCCTTATGACCTCTCCGGGGCGGTCACGCGCTTTCTGCGCCGCCAGCGGCCGCGTTTGGGGATTCTCATGGAGACAGAGATTTGGCCCAATCTTTGTCATGCGGCACGCCGCGAAGGGGTACCATTGATGCTGGCCAACGCCCGTTTATCCGCGCGGTCATTGCGGGGCTACGGACGTTTTCGTGGCCTTTTTGCCCCGGCGTTGGCGAGCATTTCTGCTGTCGCCGCCCAGAGTGCCGAGGATGCGGCGGCCTTCCAGAGGTTGGGCGCACAGCGGGTGACGGTGACCGGCAACATCAAATACGACTTGCCAGAACCGGTCGCAGCGCGCGAACGGGGCCGGCAGTGGCGGCAACGCTTTGACGGGCGACCGGTCTGGGTTTTTGCATCGACCCATGCGGGGGAGGAAGAGATGGCGTTGGCGGTGCTGGACGCTTTGCAGCGGCAATGGCCTGACCTGTTGTTGGTTCTGATCCCCCGCCACCCCTCCCGGCGCCCGGAAGTGGTCGCGCGCATGCAGGCCAGAGGGGTGTCCCATGTCTTGCGCTCACGCGATGAGGCGGTGAGCGGGAAGGCCATTTTCTTGGTCGACACCCTGGGTGAGGTCATGGACTTTTACGCCGCGGCTGACGTGGTCTCTATTGGCGGCAGCTTTGTTCCGGTGGGGGGGCATAATCCATTGGAAGCGGCGGCCCTCGCCTGTCCGGTTGTCTGGGGTCCGCATATGGAAAATTTTCGCGGTATCACGCGGGATTTGCTGGCCGCCGGGGCGGCCGTTCAGGTACCGGATTCGGTGGCATTGGCGGCGCAGCTGGGCGCCTGGCTGGCCGCACCGGAAGCGGCTGCGGAACTGGGAGCGCGTGGGTTGCTGCTGTTACAGCGGCAGCGCGGTGCGCTGGGTCGTACACTGGCCCTGATGGATACCTTGGATGCGCGTCGAGGATTACCCGAGTAAGGCCTGTTGCAGACGCTCGAGGCCTCGTTCCAGCACACTTCGCGGCGTGGCAAAGTTCAGTCGCACAAAGCCCTCGCCACCCGGTCCGAAGCTCGGGCCGGGATTGAGACCGAGCCGGGCCTGGCGCAGACGCCGGGCAAGGGTTTCGTCGCTCCCGTAATGGTGCACGTCCAGCCAGGCCAGGTAGCCGAATTCCGGGCGCCGGTAGACGACCGCGGGGAGCGCATGCGTCAGGTATTCGCCCATGAAGCGGGCGTTATCAGCCAGATAGCTGCGCAACGCGGTCTGCCATTCCGCGCCATGGCGCCAGGCGCTGGTCATCGCCGTCAGGGCGCAGGCATTGGTCTGGTGAATCTGGCTGCGATGGATCTCGTCGTGGAACCTCTGCCGTAACTCCGGGTCGGGGAGAATGGCGATCCCGCCGCCCATGCCCGCAATGTTGAAGCTCTTGCCCGCCGATGTCAGTAAAACCGATCGCGGGAACAGCGCAGGGAAAGGTGTATGTTCGGCATGGCTGAGATCCGCATGAATTTCATCGCTGACCACCACACAGCCCGCGGAGGCGCAGAGAGCGCCCAGGCGTTGTAATTCGCTCGCGGTCCATACCCGGCCTGTCGGATTGTGGGGAGAGCAGAGCAGTAGCAGTTTCGCATTGCGGACGGCGTTTTCAAGGGCCGCCCAGTGCATTTCGTAAACGCCGGCGCCGTTATTTTGCAAGGGCACCAACAGCAGCTCCCGGGCATTTTTTCGCACCGCCGTCATGAATGGCGGATAAACGGGAGGCATGACGATGACCGGGTCACCGGGCTGTGTGAAGGCGCGTACCGCGGCAAAAAGCGCGGGGACGACCCCGCTGATCATGCCGGTGACGCCAGGCTCCGGCCGCCACCCATGACGCTTCGCCATCCAGTCGTCCGCAGCTTGTAACATCTCCGGACCATTACTGGGATAGCCGAAAATGGGGTGTTCCAGGCGCTTCTGCAAATCCGCGATGACGATTCTGGGCACGGCGAAGTCCATATCCGCGACCCACATGGGCAGCACCTCACTGCCAAAATGGGCATGGGCGCCATCCCATTTGAGTGATCCGGTACCCTGTCGGGGGATGACTTTGTCGAAGTCCGTGTCATCGTACGCCATGTTCATAAACGTTCCCAGAGACTGATCTGCGCCATGCTGTGCTGGTATTTCCGGGCGGTTTCGCGGATGACAAAAGGCAAATCCCGCGGACTGTCATCGCGCAGGCGGAACGGTCCGGACAAAATTTCACGCAGGGCGTCAAAGGTGCCCAGATTCTCCCCATCCCGTTTGAAACCGCCGAGCCATTCCGCCCGCGCGGTATGTTCTTCCAGCCAGGTGTAGGGCGAAGTGATGACCAGCAAGCCGCCGGGCAGGATGCGGTCGGCGATGTCTTCCAGAAATTTGCGGGGATGGTGCAGGCGGTCGATGAGATTGGCTGCCACCACCAGATCATAATCCCGATACAAAGGCTTCAGATTGCAGGCGTCGGCCTGGAAGAAGTGGACCCGGTTCGCCGTTTCGGCCAGGCCCAGGGCGGCAAGATCCGCTGTGTGATAACTTTGCAGTTCACCCTCTTCGGTCAGTGTGTAGGAGAAGCGCCCGCGTTCACGCAATTGCACGCCGACGCTGATGAAGCGTGCCGAGAAGTCGAGGCCGGTGACCTCGGGGCAGTGCCTTGCCAGTTCAAAGCTACCGCGGCCCACGGCACAACCGATGTCCAAAGCGCGACGTAAGGGCCGGCCGGCCATGGCTTCCACCGCGATCCCCACGACCTCCGCCACAAAATTGGCCACCCCATAATATGGGCGCCCATAGTGAAATTCCGCATACTGGGAGACCAGGGCGTCACTCTCATAGACCGGCACCTCAGGGAGCGCATTGGGCGAGGCCACATAACGGAATCCCGCGTGCTGGAAGAAATGGCGGCGGAAGGCGTAGCGGGCCTCCCGCTGCATTTCGTTGCCGAGGCTGATGAATGAGCCGCCTTTTATGAGATTGTGCTGCTGGTCGAAGGTGGGCACCGTGAAGTCATCATAAACCGGGTGCACCTCGAAGCCGGGAAAGGGATAGATGGGCGTCGCGGTCCATTGCCAGACGTTGCCGACCACATCGTAGAAATTCCCCTGTTTGAATTGATCTACGGGGCAGGGCGAGCAGCCCGCGGCGAGTCCGATATTGCCGGGCACCGCGTCGTCCCAGGCATCGCTGTCCGCCAGCGCACAAAGATCACGCAGGCGCCGCCATTCATCCTCGCTGGGCAGGCGCAGGCTCTGACCGGTCCGGTCCGATTTCCAGCGGCAGAAGGCATCGGCTTCCAGCGCATTCACCTCCACCGGCCAGTTCCACGGCATGGGGCGCTCCTCCGCGATCAGGCGCAGCCGCCAGGTGTCCTGATCCGGAACCCAGAAAGTCGGGTGCCGGGCCTGGCTGAAGCGGCGCCAGCGATCTCCCTCCACGGTCCACCAGCGGCTCTCGCTGTAGCCACCCTGCTCCACGAAAGCCAGGAATTCCTGATGGCTGACCAAGAAGCGGGAGGCGTGAAAAGGCTGTAGCACCATCTGATGAAGACCATATTCATTGTCCCAGCCATACCGGGGATCCGCGCGTGCTTTGCCTAGACGGACGGTGCCGCCGGCCACGGCCTGCAGGATATTATCCGGCGCGGCCCCTGCGGGGGTCCAGGGACGGAAGGCTTCCACAGGGCGGACGTGGGACAGGGGCAATTGCCGCATGAGCACCGAACTGGTCTCCAGATGGATGTTTTCATGCTCGATTCCCATGAGGATCACCCACCACGGCGAATCCCAGGTGATGGGCAGGGACAGGGGCATCTCGCGGATCAGGCCGTCCACCAGTCCCCGCACCCGCTGCCGGTACTGACGGACGTCGTCGACGGCGGGCCAGTCGTAGTGGGTTTCGTCCAGGTCGTCCCAGGACATCTCATCGACGCCGACCGCAAAGACGGATTCCAAACGTGAGTCGAGACGCTGTCCGATCAGTCCGGCTGCCTGGAGTTTGTTTACATAGAAGGTGGCGCTATGGCCGAAATAAAAGATCAGGGGATGCCGCAGGGGAATGGCTTTCTCGTACCATGCCGCCGGTTCCGCCAAGTGATCAAAAAGCTGTTCATACAGCGAAAAAGTCTCATGGAAGATCCTGCGAATCTCTTCCCGCTTCTGCTCTGCATGCGCGCCGTCGAGACGGGGCGTTGCGATACGTGTACGCGCCATGGATCTCCCTTCTGTGCGTTCTCTGGGTATCTCGGAGCATTCAGTCTAACACAAGATACCGTTCGGTCGGATGTCCGGGAGCGGGCTTTCGCCACCGCAATAGTCCATCTGCCGCCAGGCCTCGAAGACCGCGACAGCACAGGCGTTGGACAGATTCAGGCTGCGCTGGCCGGGGCGCATGGGCAGGCGCAGTACCTGCGTGGCGGGCAGACTGTCCAGGAGGCGGGCAGGCAAGCCGCGGGTTTCCGGGCCGAAAAGCAGCGCATCGCCGGGCTGGTAAGCGACGCGCTGATAAGGTTGCGTGCCTTTGGTGCTGAAGGCGAATATGCGCGCATCCCCCAAAAACGCCCGGCAGGCCGCCCAGTCCGCATGGCGATGCACCTGCGCAAATTCGTGGTAATCCAGCCCGGCGCGGCGCAGGCGATGGTCATCCCAGGCAAAACCCAGAGGCTCCACGAGATGCAGGGTGGCTCCGGTATTGGCGCAGAGGCGGATGATGTTGCCGGTATTGGGGGGGATCTCCGGCTCATACAGGATGACGTGCAAAAAGGGCTCAGGCGCCAATGGATGCTCAGAGGGCACGGGCGAGCACCCAGATGTCAATGCGCTGTACACCGGCATCCCGCAGGGTGCCGGCGATCTGCGCGGCGGTGGTTCCGGTCGTGAGTACATCATCGACGACGGCGACATGATCCGGAACGTGTCCGCGCAGGGCAAAGGCCGCATCCAGATTGTCCCGCCGGGCGGCCGCGCTCAGTCCGAGTTGGTGGCCGGTATGGCGGCGACGCCGCAGCACGCCGGGAATGACCGGGATGCTCCAGTGTTTGCCCCAGTGGCGGGCCAGCAGCAGGGATTGGTTGTAACCGCGTTCGCGCAGGCGCTGACGATGCAGCGGCACGGGCAGCAACGCGTCCGGGTGGGACGGCGGATGCTCGCCCCAGGCACTGGCCCAGGCATCGGCCAGTGGTCTGGTCCAGTCCAGACGCTGCTGAAATTTCCACGCGAGGATGGCGGTGTTCAGGGGTTCGGCATAGATAAATGGGGTATAGACGTGGTCATAGGCGGGGGATTCCACCGCGCAGACCGGGCAGTCCCCGTTGTCCAGCACGGGTAACGCGCAATAACTGCAGCGCTCGGCGGGCAGGCGCGGCCAGTCGCCGAAACAGCCGGCGCAGAGCGGAGCGCCGGGCGCGGCGCAGGCACGGCAGCGTTCCGGAAACAGCCAGTGGTTGAAGCGCCCCGCTGCGTCGTGTAGCCGGGACAGATAGGGAAGGATACGTTGCAAGAAGTTCCTTTGCTTTTTTAATGAAGGCCGTTTGGCAACGCCAGTCGTTGTCGGCGGATCTGATTCTCGCGCTCCCGCCTTCCATTGACAAGGCACAGACCCCTCCCTATAAGAAGCTATGCATACGGAACGGGAAGAACAATGGCGAGGGGAATTGTCCGCCTTGCGTGCGCACGACCTCTGGCGGGAGTTGCAGGTCCTGCAACCCGCGCCAGAACGGGGGCCGCCCGCTTTTATGGGGGCGCAAGGCGAGCCGCTCCTGTCCTTTGCTAGCAATGATTATCTGGGCCTGAGCGCGGAACCGGCCCTGCGTGACGCCGCCATCGCCGAGATCCGGCAGAACGGGGTAGGCGCCGGTGCGGCGCCGCTGCTCGGTGGCGAGCGGGCCGCCCATGCGGCGCTGGCGGATGCCCTGGCCGGCTGGCTGGGGGTGGAGGCGGTGCTGCTCTTCGGTAGCGGTTATCTGGCCAATCTGGGCGTCATTTCCACGCTGGTCGGGCGCGGTGACCGCGTCTACGCCGACCGCCTCAACCATGCCTCGCTGGTGGATGGGGTGCGTCTCTCCGGCGCGCGTCTGCATCGCTACCGGCATGGCGACATGACGCATCTGGCGCAATGGCTGGAACGCGGTGGCCGGGGGCGGGCCTGGATCATCACCGACGGGGTGTTCAGCATGGATGGCGATATCGCCCCGCTCCCTGAACTCGGCACCCTGGCACGGCGGTATGGGGCCGGGATCATTCTCGACGAGGCCCATGCTTTTGGCGTGCTGGGGGCGGAGGGGCAAGGCACCGCGGCGCACTGGAACATGGATATCCATGGGGTAGACGTCATCATGGGCACCTTGGGTAAGGCCTTTGGTGTTTACGGCGCCTTCGTGGCCGGGAGTCGGGACCTGGTGGATCTCCTGCGCAATCGCGCCCGCAGCTTCCTCTACCATACCGCCCTGCCCTCCGCCCTGGCGGCTGCCGCCCTCGCCGCGCTGGACCTTTTACGGCATGGGGATGCCCGGCGCGAGCGCCTGACGCAGCACCGGCAGCATTTGCGTGCGCAGGTTCCCGACGCCCCCTGGTTGGTCAGCGAGACACCCATTCAGGGCCTCCTGCTGGGCGATGCGCGGCGGGCGCTGACCGTCAGCGCCCGATTGCGCCGCGCCGGTCTCTACTGCCCAGCGGTGCGGCCGCCGACGGTGCCTGCCGGCAGCGCCCGTCTGCGCATCACCCTCAGCGCGGCACACCGTCACGATGATATCGAACTTTTGGCTAGCGCGCTCCGGGAGGTCTTATGAACTGGGCGCGTCAGGTCAGTGGTCGGGGACGCCCGCTGGTGTTGATCCACGGCTGGGGGATGGAAAGCCGGGTCTTCGCTTCCTGGCGGCCTCTTCTGGAGGCCTATTTCACCTGTGTCAGCTACGATCTCCCCGGTCACGGGCAGACCCCCTGTGCGCCCTCCGGCCTGGCTTGGTCGGCCAGTCTGGAGGGTCTCCGCCGGATGCTTGCTCAGGAAGTCCCCAAGCCCCTGTTGCTCGGCTGGTCCCTCGGGGGCTTGTTGGCCCTCGGCATCGCCTTGCAGCACCCCGAATTATTGGCGGGACTGGTGTTGATCTCCAGTTCCCCCGCCTTTTGCCAGCGCCCCGACTGGTCTCCGGCCATCCCCACCGCGACGCTGGAGGATTTCGCGCAACGCCTGCGCGAAGACCCGCAGGGCACCCGGCGGCGCTTCCTCGCCCTGCAAGTCTTGAACGATCCGCAGGGACGTCGCGCCCTGGAGGGCCTCAGCGCCTGGCCCATGCCGGATCAGCGCTGTCTTGCCGATGGGCTGGGGCTGTTGCGGGAGGTGGATTTGCGCGCACAACTGACGGCATTGCCCATGCCGGTGCATCTCGTGCATGGGCGACAGGACCGGATCGTGCCCGTCGGCGCTGGCGAATATCTCCACGAGCGCCTGATCGGCAGTCGACTCACCGTTTTGGAGCGGAGCGGCCACGCCCCCTTTCTGTCGCGGCCGCAAGCCTGTGCCCACGCGCTGCTGGAGGCCTGGTGGGGATGAGTTCCGAAGATCCCTCCTTCCACATGGAAAAGCGCGCCGTGCGGCGGGCTTTTGAACAGGCCGCGGCCGTGTATGAAACCAGTGCCGTCTTGCAGGATCAGGTCGGCGCGCAGCTCATCGAGCGGCTGGAACTCGTCAAGCTGGAACCCCAGTGGATACTCGACGTGGGCAGCGGTACCGGCCTGCAAAGCCGCCGTCTCAATCGCCGCTATCCCAGGGCGCGGCTGCTCGCCCTGGATCTGGCGTCGAACATGTTACAGCAGGCTCGGCGTCGCAGGGGCTGGCGGCAGCGCCAACATTTTTGCCAGGGTGATGCGGAAAACTTGCCACTGGCGACGGCCAGCATCGACCTGCTCTACGCCAATATGTCCATTCAGTGGTGCAATGATCTGGATCAGGTGTTGCGCGAGTTTGCGCGGGTGCTGCGTCCCGGCGGCCTGCTCATGTTCAGCACCCTCGGTCCGGATACCCTCAAGGAACTGCGTCAGGCCTTTGCGGCGGTGGACGACCAGCCCCATGTCAGTCATTTCATCGACATGCATGATATTGGCGATGCCTTGGTGCGTCAGGGCTACGAAATGCCGGTCCTGGATGTGGAACATTACCAGCTCACCTATGCGGCGGTGGACGATCTCCTGCGGGATCTGCGTAATATCGGTGCCACCAATGCCGCCGCAGGTCGCGCCCGTGGCCTGCTCACCCCCCGCCGTTTACAGGTGTTGCGGCAGGCCTACGAGGGTTTTCGGCGGGATACGCGTCTGCCCGCCACCTACGAGGTGGTGTATGGACATGCCTGGGGTAGTGGCCCGCGCGCGCTTCCGCGGGAGGACGGCAGCGTCGCCGTCCCCCTGACCCGACTGCATCGTCACGCATGAACCGGGCACAAAAATCGCTGGATCACCCCAGGATCCAGACCCGCGGAATATGGATCACCGGCACCGACACGGGTGTCGGCAAAACCGCTGTCACGGCGGCGCTGGCCCGGCTCTGCGCCGGTCGCGGCATGCGGGTTGCGGCCCTCAAACCCATTGTCTCGGGGGTCGAGGCCGACGGTACCTGGGCGGATGTGGAAATTTTACGCGCTGCCAGTCAGCCCCCGCGCAGTATTGCCGAAACCAATCTTTACGCCTTCGACCCGCCGCTGGCCCCCCACTGGGCGGCCCGGCGGGCGGGCGTCACCGTGGATCGTGGGCGCGTCGCGGCCTTCGTCCGGGCGCAATGCGAGGCGGTGGATCATTTGCTGGTGGAAGGGGCGGGTGGCTTTCTCGCGCCTCTGGGAGAGGGTTGGGGTTTGGCCGAATTGGCCGAGGATCTGCGTTTCCCGGTGTTGTTGGTGGTGGGTCTGCGCCTGGGAGCCATCAACCACGCCCTGCTCAGTGTCGAGGCCATTCGCGCCCGGGGCCTACCCTTCGCGGGATGGGTGGCGAACACCCCGAATCCCGTGGTTGCGGAGGGTACATTGGAAACCTTGCGGCAGCGTTTGCCCGCGCCTTGTCTGGGTGTGCTGCCACATATCCCGCTTTGGTCCGCCGCCATCCTGAGCCCTTATCTGTCTCTTCCGGAGACTGGGTATTGATGTTAGACTGACCCGTACTGCCATAAAAAACAAAAGGCAAGCAGCCGCGATGTTGAGGTGAAAAGTGCATTCATCGTGGTAAGGATTGCAGATATTCTGATGGAGCGCGTGTGTCATGAAATCATTCAAGAGCCTATTGCTGTTGGTGGTGGCGAACCTGCTGATATTCGTCACCCTGTCGATCAGTTTTACCATCCTGGTCAATGTTGTCTTGCCGCTCTTCGGGGTCGATCTGCGTGCTTCGGTGCGCAGCGCGGATCTGCTTTGGGCGTTGGTGATCGGCTTTGGCGGTGCTTTCATTTCACTGTTGATGTCGAAGCATCTGGCGCGGGCGGGGATGCAGATGCAACGCATCGATGCGCCGCAGTCGGCCAAGGAACATTTGGTCTACGAGTCGGTCGCGCAGCTCGCCAACCGCTTGGGCGTCCGCATGCCGGAAGTCTGGGTGTGCTGGAACGATGAGCCCAACGCCTTCGCCACCGGGCCGGGCCGCAACCACAGCATGATCGCGGTGAGCAGTGGTTTGGTCAACCTGCTCAACGACCATGAGGTGCAGGCGGTGCTGGCCCATGAGATGGGGCATGTATACAATGGCGACATGGTGAGCACCACCTTACTACAAGGTTTGATGAATACGTTTGTGTTCTGGCTGTCCATGCTGGCCGCGCGTCAGTTTGACGACCGGCCCATGATCGCTTTCGTGGTGTCCGTAGTTCTGCAGATCGGTCTGTCTTTCCTGGCGCTCATCCCGATTACCTGGTTTTCGCGCCGTCGCGAATTCGCTGCGGATCGTTTCGCAGCCGAACAGGTGGGCGTGGCGCCGATGATCTCGGCGCTGCAAAAGCTGCATCAGCGGGCAGAGGCTGTGCCTGTGGTGCATGATGTGGTGCGTGACCCCATGGCGACAGCCTACATTTCCGGAAGCTGGCGCGGCTGGTTTGCTACGCACCCCAGCCTGGAAGCGCGAGTGGCCGCTTTGCAGGCGCTTCAAAACGGGTATAGTTACCGATAGTGGGATACCGCAGAATGGGAGGGTTGGTCTTTGAAACAGGCGGGAGGCAGTGCAGTTGCGCCCTGAAGGCATACGTCCGGTGCTCCTGCGCGGCCACGACCGGTCAGCCCCTTTCCCCGATCCGGAACAGGCCGACGGCAATCTGATCGCCATCGGTGGGGATTTATCCCGGGAGCGCTTGCTCCGGGCCTACGCGCAGGGTATTTTCCCTTGGTTTGGGGAGGCGGATCCCATTCTCTGGTGGTCTCCCGACCCACGCGGCGTCCTCCGGCCTGACGCTGTGCATATCAGTCGCAGTTTGCGCAAGTCGGCGCGTACGGGTGCCTGGCAATACCACATGGACCGGGACTTTATCGGCGTCATCGGTGCTTGTGCGGCACCCCGCGACGCGCAGGGCGGTATCTGGATTACTCCCGAGGTGCGCGCGGCTTATTGCGACCTCTTTGTTGCCGGAGCAGCCCATTCCGTGGAGGTGTATCAGCAGGATCGGCTGGTGGGCGGGCTTTATGGTGTGGCCCTGGGTGGGCTCTTTTTTGGTGAATCCATGTTCAGCCGGGTGCCCAATGCCTCCAAATTGGCCCTCGTTCTTCTGGCGCGCCATCTTCAGCATTGGGGTTTTGGCCTGATCGATACGCAGTTCATCACGCCGCATCTGCAAAGTATGGGCGCATGCGAAATTTCCCGCAGCGATTTCCTGCAAGCGCTGATTCGCCTGCGCATGCAGCAGCCGCAAGCCGACTGGAGGATTTCGCTGTCCCTGTACGAAATGTTTTAGACATGGCTTTTTATCTTTCCGCATTGCAGCATTGCCCCTATTTACCCGATCAGGAAGAATTGCTGGTTCTGAGTGATCCCCGGGAGAAAATAGGCGGTATGGAATACGACCAACTCCTGCAGAAGGGGTTCAGGCGTAACGGACCAGTCGCCTATCGACCCATGTGCCCTCAGTGTGATGCCTGTATCTCGGTGCGTATTCCCGTCGCCGATTTCCAGCCGAGCCGTAGTCAGCGCCGCACCTGGGCGCGGAATCGAGATGTCCGTCTGTGTGAGCAGAACCCGCGATGGGATGCCGCGCATGCCCGTCTCTTTGCCAGCTATCAGCGGTGGCGACACCCAGGGGGTGGTATGGACGAACAGGCGGATCGTCTGTACCGGGAGATGATCGTCGAAACCGGCGGTGTGGATGCTCGCCTCTTGGTGTTTGAGCAGGATGGGCGTCCGCTGGTGGTGGCGCTGGTGGATGTGCTGCGCAGTGGCGTGTCCGCGGTCTACACCTTTTACACGCCGGATTTACCGCAACACGGCCTAGGTATTTTTACCATTCTCAGCCAGATTGAATGGACACGGGAGCAGGGTTTGCCGTACCTCTATCTTGGTTATTGGGTCGCCAATAGCCGAAAAATGGACTATAAAAAGCACTTTCGGCCTCTGGAGGGTTTTGTGGCGGGGGACTGGCGCCTTCTGCCAGAGGCATGTAAACGCGAATGAACCACGCCGCACCGGACATGTTCAGCAGTTTCTCGCCGTGGACCATGGCGGGGGTCGTGGGCCTCTTGGGCAGTGCCTGGGCTTTGTCCGCCTGGCAGCGTCTCGGGATAGGCAAGGAACTACTTTGGTCCGCGGCTCGGGCGACCATCCAATTGGGGGTCATGGGGCTTTTGTTGGGCTGGCTGTTCCACCAGCACCGATCGTTTTTGCTGGTGTTCTTCCTGGTGCTCATGATTCTGATGGCCGGTCTTTTCAACCGTAAACGTGGTGCCGGTGTCCCCCACGCCTACTGGATCGGGGTGGTCAGTATCACGGTGGCCACGGCCGTCACCCTGAGTTGGATGCTCATCGCCGGATTGGTTTTTTGGCGCGGCGAATCCCTGGTCCCCGTTGGCGGCATGATCATTGGCAATGCGATGAATGCGGTATCGCTGGCGCTCAATCGCCTGCGCAGCGAGGTGGATCAGCGCGAGGATATGTTACTGGCGATGCTGGCGCTCGGTGCCCAGCATCGCCAGGCCATGCGCAGTCTGTACGGTATGGTGGTCCGCAGTGCGTTGATCCCGACGATAGACAGCTTGAAGAGTGTTGGCATGATTCACATCCCGGGCATCACGGCAGGGATGATTCTAGCGGGCATGGCACCACTCGCCGCGGTATCCATGCAGTTGGTGGTGATGGTGATGCTGACCGCGTCGGTAACCTTGAGCGTCTCCACGGCGGTACTGCTCGCGGCACCGCGCGCCCTGACCTTTGCTCGGCATATTGAGGAGTGACATCCCGGTGACGGCTCTGTGCGGACGTTTTCGCGGCTTTTTGCCGGTGGTCGTCGATGTCGAAACGGCAGGTTTTGAACCTGACCGCCATGCCCTGCTGGAAATGGCCGCGATCATCATCGGTGGCGAGGTCGGGCAGTTGCGACCGATGACCACCCATCACTTTCATGTGCAGCCCTTTGCGGGCGCGGTGCTCGACCCGGCGGCCTTGGCCTTTACCGGCATTGATCCTTTTCAGCCGCTGCGCGGCGCGATCCCCGAAGAAGACGCCTTGCGCGGCATTTTCAGGCCGGTGCGTAGCGCCGTTAAAGCGGCGCATTGTCGACGCGCCATTCTCGTGGGTCACAATGCGGCCTTTGATCTGTCTTTCATCAAGGCGGCAGAAAAGCGGACGGGGGTGAAAAACAATCCGTTTCACCAGTTCAGCACCTTTGACACCGTCAGTCTGGCCGGTCTGGCCTATGGCGAGACGGTACTGGCCAAAGCCGCTCTGGCTGCTGGTCTGGATTGGGACCACGCACAAGCCCACTCCGCCCTCTATGACGCGCATCAGACGGCAGAATTATTCTGCCGGATTGTGAATCGCTTCGATCTCCATCGGGAGTACTTCTGAGTCACGGCCGTCACGATGTGTATCTGTTAGTATGCCCTGAGACACTTATTTGAATCGTTATGAGAGGATGCGTTTATGCCTTACCGCCTACGTATTGAACCCAGTGGCCATGAGCTGGATTGTGATAGCGATGAAACCATCCTGGAAGCCGCCTTACGGCATGGTTTTAACATCCCCTATAGTTGCCGCAATGGCACTTGCGCGACCTGTAAGGGACGCCTTCTCAATGGGACGGTGGATTATGGAGACACGGAAGAGAAAATTTTGTCCACCGCGGAGAGGAACGCGGGACTGGCACTCTTCTGTCAAGCCATTCCGCTGTCCGATGTGGCTATCGAAGTACGTGAGATCGGTGCAGCCAAAGATATCCAAATTAAAACCCTGCCATCACGGGTCTCTAAAGTAATGGATATGGCACCTGATGTGCGCGCCATTTTTCTGAAAATCCCCACTACTGAGCGTTTACAGTTTCTACCTGGGCAATATATCGACGTCCTTTTGAAAGAAGGGGGTCGACGGAGTTTCTCGCTGGCCAACGCCCCTGGTGATGACGCCTTGTTGGAACTGCACATTAAAAGGGTGCCGGGAGGGATGTTTACGGGTCATGTGTTCAGCACGTTGAAAGAGAAAGATATTTTTCGTTTCGAGGGACCGCTGGGTACCTTCTTTATCCGTCAGGAGTCCACCCGCCCTCTGCTTATGGTGGCCACGGGCACGGGCTTTGCGCCCATCAAGAGCATGCTGGAGTCGCTTTTTGCCCAGGGTTCCATACGCCCTGTCCATTTTTATTGGGGGGTACGTCATGCCGAGGATTTTTATTATCAGGATTTGCTGAATGAATGGCATTCGCGCTATGCCCACTTTCGGGTTATTCAGGTGGTATCCCGCCCAGAATCTTCATGGTCAGGAGCCACAGGCTATGTCACGGAACACATAATGCGTGACTTTCCGGATGTGAGCGCTTTTGATGCCTATATCTGTGGACATCCTGACATGGTGTTTTCTTTATCCGCCGCTTTACAGGAGGCAGGGCTGAGTCCGGAACATATCTTTGCGGATGCATTTGTATTTGCCAAAACAAAAACAAGCTGACATAATCTTCGCGTTGGTGATTTTTCCACCAAGTCGACCTATTTATTCAGGAGTGAGCGAGTATGGAAGCGCAAGTCAAAAAACGTCACCGGCGTAGTGCAGAAGAGCGTTTGGCGGATTTGGAAGAGAAGCAACGTCAGACGGAAATGCGGCTACGTGAGCAGTTAGCTAAGATTGAACAGCAGAAGCGGACCCTGCAGGAAAACCCCCGCGCGCGTCGTGAGCGTGAGACCCAGCGACGGTCGTTGATGGATCGTATTTCTCGTTTGGTGCCTGAGTGGGAGCCTGCGCAAATTCTTGCCGCCGTCGCCGAAGTGCGCGATCGGGTGGGCGATAACCATCACCAGTTGGGTGAATTGGGAGCCCGCGGAAATGCGTTGATGCAGGAACTGAAGCCACGGCGTGGCCGGCGTCCCCGCTCTGCGATTTAAAGTCTGACCTGAGCGGATTGCCCGGGTACAAAGCCTCCGCAGGCGCACCGCTTCGGAGGCCTTTCCTGCACGCGCGTTTTAACGCTTTTTACATCCCCGCCAGCGGGCTAGGGTAGGTATCCGGTGCGCCATGTAGGCACGCGCATACCAGGGCGCCTCGCGCTTACGCATCAGTTGGCGAACCCGTTGCTGCATGCCGTCCAGTGTCAACTCCGGTTCCCTGAATTGGCCTGCGGCATAGCAATAACTGCAGTAGCGGGTACTATGGCTACCATCGGCCTCGCTGCCCCCGCCCTGGGGGTCGAACTGCAGGGGCATGCCGCAACTCTGGCAGCGGTTTTTCTCGAGTTCCAGTTGGCGTACCCAGGTCTTCATGGCGGGGTTAGACATCCTCCGGTGCTACCAGTTCAAGCGCTTCGATATAAATGTGGGCCATCCCCAGTAGGAAAACCACATTGGGGAGAATGAATATCAGCGCGCCAGCGAGGCCGATGCCCATGCTGAGCCCCGTGCCGTATAAAGAGACGGTCGTGGTCACGGGTTGCGCGAGCGTGTTGCCGATGATGAACCCATTGTCGGAGAGGGCGCTCAGCATTTGCCAGAACATATCCGCACTACGACTGATTTCTTCAGCCAGCACGGGGGCGGCGGCGGTCAGTGCCATGCTATATCCGGTATAGAGGATCACCGCAATGATAATGCCCATGCCTGTTGCCAATGCGGCCAGCAGCAACATCATCAGGAGAATGGATCCTGGTTTGTTGCGCGCGATGGAAAGGGTGTGGCGCAACGAGTTGCCCACACTTTCGCCATGCCACAAGGCGGGGCCGGAAAGATTGAAGACAATGATGGTGAGCACGAAAACGACCGCGTTTATCAGCATGGCGGCTGGGAACAGCGGGACGAAGAGGATCGCGCCTATTCCTGGTATCTTGCAGGCGAGGAATCCCAAAAGCTCAACGACAAAAATACCAAAGAGCAGGAGGCCTTCGATGAGCAACAGGCCCAGCAGGCGCGGCAGCGCCCGTATACCGAACCGGAGGCTTTTGGCCATCCCCGGCAAGGCATCGCCGCGTGCCTCATGCAGCAAAATTCCCCCCGCGCCCAGGTAACCGATCCCAAAACTGGCGAGCAAAATAAAGCCTCCGATGATGGTGCCTGCCCATCCTCCTGGCCATTGAGCCAGTAATTCCAGTCCGGCCATTCCCAGGAACACCGCGATAACGTACACCAGAATGGGTTGCCATAAGGTAATGCCGCGTAGTGCCCGTAACAATAAAGAAAAGGACAGGTCTCCCTGGCTGGGCGTGTGGGTAAACATGCATGGTTCCTTTGCCACCATCTCTGGCGCGTAGAATAGCAAATCGCGACCGGATATTCGACGACGTATGGCGCATCCCCTGCAGAGGGACAACCGCCCTGGGCGGTGCTACACTGCTGGTATCGACCGAATGGTCGGGCGCGCGCCACCACCGTCGCCAGTATCCGGGTCTTGGTTCTGAGGAGAGTTTCATGGCGGATTTGCTACCGGTAATTGAATGTGAAGGGCGACAGCGAATTCTGGCCGCTGCCGAGGACCTTTTTTCGGATAAGGCTTTTGACGCCGTGTCCATGAACGCCATCGCCTTGCAGGCGGGTATCAGTAAGGCCAATATCTACCATTATTTTCCTAACAAGGATGCGCTTTACCTTGCTGTCCTGCGGGATGCCAGTCAAAATTTACGGGCATTGCTGCATGATGTGGTCCATGCGCATGGAACCATAGTGGATGTGCTTCGCCATTTTGCGCGGCGCCATCTCCAGGCGTTGTTGGATCGGCCGCAGTTGGTGCGCTTGGTCTGGCGTGAAATCCTCGAAAAGGGCGCGCCCAGGGCGCAAGAGTTCGCTGAACAGGGCTTCGCCGACGTGTTTACCGCTTTGGTGGCGGTGCTAAAAACCGGACAGTCCCGAGGTGAACTGCGTGGCGATTTTGATCCGGCCCTGGTGGCGACCTTGTTGCTGGGTGCCAATGTGTTCTTCTTCCAATCCCGGGATATCCTGCGGCATTACCCCCCGATCACTTTTGCGGATGATCCGGCGGGTTATGACGCCGGAGTGGTGGAGATCCTTCTACGCGGGCTGGTGCCTGAATCTTCGGTCGATACTTCGCACATACGGTGAACTCCATGCACAAGGATCCCCATTTGCAGGCGCGCATTTTAGTGGAGGCGCTGCCGTACATGCAGCGCTTTCATGGCCGCACCATCGTGATCAAATATGGGGGTAATGCCATGGTTGAAGCCCGGCTGCAGGAACAGTTCGCTCACGACGTGACCCTGATGAAACAGGTGGGCATGAATCCGGTGGTAGTGCATGGCGGCGGGCCGCAGATCGGCATCATGCTGGAGCGGCTCGGAGTGCCATCCCGCTTCGAGGGTGGGATGCGGGTGACCGATGCCGTCACCATGGAAGTGGTGGAAATGGTCCTGGGCGGGCGCGTCAACAAGGAAATTGTGCAGGCGATCAACCGCGCGGGTGGGCGGGCGGTAGGGCTGACCGGTAAGGATGGCGGTTTGCTTCGTGCCCGACCTTTGCACCGGGATGGTGTCGATCTCGGTTTGGTGGGTGAGGTGACGTGGGTGGATCCGGATGTGATCCGTCTGCTGGATCAAGGCGATTTCATTCCGGTGGTGGCACCGATCGGTGTGGGCTCCCTGGGTGAGTCTTACAATATCAACGCGGACTTGGTGGCGGGCGCGCTGGCGGCGACGCTGAAGGCGGAAAAGCTGATCCTGATGACGAATGTGGCCGGAGTGCTGGATCAGGATGGGCAGTTGCGTACCCGCTTGGAGGCGGCCGAGGCGGAGCGGATGATGGCCGATGGCCGCATTCATGGCGGTATGCTGCCCAAGGTGCAGTGCTGTCTCGACGCGGTGGCGGCTGGAGTGAAGGCATCGCATATTGTGGATGGCCGAGTGCCGCATGCGCTGTTGCTGGAGATATTCACCGACGCGGGGGTAGGCACCCTGATTTCTGAAAGTCCGTGAAGAAGGCGGGCAGCTTTCGCGCGCGCGCCGTCTTGCGCACCGAGCCACGAAGGCGGCAGCGGCGCGCGCCTATCGGCTGGCGTCGGCGCCCGCTGCCCGTGTTTCTTTTTGATCTCGACAACACCCTGTACGATGCCGATTGCTACTGTTTTCCGTGGATGCATGAACACATCAACACCTACCTGATGCGGGAGCTGGATTTGGAGGCCGGCGCCGCGGACGCGTTGCGCCGCCATTATTGGCGCGCCTATGGTACCACCCTCGCGGGTCTGATGCGCCATCATCGCGTCGACCCCCAATTTTTTCTGGAAGCCATACACCCGTCCGCTCTGTCCGAGCGGGTACCCGCCGCTCCCGATTTGCGGCGCTGGCTCGCCGCTCTGCCAGGGCCCGCCTACGTCTTCACCAACAGCGTGGCGAGTCATGCCTGGCGTGTCCTGGAACGCCTGGGCGTGGCGGATCGCTTCCAGGGCATCTTCGATATGGAGACTGCCGCCTACCAGGGGAAACCGCATGGGATGGCCTATCGCCGGGTGTTGAGGGTGTTACGGGTACCTGCCTGGCGTTGCATTTTTTTCGACGACACCTTGGCCAATTTGCGGGCAGCGCGTTGGCTGGGCATGCAAACGGTGCATATCAGCGGACCGAGACGGGGTACCCGTAGCGTGCACTGGCGGGTGCGCCATTTGTTGGCTTGGTCCCACCCGGACTCTCGCGACCGATCGACTGGCCGGACCCGCCCTAGAGGAGCGGTCGTAGTATCCTGACCCAACGCGGCGCCCCGCCCGTATCCACGGTCACTGATGCACTGGTACCAATGCTCAGCGGAAACCTGGGGTTGGGATTGGTGAGGAGGACGCGCACAGGTACCCGCTGCGTCACTTTGACCCAGTTACCCGTAGCGTTTTCCGGAGGCAACAGAGAGAACGCGTTGCCCGCGCCACCGCTGATGCTCTCCACTTTTCCCTTGAAATCATAGTTTGGATACATGTCCACGGTGATGTCCGCAGGCAGACCCGGATGCATGCGGCTCAGATCGGTTTCCTTGTAGTTGGCCGCCACCCAGTACTCCGCATTACCAATCAGGGGAAAGAGATCCTGATTGACACTGACTACGTCGCCCACATGGATTTCGTCGACCTTGCTGACCACTCCGGTGATGGGCGCGTAGAGCGTCGTCTCTGAAAGGTAAAGTTTGGCCATGTTCACGGCGGCCCGGGCCGCCGCAATGCGTGCCGCATTGAGGCCCTGCTGAGCCAGCGCCTCCGCCAGGACCGCCTGTTCCGCTTTCAGCCGCGCGCCGGCGCTTTGAGCGATGGTCATCTGGTTGTCCGCCTGCTGTACGGACAGATACTTTTGGGCGGCCAGCGTGATGGCGCGTTGCGCGTTGCGCCGGTCATTCTGGTAGTTGATCCGGTCGGCGTGGATGTTGGCCCGTGCTCCGGCCACATTAGCCTGGATGGCCACGGTCTGTCGCTCTGCCTGCAGCAGTTCCGCTCTGGCTCTCTGCAGGTCGTACACATAGGCCCGCGGATCTACCTTGACCAGGGGCTGTCCAGCCTGCACGACCTGATTATCATGCACATAGATATCGACTATGTGCCCGGTGACCCGCGGCGCAATGTTGACGACGTGGGCATGTATGTACGCGTCATTCGTGCTGGGGTAATAATTGGCAATCTGGAAGTAGGCGTAGGCGCCGAAGGCTGCCACGACGATGATGATCAAAACCGAAAGGCGTTTGAGCCAGCGCATAAGTGTTCCTGTGTTGCCATCCAAGTGGCCGGGGCAACCCGCCGGGCCTGTTTCTGACGGCGGTTTTCTGCGCGGACCAGGATTATAATGGCTCCATGAATGGTAGATACCCATAACGAGCCGGCGGAAAATTTTGACAGCAATCCTGAGCAAACGCATACTGACCGTTCGGTTGATACCATAACGCAATCGTTTCCGGTCGGCAAGGTGACCGGAATATATCTACAAGGAGTGGTCATGAAGCAGGGTATGAGGATCCGGGCCGGGATGATGGGTGGCGCCGCGCTGGGTTTACTGGCGGCGGCGCCGGCGCAGGCGGGTGATGGGGGAGTGCATGTGATACAGGGCGGACCGGCTTATTTCAGTACGGGCATCGGTGCTTTCAATGCGGCGGGGGTCCAGCCCGGTCCCGGTCATCGGGGTAATGCCACCCTGCCGGAGCTTAATCTGGAGTATCAGTCCGCGTCCAAATTATTTGGTATCGGTGCGCTTTGGGGGCTGGTCGCCAATACCGACGGCGGCTTCATGGGTTATACCGGCATCTATTCGGACGTTGCCTGGAATCACTGGGTGCTTACACCGGTGCTGGGCTTCGGCGGATATCATCAGGGCCGTGGCAAATATCTGGATGGCGTTTTCCAGTTCCGTCTGGAGTTGAGTCTGGATTACCAGTTTGCGAACCAGTCGCGTCTGGGCATCAAAATCGCCCACATCTCCAATGCCTATATCGTCCAGGAAGACCCCGGCGAAGACGAGATCATGCTGAACTACTCCATTCCCCTCTCTTTTGGGGATCATTCCTGAGAAGAGGGCGCTGCGCACCGGTCGACCGGCGGCGGCGATCAGTTTGCGCTGGCGTGTAGTCCCAGCCGGTCGAACAGGGCCCGGTCGTGACCGCTGCTCGCATTTTCTGTGGTGAGTAAGCGATCACCCCAAAAAATACTGTTGGCACCGGCCAGGAAGGCGAGTGCCTGTAATTCGTCACTCATGCCCTCGCGGCCGGCGGACAAGCGCACGTAGGTTTTGGGGAAAAGGATGCGGGCGACGGCGATGGTGCGCACGAACTCGATACCATCCAGAGGTTCGGCGGACTCCAGGGGGGTCCCGGGGATGGGGACGAGAGCGTTGATGGGGAGGCTTTCCGGTGCCTGCGGTAACTGCGCCAGCACTTGCAGCATGCGAGCCCGGTCGCGGCGGGATTCCCCCATGCCGAGGATGCCGCCACTACAGATCTTGATGCCGGCGTTGCGCACGGCTTCCAGGGTGTCGAGACGGTCTTGATAGCTGCGGGTATGCACCACTTCGCCATAAAATTCGGGCGAGGTGTCGAGGTTGTGGTTGTAGTAGTCGAGACCGGCATTCCGCAGACGCATTGCTTGACCAGGTCTGAGCATGCCCAGGGTAACGCAGGTTTCCAGGCCGTATTCCTTGACCACGCCGATCATGGCGGCGACCTTCTCGATGTCCCTGTCGTGGGGGGAACGCCAGGCGGCGCCCATACAGAGCCGTTGGGCGCCGTTGGTTTTTGCCTCCTGAGCGGCGCTGCGCACCTGCTCGATATCCATCAGCGCTTCCGTTTTCAGTGTCGTGTGGTGGTGAACACTTTGCGAGCAATAGCCACAATCTTCAGGGCACCCCCCCGTTTTGATGGAAAGAAGAGTGGAGCACTGGATGGCATTCGGATCGAAGTGTAAGCGCTGTGTTTGCTGGGCCTGGAAAATCAGGTCGTTGAAGGGACGTGCGTAGATTTCGAGGATGGCATCGAGCGTATGGGCTGGCGTGGTATTCATCGGATTTTCCTGTGGACGGGAATCGGGTAAGAAGGGACCGCATACTCGGCAAGCTGTGACCGGATGCGGGTGGATGCGGCGCGGATCCAAAGCACCTTGGTTCGCGCCGATTCGCCTTGCACCAGGGTGATCTGTGAATTCCTGAGATGCAGGGTGGCGCACAGAAAGGCGGAGAGGGCGGTGTTGGCGGCACCTTCCATGGCGCGGGCGCGCAGGCGGATCTTGAGGGCGTCACCGTGACATCCGGTGATTTCGTCGGCCTTGGCACCGGGCTGAACGTGGACGCGCAGGTAGAGGCCCTCTCCTTGCAGGCGCAGGTAAGGGGGGAGCATGGTTTCTGCCGCCATCATCCGCCGTGGAATTTCCGCATCCATACTATCCGCCTAGATTCAGGATGGCATGAGCCAACAGCCATTTGAGCAACTCGATGAGCAGCATGGCGGCCAATGGGCTGAGATCTATGCCCCCCAGCGGCGGAATGATCCGTTGGAGCGGGTAGAGGATGGGTCCGGTTACCCGGTCGAGAAGCTGAACAACGGGGTGGCGCGGATCGGGCTGCACCCACGAGAGGATGGCGCGGATGAGAATGGCCCAGAATAGCAGAGTTAAAATGAGGCTGGTGAAGCGCGCTGCGGTGATACTGAGTTCATTCATGGCGTGTCCCTTTTAATATTGCCGAGCGCACGGCTGCGTTCAGCGGCAGCAGCCAGCGCTCGCTGGGCCAGAGGCCGCAGATGCTCCTCCCAGGCAGCCAGACCGGCCGCCGTCGTGCCGCCGGGACTGGTCACCTGGTGGCGCAGCTCGGTTGGGCTTAACCCGCTCGCAGCGGCCATCTGCGCGGTGCCGAGCACCGTCTGCACGGCGAGCGCGCGCGCGGTGGGACGGTCCAGTCCCTGCAGGACCGCGGCATCTTCGAGCGCCTCCAGGAACAGCAGGACGTAGGCGGGGCCGCTGCCGGAAAGCGCGGTGACGGTATCCATCAGGGATTCATCACTCAGCCAGTACACCTTGCCCACGGCGGCCATGATCGACTCGGCGATCTGCCGTTGTTCGGCGCTGGTGGTGTCACGGGCGTAAAGCGCCGTTGCCCCGACGCCGATCTGTGTCGGCGTATTCGGCATGCTGCGCACGATGGCCGTTCCGGCGTCCAGTTCGGCGGCGATGCGCGTACTGCTGATACCCGCGGCGACCGAGAGGAAAAGCACGCCGGCATCGGTGAAGGAGCGCCGCCACTCGGTGAGCACCGACGGCATCTGTTTGGGTTTGGCGGCGTAGATAACCACGCCATGGGCGGGTAGTTTTTGCGCTGTGGCGGGCAGACTGCGGATGCCGAATTCCGCGGCGAGGGCGTCGCGACGGGGGGCGCTGGGGGCGTGCACTTGAATCTGGTCGCCCATTACCCCCTGACGCCGCAGGCCGGCAATGAGGGCGCGCGCCATATGGCCGGCGCCGATAAAGATGATATGCTGCGTAATCATAGGGACTCCCGGGTACGATGCCCGAACAGGAGGGTGCCCAGACGGATCTCGGTGGCACCGTGTTCCAGGGCTTGAAGGTAATCCGCCGAAGTACCCATGGAAAGGGTGTCGATAGCGGGATGGGGCAGGGTGTGCTGCAGGGTGGAGAAGAGGACGGCCATGCGACGGAAATCCGTGTTTGCCTGTTGCCGATCTGGAGAAACCAGGGCCATCAGGCCGCGTAACCGTAAGTGAGGAAGCCGGGAAATGGCTAGCGCGAGTTCGGGAACCTGCTCCGGCAAGCACCCCCCCTTGCGGGCTTCTCCACTGATCGCGACTTCGATAAGGACATTCAGGGGGGGCATTCCCGCGCGCGCGGTGTTCAGGCGTTCGGCGATCAGCAGATGGTCCACACCCTCCACCCAGGTGAAATATCGGGCGATATTCTTCGTTTTGTTGCGCTGGATGCGGCCGATGAAATGCCAGACGATGTCATTCAGATCGTTCAGAGCGGCTTGTTTCCGTAGGGCCTCCTGCAGATAGTTTTCGCCGAAATGACGGAGCCCCAGCGCATGGGCGCGACGCAGTTCCTCCGCCGGAACCTGTTTGCTGACGGCGGTCAGGCGGGGTGGCGGATAGTCGGCAAGGTCGTGTTGCACTTGGGCGAGGCGTTCGGCGAGTGGCATGGATCTCTGGTTGACGTGGGCGAAATGACCAAGGTCGACTATAGTAACGCTCATTACCCTTTCGCCCAAATTACGGGCCGCCTGTTTCGGGAGGTGGATGATGGACATTTCTGAACTGCTCACCTTCGCGGTGAAAAACAACGCCTCGGACACCCATGTATCGGCGGGTTTGCCGCCCATGTTGCGGATCAACGGTGATATTCGCCCGCTCAATGTCGAATCGTTGGACAGCAAAGCCGTGCATAGCATGATCTACGACATCATGAACGACTCCCAGCGCAAATGGTTCGAAGAAAATCTCGAGATCGACTTCGCCATTGATCTGGCCGGGGTGGCGCGTTTCCGCGTCAACGCGTTTAATCAGGATCGCGGGCCCGCCGCGGCTTTCCGGACCATTCCCGCGAAGGTGCTTAGCCTGGAAGATCTGAACGCACCTAAATCCTTCAAGGAAATCATTGAGGTGCCACGAGGACTCGTGTTGGTTACCGGACCCACCGGATCGGGAAAGTCCACCACGCTTGCCGCGATGGTGGACAACATCAACACCAACCGCGCGGATCACATCATTACCATCGAAGACCCGATCGAATTCGTGCATACCGCCAAGAAATGTCTCGTCAATCAGCGCGAGGTCGGTCCAAATACGCATTCCTTCGCCAATGCGTTGCGCTCAGCCCTGCGTGAGGATCCGGATATCATTCTGGTGGGTGAATTGCGCGACCTGGAAACCATGCGTCTGGCCCTGACCGCGGCGGAGACCGGCCACATCGTTTTCGCCACCCTGCATACGAGCTCCGCGCCAAAAACCATAGACCGTATTGTCGATTCCTTCCCCGGCGGGGAAAAAGACATGGTGCGGGCGATGCTTTCCGAATCCCTGCGTGCGGTGATTTCGCAGACCCTGCTGAAGACGGCGGACGGCAAGGGCCGGGTGGCCGCTCATGAGATCATGATTGCCAATCCCGCGATCCGTAATCTGATCCGGGAGAACAAGGTCGCGCAGATGTACTCGGTGATTCAGACCGGACAGAGTCAGGGCATGCAGACCCTCGACCAATGTTTGACCGACCTGGTGCGCGCTCACAAGGTTACCCGTGAGGAGGCTCTGCGTCGGGTGCAGAATAAAGACAGCTTCTTGAGTGTTGCGTGAGGAAAATACATGTCTGTATTGGATGATCTGCTCGCCCTGATGGTGGAAAAGAACGCTTCTGACCTTTACCTGACCGTCGGTTCGCCGCCCGCCATAAAGATTGACGGACGGGCAGTCTCCATCGGCAATGAAATACTCAAATCCGGCCAGATCCTGGCCCTGGCCAAGGAAATTCTCGGGATCGAACGGTTGCAGGAATTTCAGCATGAAAAAGAAATCAATATGGCCATTTCCGCGCCAGGGATCGGGCGTTTCCGGGTGAATGGTTTTTTTCAGCGCGGCGAACTGAGCTTCGTTTTGCGTGCCATCAAGACGCAAATTCCCAGTTTGGAACAACTCAGGCTGCCGCCTGTACTCAAGGAATTGGCCATGGCCTCGCGGGGTCTGGTGCTTTTTGTGGGCGCCACCGGATCGGGCAAGAGCACTTCGCTCGCTTCCATGATCCAGTATCGCAACCAGAATTCGGCGGGACACATCCTCACCATCGAGGATCCCATTGAATTCCTTCACAAGAATGCCAAATCCATCGTTAATCAGCGTGAAGTCGGTATCGACACGCTGAGTTACGAACGGGCTTTGGAAAATGCCCTGCGAGAAGCCCCTGACGTGATCCTCATCGGCGAGGTCCGGAGTCGCAGCACCATGGATCACGCCATCGCCTACGCCGAAACCGGACATTTGTGCATGTCGACCCTGCATGCCAATAATGCGAACCAGGCCATCGAACGGATCATCAACTTTTTTCCGGAAGACCGTAAAAGACAGCTGCTGATGGATCTGTCACTCAACCTACGCGCCGTGATATCGCAGCGCCTCCTGCCCATCAAAGGGCAAGGGGGGCGCGTTGCCGCCATGGAGGTGTTGATCAATACGCCCGCCATCGCCGACCTGATCCATAAAGGTGAGGTGGGCTTGCTGAAGGAGGCGATGGCGCGCACCAACGACGTCGGCATGCAGACCTTTGATCAAAGCCTGCTGTACCTGTTCATGGAGGGTATCGTCGAGTATGACGATGTCCTGCGCGCCGCCGATTCACAGAATGATCTGCGTCTGGCCATCAAGATGGAATCCATGCGGCGGGGCGTTGGAGATCCGGGGGCCAAGGGCGCGGACGAAGGACAGTGGCGCATTCAGTCTTGAACGGGTGGCCGGTCGTACTGGTGGCCTGGTCAACGGTGGCGGCCTGGCTGGTGCTGGTCTTTGGCCGGGGCGCTTTTTGGCGGACAAACCAGCGTTTGCCGATGGTGATGGGCGATGCACGGCGGAACTGGCCCGCGGTCACTGCCGTGGTGCCGGCGCGCAATGAGGCGGAGGGGATCGGTCATTGTGTGCGCGCGCTCCTGCAGCAGAATTATCCGGGCGAACTGCGGGTGCTGGTCGTGGATGACCAGAGTGCTGATGGCACGGCGGCGATTGCCCGGGAGACGGCCCATCGCATGGGGGCCGAAGCGCGGGTGCGGGTGCTGTCGGGAGCGCCCTTGCCGCAAGGCTGGGCGGGCAAGGTCTGGGCTATGGCGCAGGGGGTGGCTGCGGCGGGCCCGGTGCCTTATCTGTGGTTTACCGATGGCGATATCGTCCACGGGCCGGAGGTTCTCAGACGTTTGATGGTACAGGCGGAAGGCCGGGATCTGTCTCTGGTTTCCTTGATGGTGATGCTGGCCTGCGACCGTTTCTGGGAGCGCCTATTGATTCCGCCGTTCATTTTCTTTTTCCAGATGCTCTACCCCTTTCCCTGGGTGAACAATCCGCGTCGGAAGCTCGCGGGCGCGGCGGGCGGCTGCATGTTGCTGCGTCGGGAGTGTCTGGAAAAGGCGGGTGGTTTCGCCGCGATGCGCGCAGCGCTGATCGATGACTGCACGCTGGCGGCGCGGATAAAACCTCACGGGGCCATCTGGCTGGGGTTGGGAACGGAAAGTCACAGCCTGCGCGACTACCACCGGCTCCGTGAAATCTGGCGGATGGTGGCCCGCTCCGCTTATGTGCAACTGCGGTTCAGCCCTGCGCGTTTGCTGGGGGCGGTGCTGGGGATGATGTTTCTTTATGTGTTGCCCCCTCTGGCCTTCCTGGCGGGACTGTTTACGGGATCTGCGTGGCTGGCGCTTCCAGGCCTGCTGGCCCTGTTGCTGATGGCCAGGGCCTATCTACCCAGTCTGCATCTCTATGCGCTTCCTGTCGGCTGGGTCTTGAGCCTGCCGGTCGCGGCGCTGCTCTATACCTTGATGACCCTGGATTCGGCCCGGCGCCATTATGCGGGCCGGGGCGGCGCATGGAAGGGGCGCCACTATGGTGCCGCGGAAGGGGAGGAGGGATGAACGAACGCGCGGCACCTGCGTTTTTGCTGAGCGGCGGAATGGGTGTCGCTCACGGCGCGCGCCGATAACAGAGGTCGAAAACGGGGTGCCCCAGCCGCTGCCCGCGGCGTTCGAATCTGGTGAGGATGCGATTATCGGGAGGAGGAACGTAGCCTCCATCGGGATCGGCATTCTCCAGACCCGGGGTGGCATTGAGGACGGCACGCATCTGCTCTGCATAGTGGGCCCAGTCCGTGGCCAGTTGCAGTTCACCGCCGGGTTGCAGCAGGCGGCTCAGTAGCATCGCAAACTCCGCCTGGATCATGCGCCGTTTTTGCTGGCGCTTTTTCGGCCAAGGGTCGGGGAACTGGATGATGATGCATTGCAGGAGCGCGTCGGGCAGGGTGTTCAGCCAGGTGACCACATCGCCGTGGACGATGCGGACATTTTCCGTGTTGGTTTCCACCAGCCGGAGCAGCAGGGCGCCGACCCCCGGCGCATGGACCTCCGCACCGATGCAGCCCCAGTCTGGTCGATGCGTCGCCAGCGCGGCCAGATGCTCGCCGTTGCCAAAGCCGATTTCCAGCAGCAGGGGCCGCGCGCCCTTCCAGGGGTCCTGCCAGGGCGCGCGGCTATCGATTTGCCATCTGGGTAGATATTCATCGAGCGCGCGGGCCTGCGCAACGGTGATGCGGCCCTGACGCAGGACGAAACTGCGGATGGGACGGTAACTGGTCTTGAGGGCTTCTTCCATGACGGGCATTATAGCCGGTCTGGTGCTATCGCCTAGAGAGGAGAGCGGCATGAAACACCCATTGGTCGGCGTAGTCATGGGCAGCGAGAGTGACTGGGAAGTGATGCGTGCCGCGGTGGAGCAACTCCAAGCGCTGGCCATTCCCCATGAACGGCGCGTGGTGTCCGCGCACCGCACCCCCGATCTGCTGTTCGAATACGCCGCCAGTGCCGTAACGCGGGGGCTGCGCTGCATCATCGCCGGCGCGGGGGGAGCGGCGCATCTACCCGGCATGCTGGCGGCCAAGACCGTGGTGCCGGTATTGGGGGTGCCGGTACCCTCCAAACATCTGCAGGGCATGGATTCCCTGTTGTCCATCGTGCAGATGCCCAAGGGGGTGCCGGTGGCTACTTTTGCGATCGGCACGGCGGGGGCAGCCAATGCCGGTCTCTTCGCGGCTGCGATGCTGGCCGGGGAGGACCCGGCGCTGGCCCAGCGTTTGCGGGATTTCCGAGCGCGCCAGGAGGCCGCCGTTCTGGCCATGACCCTACCGGAGACCCCCCTTTGATTCTGCCCGGCGCTACCCTGGGCATGCTGGGCGGCGGACAGTTGGGGCAGATGTTCACCCTGGCGGCCCGGCGTATGGGTTATGCGGTGTGGGTGCTCGACCCCGATCCGGATTGTCCGGCGGCGGCTGTCGCCGATCGTCATCTCTGTGCTCCCTACGAAGATTCCGCCAGTCTTCAGGAAATGACGGCCACCTGCGCCGCGATCAGCACGGAGTTTGAGAATGTGCCCCTGCGGGCTCTGGAGCGCGCTGCCCGCCATGTTCCCGTGCGTCCACACGCCGCGGCGGTGGCCATTGCCCAGGATCGCTTACAGGAAAAGGCATTTTTCCTCGGTCTGGAGATGGACACGGCTCCCTTCGCGGCGGTACGCACCGCCGCCGACCTGCCTATGGCGGCGGCCAGCGTTTCTTTTCCGGCCATCCTCAAGACCGCGCGTTGGGGTTATGACGGGAAGGGGCAGGGCCGGGTCGCCTCGGCCGCGGACCTGGCGCATGTCTGGGCGGGCATGGGGAAGCCGGAGGCGATCCTGGAAGAACGCATCGCCTTGACACAGGAGCTTTCGGTGGTGATGGTGCGCGCTGCCGATGGCATGATGGCCTTTTATCCCGTGGTCGAAAATCGGCATCACCAGGGTATTCTCGATTTCAGCGTGGTCCCCGCCCGTTGTGCCGAATCCCTCCAGGATCAGGCGCGGCGCTGCGCCGCGCGTATCGCCGACGCATTGGATTATGTGGGGGTGCTGGCCGTCGAATTTTTTGTCGATGGTGCTGGCCGCTTGCTGGTCAGCGAAATGGCGCCGCGCCCCCACAACAGTGGCCATTTTACGATAGACGCCTGTGTTCACAGTCAATTCGATCAGCAGGTCCGCGCGCTTTGCGGCCTGCCGCTGGGAGAGACGCGCTTGCTGAGTCCGGTCGTGATGATGAATCTGTTGGGCGATCTGTGGGAAAATGACGAGCCTGACTGGAGCGCGTTGTTACGCCACCCGCAGCTCAAGCTGCATCTGTATGGCAAGAAAGTCGCCAGGCCCGGGCGCAAAATGGGGCATGTCAATGTGCTCGCTCCCGACATCCGGCAGGCCATGGCCGTACTGGACGCCCTGCGCGGCCATGGGCACCGCCCGCGCGAAGCGGGGATGGGTTTTCCCGACGCGGAACACTCAGCGGGATGCGGACCGTCCTGCAAGCCACTGCGCCAGTCCCAGTAATGCCGCGCAGATTAGGAAAAAGGCGATGCTCCAATGGGTCATGGGCCATCCCGCCAGACTGCGGGCTCCGGCGACGGCACAGGAGCCGTGCCCGGAAAGCGCCGATGCCAGGCCGTGTCCCCAAGGCCCGGATCCTTGGGCCGCTGGAAAGAGGTTGACCGCCGTGCAGCTTTCCACGGTGTGGGCCGCCCGGGTGGCGAGATGCCATTGCCATCCCGCGAGGGCGGCGCCGGTCAAGGCGGTGGCGGTGGCGGTCCACCATAATCCGCGCCGTACCCATCCCGTCCAAAATAATCCCGGAAGCACCGCGGTGAACATGGCGAAGTCGGCCGCCCGCTGGTATACGCAGAGACTGCAGGGCGCATAGCCACGCGCAAGTTGCAGCCACAGCACGAGCGCGAGGGCCCCCGCCGCGGAGAGTGCCACCAGTCCGGCGATCAGGCGCGGCGCATTCATGAGGCGTCGAGTAAGGCCTTCCATTGGGCGTTATCGGGCAGACCGGAAAGGTAGTGGATGGTGTTCCCCTGACGATATACCAGCAGCGGGACGCTGACGACGGGAGCGCCTTCAAGCTGAAATTCCTTGCCTTCCAACAGGGACTTGTTGAAGTGCAGAACGCCCCGCATTCTTTTCACGCGTTGCGGGCTGGCGGGGGCGATGCCGCCCTGCGGCCCGCTACGGTGCACGCTGAATTGGACCTCGTTTTTTTGGAGCGCCTGCACCGGGTCGGCGGCGGAGAGAATGGCGGCGGCCTTCCCTGCGCTGCTGGGTGTCAGGAAACCAACGATAATGAAACGTACCCGTAACCCGCCATTGTCGATGGGATTTCTGAGCCAGGTATAGATCTGGTGGCAGTAGGGGCAGTTGGGGTCGATAAAATCGTAAATCACCGCCCCCTTGCGGCCTTCCTGGATATAGTGGGTATGACCGAGCGCCTGCCAATAACGGAGGTCATGATCCGCGGCGGCGGGTGCCGCATGGGCGGTGCCGAGGGTCACGGCTGAAATGACCATGCCCCAGGTCGATGACCGGGTCCATCGTAGAAGATGACGTACGGGGATCATGGTGCCGATTTCTCCGGAAGGGACGACTGTACGCGCAGCAGGGCGATGCGTTCCCGGCTATAGAGCTCGTAGCCTGAGTAGATCTCCCGAGCGCGTAGTATCTCGGGTAATCGCGCGCGTAAGGCTGGAATATCGCGGGTCGGCAACGCCAGGTACGCGGTGCCCTGACCATCCGCAACGATGTGTGGAAGTTCCTGCAGATTTTTAAGCGGGTGGTTATGCATGGCGCCACGTCCGGCATAAAAGAGGAAGCTGGGCTCAAACCATCGCCAGGTGGCGATGGCATAGGGTCGAGTTCCCTCACTGGCGCGAATCATGCGACCCATAATCACGGAAGGCTTGAGCGTGTTCAGGGTGGGCATGGCGAGGAGTACCAGGCAGGCGGTGAGGGTGACGGCGCCCGCACCCAGACTGCTGATGACCGGCAGCAACAGACCGCGCCAGGCGAAGGCCAGCGCGAGTAAGGCAGCGGCGATATACGGCAGCCCCAGGTAGGCTACGGAGCCCAGGGGAGGCAGTTGCTGGGGGGCCAGCCAACCGCCCAGTATCGCCAACGCCACGCCCACCAGCAGCAGCGCACCGAGGGAGAGCAACACGCCCCGCCGGTCGAGCGGCCGCGTTTGGCTGAGCGCGGCGTAGAGACGCGCCGCAATGAGGCTGAAGAGGGGCGGGTAGGCCTCCCAGACGTAGTTGGGGAGTTTAGTGGCGCCGAGACTGAAAAAGGCGACCCAGACGATGGCCCAGACGAGCATGAACGCATCGGCGGGTGCCTTTTGCATCAGGGCATCCCGCCGTTGCCAAAGCTCCGCGAAGGTTTGTGGCAAGAAAATCGTCCACGGCAGTAAAGCGAGGGCAATGGTGAACAGATAATAAAAGGTCGGGCCCCGATGCCCCTGCATGGCAACGGCATAGCGATCAATATTCTGCTGGCTGATAAATAACCGATCCCAGACCCAGTGTGTCTCTATCCCCACCGCTAGGTACCAGGGCAGCGTGAGGAGCAAAAAAAGCGGCACTCCCCAGACAAGGTGTCCCCGGCGCCAGAGGCTCGGTAAATCCCGCCTCAGCAGCAAAAAAATCACGATGATGAGACCAGGCAGGAGGAAACCGATCGGACCCTTGGCCAGGGTTGCCAAAGCCATTGCCCCATAGGCTACCAGGGCATCGCGGCGCTCCTCTTGGGGGTAAAGATAACCCCGCAGATAGGAAATCAGGGCGATGGTGACAAACAGAATCAGCAGGGGATCCGGTACGGCGGCGCGGAAAATGATCTGACTGTGCAGGGCGGTGGCGGCCAACAGGCCGGTCAGCAGCGCGGTCTGCTCTCCGTAAAGGCGGCGTAGGGCCAGCGCCAGATAGAGCACCAGCAATGCGCCCATCGCCACGGAGCCGATGCGCAGACCCCAGCTATTCAATCCCAGTAAGCGCACCCCGGCCCACATCAACCAATAGTTGAGGATAGGTTTGTCCGGGCGCAGTCCTTCATTGAAAACGGGCACCACCAGGTTGTGGTATACCATCATTTCTTTCAGAGCCTGGGCGTTGTTGGGTTCATCGGCGTCCCAGAGGCTGGTGTCCCCGGTATGGAAAGCAAACAGGTAGAAGGCAAAGAGAAAAAGGATGAATGCCTGAACGAGAAAGACGCCTCGGTGCCGTTCAGACATCCCGCGCTCCGCCCTTCATGATGCGTGCCTTGTCCCGTTGCCATTCACGATCCTTGAGGGCGGCCCGTTTGTCGTGCTCCTGTTTGCCTTTGACCAGGGCGATTTCCACTTTGGCGCGGCCTTGTTTCCAGTACATGGCCAGTGGCACGACGGTGAACCCCTTGCGCTCGACGCTGCCGATCATGCGATTGATCTGTTCCCTGTGCATCAGCAGCTTGCGGGTGCGCGTCGGATCCGGGTGAATGTGGGTGCTGGCGGTGAGTAAGGGGCTGAGGTGGGCGCCCAGCAGCCAAAGTTCTCCATTTTTGACGACGACATAGCTGTCCTTGAGGTTGAGGCGTCCGGCGCGCAACGACTTCACCTCCCAGCCCTGCAGGACCATGCCGGCCTCAAAGCGTTCTTCGATGAAATAATCGTGTTTCGCCTCGCGATTGAGGGCGATGGTACTGCTCATCCCGCTACTCCATGCATCCGTGTGCGACATTGTACGGGAAAAAACCGCAGGGCAGGAAGGCGGAATTGACATTGCGGACGATCCTGTGGAAGGTGACCAGCATATCTTGCGCAGGAGTCCGCATACTTGTCGAAGCTGTTGCCCAGACGTTTCATGCGCCGCCGCCGAAGGCGCTGGGAGCCCATTCCCGAGGCCATGCTGCTTACCGAGATGCCGGCCATCGCTGAATGGTTGGAATGGCGTCTGTTCGATGCCCGTGCCGAAATCCTCTTTGAGAACTACATTTTTGCCGAAGGTGAATGGCCTGAACGTATTTTACGGCTCCTGTGTGACAAGGCGAGGGCGGGGGTAGAGGTCTATGTCACCTTGGATGCGTTGGGCAGCCGCGGTTTTCCCGGTGTCCGGGCGGCGGAGCTGCGCGCCGCCGGTGTCCATTTGCATTGGTATCACCGGTTGCAGTTCAGGGGTCTGGAAAAACGTCTCCGGCGCAGCCACCGCCGGGTGGTTGTGGTGGATGGTCAGTGGCTTGCCGTGGGTGGTTTTGCCATTTCCGATGACTGGCTGACGGGCGCGCCCGGTACGGCGCCTTACCGTGAAACGCTTTTTGCCTGTCGGGGGGCGCTGGCAGGGCAGGGGCGCCGGATCTTTTTCCGTCATCGCCCGGAGACCTTGCCCTCGCTGGACATGGTGATGGACCCCGGACGCGACACGGGATGGTGGGGACACGGACGCTTTTTGGAGGGCGCGCCCCCGCGGAGTTCCGCGATGCGTCGCGGTTTGCTGGCGGCCATCCGGGCCGCGCATCGCAGCATCTGGATCGCCACGCCTTATTTCAATCCCGACCCTGCTGTTTTGCGTGCCATCTACCGCGCCGCCCAACGGGGGGTGGAGGTCAGGCTCCTCCTTGCCGGACGGATCACCGATCATCCACTGTTGCGATTCGGGATTCAGGCGTATTATCAAAGGCTGATGCGCAGAGGGGTGCATATTTACGAATATCAAGACGCCTTTCTGCACGCCAAGTATTTGTTGGTGGATGGCTCCTGGGCGTCCATCGGCTCAGCCAATTTTGATTTCCTGAGCTTGTGGTTCAATCACGAATTGAATGTGGAATTGCGCGCTCCGCTCGCTTCGTTGCTGCTGCGGACCCTGTTCTTACGCGAGTTCGCCCGGGCGCGAAGGATCGACCCGGAACCGTGGCGCAGGCGTCCCCGCTGGCGACGGGCCATCGAATGGTGTTGGGCGCAGGTTGATCGTTGGGTGCAGGCTCGAGCCTTGGGCCAGCGCCGTTATTGAGAGGGTTTCATGCACCATATCTGCAAAACCGCAGTGCTGCCTTACAGCGCCGCGCAGATTTTTGCCTTGATCGAGGACGTCCGTGCCTATCCGCAGTTTTTGCCGTGGTGTGGGCGGACGCGGATTATAGAATCCAAGGGGGATGAGGTGGTCGCCGAGATCACCATCTCCCATGGCGCCTTTGGCAAGTCGTTCACCACCAGGAATCGCTATCAGCGGCCCAAGTTGGCCGAAGTGCGGCTGGTGACCGGCCCCTTCCGCTTTCTGGAGGGGCTCTGGCAACTGGAGCCGGAGTCTCATGGCACCAAAGTGACGCTGGATATGCGTTTTGAATTCGCTTCGCGACTGGTTGGCGCCTTCCTGGAGCCCATTTTCAAGCAAGCGGCGGAAACCATGGTGCAGCGCTTCGCGCAGCGCGCGCGCGCCGTCTACGGTCAATCCGGCGCGTTGAGGAGCCAAAAGCCGGAGGGCGGGGTGTTGCCGGAATAGGGTTCAGGAAGCATCGGCGGCCGTGGGTGCCTGGGTGCCGTGTACGTCCCCCTGTACACCGATCAACTTCCCTTCCTTATCAAAAAGGACCAGTACCTTGCGGGTCTCCGTGGAGCCGTAGGCGGGCTTGAAACTGTAGGTGTATACCCACTGATGCGGGTGCCAGGGGTCATGCAGCAGCGGCGAACCCAGAATGGCGCGGACCTGCATCTCATCCATGCCGGGGTGCAGCGCGGCCAGTTCCTTGGCGGTGACGATATTGCCTTGCTGCACATCGACGCGATAGATACTGCAGGCGTTGAGCAACAGGGCACAGAAAGTAAGCAGGGTAATTAGGCGGAAGCTTCTCATGGTCCTTGTCTTGGGCGGCGGGTGGAACTATCCTAAACCATTCCGCATGGCCATTGCTACGAGCGAATGAACGACGAACGGATGAACAGCGATGAATTGAAGCGGGCCGGCCTCAAAGCGACCTTACCCAGATTGAAGATCCTGCGCCTCTTCGAAGGGAGCGACACGCGCCATCTCACCGCTGAGGAAATCTATCGGCAATTGCTGGAGGCGGGAGAAGAGGTGGGGCTGGCCACGGTGTACCGGGTGTTGACCCAGTTTGAGTTGGCGGGGTTGGTACGGCGTCATCATTTCGAGGGGGATAAGGCGGTCTTCGAACTCAACGAGACCGGTCACCATGATCATATGGTATGCACGGCCTGCGGCAAGGTATTGGAATTTTACGACGAGGCGCTGGAAGCGCGGCAGCGGGAGATCGCGGCCGTGCAGGGCTTTTCCATCAGCGATCACAGCCTTTACCTGTATGGCACCTGCCGCGGGATGCAGGATACCGGGGTTTGCTCGCTACAGAAGGATTTGGCCGACCGCCGGGCGGGTTAGTCTGGCGCGTTGCCGAGTACCAGATTATCGCGGTGGATGATTTCGATTTCGTCCACATCACCGAAGAGCGCCCGCAGCGCCTCGCTGCTTTTACCCAGGCGCAGCAGCACTTCATCCCGGGTGAAATTCACCAGGCCGCGGGCTACCTCTTGATTTTCCTGATCCACACAGCGCACCAGGTCGCCGCGCCGGAAGCCACCTTCCGCGGCGGTGATACCGATCGGGAGCAGGCTGCTGCCTTTTTCCCGTAGCACTCGCGCGGCACCCGCATCCAGCCAGAGGGTTCCGGTTGGACGCAACTGCCCCGCCAGCCAGCGTTTGCGCGCGGCCAGCTTGGCCAGCCCCGGGCGGAAGTAAGTCCCTAAATCTTCCCCCGCCCAGAGGCGCAGCAGCACATTCTCCGCATGGCCCGGTGCGACGAGGGTGGCGGCACCCGATTGGGCGGCCCGGCTGGCGGCCCGCACCTTGGTGAGCATTCCGCCGCTGCCCAATGCCGTTCCGGCACCCCCCGCCATCCGCAGCAGTTCGGGATCACCCGCCTCCACTTCCGTGAGCAGGCGGGCCTCGGGGTGATGGCGGGGATCGTGGTCATAGAGACCCGCCTGATCGGTCAGGATGACCAGCAGATCGGCTTCCAGCAGATTGGCGACCATGGCGGCGAGCGTGTCATTATCGCCGAAACGAATCTCCGCGTTGGCGATGGCGTCGTTCTCGTTGATGATGGGGACCACGCCCACTTCTAGCAAGGTACGCAGGGTAGCGCGGGCATTGAGGTAGCGTTGACGATCCCGCAAGTCTTCGTGTGTCAGCAGCACCTGACTGCCGTGAATGCCACCCTGCTGCAAGAAGCTTTCATAGACCTGAATGAGCGCCGCCTGACCGACGCTGGCGGCAGCCTGGAGCTGGTGCAGAGCGTGCGGTCGTGTTTGCCAACCGAGGCGTTCCATGCCCGCGGCGACCGCCCCCGAGGAAACAAGGACGATCTCCGTGTTGTTGCGACGGAGGACCAGTATCTGTTTGACCCATGCTTCAATGGCCTGCAGATCTAAGCCCTGTCCGTTATTGGTGAGCAGACTGCTGCCGATTTTGACGATCCAACGCTGGGCGGATTTCAGGTCGCGGCTCACGTCGTATCCTCTTCCCAATCGGTGGTGAGGTCGTCGCCATGCCAGTCTGAAGAATCCTCGTCTGCGTCGGTGTCGTCGCCCCAGTCCTCGAATTGCGTGGGCTCGGGGGCGGGGGGCAGGTCGGGGAGAGTGTGCCAGATGGCATGTATCAGCGCGTCACATCCGGTGCCGCCCGCCGCGGAAAGCAGAAAGGCCGGGCCTTCCCATGCCAGTTGCCGACATATCTGTTGAAAGCGTGTTTCGGCCTCCGCGATCGGAAACAGGTCCGCTTTGTTGACCACCAGCCAGCGGGGGCGCTCCGCCAGCACCGGGCTGTAGGACGCCAGTTCCGTCTCCAGCGCGCGCACATTGGCCGCCGGATCGCTCGCATCGGCGGGCGCCATGTCCACCAGATGCAGAAGCAGGCGGGTGCGACTCAGGTGTTTGAGGAAGCGGGTGCCGAGACCCGCGCCTTCCGAGGCGCCGGGAATGAGGCCGGGTATGTCCGCCAGCACAAAGGATTCGTGGGCGGCGATACGCACCACGCCGAGGTGTGGATACAGGGTGGTGAAGGGATAGTCGGCCACTTTGGGGCGGGCTGCGCTGACGGCGCGGATCAGGGTGCTCTTGCCGGCGTTGGGCAAGCCCAGTAGGCCGACATCGGCGAGCAGGCGCAGTTCCAGGCGCAGGTTGCGTTCCTCGCCCGCACCGCCTTTTTCGAACTGACGCGGCGCGCGATTGGTGCTGGACTTGTACGCCATGTTGCCATGGCCACCGCGTCCGCCCTGGGCTACGAGCAGCTGCTCTCCGTGGGTACGCAGATCACCGAGTAATTCATGGGTGCCGTCATCATACACCAGCGTGCCTACCGGTACGGTGATCCGCTGATCGTGACCAGCGCGTCCGGTCATCTGGCGTCCCGCTCCGCCGTGACCGTTCTCCGCCCGGTAGCGGCGTTGGTAACGGAAGTCGATGAGGGTGTTCAGATTCTCTTGGGCCACCAGATAGACACTGCCACCGCGCCCGCCATCGCCGCCATCGGGGCCGCCGAAGGGAATGAACTTCTCGCGGCGAAAACTCACCGAGCCATGACCGCCGTTACCGGAGGCTACATGAATACGTACTTCATCAATGAATTTCATAGAAAAACCCCGCTCCCGCGGAAACGGGGCGGGGTCCCTCCGAGAAACTGTCCGCTCAGGTCGCTGAAACGACGCTGACGGTGCGCACCTGGCGTGGGCCCTTGCGCTCAAATTTCACGACCCCTTCCGCCGTGGCGAAGAGGGTATGATCCTTGCCGATACCGACATTGGCGCCCGGATAGAATTGCGTGCCACGCTGACGAATGATGATATTGCCACTGATGACTTCCTGTCCGGCGTAGCGCTTGACGCCCAGACGCTTGGATTCTGAATCGCGACCGTTGCGGGAAGAACCGCCCGCTTTCTTATGTGCCATGATGGTGCTCCTTAGGCTTCGATGCCGGTGATACGGACTTCGGTAAAATACTGGCGATGGCCCTGCTGCTTGCGATAATGCTTGCGCCGACGCATCTTGAAAATATGCACCTTTTTGGCACGTCCCTGGCTGAGTACCGTGACCTTCACCGATGCACCCGCCACCAGAGGCTGGCCGACCTGAACCGTGTCGCCACTACCCAGCATCAGGACGCGGTCGAATGCGAGTTCGGCGCCGGGTGCTGCCTCCATCTTTTCGAGCCGGAGCTTGTCGCCCACTGCCACTCGATACTGCTTGCCACCATTTTCAATGACCGCGTACATCACAAACCTCCAACATGGGTTTTGCCGATACTGCCCGGAAAGGCCCGGTAAGATACCGTTGTTAGGGTATTAAGGTCAAGTGAGTTTGACCGCCAACACCGCAATCGGGGAGGAAGGCGGTCTTACCGGCTCAGACGAGCATGTGAGCCACTACGCCCCCGAAGTCGGCCGAGAAAAAAGGCGCGCGGCAACGAGGGGCGTCACAGGGGTCCCTGACACCGTTGCCGCGCCGACCCGGGGTCAGACTGTCGCCATCAACACCGGGGTATCGAAGCCTTGCTCCCGCAGACGGATGTTGCGCAGTTCCGCCGAGCGTTCAAAATCTCTGATCACTTCCAGTACGTCGTGATCGATGAAGCCGACCTGTTCCCCATCCAGGATGACTTCCGCGCCTTTGGGAAGGCGTTCGAGGATGTGGGACAACTTCGCTTTGTTGACGAAGGTGACTTCTCGATTCAGGGATATTTTGTAGGTTGACCCCTCCCGGCCGATTTCTATGGCGCTGTGATAATTGGCCTTGAGCACAAAGAACACACCCGTCAGCAAACCAACCACCACCCCTGTAATGAGGCTGGTGAACAGGATGGCGACAATGGTGATTATGAACGGCAGGTACTGAGATTTATCCAGCCGAAACATCCGGTTGAATATGCCGGGGTGTGCCAGCTTGAAGCCGACGAAAATGAGGATGGACGCCAGGGCGGCCAGCGGAATCCGGTTCATCAGGGTCGCCAGGAACAACACCGCCAGCAACAGGAAAAGTCCGTGCAGAAAGGCGCTGGCCTTGGTGCGTGCCCCGGCGGCCACATTCGCCGTGCTACGCACGATGACCGCCGCCACCGGCAGGCCGCCGACCAAGCCGCTCGCCACATTGGCGATGCCTTGCCCCAGCAGTTCCCGGTCCAGTGGCGTTCGACGTTTGAAGGCATCCAGTTTATCCGCTGCTTCGATGGACAAGAGGCTTTCCAAGCTGGCGATGAAGGTGAGGGTGATGGCGGTCACCCAAACGGTTTTCGATCCGATCATTCCCCAGTCCGGCAGTTGCAGCATACCCCGGAAGTCTGCGAAGGAGCGAATGACTGGCAAATTGACCAAGTTGTGGCCACTGACGGCCAGGCTCGGAAGGACATGGACGAACAGGGTGTTGAGCAAGGTACCAAAAACCACCGCCATGAGCGGTCCGGATAACCAAGCCTGTTTGCGCAATAGCGCCACGTTGTCCCAGGTGATGAGGATGGAAAGCGCCAGGACGCTGATCAGCAGCGCTCCCCATTCCAGATGCATCAGGGCGGCGATCACCCCGGTGAAGGTGTTCTCGCCGTGCGCACTGACGAAATCCTGACTGCCGAACTCTCCCAGATCAAAACCGATGGCGTAGGGAAACTGTTTGAGAATGATGATGATGCCGATTGCTGAGAGAATGCCCTGAATGACCGCGGAAGGGAAAAAATACGCGATGACCCCCGCCCGAATAATGCCCAAACCAATCTGAATGACGCCGGCGATGAGCACCGCCAGTAGGAAAGCGGGAAAACTCAGGGTCTGCATGGCCACCAGCACAGTGGCGACGATGGCGGGTGTCGGGCCGCTGACGGCCAGTTGCGAACGGCTGAACAGAGGGACGAGCATGCCCCCCAGGATGCCAGCGATCAGTCCGGCAATCAGCGGTGTCCCTGAAGCGAGGGCGACGCCCAGACAAAGCGGCATCGCCACCAGGGCCACGACCACGGCGGCGGGCACATCGGCACGCAGGTTCTTGAGCGGCGAAGTGCTCACACTGTTTGTCATGGGTGATCCTCAGGCGAGCCGTTCATATTGGCGTTTCCCGGCGTCATAAGCCAGGAGGGCGCCTTCCTCCATGTCGAAATACCAGCCGTGCAATTGCAACGCGCCGCGTATCACCCGGCGGCGCACACTGTCGAAAGTCAGGAGGTTTTCCAGAGAGACCAGGATGCTCGCTTTCTCCAATGCCCGCGCCTGTTCGTCCGGGCTGGCATCGGCATATTCCCGCATCACATCGGCGTGCGCATCCCTGGCGATTTCGACCCAGGGGCCGACATACTTGCCTTCGGCGCCGTTCAATAGCGCTTTTATGCCGCCGCAATGGGAGTGACCGTTTACGATGATGTGCTCTACCTCCAGGTGGCCGACCGCAAAATCCACTGCGGCGCTGGTACCGTGAAGATGACCGTCCTGCTCCGCCGGAGGGACGAGATTGGCCACGTTGCGCACGACGAAAATGTCGCCTGGTTCGCTGCCGTACAGTGCGGTCGGGGTGACCCGGGAATCGGAACAGCCTATCAGCATGACCCTCGGGTTTTGTCCTTGTTCCACCAAGGTATCGAAAAGATCCGGTCGCTCCACGTAGTAGGTGCGGTGGAAAGCCTTGAAGCCGTCGACCATGGCGTTGGTCATATCGTCGCTCATCGTTATCACTCCCTCGTTATGGATGGACACGCAGCTCAGGGTCTAGGTTAGACTTGGACTCTATCAACAAGTTTCAATGCGCATCAAGCCATTTGATGATGCTGGAAATCGGCCACAAAAAAGCCCCCAGAGGGGGCCCTTCGTGCCGATTGAACCCCTATTCAGGCATGACGGGCGCGTATCTGCCTGGCCGCTTCCACCATGTTCTCCAAGGCGGGAGTGACTTCCGCCCACTTGCGGGTTTTCAGGCCGCAGTCGGGATTGATCCACAAGCGCTCGGCAGGGACCACGCTGACCGCCTTCTCCATGAGGCCGACCATTTCCTCCACGCCGGGCACGCGCGGGGAGTGGATGTCGTATACGCCGGGACCAATTTCGTTGGGGTAGTTGAAGGTCGCGAATGCGTCCAGCAACTCCATTTGCGAACGCGAGGTCTCGATGGTGATGACGTCGGCGTCCATGGCGGCGATGGCGGGCAGGATATCGTTGAATTCCGAGTAGCACATATGCGTATGGATCTGCACATCATCAGGGGCAATCTGCGCCGAGATGCGGAAGGCCCGTGAGGCCCAGTGCAAGTATAAGTCCCAATCCTTGCGCTTGAGGGGCAAGCCTTCGCGGTAGGCTGGTTCATCAATCTGGATGATACCGATACCGGCGTCGATCAGGTCTTTGACCTCGTCGCGGATGGCCAAGGCGATCTGCAGCGCGGTACGCTCGCGGGGTTGGTCATCCCGAACGAAGGACCACTGCAAGATGGTCACCGGGCCGGTCAACATGCCCTTCATCGGGCGTCTGGTCAGAGACTGGGCATAGGTGCTCCAGGCCACGGTCATCGGCGCGGGACGCGAGACATCTCCGAAAATCAGCGGCGGTTTGACATAACGCGAGCCGTAGCTTTGCACCCAGCCATGGCGGGTGAAGGCGAAGCCCGCCAACTGTTCACCGAAATACTCGACCATGTCGTTGCGTTCTGGCTCGCCATGCACGGGCACATCGATACCCAGGCGTTCCTGTTCCCTTACCACCAGCGCGATTTCCGCTTCCATGGCCTTCTGGTAATCGGTGCCGCTCAGTTCACCCTTGCGGTTTTGCAGGCGAGCCTTACGGATTTCCGGAGTCTGGGGGAAGCTGCCGATGCTGGTGGTCGGGAAAGCCGGCAGTTTGAAGCGCGCCCGCTGTGCTGCTTCCCGCACCGGGAAGGGACTGTTGCGCCGGCCATCGTCCTGGCCCAGGTCTTTCAGGCGCTGGGCGACGGCAGGGTTGTGAATGCGCGGTGATCCGTGGCGGGAAGCGACGGCGGCGCGAGCACTAGCCAGTTCCGTGGCCACGGACTCCACGCCCTGATCCAGTGCGCGGCCGAGGATGGCGACTTCGTCCAGCTTTTGCACGGAGAAAGCCAGCCAGGACTTTAGTTCGGCGTCCAATTCCGTCTCCTGGCTGAGATCCACCGGGGTGTGCAGCAGACTGCAGGACGGCGCCACCCAAAGACGATGGCCGAGCTGCCGGTGGGCGGGCTGCACGAGTGCCAGCGCGGCGTCCAAGTCGGTGCGCCACACATTACGGCCATCGACCACGCCCAGGGAGAGCACCTTGTCGGCCGGATACCCGGGCAGGAATTCGTCCAACTGCTGTGGGGCGCGGCGCAAATCCAGGTGCAGACCGGCGACGGGCAGGGCCTTGAGCCGTTTGGCGTGATCGGCAACGGACTCGAAATAGGTGGCCAACAATACCTTGGGCGCTTTGCTCTGGCTCAGGGTCCGGTATGCCGTATCCAGCGCCTGGATCCAGTTCTGGGGCAGATCGAGCACCAGGGCGGGTTCGTCCATCTGTATCCACTCCACGTCCAGTTCCGCCAGGCGCGCGAGAATTTCGGCGTAAACCGGCAGCACCTTGGGCAACAGGGTTAGACGGTCAAAACAGGCGTTGCCTGCCGGCGCAGCGTGGCCATGACAGGCGCTGTCGTCATGATGGTGCTGGGTCTCGTGACGGGCTTCGGCTTGGAGGTCTTTCTCTTTGCCCAGCCACAGATAGGTGATCGGGCCGACCAGCACCGGCTTGGCCTTCAGTCCCAGTGCGTGCGCCTCTTTCACCTGGGTGAAAATACGGTCGCTGGCCAAGTGGAAATCCATACCCGCGTGGAATTCCGGAACGATGAAATGATAGTTGGTATCGAACCATTTGGTCATTTCCATGGCAGGCTGGGTGCTGGAGCCGCGCGCCATGGCAAAGAAGGTATCGAGGCCCACTTGGTCGCCGGAGAAACCGTAACGGGGCGGGATGGCACCGAGGGTGCAGCTCATGTCGAGCATATGATCATAGAGACTGAAGTCGCCCACGGGCACCTGGTCCAGGCCACAGGTCTGTTGGATCCGCCAATGACGCTCCCGCAACTGCGCCGCGCGCGACTGCAATGCTTTCTCGTCGATTTCCCTGGACCAGAAACTCTCCAGCGCCTTCTTCAGTTCGCGCTTGTGACCGATACGGGGGAAACCGAGATTGTGGATCGAGGCCATGGGCATTTACTCCGTTGTGAAAATTGCGGCCATGATGCCCTGCCGCGTCAGCGGGCTCAAGAGGGAATTTTTAGGGGTGGTCATGAATGAGATTCATCAATCCATCCGGAATCCGCGGTGCAGTGCGACAATCCCGCCGGAAAGATTGAAGATCTCGACCCGTGCCAGTCCGGCATGCTCCATCATGGTCTTGAAGGTTTCCTGATCGGGAAAGCGGCGGATGGATTCCACCAGATACTGGTAACTCTCCCGGTCTTTGGCGATCAGCTCCCCAAGACGCGGCAGCAGATTGAAGGAGTAGAGGTCGTAAAGACTCTGCAATCCTGGCCAGCGCGGGTGCGAAAACTCCAGAATAAGCGCCCGGCCTCCGGTCTTCAACACGCGATGAATCTCACTCAGTGCCCGCTCCGGATGGGTCATGTTGCGGATCCCGAAGGCCAGCGTGACCAGATCGAACGCGCGATCGGGGAAGGGAAGGGCTTCGGCATTGGCCTCGACAAACTCGACGCCAGCGATGATCCCCTTGTCGGCCAAGCGGTTTTCTCCTACGGCGAGCATGTCCGGGTTGATATCGGCAACCACGATCGAGCCCCCGGGCTGAACACGTGGATAAATCGCCGCGGCGAGGTCACCCGTGCCGCCCGCAAGGTCGAGCACGCACTGCCCCGGGCGGGGACGGGCAAGGCCGACGGTGAAACGCTTCCACAGGCGATGTACTCCGAGAGACATGAGGTCGTTCATCAGGTCGTATTTGTGCGCGACGCTGGTGAACACGTCTTTGACGAGCTGTTCCTTATCGGTCTCCGATACCTCCTGGTAACCGAAATGGGTGGTTGGCGCTGGCGCCTGATCCGGCGCCCCGTTCGCGTGCTGCTCGCTCATGTTGATGACTCCTTCACGTGTCAGGTGAAACCCCGGTATTGCGCTGTCCTAGGCGGAGCGCAATAACAGACTGCCCCTATCACTGAGATAGTGGTGCAAATGATTCGGAAAATCCGCTGTTACCGATCCGGCGACCTCCGGCAACTCCATGAGTCGTGCCGTCCAGCGCCGCAGTTTGTCCAAGGATTCCCAGCGTGGCAACGGACGCAGGGCATGAAGGATTTCCATGCGCATGAAGAGCGGTGCCAGTGCGGCATCGACCAGGCTGAAGGATTCACCGGCAAAGAATGCACCGGTTCCCCTGATTCTTTCCAGTCGCTCCAGTTTCTCAAAAAGCTGGCGACTGGCCGCGGTGAAACGCTCGTCGCCTTGTGCCACCATCATTTGAAATTGATCCCCGAGGATTTCACTGCCGAAGGCAATCCAAGCGCGATGTTGCGCCCGCTCCAGAGGATCAGTGGGATGCAGGGCGGGGGCAATGGTCTCGTCCAGATATTCATTGATGACCTGTGATTCAAAGAGTACCGTGCATCCATCAATTTTCAGGCAGGGCACCTTGCCCATGGGTGATAACGCCAGAAGCCACTCCGGCTTGTGCGCGAGGTCGATATGGGTCAGGGTAAAACTCACCTGTTTATGCAACAACGTGATGACCGAGCGCTGTACATAGGGACAAAGTGGAAAACCGATGAGTTCCAAGGACATGGTATTTTCCTGCCGCAGGTTAGCGCGCCCTCAGGGCGCAGCGATAGAGGGCCACCTCGCCGAAAAGATTGGGTAACAGGCGATTAAGCCAAGTTTCGCGACGTTGATCGTTCAGCACAATCCGCTGGTGGATCACGATGCCGTTGGCGTGGCACAAGGATTCGAAATCGCGAATGGTACACAGATGGATGTTGGGGGTATCGTACCACGTATGCGGTAACGCGTCTGTCATGGGCATCCGTCCGCGTATTCCTAATTGCCAGCGTGCATGCCAGTGCCCCATATTGGGGAAAGTGACGATCACTTCCCGCCCGACGCGTAGCATTTCCAGCAGCAATGCGCGCGGATAGGTGGTGGCTTGTAGGGTGAGGGAGAGGACGACCGTGTCGACACTGTGGTCACCAAAGTTGTGCAGCCCCTGGTCGAGATCCTGTTGAATGACCGGAATACCACGCCGCATGGCGGCGACTACCCGTGCCTCCTCAATCTCCACACCATAACCTTGTACACCTTTTTCAGCGCGCAGCCAGGCCAGCAACTCACCTTCGCCGCAGCCGAGGTCGAGGATGCGGCTCTGCGGGGTGATCCATTCGGCGATGATGGCGAGATCGGTGCGCAACTTCATGCCTGTACCTCCTCGGCAATACGTCCGAGATAGGCACTCAACACGGTCACATATTGGGGAATAGGCATGAGAAAGGAGTCATGGCCGTGCTGTGCCTCGATCTCCGCGTAGCTGACATCCAGATTGCAGGTATAGAGGGCCTGCACGATTTCGCGGGAGCGCTCCGGGGAAAAGCGCCAGTCCGAACTGAAAGAGATCACCAGGAAGCGGGCCTGTGCCGAGATAAAGGCCTCAGCCAGATTGCCTCCGTAGGCGCTGGCCGGATCGAAGTAGTCCAGGGCCTTGGTGATGTAGAGGTAGCTGTTGGCATCGAAGTGCTCGACGAAGCTCGAACCCTGATAGCGCAAATAACTTTCCACCTCGAAGTCCACGTCGAAGCCGAAGGAAAATGCCTTGCCACCACGGGTGTCGCGACCGAACTTGGTGCGCATGGCATCGTCGGAGAGATAGGTGATGTGGCCGATCATCCGTGCCAATGACAGTCCGCGCCGTGGTTTGGTGCCTTGTTCATGATAGTGTCCCCCATGAAATTCCGGATCGGTCATGATGGCCTGGCGACAAACTTCATTGAAGGCGATGTTCTGGGCCGTGAGTTTGGATGCGGCGGCTATCACGACGGCATGACGCAGGCGGTTCGGGTAATCTATAGCCCACTGCATCACCTGCATGCCACCGAGGCTACCACCAATCACGGCGGCCCATTGCGAGATGCCCAGGTGATCGGCGAGTTGCGCCTGTGTTTTTACCCAGTCGCGCACCGTAACCATGGGAAAATCCAGCCCCCAGGGCTTACCGGTTTCCGGATTTGCGCTCGCCGGCCCGGTGGAGCCTTTGCAAGAACCGATGAAATTGGCGCAAACAAAGAAGAACCGTTCGGTATCCATGGCCTTGCCCGGTCCTAGCAAATGTTCCCACCAGCCGGGTTTGCGATCCGCCATGCTGTGGTAACCCGCCGCATGATGATCTCCTGAAAGGGCATGGCAGAGCAGAATGGCGTTGCTCCGTCCGGCGTTGAGGGTGCCATAGGTCTCGTAAACGAGCGTATAGCCGGGTAGACTGCGCCCGCATTCGAGGGCCAGATCTGCCGAGAAGACCACGGTTTGCGGGGTCACCAGTCCAATGGAGTCAGCGGGTATTTCTGCGGGCATCGTGCAACTTTTGTCGTCAGGGAGCGCCCACAGAGTCTAAACGTGCCCGCCTCGGGCTACAAGATAGCCCTGTGGATCATGCAGATCGGGGAGGTTTTGTCATGGAGGGGATTCTTGGCTAAAATCAATAAGGAAGTCTTGACTTGAGGCGAATCTCTTCACAGGTTTGGGTATCCTCGATGACCCTGGAGTGGTGCTTTGGCTTGGAAATGGTTGGATCGGATGGTGACCTGGGTGGAAGGTGGGGTCGAACTGGTAGCGGAGCACCCGCGGCCTTGGCTCGCCTTTGCGGCGGGAGCCATGCTCTTTGCGGCCATTCCTCTCCCGGGATGGCTCATGGACGCGCTCGCGCCGCTCGGGTTGCTGATGGGGCTGCGCATCGCGGGACGTTGTGAAGGTGAGGCGTATTCCCACCAGCAAACGCGTCATGCGCTCCATGTGGCGGTGCTGTGGGGCATGGTGTTTGCCGTTTTCGGAATGATTTTCAAATTTGGCCAGGATACCGTGGTGATGGGGGCCATCCTCTCGGGTATACAAATGCCTTGGAATGCCGGATTGGGGCTGGGTCGTGGTTTCTGGGGCTGGTGGTTCGCGTTCGGCGCGCGTTTCTCCGATCTCGCGTTGATGCCCTATTTCTGGTTCTCACCCGCCTTTTTCGGAATCGCGCTGGCCTTGCACAAGGGGCATGGCTGGCTGGAGTCTGAGGTGGAAACCTCTCTGACGCTGATTTTCCGGCCGGAGTTGCGCGATCCCCTCATTGCTTTGTGGGCGGTTATCCTCATCAGCAATGTGCTGATACCCGCCTTTTCTCAGCTTTGGCTGGGACTGCTGGTATGGGTACTGGGTCCGCCGGTGGTCTACGTGGCTTATCAGGACATCTTTGCGGGCAAGCAACGACCGCGGCGTAAGAGAAAAGAAAGGGCCGCGCCTCGGTTGGTATTACAGGGCCATCCACAGCCTGTGCGCATCAAAATCTGACCGGTTGACTCACGATCATGCGGGATCGGAATGAAAAGGATTCATGTCCCGCGCCAATTTTTCCCCCTTGCTGTGGAATCCCGCATCCATTAGTGTTTACGCCTGTTTTTTAGACGCCCAAGGAGTTCGGCCATGTTTTCCAAAACCCTGACCATTGCTGATTTCGATCCGGCGCTGTGGGGCGCGATGTGCGAGGAAACCCGGCGTCAGGAAGACCATGTCGAACTTATCGCTTCCGAAAACTACGCCAGCCCCATGGTCATGGCCGCCCAAGGTTCGGTACTTACCAATAAATATGCGGAAGGCTACCCGGGAAAGCGCTACTACGGTGGATGTGAATATGTGGATATCGCGGAGCAGTTGGCCATCGACCGCGCCTTGGCACTATTTGGTGCGGAACATGCCAACGTGCAGGCGCATTCTGGATCGCAGGCGAATCAGGCGGTCTATCTTTCCGTGTTGCAACCCGGCGATAAAATCATGGGCATGAGTCTTGCCCATGGTGGCCATCTCACCCATGGCGCCAAAGTAAACGTGTCTGGCAAGCTCTTTCAGGTGGCCGCTTACGGGGTGCGTGCCGAAGACGGCCGCATCGACTATGCCGCCATGGCGGAACAGGCGGAGCAGGAGCGCCCTAAAATGATCGTGGCGGGCGCTAGCGCCTACTCCCGGGTTATCGATTTTGCCCGCATCGGCGAGATCGCCCGTAGTGTCGGTGCCTATCTGCTGGTAGACATGGCGCACATTGCCGGTCTGGTGGCGGTCGGTCTGCACCCCAGCCCAGTGCCTCATGCCGATTTCGTCACGACGACCACCCACAAAACCCTGCGCGGACCTCGCGGCGGTCTGATTCTCTGCCGTGAACAGTATGCCAAAAAGGTGAATGCGCTGATTTTCCCCGGTTTGCAGGGAGGGCCGCTCATGCATGTGATTGCCGCCAAGGCGGTCGCTTTTCGCGAGGCGTTGCGGCCCGAATTCAAGATCTATCAGCAACAGGTCATTGACAATGCCCGAACTTTGAGCAACGTATTGGCCGGGCGCGGTTATAGCGCGGTGTCGGGTGGCACGGACAACCATCTCTTCCTGCTGAACCTGGGTGACAAGGTGACGGGAAAGGAAGCGGAGGAAGTGCTGGGGAAGGCCAACATCACCGTCAACAAGAATGCGGTGCCTTTCGATACTCGGCCACCCGCGATCACCAGTGGTATTCGGATAGGTACCCCCGCTATCACGACCCGGGGGTTCACCGAGACGGAAATGCACCGCCTTGGCAATGGGATCGCCGACGTGCTGGACGCTACCAGTGACACGGCGGTGGTGGAGCGCGTTCAGGAGGAGATGAAAGCGCTTTGTCGTCAGTTTCCGGTGTACGGCTAGGCTTCCGTGCGTTGCCCCTTTTGCGCCTATGCGGACACCCGCGTGGCGGATTCCCGCCTGGCGGACGAGGGTGGGAGTGTGCGGCGGCGGCGCGAGTGCCCCGGATGCGGGCAGCGTTTCACTACCTATGAGCGGCCTGAACTGGCTCTCCCCATGGTGGTCAAGACGGACGGGCGGCGGGAACCCTTCAACGAAGACAAGCTGCTGCGCGGATTAACCCGGGCATTGAGTAAGCGCGCGGTGGCCACCGCGCGGGTTGATGCGGCAGTTCGAGTGATTCAGCGGCGGATTCGTGAACGGGGCGAGCGGGAGATCCCCGCACGTCTTATCGGTGAACTGGTGATGGAGGCCCTGCGTGATCTTGATCCGGTTGCCTACGTGCGTTTCGCTTCGGTCTATCGGCGGTTTGAGGACGTCGATGCGTTCAGTGCCGAGATCGCGCGCATGAAAGAGAGCGATGGGGATGATTCCGCGCGTGATGACTGACCAGGACGCCGTATTCATGGCCGAGGCGCTGTCGGTCGCGGAACAGGGCCTTTACGGCGCCCATCCCAATCCGCGGGTAGGCGCTCTGCTGGTCAAAGAGGGGCGGGTGGTCGGTCGTGGTGCCCATTTGCGGGCCGGCGAGCCACATGCCGAAGTCTTCGCTCTGGGCGATGCGGGGGCTGCGGCGCGGGGAGCCACCGCTTACATCACTTTGGAACCCTGCAGCCATCAGGGTCGCACGCCCCCTTGCGCGGATGCTCTGATTGCCGCGGGGATTTCCCGCGTGGTGATCGCCATGCGCGACCCCAACCCGCTGGTGTCTGGGCGGGGAGTGGAACGCTTGCGGACGGCAGGCATCCTGGTCGAGGAGGGGTGTATGGCGGCGGAGGCGGAGGCCCTGAACCCCGGGTATCTGCAACGCATGCGGCATGGCCGTCCGTGGATACGTCTCAAACAGGCCATGAGCCTGGATGGCCGGGTTGCGCTTGCCGATGGGCAGAGCCAATGGCTGACGGGTGAAATTGCGCGCGCTGACGTGCAGCGGGAACGGGCCCGCGCCAGCGCCATTCTGGCGGGTGTCGGTACGGTGTTGGCGGATAATCCGCGCCTCGCTCCCCGTCTGGGGAGCGGATTGCGGCGTTATCCCGTGAAGGTCATCCTCGACACCCGCTTGCGCACCCCCCCGGACGCCGCGCTGTTGGCGACGCCCGGCCCCACATGGGTGGTGCACCATCCCGATGCGCCCAGGACCGCGCAAGCGGCGCTGCGCGCCGCCGGCGCCGAATTGTTGCCCTGTGGCGGGGCGGGAGGGCGTCTGGACTTGTCGGCGCTCATGACGATGTTGGCCCGGCGGGAAGTCAATGAAGTACTGGTGGAATCTGGTCCCACCCTGGCCTCCGCCCTCTTCAAGGCCGGCTTGATCGATGAATGGCTGCTCTATGTCGCCCCCCTGCTTCTTGGTCGGGATGCGCGACCGGTACTGACGGCCGGACCTTATGCAACGCTGGCGGAGATACCCCGTTGGTCGCTTATCCGCACGGAACGGATGGGCGACGATGGCAAGTGGACCCTGCGTCCACGGGAGTCTTGAGAGATGTTCACCGGTATCATCCAGGCGTTGGGGCGGATTCGCGGGATGCAGGTTCAGGATGGTGATCTGCGAATGACCATAGCCGCGGGCGGTCTTGATCTCAGCGACGTGCGACTGGGCGACAGCATGGCCGTTTCCGGTGTCTGCCTGACGGTGGTAGATCTCCAGCGCGATGCCTTCACCGTGGATGTGTCCCGCGAGACGCTCGACAAGACTACCCTTGCCCATCTCCAGTCCGGCAGCGTCGTCAACCTGGAAAAGGCCCTGCGTCTGGCGGACCGCCTGGGGGGGCACCTGGTTGCCGGTCATGTGGATGGCGTCGGGTCTATTCGCGAAATATGGTCCTCGGGCCGCTCGCAAGGGATCACCATCGCCGCGCCGCGGGATTTGCTGCGCTACATAGCGGCCAAGGGCAGCATCTGTGTGGATGGCATCAGTCTGACGGTCAACGCGCTCCGCGAGGATCTGTTCTCGTTCAATCTCATCCCACATACGCTGACGCAAACCACGGCGGCGCAGTGGCGGTCTGGACAATGCGTTAATTTGGAGGTGGATATTCTTGCCCGCTATCTGGAGCGCTGGGTGGTCACAGGCCCCGGCTCCGGGTTAAAATCCGAAATCGATCGCGATTTTCTGGCAGCAAAAGGGTTCCCCGTATGAGTGGTACCAGGATCAGTTCCGCAGAGGAGATCATCGCCGACATCGCCGCCGGACGCATGGTGATCCTGATGGACGATGAAGGCCGTGAAAATGAAGGCGATCTGATGATGGCGGCTGAGTTTGTGACCCCTGCCGCCATTAATTTCATGGTCTCCCAAGCACGCGGCCTGGTCTGTCTGCCCCTCACCCGCGAGCGTTGCGAACAGTTGCGTCTGCCGCAGATGGTGCGTCACAACACCGCCAGTCTGGGCACGGCGTTCACCGTTTCCATTGAAGCGGCCAGCGGGGTCACCACCGGCATTTCCGCCGCGGATCGTGCCACGACCATTTTGGCGGCCATTGCCGACGACGCGGGTCCTGAGGATATCGTGATGCCCGGCCATATCTTTCCGCTGGCGGCGGAAGCGGGAGGGGTTCTGGTCCGTGCTGGTCATACGGAAGCGGCCGTCGATCTCGCCCGGCTGGCAGGCTGCAAACCGGCCGGGGTGATCTGCGAGATTCTCAACGCCGATGGTGAGATGGCGCGCCTGCCAGAGTTGCTCCCTTATGCTGCCGAGCATGGCCTCAAAATTGGCACCATCGCCGATCTTATCCGTTATCGGCTCGAACGCGAGCGTATCGTGCAGCGCGAGGCCAGTGGTCCATGGCGCAGCCCGTATGGCGAATTCCAGTTGCACGTTTATCGCGACTGGGTGGCCCGTGAAACGCATTTCGCGCTCGTTCTCGGTGATATCGCGGCGGCGGATCAACCCGTGCTGGTGCGGGTGCAGGTAGGCAAGATGCTGAGCGAACTCTTCGCCGGGGAACATAGTCCGAACACCATTGCCCTGAAGCGCATCGCCGCGGAAGGCCGGGGGGTGCTGGTTTACCTTCACCATCAAGAAAGTGTCGAAGAACTGCTTCGGGAAGTCGCCGCACTGCCTGACAAGCCCAAAGGACCCGGTCAGGCGGGGGATGCCGGTCGGGTCTTGCGCACCTTTGGCATCGGTGCCCAGATACTTTCCGATTTGGGGGTACGCCAGGCGGTGGTGCTCAGTGACAGTCAGTTTCAATACCGTGGTATCGGCGGTTTTGGTCTGGAAATCGTCGGCCAGCGGCCCTTTCAGGAGATTTCCGAGGATGAGTCATGATTCGTCACATTGAAGGCAGCTTGCAGGCCGGTGAACATCGTTTTGCCCTGTTGGTCGGCCGTTTCAATCGCTTTATTACCCAGCAGTTAGAGCAGGGTGCCATCGACGCCTTGCGACGCCACGGTGCGAAAGAGGAACATCTCCATGTCGTCCATGTCCCCGGCGCCTATGAAATGCCCTTGGTAGCGCAGAAACTGGCGCGTAGCGGCAACTACGATGCGGTGCTTTGTCTGGGGGCCGTGATCCGTGGTGGTACCCCGCATTTTGACTATGTCGCGGCAGAGGTATCCAAGGGTGTCGCACAGGTCTCCATGGAGACGGGTGTGCCGGTGATTTTTGGGGTGTTGACCACGGACAGTATCGAGCAGGCCATCGAGCGCGCCGGTACCAAGGCGGGGAACAAAGGTTTCGATGCCGCCATGGTCGCGCTCGAGATGGTGCAGCTCTTGCGCCTGATCTGATGCGTCCTTCATGAAAATCAGCCGCCGCCGTTTGGCGCGTCAAGCCGCCGTTCAGGCGCTCTACCAGTGGCAAGTGAACCCCGGCTCTTGTGACGAAATTGAAGCGCAGTTCACCACCGATCCCGAGCGCCTGCACGGTGCCGATGTCGCCTTTTTCAAGTGCCTTTGGCAAGGTGTCTGCGCGGCAATTCCCGAACTCGACCCGGCTATTGCCCAGGAGGTTCAAGATCGCCGCTGGGCCGATGAAATCAGCGGGGTAGAACGCGCCATTCTCCGCCTGGCTGCGTACGAGTTACGCGACCAGCCGCAGACACCCTATCGAGTGGTCATCAACGAGGCTATAGAACTAGGTAAAGATTTTGGCGCCGAACAGGGTCACCGTTTTGTGAACGCGGTGCTCGACAAGTTGGCGCAGAGGTGGCGGCATGCAGAAATCTCCCTGGCCGGACGCTGAATCCGCTCCCTTCCTCCCGCGAATCGGGGCTCGCTTGGGCTTTGAAAAATCAAACGCCATGTGCTATCACCTATAGGGTCATCCTTTGGCACATCCAGGAGTCGAGCCATGACGGAATCGCAGCCCAAAGCGCAGGTAAGAAAGACTAAGGAAATATCGGCAGAGCCCAAGAAACCGCGTATCCGCCGCCCGGCGACAGCGGCGACACCCACCCTTCCCCCTGAAACGCACGCAATCGGCGCGCGCAAATCAGGCGAGGGCGCCTTTGGGGTGCCGGCCAGAACCCCGCGTAACCGGAAGCGCAGCACGGTACCCACCCTGTCCGCCGAAGAGCGTCAGCGCAGGATCGCCGAACGGGCTTATTATATCGCCGAAGCGCGTGGTTTTGTGGGTGGCGATTGTCAGGCGGACTGGTTCGCCGCGGAGTCTTGGGTCGACGCGCAATCGACCTAAAAAAGTTCTGGCGATACGTGAGGTTTTTGGTGTAATCTCTGCTCTCGAAAGAGATTGTCGGGTCCACTTGGAGTTTCTATGCGCAACTATCGTGGTTTCAATAAAAGTCTCCGTCGAGTCGCGTGCGGAGCGGCTCTGCTGGTATTGGCCATGCCGGCCGCTGAAGCACAGACTGCCGCCAAGGGGGATTCGGAGGATACCGCCACTACCCAACCTGCCGACCTGACCACGGCCAAGCTGGAGAACAGCATTGGCACACGCTGCGCCCTCGGTGAGGGAGTTCCGCAAAACTATGACTTGGCGGTGCGGTGGTTTGAGAAAGCGGCCTCGCATGGTTACGCCAAGGCCGAATACAACCTGGGCATGCAGTATTACTTTGGCCAGGGTGTCCCCAAGGATGAAAGCAAGGCCGTGTATTGGTGGCAGAAAGCGGCAGCGCAAGGTATCAGCGCGGCTCAGTACAATCTGGGCAATCTTTATTTTTTGGGCCAGGGAGTGTCGCAGGACTATGCCAAGGCCGCCTTCTGGTGGCATAAGGCAGCGGCGTTGGGAAATACCCAAGCTACGCGTAATCTTGCAACCCTGGCACGTTTACACCCGCACTATCAAGCGGTGGTCGCCGTTGACAAAAAGACCACGATCACGCCCTGAGTCTGCATTCGCGGGCGCGTAACGCCCAACATGCTCTCATCCGGTGGGAGTTGTGCCCCCCTCGCGCCTCGCGAAGAGGGGTTCGCCAGCTAGCGTTTCACGGGAGGTCGCCGCCTGTTGCCATATGGTTGCCTTTCTGAATTCGCAGGGCGGCTGCGTGCTCTCTTTCTATGTACTCCCGTTTGCCCCGCTCCACATTGAGTTGGCCTTCGATATCCGTCAACCGCCGTTCATGACGGCGGATTTTCAACTTATTGCGGATGTGCGTGGGCAGATAGATCAGTATGCTCGCGACAAATCCCGCCACAAATCCACTGAGCAGAACCACGCCCTGAGACTGCGCAAAGGTCCATGAAAAGAAATGGATCGTGGCGGATGCACTATTCTGAACCGCGAAAATGACGGCCAGTGCCGCTATCACAAAAGAAATGATCATCCACATAGTCACCCCCCCTTCTCCCGGGTAGTTACTGAGTTCTGGTCACGGACGCTATCGCGCTTAATCGTTTCTGAAGAATACCGCCCGTGTCCAACCGGCCCCGATCCACAAGACAATCGGTAGACCCGTCAACCAAAACCATACGGGCAACCCCAGCAGATCGGCATCAAGCCGGTGTTCCAGCGCGGCAATGATCCCCAAACCGATCACGAAGAAGGTACCCCCTACGCTGAAAGTCAGACGTCTCAGTCCGTGACGCAACTCTCGCCGAATCCCCTCGATGTCATCATTGCGAACGACCAGGGGTAATTCCCCCTGTTGGGCTTGTCGCAGAATTCCGTGCAATAGTACGGGCAGTTCCGGTAACACCAGTCCCCATTGTGGAAATTGTCGTTTGAACTCGGACCACCAGCCTTGTGGACCACGTTGCCGACTCAGCCATTCCGTGAGCAGAGGTGTGGCGACTTCCCAGATATTGAGGGCAGGATTGAAGTCGCGGGCGATGCCTTCAACGTTGACCAAGGTTTTTTGGAGCAGTAGAAGTTGCGGTTGTGTTTGCATCTGAAAAGCGCGAGTCGTCTGAAAGAGACGGAGTAGTAGATTAGCAACGGAGATTTCATGGAGCGGTTTTTCAAATACGGGTTCGGCGATTGCGCGAATGGCGGTCTCAAAGTCCTGGATATTGGTGTCGGGTGGCACCCATCCCGCTTCCACGTGGGCTTCGGCGACGCGCCGGTAGTCACGGCGAAAGAAAGCCACCATATTCTCGGCCAGATAATGCTGGCTGGCATCATCCAGGCTGCCCATGATTCCGAAATCGACCGCGATAAAACTCCCGTTCCGTGGGTCGATAAAAATATTTCCGGGATGCATATCTGCGTGGAAATAGGCATCCCGGAACACTTGGCGAAAGAAAATCTCCGCGGCTCGACGCGACAGTTGGTCAAAGTCGATGCCGGCCTTGCGCAAGGCGTCACGTTGACCGATGGGAATACCGTAAATTCGCTCCATCACGAGTACTGGGGGCGCGCAATAGTCCCAATATATTTCAGGAACGTAAAGGAGATCTTGCTCTGCGGCAAAGTTGCGCCGCAACTGACTCGCATTGGCCGCCTCGCGTAACAAATCCAGTTCCCCTTGTATGGTCTTGGCGTATTCCGCGACCACGGCGCGTACCCTCAGCCGGCGGCCCTCCTGGGAATAGCGTTCAGCGAGGTCGGCCAGCAGGGCGAGTATGGCCAAATCTTGTTCGATAATCCGTTGCAAACCGGGGCGACGCACCTTGATGGCCACCTCGCGGCCATCCAACAGTTGCCCAAAATGTACCTGGGCAATGGAAGCCGCTGCCGCAGGTTGTTCTTCGAATCGGGAAAATAGGGTATTCAAGGGTACATTCAAGGCGGTTTCAATGATTTGCCGGGCAATCTGCGACGGGAAAGGGGGCACCGCATCCTGGAGTTTGGCAAGTTCCTGGGTAATGTGTTCAGGAAGCAAATCACGGCGCGTGGAAAGCATTTGCCCCAGTTTAATGAAGGTGGGTCCGAGGGTCTCCAGGGCTTCGCGCAAGCGTTCGGCAAATGTGCCCTGCGGGCGTGGCCCCAGCAAGGACATGGGACTCAAGCGCAGAATGGCCTGATAAGGTTTTAACAGGGGTAGAAAATAAATCACCTCGTCCAGGCGGTAACGCACTAGAACTCGGGTGATATGCAGTGTGCGCACAAAACGGAGGAAAGACTGTCGCATGGCGGCTAGTCTATCATGGAAATGCGCCTGTGCACGGAGACTTTATCGGACAACAAAAAAGGGCGGGCCACGAAAGGCTCGCCCTCGTTTATAGTTGCAGATTACTGCACGGTCTTTTGCACCTTGATACTGGAGTTGATTTCCACGCGTTGATTCAGGAACCGGCCTTGCGGGGTGGCATTGGTGGCCACCGGGTTATCGTAGGAATGACCCTTGAGCACCATACGGTCACGGCTAATTCCGTGCTGCTCCAGGTACCGCGCCACGCTGTGGGCGCGCAGCTTGGATAACTTCAGGTTATAAGCGTAACTGCCCACCTTGCTGCAATAACCGTTGACGTCGAGCACGGCGTCTGGATGTTTTTTGGCAAAATCGGCCACTTCATCCAGTACCTTGATGTCATGATCCAAGAGTTTGTAGGAATCGAACTTGAAGTTGATCCCGGTGATCGTGATTGGTTTGCTGACCAATATCGTGCGTTCGACCGGAGCGATCGGCGCGGGTGGCGGTGGAGGGGGCGGCGTAACGGCTACCGGGGCGGGAGCGGGCGCTTTAGCGGGCGCACAGTGGGCAGGTATTGGACCATCGGTAACCGGGCGGCCTCCACGCACACAGATCCCGGTGCTGGTAACGACCGGCCTGGAATTCGCCTGGACAGCGTAGCCCACATAGCCATTGTCGGCATAAGCAGCGCCGGCGAACAAGCCACTGCTGATAGCGATCAGCAGTGAAACAGGTTTCATAGGTTGCATTATCAAAATCCTCCTCTCTCGAGCCTTGGCGAATATGCCGGGCAAAATTATTACTACTCGCGCAAGAATGTTGTAAATCGACAACGATGTCAAGGGTACAAGGTGCGGGGCTCATGGCCGCCCGGGTATGTCGGCCGCTTGACAACGAAAAGCCCAGGCCGCACAATGCGCCGCTGATCGTTGGGAGGGGTTCCCGAGCGGTCAAAGGGATCAGACTGTAAATCTGACGGCTCTGCCTTCGGAGGTTCGAATCCTCCCCCCTCCACCATTTGCCGAGGCTGGGTTGGTCGCTGTGTTCGGGGTCTGGTGCAAAACATATATAGAATTAATGTGCGGGTGTAGTTCAACGGTAGAACCTCAGCCTTCCAAGCTGATGGTGTGGGTTCGATTCCCATCACCCGCTCCAGTTGTTTAGGCCCACATAGCTCAGTCGGTAGAGCACTTCCTTGGTAAGGAAGAGGTCACCGGTTCGAATCCGGTTGTGGGCTCCATATCTTTGGGTCTTTAACTTGGGTCTGGTATTCTTGGAGAGTGTCTGATGTCCAAAGGGAAATTTGAGCGAACGAAGCCGCATGTGAACGTGGGGACGATTGGTCACGTTGATCATGGCAAGACCACATTGACGGCGGCGCTGACGAAGGTGTTGT
>JAKACQ010000128.1:0-3202 GCA_021821285.1 Pseudomonadota bacterium
CTGCTGGAGATTTTTCGGACCTTTTTCCCGGAGCAGGGCTAAGGAGCGCCCATGTCGGCGGCGACGGAGGATATCCTCGACCATCTGGCGGCCGTCAGTTTTGTGGCGGGGCGGGATGCGCGAGCGGCTTTACCAGCGGTCACTCCGTTGGGGGAGGCGGGAACCTTACGTTATTTGGAGACCGGACGGGATTTGTTTTTCTATGACCGGGAAGCAGGCAAAGCGTTTTTCCATGCCACCGCCGATCTGATAATGACCTTTGAGGGTCTGGATCCCTGGCTGGATCAGGCGCGGGTGTTTCTCAGCCAGCGCGGCACCTTTCGGGCGGCGGTGGGCTTCTTCGAGCAGGCCAGTGCGGTACGCCGGGGTTGGGGCGCAGAGGGGGAAGCGTTGTGGTTTGCCTTGGGTGCGGCCTGGATCGACCGGCATGTGGACAGTGCGGCATCCTATTTCCGGGTACCTGTAGCGATTCTGTTTGGTGATGCAGGAGTTGAGGGGCTGCGGGCGCTGCTGACACCGGCTGAAGTTCTCGCCAAGGGGCGTCTGGGGCTGGGGACATATATGGACGGTGCCATCAAGGTGCGCGGCATCTGTGGTCTGGAGGGCGTGGCGGAATGGGCGCGGCGTGGCGGCGATGTGCTGGCGGCGGGCAGGGTGCGTGGTGAGGCCTGGTTCCGGCTGGAGAGTGACGAGGCGCGCAGCTTCCTGCTGGAGGTCCTGCCCGGCTTTCATATAGGGACCCACAAGCGGCTCTTCGGGCTCCTGCTCCAGGCCTGGACCGGGCTGCATCTGCCCCTGGAAGAGGGAGAGTGGGGCCTGGAGGGTGGGCGCAGTTTTGTCGAGACCGACGGGCGCAGTCTCTTTGTGCCAGCGGTGATGCCCAACCGGGAAGAGGCTTTGCTGGCCTTCTACCATACCGGTGCGCATCTGGTCTTTGACAGTTATGAGCAAGATGCCATCCATGCCCTTTTTGCCGAGATCGGTGTGCAGCATCCGCCTCTGGATCCCGACCAGCGGATCACCTGGCGGCCGCTGTTCGCCCAGTTTGGCGACGATATGATTCGTTTTCAGCTGATTTTTGATCTCTGTGAAGATCTGCGTGTGGATAGCGCGCTGGAGCGGGAGATGCCCGGTTATCTGGCGCGGGTGCTGCGGGCATCCCGTCAGCGCAGGCGGCCGGAAGGGGTTGCCGGGCACTATTATCAGGCGGCTGTGAATATGCTGGAAGATGGCATGGCCGGAAGATTGCCCGGGGATCTTGCCATGTTGATGACGGCACAAACCGGCATTGTTGACGCCTTCCGGGCAGCGCTCACTCTCTATGCAACGACGGATTTGCCGCCGATCTCCTTGTCTGAGCGCGCCCGCGCCTATCTGCCCGGCCATTCGCCCAATGCGGCACGACCGGTGTATCCGCGGCAGAAGCGCGGTACGGATGTTCCGGAGATGGATGGCGGCGGTGAACTGGGTGCTGCCGGCCATGAGGAAAAACCGCGAGAGGCCCCGCAACAGGCCGAAGGCAATGATCCGGATATGGATATTCCTCCTGAGGATATTCAGGGGACCGGCGGGCGGGTCGGGGTCGGTATTCCCATGCCCGCCAAGGTCATGGGCAGTGGTCGCGGGGTACAAGGGCCTAAAGGTGGCTGGCCTTATCGCGAATGGGACTACCGTCAGCAGAGCTATAAAGAGGGCTGGGCGCGGGTGCATGAGCGTCCGCTGCGCGAACACGATGAGGCCAAGGCTATTGCCATTGCTGCCGAATATGACGGCACGTTAAGGCGTTTGAAGCGGGCCTTGCAGGCACAGAAGCCGACGCGGATGGCGCCGCGCCGTCGCCAGTACGAGGGTGACGAGCCCGATTTGGAGGCCGCAGTGCAGTTTGTGGTGGAGCGGCGCGCGGGACATTCGCCTAAAGCCGGTATCTACCTGCAACGGCGACCGCAACAGCGAGATACTTCGGTACTGCTGCTCGCCGATCTGTCTACCTCCATTATGGCGGAGGCCGGAGATTCCGGCGTGCGGGTGGTGGATCGCTTGCGTTCGGCAATGCTGCTCTTTGGTGAGGCACTGGTGGAAGTAGGCGATCCTTTTGCCCTTTACGGATTCGCCAGCAAGTATCACGACGAGGTGTTGCTTTACCCCATCAAGCGATTCACCGACAAATTTGATGCGCGGGCGCGGGCCTTGCTCGGCGGCCTGTCCGGGCGGCTGGCGACGCGCATGGGCGCCGCCATTCGTCATAGCTCGCGACTGATGCTGCGGAGTCCGGCGCAGCGGCGTTTGCTGTTGATCCTGTCGGACGGTCGTCCGGCAGATTATGACGATGCCGGTGATTCCCGCTATCTGCAGGAAGATACGCGCATGGCGGTGAAGGAGGCGCAGGACTTGGGTATCCACGCCTTTTGCATCAGTCTCGACCCGTGCGGCGGTGAATATCTGCCGCTGGTTTTTGGCCCCGGACATTATCTCGTGCTGCCCCATCTCGATAGCCTGCCGACGCGCCTGCCCGAGATTTACCTGCGCCTGCGCGGTCACAGCGCATGACGGGCGAGGTACAGGTGGTCGTTGGCAGAATGAGTGAGCGGGAGATGCTGCGTCAGCAGATTACCGCGACCCGTCCCGCGATTTTTGTCGGGGCGGCGCGTTACCGGCGGGCGAGTTATGGGAGTAACCATCCCCTGGCGATTCCGCGGGTGTCCCTGACCCTGGACCTCATCAATAGCTACGGGGCCATGGCGCCGGAAGAATACCGGCAGGGCCGCCCGGCCAGCCATCGGGAGCTCTTTGGCTTTCATACCAAAGATTACATACAGGCCTTTGAGCGCGCCCAGTTTCGCGGTGGTGTGCAGGACGGCGATCGCCAGCGTTATCAGCTGGGGACGTTGGAGAATCCCTATTTCCCCGGTTTTTTCGACACCCCCTCCCTAGCTACCGGTTCCAGCGTGCTCGCGGCGGAAGCCGTGCTGGAAGGCGCAACTGCCTTCAGCCCCGCAGGCGGAATGCACCATGCTGCACCGGGTCAGGCCCGTGGCTTCTGCTACCTCAACGATCCGGTGCTCGCCATTCAGCGCCTGCGCCGCGCCGGGTTGCGGGTGTTGTACTGGGACATGGATGCCCACCACGGTGATGGGGTGGAGGCGGCCTTTGTGGAGGACCCGGACACGCTGACGGTCTCCCTGCACATGGATACGGACTACGC
>JAKACQ010000051.1:0-15948 GCA_021821285.1 Pseudomonadota bacterium
CTCTTAAGATGCACATTGTTTTTGTGACAAAATATCGGCGCAGGACGCTCGCTCCGGAATTGCTCAATTACCTGCATGGGGCCTTTGGAGAGATCCTTTTGGATTGGCGCTGCCGCTTGCTTGAGTTTGGAGGGGAAGCGGATCACGTGCATCTGCTGGTGGAGATCCATCCCGCACTCAATATCTCCACACTGATCAACAATCTGAAAACGGCCAGTTCCAGGCGTATCCGCAACCGCTTTGCCGAGCATCTGAAGCCGTTCTACCAGAAACCGTATTTCTGGCACCGGGCTTACTATGTGGGGAGTGTGGGCGGCGCAACACTCGAAACGGTCCGACGCTATGTGGAATCTCAGGGAACGACTGAAAAAGCAGGAAGAAGAAAAACAAAACCGCCCGCTTGACCCCCTCTTGCCCTTCGGGCTAAGAAGGGGAATGCCCGGGCAGATGTTCAGATCAGTCTCGATCAAGTCTACCGGATTCTCCAACAGCTTGTAAAAAATGGAAAATTGAGGAAGATTGGAAAAACGGGAAGTTCCGTTCAATATGAGTTGAACGCGAAAACACGCGAATGAACCCGCGCGCGGGTTTTCGCGTGTTTGTTTAAGAAATTGCCACAATCGTTTGCCGTCCTGGTCTCGCACACCGCTGCCGCTCTCTCGCTGCGAGCTTGAGGAGAATAGGCGTCCTTGGTGAAAAACCAGGGCGAACAGAAGTATCCATGGATCGATTTGGCCGCCATGACGCGGATGATTTGCAAATGATGGCCGCAGCGAATCTTGCTTTCAATCTCGCTTTACCGACTGAAGCGGCAGGTGAAAAGCATCTTTCTGTTCCGGAAAGGGAAATAACATGGTTCAGACGTTTATATGAGAAGGCTGTCGCCGGGTTCTATGATGTTGTCCTCGCTGGGTCTGGATGGTGCATTTATGCAGGCAGAGAATGGACTGGCGTATCGAGAGCAGGCCTCCGGGGATCGATAAAATTCTCCCGTCAATGCCGACTCATATCGTTATGGACCACAGGGATTCTGTTTGACGCGTCATTCTCGACACGAAATTCAATTCGATTTTGACCAAAGGGTGGCATAGAGATGAGAGCTTGCGCAGTGGATATGTGTACCAAATTTATGCTTACTTGCGATCTCAGGAGGGAAATGGCTATCGAATTATGCATCCGGACTCCTTTTGCACCCATCGATTGATGAAGAGATGGTCGATGAGGCTGCAGTGATTCAAGGGCACGAAATACGGTTTGCGACTGTTGATCTTCGGGCACAGGACCATGAGATACGAAGTCGACTGCTTCAAGTCGTAGGAGATTCCGATGATTGTGTTGTTAAAGGCCGTTAGTTCTTCAAAATCTGAAAATATGAACATGCTTGGGGTTGGGGTTAAGGTCGTAGAGGAGCTAACCCTGCTAATATTGAGATTGGATTTGAAAGGGCTACGCGACCATCAGCGGAAGGGCTATGGCCTTCAGAAAGACTCGGAGGATTTTAAGCCAACGCCGCCGGGATTGAAGAATGCAGATGTAAAAGCCTGGATTCAACTTGGCGGAGCAGGTGCAGTATGACGACTGATCGCAGCGCCGAGTACTTGAACGGCCTTGTGCGCGAACTGTGCAAGCAGCCAACCGAAACGGAGTGGTTGGAGTTCAAACACAACAATGCCGATCCACAGGAAATCGGGGAATATCTTTCTGCGCTTTCAAACTCCGCAGCCTTATGCGGCAAGGCGAATGCCTATCTCGTCTGGGGTATCGAAAACGACACCCATGCCATTGTCGGGACAACCTTTTCTTCGACGAATACCAAAGTGGGCGAGGAAGAGCTGGAAAACTGGCTACTGAGATTACTCGCGCCCAAGATACATTTTCGATTCTACTCTCTGGAGATGGATGGATTCCCAGTGGTGTTGCTGGAAATCGGACGGGCATTCCGACACCCGGTACAGTTCCAAAATCAGGAGTTCATCCGGGTAGGATCCTATAAAAAGAAGCTGAAGGATTTTCCTGAAAAGGAAAGAGAACTTTGGCGAATTTTTGATCGGGTAGCGTTTGAGGATGGTGTGGCGGTGGAACACATAAGTGATCAGGAGGTCTTGCAGCTGATCGATTATCCGGCATACTTTGACCTTTTGGAATGGCCCCTACCGGAGGGTCGACAGGGTATTCTTAAAGCCTTGGAGGACGAGTCCCTCATTCGGCCTGATGGGGCTGGCAACTGGAGTATCACCAATCTCGGAGCGATTCTTTTCGCAAAGCGTTTGAGTGATTTTCGTTCATTGGGCCGTAAGGCCGTGAGGGTCATCCGCTATAGAGGCAACAGTCGGGTCGAAACCATCAAGGAGCAGGTGGTCAATAAGGGGTATGCCAGCGGTTTCGAGAGTTTGATCGAGTACATCAACAGCCTGTTGCCATCCAATGAAGTGATCGGGCAAGCGCTTCGGGAAAGAGTGACCATGTACCCGGAGCTGGCTGTCCGCGAACTGGTGGCAAATGCGCTGATCCACCAGGATTTTTTTATTACGGGTGCTGGACCAATGGTGGAAATATTCGACGACCGTATGGAAATCAGCAATCCCGGAAAGCCGTTGGTAAATACCGAACGTTTTCTGGACACACCTCCCAAATCACGCAATGAGTCGCTCGCATCCTTGATGCGGCGTTTCGGTGTTTGCGAAGAGCGAGGATCCGGTGTCGACAAGGTGGTCTTTCAGACTGAACTCTATCAGTTGCCTGCCCCCATATTCGAGGTAGCAGGCGATAACACCCGTGCGGTGCTTTTATCTCACCGTTCTTTGACAAAAATGGATCGGGATGACCGGATTCGGGCCTGTTATCTGCATGCCTGCTTGAAATATGTTAATCGGGAATATCTGACCAACAGTTCGGTGCGTGAACGCTTCGGTATCGACCCCAGGAATATCGCCCTGGCTTCGCGGCTGATCAAGGAATCTGTTACCGCAGGCGCAATACTTCCCTACGATCCGGGGGCTGCGCCGAAGATGATGAAGTATGTTCCGTGGTGGGCGGCGGAGGTCTCAGGGCGTACTTGATGGGTACTTGATTGTCTGCTTGTTTCTAAAGAAAAACAGCCAGTCGTCTCCTTTTAAAATCATTAACCTTCATGCCTTTAATAATGCCAAGGCGTACTTGATGGGTACTTGATGGACAGGGGGATGATGGGCGGCTGGAAGTATGCGAACCGGTTGAAAGAAAAAGGGTCATAAGCACATATCCACGAGAAAAAAGTATGATCCAAAGCTGAAGACATGGGATGGTTTCGGGTCCGCTAACGGGAGTCCGAGATCCAGGGATGGAGCGACGCATGACATGTACTTTGAGATTGACCCCAAAAGGGCATCTTCAGTTCGCAGAAGAGGCGGATGCGCCACCCCTGCCGGATGCGCTCGAGGAACGGCTTGCGGCAGCTTTCGCCCTCGGGTCAGGATATGGTTTGCTGAGCCTGGGAGCGAGGGAGGTCACTACAGCTCTGCCACCCGTTTTGGCGTTCTGGCGTGATTTTGCGGTGCTGTTTGTGACGGCGCTGACCGCAATGCAGGAAGATGCTGAAATTGCCGTGGCCGTTCCTGATGCGCCGATTCTTAAAACCCTTTGTTCGGACATCCCGCCGATGACGGGGAGCGAGTATCTTTCCCCGGAAACCTTCGTTGCGCTCTGGTCGGCCATCGAAGATGCCGTGAAGGATGAACTGTCCTCTTCCGGCCAATCTCTCCAGTCTTTCCTCAAGTCAAAACATGCGGGCTGGAATCTCGTGGGACGCGTGCATTTCAATCTTGCGGAAAACCGCAAGGATCCGGATTGCCCCTTTGCCTTTCTCGCCACCTACACATCTCGCCTGTCGGCTCATGGCAAGGCACAGCATCTTCCCCTTTCCAAGGCTCTTGCGGAGTTCTCTGGCGGGAAGAAGAATGCGCAGCTTCTCTCCCTGCTCCTGCCGGTGCAGAAGGCGGCGGAAAGTTGCGACTGGCTGGCCAGGATGGTCGCCGAGGGAGAGATCTATCATCCCCTGCGCTGGCAGGTTCCGGATGCCGTCCGTTTTCTGAAGGATGTGCCGAGGCTTGAGGCGGCGGGCATCGTCGTACGCATGCCAAAGATCTGGTCCTCCGACCGTCCTCTCCGGCCGAGGGTCTCTGCCACCGTCGGCACGAAGAGTCCCACGGTGCTCGGCATGGGCGCCCTGCTCGACTTCAGCATGGAGATCACTCTGGACGGGCAGCGTCTGACTCCCGAGGAGGTCCGATCTCTTCTTGAGAATGGAGAAGGCCTACAATGGATGCGGGGCCAGTGGGTCGAGGTCGACCGCGAGCGGCTGGAGAATCTCATCGACCGTTTTGAAGGCATCGAAAAGTCGGTGGGGGAGGATGGGCTGCCTTTTGGGCAGGCTGTGCGCCTTCTTGCCGGTGCTTCGCTTGCCGATCCCTTGCCGTCCGCCGATCCTGACTGGTCTGAAGTCGTTGCCGGGGAATGGCTTGCGGATCTCTTCCAGAAATTGCGCTCACCGGAAGGGCTGTCCGTCGCCACTCCTGGTCCTGCCCTGAAAGCTTCGCTTCGACCGTACCAGCAGGCAGGGGTGCGCTGGCTGCATCTTCTTGTCCGGATGGGTCTGGGAGCGTGTTTGGCCGACGATATGGGTCTGGGCAAGACCATTCAGGTGCTGGCGCTCCTTCTTACGCTCGAACGCCCACGCCCCAGTCTGTTGGTGGCTCCGGCCTCGCTTCTTGCCAACTGGCAGCAGGAAGCCCAACGATTCACTCCTACCCTGAATTGCCTCGTGGCACATCCTTCCGCGATGGGACAGGAGGAACTCCGTGATCTGGATGCCGAACGACTCTCGGGCGTGGACCTGCTCATTACCAGCTACGGTACGCTGATGCGTCTGCCGAAGCTTTTGGAGACGCGCTGGTATCTGGTCGTGGCCGACGAGGCACAGGCTCTCAAAAATCCGGGGGCAAAGCAGACGAAGGCGGTCAAAAAACTAAGAGCCGACGCACGCATCGCCCTCACCGGAACGCCTGTGGAAAACCGACTCTCCGATTTGTGGTCTCTCTTTGACTTTACCCATCCCGGTCTTCTGGGATCTCAGAAGACCTTTGGCGATTTCACGAAGGGGATGGCGCACTACGGTGCGCTTCGTGCGCTCGTCAAGCCCTATATTCTTCGACGTCTTAAAAGCGACAGGAGCATCATCACCGATCTTCCGGACAAGACGGAGGTCCATGCCTGGTGCGCCCTGAATTCCGCCCAGGCCGTCCTTTACCAGCGGGCGGTCAATGAGCTGGAAACTGCCCTGGAAAACTCCGATGGGATCGAGCGCAAGGGGCTGGTGCTGTCATTTCTGATGAGGTTCAAACAGATCTGCAATCATCCGTCCCAGTGGCTGGGCGATGGAGCCTGGAGGCCGGAGGACAGCGGCAAGTTTGCAAGGCTTGCCGAAATCGCGGAAATCGTCGTGGCAAAACAGGAAAAGATGCTTGTCTTCACCCAGTTCCGGGAAACCACTGCGCCGCTGGCGGCTTTTCTGGGGGGTGTCTTCGGACGTGAAGGTCTGGTTCTTCATGGCGGAACTCCGGTCGGCAAGCGCCGCGAACTCGTCAGGCGTTTTCAGGAAGATGAGGACGCGCCTTTTTTTGTCCTTTCTCTCAAGGCGGGAGGGACGGGGCTCAACCTGACCGAAGCTTCCCATGTGGTCCATTTTGACCGCTGGTGGAACCCGGCGGTGGAGAACCAGGCGTCCGACCGGGCTTGGCGCATCGGCCAGCACCGGAATGTCCTGGTGCACAAGTTCGTCTGCCGCGGCACTGTCGAAGAACGCATCGACCTTTTGATCCGATCCAAGCAGGAGCTGGTTCGGGATATTCTGGAAGGCGGTGCGGAAATCAATCTGACCGAATTGAGCGATGCGGAGTTGCTCGATCTGGTCAAACTAGACATCCACTCAATCGGAGAGTAACCCATGAGCTATGGGGATTGGAAACCCTATGTGCCTGTCGCCAAGCGGCGCGAGAAAGCCCTGAAGATGGCCATGAAGGAGAAGAAGGCCGGGAAGACCCTGAGCCCCGTGATCATCGAGGGGCGAAAGATTGCAAAGACCTTTTGGGGGACGGCCTGGTGCGACAACCTTGAGTCCTACAGCGATTATCAAAATCGTCTTCCGCGCGGGAGGACCTATGTGCGCAACGGGTCGATCATCGATCTTGTGATCGGCCCTGGCAAGGTCAGTGCGCAGGTGATGGGTTCGAACCTCTATACGATCAAAATCGTTATCGCCCCCGTCTCGGAGTCGCACTGGAAGTCGCTCGTTAAGGAATGCACCGGATCGATCGCCTCGCTGGTGGAGCTTCTTCAGGGCAAGTTCTCGAAATCTGTGATGGAGCGCATCTGCCAGCCGAAGACCGGGCTTTTTCCCCCGCCGAAGGACATCACGCTCAATTGCTCCTGCCCGGACTGGGCGGTGATGTGCAAGCACGTCGCTGCCGTTCTCTACGGCATTGGCGCGCGATTGGACGATGTGCCCGAGCTTCTTTTCACGCTACGCCAGGTGGATGCCGGGGACCTCGTCACGCAGGCGGCCGAACTGCCCGACAAGGCAACGAAGGCACCGACTCGGGGGAAGGTGCTCGATGATGATCAGCTGGCGGACGTCTTCGGTCTCGAAATGGACGAAGTCGCTCCTCCTGCTCCCGAAAAGAAGACTCCGGCCCGCCGGGCGAAGCCCCCGGGGAAAACGGCGGAAAGAATGAAGGCATCTACGAAGGGAGCTCCGAAGAAAGAGGAGGCGGGCGGTGTCGAAAAGAAGCCACCGACCCGCCGGGCGAAGCCCCCGGAGAAAGCGGCGGAAAGGACAAAACCAGAGTCAACTAAACCCACAAAGAAGAAGGCCATGATCGGGACGGAAAAGAAGTCTTCCGTCTTAAAACCCAAAAAGTAAAAGCCATATCCCGCTCTCATCACTCATGAGGCGAGAAGGCTCTTGAAGAACAAATTCTTTTTTTGCGGAAAAGATTAAGGGTCGAATCCTCGCTCTGATGCGGCAAGTTTCTGACAAATCGGCCCATATCAGATCTTTTTAGCCCAGGTCCACCTCAACATGGTGTTCCTGTCGGTCATCAGAAAGCGGGATAACGCCGTGGGCCCCCTTTTTCCCGTCGATGCACGCCACCTCTATAACAGTCCCGTCCACCCTCACGCAAACAACCTGCTCGGTTTTTTCCCCGACGCACTTGACCGTGATATGGTAGGTCGTTTCACGATAGCGGTAATGTATTTTGTATGATGTCCAGGTGTATGGAATGCATGGCGAGATGAGCAGGTGATCCACTTCCAGCTGCAACCCCAATAACGTTTCGAGTATCAGACGGTACATCCATCCAGCTGCGCCGGTGTACCATGTCCACCCACCCCGTCCAGAATGTTGGGCGGAAGCGTAAATATCGGCGCTCATGACGTACGGTTCGACCTTGTAGCGGTCGATTTCCTCCGGATGGCTCCCATGGTTGACCGGATTGAGCATGGCAAGAAGCGACCACGCCTGCTCCCTGTCTCCCAGCATGGCAAATGCCATGGTTGTCCAGATTGCCGCATGGGTATACTGTCCCCCGTTTTCCCGAATGCCCGGAACATAACCCTTGATATAGCCAGGTTCCAGAATGGACTGATCAAAAGGGGGAGAGAGCAGCTGGATCAGCTTCAAATCGTATCGTATCAGTCGCTTTTCCACTGAATCCATTGCCTGTCGGGCGCGTACGGGGTCTCCAGCTCCCGAAATCACCGCCCAGCTCTGGCTGATCGAATCAATCTGGCATTCGTCATTTTCTGATGAGCCCAGAGGTGTGCCATCATCGAAATAGGCCCGGCGGTACCAGCTCCCATCCCATGCGTTGGCCTCGATGTTTTTTTTCAGGAGAGAGGCTTGTGCGAGACAGACTTTGGAAAACTCTTCGTCATTTCGGGCTTTGGCCAATTGGGAAAACAGTTGCAGGTTTTCGTAAAGGAACCAAGCCAGCCAGACACTTTCTCCCTTGCCCGCATGGCCAACAAGATTCATCCCATCGTTCCAGTCGCCACAGCCCATCAACGGGAGCTTGTGTTGGCCAAAGCGCAGTCCATGGCGGATTGAGCGCACACAGTGTTCATAGAGACTTGCCACTTCATTTGAAGGGTGAGGCTGGTCATAGTAAGACTCCTCCTCGGGATACAGCTCCCGTCCCTCCAGAAAATGGACTGGTTCATCAAGGACTCCCGTGTCTCCGGTTGTCAGCACATAACGACAGGCCGCATAGGGTAGCCACAGGTAATCATCAGAAAAATGGGTGCGCACCCCTTGTCCGTGAGGCGGGTGCCACCAGTGTTGGACGTCTCCCTGGGGAAACTGTCGTCCGGCGCAGCGGAGCAGCTGCTCTCGGGCAAGCCACGGAGTTGCATGAATCAGCGCCATGCTGTCTTGCAATTGATCTCGGAAACCATAGGCGCCACCGGACTGATAATATCCGCTGCGCGCCCAGAGCCTTGAGGACAGTGTCTGGTAGACGAGCCAGCCATTGGTGATGACGTTCAGCGCGGGATCCGGCGTCTCCACGTGAACGGCGCCCAGAGTATGGCTCCAGTATTCCTGCACATTCGACAATGCCTGTCTGGCAGTGGAGGGGCCTCCGAACCGGGAGATGAATTGGCGTGCTTCATCCCTGTTTTTGGCCGCACCAAATACGAATACGATTTCTCGTTCCTGGGTGCTGCCCAGTTCGATCTTTGTCTGTATTGCGGCACATGGGTCAAGTCCCGCTCCTGTCTTTCCCGAAAAACGTTTCCTGTGCATGGCAGAGGGGTTGGCCATTGAGCCATTCAAGCCAATAAATTCAGTACGGTTTCCGGTAACCGTCCGTTCCGGTTCGCTGACATGGACAAAGAACACCCGGTTGCCGCATTCCCGACCATAGGCATTGTGGGCAAAAAGAGCCCCGCTGACGGGATCCGTTTCGGTGACGATATGCATCAGGTTGGCGTATCTCAAATCTCCAAGCACCAATTCCCAATATCCGGTGAGCGACAATCGCCGGGAGCGCTTCGAATGGTTCGAAAGTTTGACCACAATGAACTTGACCGGTGCATCGATCGCCACATAGGTGGAGAATTCGGAAGAAATGCCCGCTTCGTGGTGTTCGAATATGCTGTAACCAAATCCATGGCGACACACATAACCCGATTTCCCTTTGGCCGGCAAAGGGGTCGGTGACCAGAACTCTCCCGTTTCTTCGTCACGGATATACAATGCTTCTCCGCTGGGATCGGAGATCGGGTCATTGTGCCATGGGGTCAGACGAAATTCATGGGCATTTTCCACCCAGGTATAGGCACTGCCGCTTTCGCCAACGACCGTTCCAATGTGCGGGCTGGCAATGACATTGACCCACGGTGCGGGGGTGTTCTGCCCCGGTTCGAGGGTTATGACATATTCACGTCCATCTGTCGTAAAACCACCCAGGCCGTTATGGAAAATGCGTTCGCGCAAAGATAGCGGGTGGATCGGTTCATCTGTGGAGGGTTTGGCTGGCTCAAAACGGTCGGAAACGCGCTCTGCCGATACCCGGCGATCCACCTGTTCGATCCATGTCTCTGTGGTATCGGTCAGAACCACCCTGGCGACCGTCTGGAACAAGATCAGTTCCTCTTCGGGAACGTCTTCCGCCCGACGAAGAAAAACCCCTCCGGGTTTATCGACGACCTGGGCATCTGGCCCCGCATTGATGAGACCTACGATAAGATCCTGAAGCGTTGCCCGGTATGTGGAAAAATCCTCGTTTATGATGACCAGATCTGTTAACAGTCCCTTCATCCGCCAGTAGGCATGGGCTTGCAGAATCTGTTTGACCAAATCGATGCGGTCCATGTGGCCGATTCTGACCAGGGTGATCGGCAGATCGCCTGAAACGGCAAATCGCCAAAGACCGGACTGGCCCAGACGATTTCGTGAAATGATGCTGGCCTGGGCACGGCGAAGTGAAGTGGCGTAGACGAGGGATGTGGCCATGCGACCAAAAACCTGGGCATCGGATTCGGTTGCATTGAGATGGCGCAATACCTCATGGCTCTGGAACCATGCCATTTCAAAGGCCCGTTCAATAAAGTGCCGGTCGCAATATTTTTCAAGCAGGGCCAATGCGGCTTCGCGAGTGTCTGTGACGCCGGATATGAAGTGCACTGACACCGATTCGTCGGGTGCAAGGACAATGGTCCGGCGGATGGCCACAACAGGATCGAGAACAGAACCAAAAGTATTCGATAACGGTGTTCCGCCCCCACTGTTTTCGAGAACCGCCGGGTTCGCCGTCGTCCGGCCCCGTCCGATAAATCTGGCGCGGTCTGTTTCGAAAGAGGTCTCGCCGGATGGAAGTCCCGGAGCGGCCAGCATATGCAACATCCACGGCATCAGCTCACCTGGCGCCCGGCGGCGGCGGGTGCAGAGAATGGCCAGCCGGTCGGGAAGGATTTCCGTCTGGACAAAGAGATTGCTGAAAGAGCGATGGGCCAGATCTCCATTTAGTGGGGCGAGGACAACTTCTGCGTAACTCGTTATTTCGATGCGGCGTGTGGACGTCGAGAGATTCGTGAGCGTGACCCGTCGGATTTCGACATCGTCTTCCGGCGAAACAGTGATTTCGGTATGGGTTTCAATCTCAAGGTCACAACGTCGGTATTCAGCGCGCGCCTGAACAAAGATCGCCTCGTAATGGTCGGACTTTCTTCGTGTTGGCTGATAGGCGGTTGACCAATAGCGACCTGTGTCGAGGTCTCGAAGGTAAAGAAATGTTCCAGAACAATCGGAGGTGGCGTCTTCCCTCCATCGGGTGACGGCCAGTCCCTGCCATCGGCTGTACCCGCCCCCGGCATTGTTCACCATGACATGATAGCGTCCGTTGGACAACAGGTGAACTTCGGGGATGATCGTGTTCGGGTTCGTAAACACCCGACGGATCACCCCCTGCTCCAGGTCGGGGGGGTGTGCCGCAGCGCTCACTTCAGCGTCGTGCGGATGCAATATCTCCCCTTTTTTGGGCAAACGTTCCTGAAGCAACAAATCCGTCGCCCGGACCATGGGAAGGGACATGAATCGTCGCTGCATCGGGCGATCAAGCAGAATATGCGCAAAGGCCAACAGGCTCATTCCTTGATGATGCGCCATGAATGTCTGCACGATAGAGTGGTTCTTGCCTCTCGGAACCCGTGACGGGGTGTAGTCGACCGATTCGTAGAATCCGTAAGAGGCCAGGAGCCCGTTTGAGGCCATCGCCTGCAAGTTGCGGCACGCCTCCCTTGGCATGACCATGAGCGCCAGTGCGCTGGCGTATGGTGCGATGACAAGATCGTCCCCCAGCCCTCTTTTGAACCCAAGCCCCGGAACCCCAAAGGCCCGGTATTGATAGACGTGATGGATGTCGGCAATGTTGTAGCAGGATTCGGATATCCCCCACGGAACGGCTCGTTGGCGACCGTATTCCATTTGTCGCGATACGGCCGCTTTAAGGGTCTGGTCCAGCAATGTGTTTTCGTAGCTGGCCATCAGCAAAACCGGCATGAGGTACTCGAACATCGAGCCGCTCCAGGAAATCAGGCACACTTGCCCTCCATGGCTTGTCAGCAGTCTGCCGAGCGAAAACCAGTGTTTCTGCGGGACCTGACCTTCGGCAATAAGCAGAAAACTGGCCAGTCGCGATTCCGATGCCAGCAGATCGTAGCAGGACGGATCGCGACGACGTTCGCCCACATCGTAGCCGATGCTCAGCAAGTTGGAGGATGCATCGTAGAGAAATTCAAAATCCATCGTTGCCATTTTTCGACAACGCTCCACCAAATGGTCAATGATCCGGAGCCTCTCCATCGGAAGACCACCCGAGATCTCCCGGGAGATCTCGGACAGGGTCGGTATCCGATCGAACTGTTTTAAATCGGGAACCAACCCCCTGATGTCTTCCCGAAGGGCGATGCTTTGCTGGTCGAATGCCTGGGCCCAGTAATAAACCTCCTCGTCGATGCCAAGATCTGCCGGCAACCATTGTACGAGTCGTCCGCTGAACCGGTGAATCTCCGACAGCAGGAGATCGGCCCCGGAGAGCGTTTTTGTCGCTTCCTCCAGCGATGATGCGTCCAGTGTGGTCAAAATGGCCCGGATTTTTTTTGAAAGTTGAGGTGCAAAGGAGGGGGGCACGAGCTCTGAAAGGACCTGCAGTGTATCCCGCAACCCCTGGAAAGCGCTCGAAGACAGAACTGGCCGATCCTTTAACTCCTCCAAGCCTGCCTGAAAGGTTAAAAGGCATCCTGCGAGATTGCCGCTGTCCACAGAAGAAACATATTGCGGAGTGAGGGGTTTTAGTGTTCTGGTGTCATACCAGTTGTAAAAATGGCCCCGGTAGCGCTCAAGCTTTTCCATGGAAGAGAGAATGTTATTGGAGCGCAGAAGAAATTCTCCGGCGGAAATATAGCCGAAATCATGCGCTGCCAGATGGGCCAGTAGGGACATGCCGATATTTGTTGGCGAAGTTCGGCTTGCAATGACCGGGGAGGGATATTCCTGAAAATTGTCCGGGGGTAGCCAGTTATCTTCTGGCGATACGAAGTCAGCAAAAAAGCGCCACGTTCGACGGGCTGCAGCGCGGATGAACACCTGCTCGGCAAGAGTCAAATCCGTTACGGGAGGAGGTATTGGCCTGCTGATCCACCAGGCCAGTGCCGGGGATGTCATCCACAAGATCAGAATGGGCGAACAGAAGAACAAAGCCTCCGGTTTTCCCCTCAGCAGGAAAGCCAGTATCAGGGCGAATGAGGGGCCGACCCACATCTCCCTGAAAAAATCGGGAAGTGATTGCCGGCCATTGCGGCTTGTATAGGATTGCAGGTGCCAGAGCATTAATCCGCGCTGGCTAAACAGCATCCTTATGGTGGAGTACAAGATGGCATCAAGACAGATCAGCGCATCGTAGGGTAAAAAAAACAGCGTGATCAACGCGAGCAGGATAAGACGCCCGGCGGATCTTCCTGTCAGATTCAGATGGAGCATCCATGGACGCTCATGGGGCTTTCTGATGAGTTCGATGGCGGCAACCAGGGAGTTTGGCAAAAACACCACACCCACAACCAGCAATGTCCAAAAGGTCGAGGGTCCCGGTCCAAACAGCCAACCCCCTGAGAGAAAGGCAAGAAGCGATGGCGGGACGAGACTCCGGCGAAGGTTGTCGAAGATCTTCCAGATCGACAGGGCATTGAGGGGGTTTGTCTGTCGTTTCGACTTTGATTCGTCAACAGAAGGAGGTCCCGGAACGGAGGGAAGAAGCCAGCCGGCAATCTGCCAGTCGCCACGAATCCATCTGTGCCTTCGGCTGGCGTCGGTCATGAAACTGGCGGGAAGATCTTCAATGAACTCGATATCGGTCACCAGCGCCGAACGGGCATAGCCGCTTTCGAGAAGATCGTGGCTGAGAACAAGATTTTCCGGAAAGCGTCCGTCGACAGCCTTCCGAAAAGCATCCACATCGTAGATGCCTTTTCCGATGAACGCGCCTTCTCCGAAAATATCCTGATAGATATCCGAAACCTCCCTGGTGTAGGGATCGATTCCGGACTCCCCCGAAAACAGTTCGGTAAACAGTGACCGTCCCGCACTGGTCAGGCTGTTCGACGCGCGAGGCTGCAAGATGGCATAGCCTTCGACAATGCGTCCCTTGAGTGGGTCGTAGACCGCCTGATTGAGAGGATGCGCGATAGTCGCTATCAATGGTCGTGCCGTATCGCGGGGCAATTGGGTATCGGTGTCCAGGGTAATGACATATCTGATCGAAGGGAGGATGCCCTGATCTCCGACGACCTCCGAAAAAGCGGAGTTTCCCTCTCCCCTCAAAAAAGAATTGAAGTTTTCGAGTTTCCCGCGTTTGCGCTCATATCCCATCCAGACCTGTTCTGACTGATTCCACACCCGTGGCCGATGGAAGAGGTAGAAAATGCATGCGCGATCTTCCAGATAACGCTCATTGAGCGCGTGAATGCCTTCGACCGCACGGGAGAGCAGGGCGTCGTCTTCTGGCAGGGTTCGCTCGGGCGAATCGTGAAAATCCGTCAGCAACGCAAAGAAGAGGTTCGGGTCGCGATTTCCGAGATATCGGATTTCCAGGGCTTCGAGAAGATCATCAATCTCCCGGGAGGTGCTCAACAATGTCGGGACAACCACCATCGTGCGGCAGTCGGAAGGAATTCCTTTGGAAAAATCCAGTCTCGGCAACGAGCGCGGCGTCAGGAAAAGAGGGACGATCTGGTTCACCAGCGAAACAGCCAGGGAGGAAAATCCGATTGCACCGGTTATTCCAAAGAACCAGCCTTGCCATATGGGAAAACCTGCATCGCCAACATGAAAAAACATGAGGAATGTCGCAAGGGCGGTGAAGCTCAGGACGGGGGTCAGGTAAACGATCAGGCGATGATGCCGGTTTGCCCGTCTGGCCCTCATTCTCCATGAAGGGCGACAACCGACGGAGAGCTCGAGCTGATCTCGTCCGCGGTCGACCAGATAGTATCCGACATGGGCAGTTCGGTCATTCGGTCCCATTTTTTGTTCAGCGGACCTGGCCAGGACAATCGCTTCGCGTGCAACGTCCTGCTCGCCTGGAGCGCTGTTCTTCGCCACATCTTCAATGGCATGCCGATAGCGGTCCCGAGTGGCAAAATCCTGGCAAGCGTACGTTCCTTGCGGATCTTCGCGCAAGACCTGTTCAATGGCGCTTAGAGACTCGACATAATTTCTCCAGTCCATTGATGCAATAAAACGAAGGCTGGCGATACTGTTTGCCATGGAAATCTGGTTGGCGGCAGCTTTTTGTGCATCCACGGCGGATAACTGCGTAGGGGTTACCCCTTGTTCCAGCAGTTTTTGTTCGACCCAAGTCTGGATAAACGCCATCTGGGATCCCTGAGTCTGGAGCCTCGAGTAAAACTCCTCCACAAACGGAGCGGTCAGAGGCATATCGGCATTGGCGAACTCCGCCAATAGCCGGATCAGCTGTTTGGGTTCCCTCTCTGCAGCCGAAAGCATGCGGTCTGCCCATGTGCTGGCGGCATCCCGTTCTTTTCTCCGACAGGCAATACGAACCCCGATATGGCGGAGGTTTTCCAGAAGCGCCAACTGCAGCATGATCGGAAACGCCCACAATTCAGCGATCTTTAGTGTTTTTGCCGTCTGGTAGGTCGCAATGAATTGGGTGGCGTTGTCGCTGTCGACACGCCCATCCATGTGGTAGACCAATTCCAGTGCCAGTTCGTAAACGCGGGGAAATCCGGCCAGGATCCCATTTGCCAGTTTGGGCAACTGCTTGCTGTATCCGCGCGGCAGATGGCGTCGCGCCATACCGATTTGCTGTTCAATGAGATAGAAGTTGTCGAGCAACCAGGCTTCCGCCGGCATAACCCGTTCTCCCGGCGTTTGGATCTGGCCGGAAACGGCGTCATACGCTGAAAGAAGAATGCGCTCATTGTCGGCAAGTCTCGGCAACAACCTGTCCGGACCTGGCAGTGGATCGATCCGATGAAGGCCGGAAAGCGTTAGCGCATGACGCTTCAGTTGCTCAATGCTGAAGATTTCAGCGCGCAGATTCTCGATCTCGAGATCATTCTGGAGATTGTTTCGATTAAATCCCAAAAATCTCAAAATTTTGAGTTCGATGCCATTCTCCCCACGCGAACAAAACACACCAATATCGGCCGAATTCACGGCTTTTGGAGAAACTTCCGACAGCATGGTGCCGGACGGTTGGTGAATGAGATGTTCGTGTGGAGGTTTCTTGCGTATTTGGTGGGTGGATTTTTCGGATGCCCAAGGATCATAGGACAAACCTGCTTATAAAGACAACAAGTGACTGAGGAGGAGGAATTATCCTCTGTCCCGTT
>JAKACQ010000129.1:0-3172 GCA_021821285.1 Pseudomonadota bacterium
GCGTTTCTGGCGGTCGAGTCCGCGTTCGGCCATGGCCTGGGCGTGGGCGATTTTGGCCGCGGCGAGGGGGTCTTCCGCCTCCAGGGCGTCCAGTTCGTCTTCGCTGTAAAAGCGGATGGGGGATTTTTCGCTCAAGCTCATGGCCGTCAATATAACATGCGCCCGCCGTCGACGACGAGATTGTGGCCGGTGACATAAGGGGCATCGAAGAGCAGATAACGGACGGCGCCGGCGATATCCTGGGGGCTGCCGACACGCTTCAGGGCGTTGCGCTCGATGAGTCCCTGCTGGTCGCCATCGGGCGGGTCTTTATCCTCGGCCCAGAGCACCACGCCGGGAGAGACACTGTTGACGCGTATTTCCGGCCCCAATTCTTTGGCAAGGGCGCGGGTAAGCGCCAACAGACCCGCCTTCGTGACACTGTAGGGCAGGTAGCCGCGCAGGGGAATTTCGGCGTGGATATCGCCGATGTTGACGACGGCGCCGCCGCTTTTCCGCAAATGGGGCATGGCCGCCTGTGTCAGGAAAAGGGGTGCGCGCAGATGCACGGCCTCCATCGCTACCCAGTCGTCAGACGTGATTTCGCCGAAAGGGGCAGGGGCGTACAACGAAGCGTTATTGACGAGGCCGTCGAGATGACCAAAATGTTCAATAGCCGTATCTATCAAGCGAGCGGGGGTTTCCGTCTCGCTGAGATCGCCGGCGATCAGGAAGGCTTGGGTGCCATACTGCATGCGCAGCTCCTGCGCCAGGGCTTCGGCCTCGGCGGCGGATCGCTTATAATGCAGGGCGAGCTGGCAGCCCTCTGCGGCGAGGTGGCGGACAATGGCGGCGCCTACCCTGCGGGCGGCGCCAGTGATGAGAACGACTTTTCCGGTAGCTTTCAAGAGGGGTCCATGCGCGTGGAGCGTCCCGATTTTTTAACCCATTCTCACGGGGCGCGCAAGGCGGGCCTGCCCCTCCCGGAGGCGGATGTGCTGGCCCACTCGGCCGCGCTGCTGACCCATATCCGGCGGGAAATCGATGCCGCAGGCGGGATGATCCCCTTTCGTCGTTACATGGAGCTCGCCCTCTACACACCGGGATTGGGTTATTACATGGCGGGGCAGACCCGCTTCGGTGCGGCGGGCGATTTCGTCACGGCACCGGAAATGGGACGGGTGCTGGCCGCGGTGCTGGCGCGGACCCTGCAACCCGATCTGGGGCCGGACGGCATTCTCGAATTTGGCGGTGGGAGCGGCGCACTGGCCAGCCAGATTCGGGAAATTTTGCCGGACACGCCCTACACCCTGCTCGAACCCAGTCCCGATTTGCAGGCGCGGCAACAGGGGGCCGTGCCGGGTGTTCGGCATCTGCAAACCCTGCCGGAGCATTGGCGCGGCGTGATGCTTGCCCACGAAGTGCTGGACGCCATGCCGGTGCAGGTAGTGGAACTGGACGCCTCCGGGCGGTTGCACGAATGCGGTGTGCGCTGGAATGGCGCCACTCTGGACTGGGCGATGCTGCCTTTGCCGGTCGCTGCACCGCTGGCGGCGCGGCTGGCGCCCTATGTGACGCATTGGCCCCGGCCCTATCGGACGGAAATCAATCTCACCGCCGAGGCCTGGCTGCGCGAGGTCGCCGCCCGCCTCGGCTCCGGCGCCATTCTCCTGATCGATTACGGGCACGAGGCCGCAGCGTTTTATCATTCGCAACGGCAGATGGGCAGCCTGCGCGCCTACTATCGCCACCACTGGCTGGATGATCCCTTTTACCTGCCGGGCCTCTGCGACCTCACCGCCCATCTGGATTTCACCGCGCTGATGACCGCTGCGGTGGAGGCCGGGCTGGAGGTGGCCTTTTACGGCCATCTCGCCCGCTTTCTGATGGAACACGGGCTGGCCGAGGTGTATGACGCCCTCTGTGCGCAGGCGGGTGACGACGGCCGCTTCGCCCTGAATAACGAGATCAAACGGCTTACCTTGCCGCAGGAAATGGGCGAGAGCTTCAAGGTATTGATTCTGAAAAAGCGAGAGAATGTATGACTATTCAGATTTACGGTATTCGCCACTGCGACACCATGAAAAAAGCCTTCGCCTGGCTCGACAGCCATGGGCTGGAGTACCGCTTTCACGATTACCAAAAGGCCGGGGTGCCGACGGCGGAGCTTCGCCGCTGGGTGGAGCGCTGGGGCTGGGAAGCCCTCATCAATCGCCAAGGCACCACCTGGCGGCGCTTGCCTGAGAGCGAGCGCGAAGTCGCTGATGCCGAAGCCGCGATAAAGCTGATGGCGGCGCACCCCAGTATGATCCGGCGGCCGATATGGATGGCTGGGGATCGGGGTTTGCTGGGTTTTGATGTGGAGGTGTGGGAAAAGGCGCTTCGTCGTTAGTTGCCCAGCGGACATAATTGCTCAATTTGCGTAGCTTTAGAAAGATACTTTTATACTTTTTCCGCTCAGAAATACCATCCACTGCCTTAGGTGGCAGTCTTATTGCGCGCTAACGCCCGCAACGACCAAAAATGCGCTATAATTGAACGTCCGGTTACCGGACGGGGGCGTCGCACCATGTTTTCTTCTCCGTCAACGCCATCGTTTCGCTGCTCTATGTCTTGGAGGATGGGTCCTCGGCGGAAATTGCCGAGCTCGGCAATGAGGGGATTGTCGGCGTAAGCGCGGACAATCGATGGACCATCGCACATAGCTATACAGGAGAGTGAATATGAACAGATGGATGGCCACTATGACCGGTATACTGCTTATCGGCAGCTTCGCTGCCGGAGCCCAGGCGAATACGGACGGGGCATCGGCCTCTTACCCGCTCACGCATAACCAGACCATTGCCCAGATGAAAGCGCAGCTCAACCATGAGGAGACTGCACAGCACCAGTTGGAAGAAAGGATTATCACTCTGAAGGCTCACCATGACCGGGCGGGCGTAATGCGCGCAGAGCAACGGCTGAGATCCAGGAAGGCCGATATTGAGGGGCTCAGAGAAGAGTTGCATGATGCTATGACCAATGGTGAAGGATACCAGCGCAAGAGGAAAGAATCATGAGCAAAACACAGCAGAGCAATAAAGAAACCAAGAAGCAGCCGGCGATGACGCCCAAAGAGAAGAAACAGGCCAAACAGGCCAAGAAGAATTCCAGCGGTACTGGAGTCACCATCGTTCCCCACTGAAATCACCGG
>JAKACQ010000052.1:0-15688 GCA_021821285.1 Pseudomonadota bacterium
GGTAGGGGGTTGGGGGTTGGGGATAGCGGGAGAACGAGGCGTGTTTTATCTCCTCGCCGCCGTCGGTCTCCTGCTCGCCCTGCAAAGCTGGAGCGGAAAACGCATGGCCCTCCTGCTGGAACCAGAGGCCCGGGATAACCAGCGGGGATGATTCTCGCAAAAACCCAGACGCACAGAGGATGCGGTGTGTTTTCTGTGTGCCTGAAGTTTTTACCCGCCGACCAAGAAAGCCAGCACGCCAAAAGCGATACAGTAGATACCGAAGGGCCGTAGTGCCTTGACTTCGTGCTGGTGGAAATAGTGCATCAGGAACCAGACGGAAGACCAGGCGCAGAGTCCCGACAGCAGGCCACCCAGAAATATGGTGCCTAGCAGTCCGGGCGGCAATTGGGCGTGAAAGAGCTTGGGTACTTCCAGTAGTCCCGCCGCCGCAATAATGGGCGTGGCGAGCAAAAAGGAGAACTTTGCGGAGTTTTCATAATCCAGCCCTACGCCGATACCAGCCACCAGGGTCGCACCGGAGCGCGAAAAACCGGGAATCAAGGCGAGGGATTGGGCGAATCCTATGCCAATAGCGCGTGTCCAACTGAGATTCTCCAGTGAATGGCTGGGTTGCCGCGCGCGTAAGCGATCACCCCAGATGAGCATGACGCCGTTAATCATCAGTGCAACCGCCGCAAAGGTGAAACCGCCGAATAGATCCTTGATTTTGTGGGCAAGGGCAAGGCCCAGTAAACCGGCAGGAATGGAAGCGATGAAAAGGATCCATAACAGCCGTGACTGAGGATTGTCGAGCCCTCCCCGCGCACGTATGAAACCACCCAGCAGCGCGGCCCAGTCGCGCCAAAAGAACAAGAGCAGCGCCGCGGCGGTAGCGAGATGGAGCACGACCACGAAGGGTAAAAACCATTCCGCGTCCCGGTTTATGGGCCAGTGCAGCAGTGCGGGCACCAAGATGATATGCCCAAGACTGGAGATGGGGAATAATTCTGTCACACCTTGCAGCATGGCCAGGAAGAGCAGGTAAATGTGGTGTGCCAAGGTTTTTCCTTGTATGGCTAAACAACACAGTAAAAGGAATGGATCGTGGGACTCCCGAAACCGGCTTTGAAACAGCGGTGAGGGGATGCCCTATTCATAGCGCACGGCGAGAATGGTGTACTCTCGGGTCCCGCCGGGGGCGCGCACTTCGATGAGATCACCTTCGTGTTTGCCGATGAGTGCGCGCGCGATGGGGGAACTGATGGATATTTTATTTTCCTTGAGATCGGCCTCGGCATCGCCCACGATCTGGTAGGTGACCTCGTTGCCTTCCGCGTCTTCCAGTTCCACGGTGGCCGCAAAAACGATTTTACCGCCGGTATGCAGGGTTTTGGGGTCGATGATCTGCGCACGGGCCAGATGGTCCTCTATTTCGCGAATACGTCCTTCGATAAAGGCCTGTTGCTCTTTGGCGGCGTCATATTCAGCATTTTCCGAGAGATCACCTTTGGCGCGCGCCTCGGCGATGGCTTCAATCACGGCGGGTCTGTCCACGGATTTGAGACGATGCAACTCATCGCGCAGGCGCTGGGCACCAATAACGGTCATGGGAACTTTATCAGTCATATCTACCTCGTCGTGCTGGTGTTTTTTTGATTCAGGTCCTGGAGCCGGAGCACGCTACGTTCCTCCGTCATCAATGCTTGAATGGCGGCGGCGCCCGCGATAGCGCCCGCCAGGGTGGTATAATAGGTCAAGCCCATCTGCAGCGCCGCGCGGCGGATGCTGAAGGAATCCCGCACGGACTGGCGTTCGTCCACGGTGTTGATGATGATTTGTACCTTGCCATTCTTGATCGCATCGACGATGTGAGGACGTCCTTCGGTCACCTTGTTGACCGCAGCGACTTCCAGCCCTTCCCGCTGCAGAAAAGCGGCAGTACCTCTGGTGGCGATCAGCTTGAAACCGAGTTCGGACAGCATGCGTGCCACTGGGCTGAGCCCTTTTTTATCCGCGTCGCGAACGCTGAGAAAGGCGGTGCCGGAGCGCGGGAAGTGTTCACCCGCGCCAATTTGTGCCTTGAGAAAGGCTTCGCCGAAACTGGCGCCGATGCCCATCACTTCGCCAGTGGACTTCATCTCCGGACCCAACAGCACGTCCACGCCGGGAAATTTGATAAAGGGGAAGACGGCTTCCTTGACACTGAAATGGGGTGGGTTGGGAATCTGCGGGATGCCTTGCGCTGCGAGTGACTTTCCGGTCATGCAGCGCGAGGCGATTTTGGCCAGAGGCCAGCCCGTAGCCTTGGAGACGAACGGCACGGTCCGTGAGGCGCGCGGGTTGACTTCCAACACATAGATGCGCTCGTTCTGGACGGCGAACTGACAGTTCATCAGACCTACCACACCGAGCGCTGAAGCCAGTTCCACGGTCTGCCGCCGGAGTTCGTTCTGAATCGCTGGAGACAGAGAGTAGGGTGGCAGGCAACAGGCGGAGTCGCCACTGTGAACACCCGCCTGTTCGATATGCTCCATAATTCCGGCCACGATCACCTGCCGCTCGCCATCGGCAACCGCGTCGATATCCACCTCCAAGGCGTCATTCAGGAAGCGATCGAGGAGAATGGGCTGGTCATTGGAGATACGCACCGCCTCCACCATGTAGCGTTCCAGATCATCTTCTCCGTAAACGATGCGCATGGCGCGGCCGCCCAGTACATAAGATGGGCGCACCACCAGCGGATATCCGAGTTCGCGGGCCTTGCTCAGGGCCTCCGGGGCACTCCGCGCAATGGCATTTTCCGGCTGCCGCAAGTGCAGACGTTGCAGGAGTTGCTGGAAACGCTCACGGTCCTCGGCCAGATCAATGGAATCCGGCGTGGTGCCAATGATGGGTACACCGGCGGCTTCCAGATCGTTGGCGAGTTTTAGCGGTGTCTGACCACCGAATTGGACGATCACGCCCCGGGGTTTTTCGACAGCGACGATTTCGAGGACATCTTCCAGGGTAAGCGGCTCAAAATAGAGGCGATCCGAGGTGTCATAGTCGGTGGACACGGTCTCGGGATTGCAGTTGACCATGATGGTTTCAAAACCATCTTCATGCAGGGCCATGGCCGCGTGCACGCAGCAATAGTCAAATTCGATGCCTTGCCCGATCCGGTTGGGACCACCGCCGAGAATCATGATCTTGGGTTTATCATTGGGTTCCGCTTCGCACTCCATTTCATACGTGGAATAGAGGTAGGGCGTGAGCGAGCGAAACTCGGCGGCACAAGTGTCCACTCGTTTGTAGACCGGGCGAATACCCAGCTTTTGGCGATGCTCCCGCAGAAACTGCTCGCGGCACCCCAGCAACCGGGCAAGACGACGATCCGAGAAACCCATGCCTTTGAGTGCGTGGAGCCGGGCGCTGTCGAGTGTCGCCAGCGGGAGGCCGCGCAGCCCCTCCTCCGTTTGGACGATTTCGAAAATTTGCTCCAGGAACCAGGGGTCGATGCGGGTGATTCGTTGCAGACTGTTCTGATCCCAGCCGCGCCGTATGGCATCTGCCAAATACCAGAGGCGATCGGAACCGGGAACTCTCAACTCCTGTTCCAGCTTGCGCAGGGTGTCTGGATCGTTACCGATGAGTTTCTCATCCAGACCGTCCACACCCGTCTCCAGACCGCGCAACGCCTTTTGCAGCGATTCCTGAAAGCTGCGACCAATGGCCATCACCTCCCCCACCGACTTCATCTGGGTGGTCAGATGGGCGTCGGCCTCCGGGAATTTCTCGAAGGCGAAGCGGGGGATTTTGGTGACCACATAATCGATGGTCGGTTCGAAACTTGCCGGTGTCGTCTGGGTGATATCATTGCGCAGTTCATCCAGGGTATAACCCAGCGCGAGTTTGGCGGCGATTTTGGCAATAGGAAAACCCGTAGCCTTGGAGGCCAGCGCCGAGGAGCGCGATACCCGTGGATTCATCTCGATGACGATCAGTCGCCCATCTTCGGGATTGACAGCGAACTGCACATTGGAGCCGCCGGTATCCACCCCGATACGGCGCAGGACGGCGATGGAGGCGTCGCGCATGCGTTGGTATTCACGATCGGTGAGGGTCTGGGCAGGAGCCACGGTGATGGAATCCCCGGTGTGGATGCCCATGGGATCGAAATTTTCGATGGAGCAGACGATGATGCAGTTATCGGCCCGGTCGCGGACCACTTCCATCTCGAATTCCTTCCAGCCGATGATGGATTCTTCGATGAGGATCTCGTGCGTAGGACTGGCGTCCAGGCCGCGAGAGGCAATGTCCTCAAATTCTTCACGGTTATAGGCAATGCCGCCGCCGGTGCCGCCCAGCGTGAAGGAGGGCCGGATGATGACCGGGAAGCCGATATCTTCCGCGATCTGACGCGCGCTTTCCATGTCGTGACCAAAAGCGGAGCGCGCCACTTCCAGACCGATCTCCTCCATGGCTTTTTTGAACAGGCCGCGATCTTCGGCTTCCCGGATGGCCTTTACGGAGGCACCGATCAGCCTGACACCATATCGCTCCAGTATCCCTTCCCGGTGCAGATCCAGGGCGCAGTTCAACGCGGTTTGGCCGCCCATGGTGGGGAGGATCGCGTCGGGACGCTCCATGGCGATGATACGCGCGACCGTTTGCCACTCGACAGGCTCGATATAGGTGGCGTCCGCCATCTGCGCATCGGTCATGATCGTGGCCGGATTGGAGTTGACCAGAATGACACGGCAACCCTCTTCCCGCAGGGCCTTGCAGGCCTGCACGCCGGAGTAATCGAATTCACAGGCCTGACCGATGATGATGGGTCCGGCGCCGATGAGGAGGACGCTTTTGATCTCCTGATGTTTAGGCATGCCGACGCTCTCTGTGCCGATGCATGGCATGCGTGAAGTCGTCGAAAATCACGCCGGCATCATGGGGACCGGGTCCGGCTTCGGGATGTCCCTGAAAGGAAAAGGCTGGCAGATCGCGATGCGCCATGCCTTGCAAGCTCCCGTCAAACAAAGAGATATGTGTTGCTGTCAGGCAAGCCGGCAGGGTGTCCACATCCACCGCAAAACCGTGATTCTGGCTAGTGATCAGCACCCGGCCGCTGCGCAGGTCTTTGACCGGATGGTTGGCGCCGTGGTGCCCAAACTTCATTTTGATCGTTTTGGCGCCCAGGGCCAATCCGAGCAATTGATGTCCGAGACAGAGCCCGAAGGTGGGTATGCCCGCTGCAATGACTTGCCGCATGGCCTCCTGAGCGTAGTCGAGCACGGCGGGATCGCCAGGGCCGTTGGAGAAAAGTACACCGTCTGGCCGCAGGGCAACGACTTCGGCGGCTGTGGTGCGAGGTGGAACGACCGTGACCCGGCAGGCGCGATCGGTCAGCAGCCGCAGGATGTTTCGTTTGCTGCCAAAATCATAAACCACGACATGACGCAGGGCTGCCTGGACGGTGGCTTGCGCGTGATAACCCTGATCCGGGGCGCCGCTGGCGAGATCCCAGCTGTATGCCTCCCGGCAAACCACATCCTGTACCAGATCGCGACCGAGAAGATCCGGGCAGGCGCGCGCCGCGCTCAGTGCCATGTCGTCGCTGATCTCAGCGCCGGTGAGGACGGCGGCATTTTGAGCGCCGCTATCCCGCAGCCGGCGCGTCAGGGCGCGGGTATCAATCCCGGCGATACCGGGAATCTGATGTGCCTGCAAGAAGGTGGGCAAGTCTTGCGTGCTGCGCCAACTGCTGGGCGTGCGCGGCAGATTGCGCACGACCAAGGCAGAGCAAAATATTTTCACGCCTTCCATATCTTCCGCGTTGACGCCGGTGTTACCGATATGTGGATAAGTCAACGTCACAATCTGCCCTCGATAGGAAGGATCAGAAAGAATCTCTTGGTAACCGCTCATGGCCGTGTTGAAACAAATCTCACCCACGGCCAATCCTGCGGCGCCAAAGCCTTTACCGCGAAAAATGCTGCCGTCTGCTAATGCCAGGACCGCCTGCACACCTCACCTCGCCAACCAAAGAGGATGCAAAAAAAGGGAGGGGGTCCCCTCCCGCGTAGATATCATCTATTCTAGGGGCCGGAAGGGGGAGTGGTCAACGCATGATCAAGCGATTGCGCAATGAACGGGATGCTTGGCGGCGCGTGCGCGATGTGCTGCCTGTGTCCTGAGCGCGTGTTTGCGTTACCGGTGGCCGCATGTCGATCGCCCTTGGACTTATTCTGTGGCAATGGTAGCTAAATAATGAATATTTCATTTCAAAGCCGAGTGAAGGAGTCTCTTATGCGCGGGATGCGATGGTCAGTATGGGTCGTCGGAGGGGTGCTGGTATTGACTGGCTGCGCTACCAACAATGGTATGGCACCGCAGACTCAAGGCATGGTAAGCCGGTACCCGGCGCTCGCTTCCGCTCCGACTCCGTCGTTACCCGAACGTAGAGCGCCCGTTGCCGGGTCACGGGTTTTGCCTTCAGCCGCGCTGGGCGCTCCGTCAGTAGCGCAGAATCCCAGCGGCGCCAAAACGTCGTTTTTCGGTGAATGGCAGGCGGACATGACTAAGGCACGTCAGGGCAGCGCCCGATGCGCAGCCATGTCGTCCACTGCCCAGCCAAACTGCTGGCGGGGGGTTTCGATCTGGGCACGGAAGCGGGCGGATCGTTATCAGGCCCTCAGTACCCGGGCCACGGGTGTACGGGCTCAGCGGATGCGGTCAGCCGCGAAGTTTTTTGGGGTGACCAGCGAATGGGCTAGTGCTTGCGGCGCCTTGACCGCACAGCAATGCGCGGAATCACCGCTGATTGGCAAGATGCAGGAGTGGAAAGCGTCCGTGGATACTCCGGGGGCCGCGGCACCCACGCCATAGGAAGCGATTTGGTCGGGGCGAGAGGATTCGAACCTCCGACATCCTGCTCCCAAAGCAGGCGCGCTACCAAGCTGCGCTACGCCCCGTCGCGGGAGAGCATAGCCGCTCGCCCCGCTGGGGTCAATCTAGGCGCGCGAGGCGGCGACGCAGTCGATCCAGTTCGCTGCGGGCAAGGGCGATACCATCATTCAGGCGTTGCCGTTCCTTGTCGCTCAGTTCCTTGCCTTTTTGCACTAACTCCTCACTATGTATGGCGATGGTATCGAGGAGTTCCTCAACCCTTTCGTTCATCCGCTCGCGGGAGGTGACGACGCGATCCCAGGCGCGATTGGCCTGCTGTCGCAATTGTTCGCGGGTACGGTCGCCTGTTTGCGGTGCGAACAGAAGGGCGGTGACGGCACCCGCCGCGGCACCGGCCAGCAGGGCAATGCCTAGGGCGCTGTAACCAATACCATTATCGCTTTCGTAATCCATCATGATCAAACTCCTTCATCAGGTGATGACAGTGGGGGTCTTGCGACCCGTGAGGGTTTCGATTCGGGTGAGGTCCCTGCCGATCTGGATGAGATCGCGCAGAGCCCGTTGCAGATCCTGTTGCTGGCGTCGCGGGTCCTTCTCCAGATGTTCGTGATAGATGCGCAGCGTGGCGCCTTCAGTCCCAGTGCCTGACAGACGAAATATTAAACGCGCACCGTCGGTAAAGAGCAGGCGCAAGCCCTGATGCGTGCTGATACTTCCGTCGATGGGGTCCGTATAGGCGAAATCATCGGCGGTGAGGATGCTGCGCCCCGCCAAAGTATGGCCGGAGAGGATCGGTAGCTGGGCGGTGATACTTCGCATGATCTGTTCGCCAATTTCCACCGGAAGTTCTTCGTAATCGTGACGTGTGTAGTAGTGGCGCCCGAAGCGCTGCCAATGCTGGGTAACGATGTCGGCCACGGACCGCTCCGTATGCGCGATCACCGAGAGCCAGGCCAGTACCGCCCAGAGTCCGTCTTTTTCCCGGATATGATCCGATCCCGTGCCGAAACTCTCCTCACCACAAAAGGTGATTTTTCCCGCATCCAGCAGGTTACCGAAGAATTTCCAGCCGGTGGGCGTTTCATAATGAGCGACACCCAGCGCCTCGGCGACCACGTCCACGGCTTGGCTGGTGGGCATGGAGCGGGCGATGCCTTTGAGACCCTGGCGGTAGGCGGGGATCACGGTGGCATGCGCCGCGAGCACCGCCAGTGAATCGCTGGGGGTCACAAAAAATTTGCGTCCCAGAATCATGTTACGATCGCCGTCTCCATCGGATGCCGCGCCAAAATCGGGCGCATTTTCCGCGAACAGATGGTCGGCTAGTGACTTGGCATAGACCAGATTCGGGTCGGGATGTCCCCCTCCAAAATCCGTGCGGGGTGTGCCATTGACCACGGTACCTGCGGGCGCCCCCAGGCGCGCCTCAAAAATTTCGTGGGCATAGGGACCAGTAATCGCGTGCAGGGCATCAAAGCGCATCCGGAAGGGCCCTTGCAGAAGCCGTCTCAATGCATCGAAATCAAAAATATGCTCCATCAACCGGGCATACTCTGCGACCGGATCGCAGATTTCGATCTGCATTTCACCGAGGATGGATGTGCCGTCCGTATCGATATCGATGTTCGCGTCGTCTAGAATTCGATAGTTTTGCAGGGATTTACTGGCGGTCCAGATAGCCTCGGTGATTTTTTCTGACGCGGGGCCCCCGTTGGCGGTATTGTATTTGATGCCGAAGTCATGGTCGGGGCCGCCGGCGTTATGGGAGGCGCTGAGAATGATACCGCCATGGGCCATGCGTGCACGGATGACGGCGGAGACGGCAGGCGTGGAAAAAAAACCTCCGCGGCCAACGATGACCTTCCCCCAGTCGTTGGCGGACGCCATGCGGAGGATGGTCTGTATGGCTTCGCGGTTATAAAAACGCCCGTCACCGCCGAGGACGAGGGTTTTCCCGGCGCGATCGGGAATGGCGTTGAAGATGGATTGAACGAAGTTCTCGAGATAGTGAGGTTGCTGAAAAACCCGCACTTTTTTGCGCAGTCCTGAGGTGCCTGGGCGTTGATCGGCGAAAGGTCGGGTCGCAATCTGCAATACCGCCATGATACACCTCAGTAGTCAAGTGGAACATCGATGATGGTGGTTTCCCGACTGGCGTCGGTACGGATCCAGATCGTGTAGCCGCTGATTTGCCAAGTGCTGACGATGACTCCGCCGTCGCGTATGGCTTTCTCACTGGCTTCAATGAGATCCGCCTCCATGGCTTCGTCCCACTCCCCCAGGACGTGGTGGCGCAGCAATTCCTGCGGATCGACTTCCCCGGACTCGAAGAGGGACTGGGCATCGGGGGAGGCGAGTATGGTGCCGGGGTGAAATCGCATTGCATTCTCCATGGTCCGTAACTTATAGCAGGAATCGATTCATCACAAGGTGAAGCCTTGCGTGCGCAGGAAATCGCGACTGGGCGCCGCACACGCGTTCATCAACGCGATACGGTGTGGATTATGACGTGCGCGCCGTGTCCACACCCGCGGATTACTCAACCCGGCCGCCGCATACACCTGCTCCGCAGGAAAGAAGCAAGTGCGCAGAAACTGGCGGAATACTTCGCGCAGGATCGGGTTGACCAACTGTTTCTTCAGACCACTCATGGTTTGGCTGCGTTTTTGGATGATCATGCGCGCGAAAGCCATATGACGAGCTTCTTCGCGCATGTGGACCTGGGTGATGGCCAGTATCGCCGCAGGCAGCTCCTTGTGGGCGAAGATGAGGCGATTCATGCGATCCGGCACATTTTCACCGATGAGGATGGCCGCCCAGAAAGCGGCGGAGCCCTCGGGAGCAAAGCGGGCGAAGAGTCGTGCGAGGGGAGGTCGCGCACTCAGCGGTGTCATGAAAGGCAGTTGCGAACGCTGCTGTAGCTCCAGGAACATGAGGCTGTGCCCCACTTCTTCCCGCAGTTCATGAAGCTGGTAGTGATAACCGATCGGATCGCGATACATCTCTTGCAGAGAATTGGCACCCAGTCGCTGGATCAGCAGGGCCTCCAGCCACAGGCCCAACTCGCAGAAAGAGACGAACTCGACCTGGGACAGGCGGACGCGCTCCTCCCGACTCAACTGCGCATACTCCGGTAATCCGTAAATGGACAACAGATCCTCCGGGAGCCAGGCAATTTCCGGGTCCAGACTCTCCCATGGCACCGTCCGGCTGGGATCCTGGTAATTGCCGCTGTGCTGACTGAGCCGGTTGACCAAGGCGTCATGATGGCGCTGGATCTGAGCCTGCATGGGGATGCATTGAGCGAAGTTCATGCGTCATTCTGCCACGGACGCTCAGCCGCTCCAAGGGTGCAACGGACCTTGTCCAAACGTGTCGCGCACTTGGGCGATAGTGCCGCGCACGTCATAGCGTGGGCGCCATCCCAAGCTTTGTTGGGCACGGGTGATGTCGACGACCAGAGGGTTTTCCAGTCCGCGCAGCCAGCCGGGGTCTCCGAGACGGGTGCTGAAGGGACGAAGGATGGTATGCAAGGTATGCAGTTGGGCGGGAGACAGCGGCAAGGACCAGCGACGGGGAATGGCGGACCAGGGTATGGGGTCTGGTGCCGCAATATTGAATACGCCGCCCTGCCCGGAATCCAGAGCGGCAAGTATGGCGTTGACCGCATCGTCTTCATGGAGGCATTGGATGGGCAAATCGGGGTTGCGGAGACGCAGTCCATACGAACTCGTTGCCATGCCATTCACTAGCGCCTGTCCATGGGGACCGACGATCGCGTGCAGTCTGAGGCGGGTGACGGTGGTGCGCTTCTGATGATGAACCGTGAATGTATCCAGCCACTGCTCCAGCGCCGCTTTGTCCTCACTGTAGGCGAAACCCGGTACCGGCCGGCAAGGTTGATCTTCGGTGATGGGAACGGGGTTGTCCGGCCAGGCACCATAAGCGGCCACGCTGCTGGAATAGATGACATGTGGTATTCCCGCATCCGCTGCCGCACGGAACAAATGTTGTCCACCATAGACGTTGATTTTGCGCATCTCCTCGCGTCTGCGCCACTGTGGCCCGAGGTGCGGGTTGAGCACCATGAAGGCGAGATGAATGACGCAATCCGCTCCGGTCAGATGCCCGGTGAGTTGCGGATCGCGGATGTCCAGAGGCAGATATTGCAAACGCGGATGCCGCAATGCGAGGGGGCGGTGATCCAGAGCGATGACCCGATGGACTCGGGGCTGGGCGAGCAGGGCAGGGAGCAATGCCGCAGCCGTATGTCCCGCCGCCCCGGTGACCAGTACCCGCATCAGGGCGTGTGCGGGCCGCGCAGGGTCGGCAGCACTTCATCGGCGAGCAAGCGCAGCGAGCGCTGGGTTATCGCGCTGGGTACCATGCCCGCGCCCACAGCCAGGATCAGTTGGTCGACCCCGGCGTGGGCATAGCGGTTCAAGTGTTTACGACAGGTCTCCGGATCACCGACGACGACCATTCCCATGGTTTCCAAGAGTCGCAGGTTCAGGCCACGGCGTAGCAAAGGCTCGAGAAAACCGAGGCGATGGTAGTATTCATAACTCTCGCGTAATTGAGCCAACACGTGTCGTGTCTGGTCCAACAGCCGCTGATAATACCAGGTGAAACCCTCGGCCCAGCGGCGTGCCTCTGCCGCATCCTCCAGGCACAGGCAACCGACGGTCATGGCAAAGCGTCGGTTTTGGCCTGCCTCCCCAGGACCGTCTCCATGGTGTTGCCGCCAACGCTTTTTGTAAGCGCGGAGGTCTTGTTTGATCAGAAACCAGGGTTTGAATGGTCCGGATAGTACGCCGATACCCTCCTGCGCCGCCCATTGAAAAGTCGTTGGGCTCACCGCCGCTGTCCAGAGCGGCGGATGAGGCCGTTGCAGTGGTTTCGGAAGGATATCCAGATCGGTAAAGTCATAAATCTGCCCCTGGTGACTGAACGGTCCGCCGCCCGCCTGACGAAGGATGCGCAACCCCTCCCGCATGTGTTGCCGACTATCGGCCATCTGGCTGCCGAAGAGTTGGTATTCCTTGGGTGAAAAACCGCGGCCGATGCCCAGTTCCAAGCGGCCATGGCTGAGGATGTCGAGGGCTGCGACTCGCTCCGCAACGCGAATGGCATGATTGTAAGGCAGCACGACGACCGCGTGGCCAAGCCGCAACGATTGGGTACGTTGGCTGGCGGCCGCGAGGAAGGTTTCCGGGCTGCTGGAGTGGGAGTATTCGCGCATGAAATGATGCTCCACGAGCCAAGCGCCGTGGAAGCCCAGGGCGTCGGCGAGGCTGAGTTCATCCAAAGTTTCATGGTAAACCTGGGCCTCGCTGCGGCCTAGGTGGGCCGGTACGGCGAGTTCGTAGAAAAGATCGATCTCCATCGTGTCGGGGTCTCCATGACAAACACCACATTCACCGCACCGCGAGTTGCCGGACGGAAGCGCGACGTTGACCCCTTATCCTGCCTCGTCCCCGTCGTCGCCTGCCGGATGCGGAAAAGGTGCCTTGGGAAAGAGTTGCTCACGGTAGTAGATGAGTTCACCGATGGATTCGCGGATATCGGCCAGCGCTTCGTGGCGTTCGGCTTTGGGAAATTTGGGTAAACTGGGATACCAACGTGCCGCGAGTTCTTTGATGGTGCTGACATCCACCATCCGGTAGTGAAAAAACCGCTCCAGCCGGGGCATGAGGCGAGCCAAAAAGCGGCGATCCTGACACACGCTGTTCCCGCAGATGGGGGATGTGCCTGGGGTGATATGCTGAACCAGGAAATCCAATGTTTGCGTCTCTACGGCAGCCGTATCCAGACGACTGTGACGAACCCGCTGCAAAAGCCCCGAGGCGCCATGAGTACGCTGGTTCCAGTCATCCATGCTGCTCAGCACAGTTTCTGGCTGATGGACGGCGAGTACCGGACCTTCACAAAGAATCCGTAGATTGTTGTCCGTGATCAGTGTGGCGATTTCCAGAATCTGATCCTGTTCCGGATGCAGGCCGGTCATCTCCAGGTCGATCCAGACGAGACGGTGTGCTTTGGAATCCATGCGCATCCTTGTTGGACAATTCGGGCCAGTATATCATCGTTCCGGGAGCATAAAAAAAGACGGGCGAGGAGCCCGTCCAATAGCCGCAAAACAACCGCATTTGGTACCAAGCGCTGCGATCCCACCGCTAGCGCTACTAAATCCCGTTGGGTAGCCCGCCGGTTTTTTGGACATTTGGGCCCTTCCATACGGGATAGCCTACGAAGTTTTTGTTTCCGGAATATTTCCGGATCAAAAATAATTTTTAAAGCGGTGCGCATCTGCGCGAACGTCGACTGCAGAGACAAAAAAAGACGGGCGAGGAGCCCGTCCAATAGCCGCAAAACAACCGCTACAAACCCGTGCGCACTTCGAAATGCCATACACCGCCGGACTGATCGAACTGCTTGACTATTCGCTCCACTCTATCTTTTAGTTTGGGTACCACCCCTGCCTATGATGGTATAGTGGGCTTATAATGTTTCGAGAGTATTTCGGGAACAAACACCTTCCGGTGCGTTATTAAAGTTCCTCTCGGTGACCCTGTTTTCAGCGTGTTGCGAGGCCAGAATGGCGGTTGTGTTGATAGTGGATGATGATCAACGGCTTGCGGAGATGCTGCGAGAGTTCCTGGAAACGCAGGGTTTCGCGGTGCTGTTGGCGGTCAATGGGCAGCAGATGCACCAGCAGTTGGCCGCAGGTCCGGTGGATGTGATCGTGCTCGACTGGATGTTGCCGGGACAGGATGGTATCAGTCTCGCCAAGGCGTTGCGCAGCAGGGAAGGGCCGCCTATCCTGATGCTTTCCGCACGGGGCGAGGATGAAGAGCGCATCCTGGGGTTGGAAAGCGGTGTCGACGATTATCTGGCCAAGCCCTTCAACGCGCGGGAACTGTTGGCGCGCCTGCGCGCCTTGTTGCGTCGCAGCGGCAAAGATGAAGGCGGGGAAAAGCTGAATTTTGGTGTTTTTTGTCTGCATATGTCTGAACGCCGACTGTATCGGGATAACGCAGAAGTGGATGTGAATCCTGCGGAGATGGACTTGCTACTGGTCTTCGCGCAACGACCGCGGCGCATCCTCAGCCGCGATCTGTTGTTGCAGTTGCTGGGTGGGGAAGAGGACGGACGCTTCGATCGCAGTATTGATGTGCGGGTGACACGCCTGCGCAAGGTCATTGAAGATAATCCCCGGCAACCCCGCTTTTTACAGACGGAGCGCGGCACGGGTTATCGGTTTACCCCGGTTCCATGATCTTTTGGCGCGGGCGCAGCCTGTTTTCGCAGACCGCCTGGACCATGGGTCTGGGGATCGTCGTTTTGCAGGTTTTGACCTTGGTCATTATCCTGGTTACGGTACTTTATCCTCTGGCGGAACGGTCGGCGGAAGACCTTGCGGGACTGATCGTTATTAGCGCGAAAACCTATGCGGAGCTGCCAGCCGATACGCGTCCTGCCTTTCTGGTCAGTCTTCAGGCCGATGATGGTGTGGAGATCGCACAACACTTGGACCGTTCGGTGACACACACGCACGGTCACATATATGGCTGGCTGCTTAGCCGGGCGCTGTCGCGACGCCTGGGTAAACCGATTGCGGTTGATGTGTTGGGGGGGGATGTCCGCACATTCTGGGTGCCGGTTCCTGTCGCTGGACAACAAATCTGGGTCCATTTCGACCGCCGTCGCTTGGCTTCTTCCCTCCCTGTGGCCATGATTTTTGTGATCAGTTTTTCCACCCTGGCGCTGCTGGTGCTGACCATGATCCTGGTACGCCGGGTTTTGCGGCCTTTGAACGTGATATCGGAAGCTTTGCGGCGATCCCTGCAGGCACCGTTGCCGAGTTTGCCGCACGGCGGTGCGTATGAGTTCCAGAACATCCTAAATATTTTTGCGGAATTGCGGACGCGGCTGCAAGCGATGATTGATCATCAGTCACTGCTGCTCACGGGTATTTCTCACGATCTGCGTTCACCACTGGCGCGCCTGCGCATGGCCTGGGAGCTTTTGCCGGAAAGTACGCCACAGCATCTGCGGGATGGCATGTTGCAGGACATGGAGCGGATGGATGCGTTACTGGCGCAGTCACTCGCTCTGGGGCGGGGTCTGGCGGCGAAGGTGGCCGATTTCGACCTGATGGTACTATTGGCCGAGGTGTGCGCGGATTTTGAACGCGCGGGGGGCGAATGGGAGGCGACTTTGCCTCGCCGATATCCGTTCCGCGGAGATCGTGAAGCCCTGCGCCGGCTATTGTCCAACCTGCTGGAGAACGCCTTGCGCTATGGCGGGGGCAAGATTCATGTAAAACTTCAGAAGACGCCCGGGTATTTCCTGCTGCATCTCTGCGATTCCGGGCCGGGAATTCCCGAGGCGGATCTGGAAAAGGTTTTTGAGCCGTTCGTGCGCCTCGATGATGCGCGGGGACATGGCGAAGGCAGTGGTCTTGGATTGGCCATCGCCCGCCAACTGGCCGAGGCGCAGGGGATGCGCTTGCGTCTTTTCAACGCGGCGGGCGGCGGGCTGTGCGCAGAATTGTCATGGGCCGTATGACGAACTGTACGCTGGTGCATGGTTTCCGTGGGGGCTTGCCGTTGGGGTGCCCGCCGTATAGGTGGAGGCGAGGAGGCCCGGGTTGCGGGGGTGGCGTTGTCCTCTCCAGCCGGTTATTTGGTCTGTCAACCCAATTCACAAATGTCCCCTTTTGAGCAAAGCAGAGATGTCCCCCTGTGGAGGGTCAGGGAGGGGGTTCTGGGGAGGATGTTGAGGAGGAATAGCGACGCCAAGGATGGTCGGGAGCGGG
>JAKACQ010000015.1:0-62217 GCA_021821285.1 Pseudomonadota bacterium
GAACGTGCCACCGTAAACAAGCCCGCACCAATGGCCCCGACAAAAAAACCGATGGGCCAGTTGGTCCAGTAAGAGAGCGCAATAGCACTCCAGATGCAGCCCTCCGCAAAAATCACGGATAGCGCCAGCACTCGCATGGGATTGCCGCTCAACGCCTGGGCGGCAGCCGGCGGGCCGACCAGCAGGGTAAACACCAGAAAAGCCCCCACTACCGGCAAGGCCGTGGCAGTCACCAGGGCCAACAGGGTCAGGAACACCAGATCCATGCGTGATGCGCGAATCCCCTGCAAGGCCGCCAGATCGGGGAAAGTCGAATCCAGCAAGAGCGGCCGAAAATACAGAACGATGCCCACCACCACCAATACACAGATGCCCAGTATCGGCAGCAAGTCCGCGTCACTGACCCCCAACACCTCGCCAAAGAGCAAAGAAAACACGGCTGGCGCATACTCGCTGGTCATACTCAGTAACAACGCACCCACGCCTAGAAACAGCACCAGCACCAGCCCCGTACCCACATCGCGTCGCCCCATGCGCACCAATTGCCGCAGGAGTAAAACACCCATCCCGACAAAGACCAGCAATCCGATCAGCGGATCGATTCCCAACAGGTTGGCCGCCGCCGCCCCCGGAAAAGCACCCAGCGGCAACGCATGGGCAGCGAAGGCCGAACGCCGGACCACCACAAAAAACCCGACAAAAGCCGCAACAAAAGCGATGGCGGTGGCGGCGATCCAGGTGTTGAGCATAAAGCTGGAGAACATACCCTATGTCTCGCAATGCGGCCAAGTGACCGGCTTCGGATGTGCCGCCAAACCCGCCATTTTGGCGAACAATACCGCCGCCAGATAAAACAGAAATACCAGCGCCACCACAAAAAAGCTCACCGGCCAAGCGTTACCGGAGAACCAGTAATAACTCGCATAGGCCATCCAGATGCCGCCCCAGACTGCCGTTAGACCGATGACCATGGCCCAGAGAATAGCCTGACCCGGACGTCGGCTCAAACGGATGGCCGCACCCGCCGGGCCGATGAGCAATGCCGTCGCCAGCACCGCGCCGATCGCCAAAGCACAGACGGCCACCGCAAGTCCCAGAGCCAGGAGTTGCAGCAGACCAACCCAGCGCAGGGAAACGCCCCGTACTGCCGCCAGCTCAGGATCCACTGCAGTCAACATCATGGGCCGGTAAAACAGACCCACCAGCAAGAACACGCTGCCGGAGGCGGCCAGCGCCGGGGTTATGAGATTCTGCGGAATCGCGAACAGAGAACCAAACATCACGCTCACCGCCGCGCCGGTGGTGCTGGTAGTGGTCACATCCAGATAAAGGAACAACGCTGACAGTCCCAGACCCGCGCCCAGAACAATACCGGTGGCGAGATCACGCTCCCGCCCCATGCGTATCCCCAAAAATTCCATACTGAAGGCCGCAATCCAGGCCATGCCCAGAAAACCCAGCAAAGGACTGATCCCCAAGAGAAAGGAAACCGCTCCGCCCGCGCTGCTCACGTCGGCTAGGGCATGCCCGGCAAAAGCATTACCGCGCCAGACGGAAAACACCCCGATCACCGCGCTGACCAATGCCGCGCAAGCGCCCACGATCAGCGCCGTTTGCACGGGTTCGCTACTGAAGAAACCGGGATTACCCAAAAGCGCCCCCAAACTCCACACGGCGTTAATTCGCCTTTTCCGGGGACGGTACCTGCCCTGCGGCGATCACTCCAGACGGCTCAACGGCGGCATCAGGCAGCACCAGTACCCGCTGGCCGTGGCGCAGCACCGTTACCGGATAACCATAAAGCTTACTCAGCACCTCGGGTTGCACCACTTCCTCCACACTCCCCGTGGCGACCTGCCCCCCCACCAGATAAATCAGCCGATCCATGACCGGCAAAAGAGGGTTCATATCGTGCGCCGTCACCAGCATGGCAATCCGCTGAGTACGGGCGAGTGTACCGAGCAGTGCAACCAGCGCATTGGCGCTGCGAAAATCCAGATTGGCCAAGGGCTCATCGAGAATCAGCAGACGCGGCTGGCGCACCAGAGCATGCGCGATGACCGCCCGCTGCTGCTGCCCACCGGAAAGCTCTCCCACCCGCTGGTCAGCAAACGCCTCAGCCCCGACCATCTGCAACGCTTGATCCACCTTAGTTTTTTTACGACTCGAAAACAGCGGCAGACCGAGGCGGTGACCATCCAGCCCCAACTGCACCAGGTCGCGGGTCCGTAGGGGAACATCCGCATCAAAGACAATTTTCTGGGGCACATAGCCGACCAGGATACGACGCTGGCCGGCGGGTACCCCCTCGATCCATACCTGCCCCGCATGGTGTGGCGTCAGACCCAGCAGACTGCGTAGCAGGGTCGTCTTACCCGCCCCATTCTCCCCGATCAGAGCGCAGAGTTGGCCGGGGCGGAGGTCGAAACTGACGTCGCGCAAGATCTCACGGCCACCCAAATCTACCGAGAGATGCGCGACGGAAAGTATCGGATCCTGCATGCTCAACGCCGGATTACTTCAGCACGGTCGTGGATGTGCCGCGCTCCACGGCGTTACGTAGCATATGCACCTCCGTCAACATCCAGGACTGATAGCTGTAGCCCATCGGCATGCTTTCATAGACGCCGACCACCGGGATCTTCGCCGCCCTCGCGTTACTCAGAAAGGCGCTCGTCAGGGAATTCGTCACCTGCTGGTTATAGACGAAGACTTTGACCTGATGCTGCTGGAAGAGCTTATTCTGGGTGCTCACGTCCTGTGGTGACGGATCGGTCCCATTCATGATGGCCGCCTGCAGATTCCACGGCGTTTTGATGTCACAACCCGCAGCCTGCAGCATGTAGTCGGCAACCGGCTCTGTCACCGCGACAGGTGTACCGCCAAACTGCGCTCTGAAGCGGGCGATCGCCTGATACCAGGGTTTCAGGGACGCATCGAATTGGCGTAAATGGGCTGCAAAATAGGCGGCATGGACAGGGTCCAGCACCGTCAAACCCTGGGCGACCGCCTGGGCCACAACAGGCATGGTCTCCGGCTTGTACCAGAGATGGGGGTTTTGAGTACGTTGCGGAAGATGGAACAGATCCTGAACGACGATCACCTTGCGCTGGGGATTCGGATCCGCCGCCAGAATCTTTTTGGCCCAACTGTCATAACCCACTCCATTACGCACCACGATCTGCGCCGCGGCAATCTCCCGGGCCACGGCGGGGCTGGCTTCAAAACTATGCGGGTCCGTGTTGGGATTGCTCTCGATGGCACTGACGGTGACATACTTCCCACCGATCTGACCGATGACATTGGCGTACACATTTTCCACACCCACCGCGCGGATGGTCGTTGCGGGGGCGGTCTGCGCCATCCCTAACCCGACACACCCGGCGGCAACCATCCGCATGGCAACCCGCAAGACGGAAAAGTGACTGCACGAACGACAACCAGCCGTAGAAAACGCTGGAGACTTCTTGTAGTCAAACCTGAGCATCGTGCAGTCCTCGAAAGCGGCGCAACGGGCGATGACAATAGGCCCCACCATCTTTTGCAACTTTGTTGCAATGTAGTTCACGGGACGATTCTTGTCAAGCGCGGTTCCCGTGAGGGAATCCTGCGTATAGGGGAAATCATCTCCAAAACGGTCGGCTCTCCCTTCAAACTTCCCCTGCCCGGAAACTTGAGGGTAATATACCGGGGATCGTTCCATAACCTGCGGAAAACCATTCCATGAGCCATCCCCCTCAATCCACCCTCGATACCAGCGCCCTGGCCCAAATCGTTAACGACATGCTCAACCTTGCCCGCGAGCAAGGTGCCAGCGCCGCGGAGGTTTCCGCCAGCACGGGCAAAGGGCTGTCGGTAACGGTCCGGCTCGGCGAAGTGGAGTCCATAGAATATCACCAGGACAAAGGATTGGGGGTAACAGTCTATCTCGGCCAGAGTAAAGGCAGTGCCTCGACCTCCGATTTTTCCCGCAAAGCCCTCTCAGAGACGGTGGCAGCGGCCTTGACCATTGCCCGGCACACGGCGGCGGACCCCTTTGCCGGGCTCGCCGACCCCGATCTTCTCGCCACAGATTTCCCGGACCTGGATCTCTATCATCCCTGGTCCATAGATGCCGATAGCGCCGCTGAGCTTGCGCGCCGTTGTGAGGCAGCCGCCCGCGACAGCGATCCGCGCATCCACAATTCGGAGGGCGGTAGTCTCGGCACCGGCGAGGGGACGTCCGTTTATGGTAACAGTCTCGGTTTTCTCGGCAGCAGTCGTTCCTCCCGGCATAATCTGTCCTGTTCCGTCATCGCCGAAGACAGGCAAGGCGGCATGCAGCGCGATTACTGGTATGACGTGGCCCGCGCCGCCGACGCGCTGGCGAGCCCTGAAACCATCGGCAGGATCGCCGCTCAACGTGCCCTGCGCCGCCTCAATGCGCGCAAAATAGCGACGACCAAGGCACCAGTCCTTTTTGAAAATCAAGTGGCGTCCAGCCTGTTGAGTCACTTGGCCGCGGCCATCAGTGGCAATAGTCTCTACCGCAAAAGCTCCTTTTTGGTGGATAGCCTTGGCAAGCCACTCTTTCCCGAACACATCCGCATCTACGAAGAACCCCTGCGGCGGCGCGGTCTGGGCAGCAGCAGCTTCGATAGCGAAGGTGTTGCCACCCACAATCGGGATATCATCGCCGGGGGAATATTGAAAGGCTATATTCTTGATAGCTACAGTGCCCGCAAACTCAACATGCGCAGTACCGGCAATGGGGGCGGTGTCCACAACCTTACCCTCGAACCCGGTGACGCCTCTCTGGACGATCTGGCACGCCAGATGGAACGTGGCCTGTTGGTTACCGAGTTGATTGGTTTCGGCATCAATATGGTCACCGGCGACTACTCTCGCGGCGCCGCCGGCTTCTGGGTGGAGCATGGAGAGATTCAATACCCGGTGGAAGAGATCACCATCGCCAGCACCCTGCAAGCCATGTTTCGGGGTATGGTTGCCGTGGGCGGAGACCAACTCACGCATGGCAATACCAGTTGTCCCTCCATACTCATCGACGAGATGATCATCGCCGGCGCCTAAGCACGAAGGCCGTCAGCAGAAGCAACAGGCTCGACACCAGATAAGGGATGTTGCCCCAGCGTCCGAAGGGGGTCTTCCCGGCCATGGGTTGTATGGCTCCATTGAGGGTTCCCGCCACGAACTGGGGCAATGACACGCTCACCCGCCCGCGCGACGAGATCAGGGCGGTGATGCCCGTGTTGGTCGCCCGCACATCCGGCTTCTGCTCCTGCAGGGACTGCATGGCCGCCATCTGCAGGCTCTGCGCGGCGGCGATGCTGTGCCCATACCAGGCATAGTCGCTGATGTTGAGTAAGAAAACCGCCCCCTGCTCGACACCCTTACGAACATCCCGAGAAAAAGACTCTTCGTAGCAGATGCTCATGCCGGCCTTTTGCCCATCGACCGGCAGCACGAAGGGCCCATGACCCTGAGAGAAGCTCCCGAGGCCCGGCAAGAAATGGTGTACCAGTGGCCCAAGCAGTCCAGGCAGGGGAATATATTCCCCAAAGGGCACCAGATGCTCCTTCTGATACCAGCGCAGGGGTGCCCTCCCATCGATCTCCATCGCCGCATTGTAGTACCGATGGTCAACGTCTTCCGGGACACCAATCAGCAACACCTTGTGATGGATGGCCGACCAGTGCTGCAGATGCCCAATCAAATCGGGGAGTTCTGTCTGAAAAATGGGGAAGGCCGTCTCCGGCAGGACGACCAACCGGGTATTCGGAGGAGTCTGCAAGATCAAGGTCACGTATCGATGCAGAATCTCGCGGATTCTATCCGCATTCCATTTCTCGCTGATCGGGATGTTTCCCTGCAACAGGCTCACCCGCAACGGTTTTCCCACGGGGTGGGTAAACGACACGGATGCCGCCGCCATCGCCATACCAAAAATCATGAGAAGTCCCGCGATTCCACCCACCAGTGCCCGACGGGATCGCGAGTGTTGCAGTACATAAACCAGGATGGCCGCAACCCCGACTGTCGCAAGTCCCACCCCATATTGTCCCAGCCAGGGCGAAAAGCCCCCCAGGACGGCAGAGGTCTGGGTGTACCCCGTGGCCAACCAAGGGAAACCCGTCAAAATGCGCGCCCGCGCCCATTCTCCGAGAATCCAGAACACCGGCAGCACCAACAGGCGGGCACCCCCGGTGAAAAAACGGGTGGACAGCCACAGGGCCAATGCTGGATAAAAAGCGCAGTAGGCGGCCAATACACCTACGGCCGCTCCCGCCAGCACCCAATCCATATGGGCGAAATTGTGCAGAGTGATGGCGATCCAGCTGGTTCCTGCGGCAAAAGCGCCGAAACCGAAAACATATCCCAGGGTCGCCGCCCGCCAGGGGCGCTCCTCTGCGGTAGCGAGCCAGAACAGGGCGAAGGGCAGCGCGATGGCCAAAGGCCACCACGAGAAAGGGGCGAAAGCCAAAGGCCAAGCCACACCCAAAATGAATGCGGCCAGAAGCCGCAGAGCGAAGGGCATTCTTTCCGGTGCATCCACCGTCATGCTGTACCCTGAGACCCTGTTGTCAACAGGGAGGGTTTGTGGGGCGGCGTCACTCGTAACACCTGCACCCGTTTACGATCCGCCCGTAACACCTCCAATCGCAGAGCCCCCTCCTCGATCACCTCACCGGTGCGGGGTACGTGCCCCAGTCGCGTCGTCACCCACCCGCCCAGGGTATCCGTATGGCCATCGGCCAGTGTCACCCCAAAATACGTATTAAACTCTTCCAATGGAATCAAAGCATTGGCCAAAAAGTCTCCGTCTTCGCGCGGCGCAACCATCACATCTTCATCGATGTCGTATTCATCCTCGATCTCACCGACAATGATCTCCAACACATCCTCAATGGTGATTAATCCGGCGACACCGCCATATTCATCCACAACCACCGCCATATGGTGGCGACCCGTACGGAACTCATAAAGTAAATGATCGAGATGCTTCCCTTCGGGAATAAATGTTGCCGGGCGGAGCAATTCGGTGAGCCGCGGCGCGGGCGCATCACCTCGCCAGGCCCGCAGCAAGTCCTTGGCCAGAAGAATACCGCGCACATCATCGCGGTCATCCCCCACCACGGGAAAGCGCGAATGTCCCACCTCGGCTACCCGCGCAATAATTTCCGCCAAAGGCATATCCAGTTCGATCACCTCCATCTGTGCACGCGGAATCATCACATCCCGTACCGTCAATTCGCCCATGCGAAAAATGCCATCCACCATCCGCGCCGCCTCGGCGTCGATGATCTGCCGCTCGCCCGCCTCACGGACCAGCTCGAGCAGGGTGTCCTGATCTTCCACATTACCGCGCAAAGACTGGGTAAAACGCTCCCACCAACCCCGCGGTCGTTCCTGACTGCCTCGATCTTCACTCATGTATGTGATTCAAGTAAGGGTCGGCCACACCCATTTCGGCCAGAAGCCGGGTTTCCAGCGCCTCCATTTCCTGCGCATCGACAGCCACTTCATGATCGTAACCCAAAAGATGGAGGGTACTGTGAACGAGGAGATGACGATAATGATCACGCAAGCGCTTACCCTGCTCGGCGGCCTCACGCACGACTACCGTTGGAGCGATAACGATATCGCCCAGCAAATCACGGCGAAACATCGGTGGTAGCGCCGCCTGCGGGAAAGACAGGCAATTGGTCGGCTGCGCCTGGCCACGATACCGCTCGTTCAGGGACGCCATCTCCCCATCGGTGACAAAGGCCAAAGATAATTCCAGCAGTTGATCAGCGGACTGCACCCGTGCGGAAAAGGCGGACAGCGCTCGCAGAATCGCCTGCCGCGCCTCGGCACGGGACGGTAACGGCATTGCCGCAACCTCATCAGCCACCGACATGCGTAAATAGAGGCGGTTCATGTCCGTTCCCCGGAGCGGTCATAGGCTTCCACGATTCGCGCCACCAAAGGGTGGCGCACCACGTCAGCACTTTCAAAAAACACCATGTCGACGCCCGGCATGTTCCCCAACACATCCATGGCCTGCACCAGCCCGGAAAGCTGTCCCCGGGGCAAATCCACCTGCGTCACATCGCCAGTCACCACGACCTTGGCGCCAAAACCCATACGCGTCAGGAACATTTTCATTTGTTCCGGCGTAGTGTTCTGCGCTTCGTCAAGGATAATAAAAGCGTCGTTGAGGGTACGTCCGCGCATATAGGCCAACGGAGCCACCTCAATCACCTGCCGCTCCATCAGCTTGGCCACCTTCTCGTAACCCAGCATTTCATGGAGGGCGTCGTAGAGTGGGCGCAGATAGGGATCGACCTTTTCGCTCAGAGATCCCGGCAGGAAACCCAGACGTTCTCCCGCTTCCACGGCAGGGCGTACCAGCACCAAACGACGCACCTGATTACTGTCCATCTGCTCTACCGCCGCCGCCACCGCCAGATACGTCTTTCCAGTACCCGCCGGACCAATACCGAACGTGAGATCGTTCTGACGGATAGATTCCAGATAACGGCACTGTCTCTGTCCACGGCCGCGGATCACGCCCTTGAGAGTCTGCACACCGGAGGACTCTACCGTTGTGGCGCCCGCCTCTATTTCCAGTTGCACGTTCTGAATACTGTGATGCACCTCATGACTGGAGAGCGTGCCTCCCTGGCGTATCTGGTCATAAAGATGGGAGAGCACGTCCCGTGCGGCTCGTACGGAAGCCGCAGGGCCGGTGATGTGAAAGCGAGGACCGCGAGGCAGAACCACCACCCCGAGACGGGATTCGATCTGTTTGACATGGCTGTCCAACTCACCGGACAACTCGGACAACATGGCCGCCGTGGCATGCTCAGCGACGAAATCGCTGTGGCTGACGTTCGGTGTCTTACTGGGAGGCTCCATGGGACTATATCGCAAGGCGCTGGCTTACCGCTGCCGGATGCGCCACGCGCCCGCGCAGACTGTTGGGAAGCGCCGCGACAATCTCGACCTCCAGCATCTGACCGATCCAGTCCATCGACCCCGCCATGTTCACCGAGCGGTTGCAGGCGGTCTTGCCCGTGAGTTCCCGCGGATCACGGCGCGATGGCCCAGTGACCAGCACCGCCTGCCGCGTGCCGACCAAAGCCCGGGCATACTCCCGCGCGAGCCCGTTGATCCTCTCCTGCAACATGGTCAGACGCGCATCCTTGACGGCCTCGGGGACACTATCCTTCAACCTGAGTGCCGGTGTATTGGGGCGTTGACTGTATTTGAAAGAAAAAGATTGGTCGAAGCCCACCATATCGATGAGTGCCATGGTTGCGGCAAAGTCCGCATCAGTCTCCCCCGGAAAACCCACAATAAAATCCGAAGAAATCCGGATGTCCGGTCGCACGGCGCGCAAGCGCGCAATCTTGTCCAGATACTGTTCCACCGTGTGCTTACGGTGCATACGCCGGAGGATACGGTCAGAACCACTCTGCACCGGCAAATGCAGATGAGGCGCCAATATCTCGATATTGCCATGGGCGGCGATCAACCGCTCATCCAAGTTACCGGGATGTGAGGTGGTATAGCGTAAGCGCAGCAGACCGGGAATCCGCGCCAAGCGTTCCAGCAAGTCGGCCAGATCGCCCTCGCCCACCAGCCCCGTCGCACCCCGATAGGCGTTGACGTTTTGTCCAAGCAGGGTAATCTCGCTTACCCCCTGATTCACCAGCACACGCACCTCGCGGACGATATCGGGCATGGCGCGGCTGTACTCCCGTCCCCGGGTGTGCGGCACTACGCAGAAAGTGCAGAACTTATCGCATCCCTCCTGTACGGTGACAAAAGCGGTAGCGCCATCGCGACCCGGTCGTTGCGGCAGGCGGTCAAACTTTTCCAGTATTGGAAAGGCGATATCCACCTGCGGTCGCCGTTCCGCCAGGCAGGCATCCAACAGGTCAGGGAGGCGATGCAGCGTTTGTGGCCCGAAAACCAAATCCACGTAAGGTGCGCGCCGCCTCAAGCGTTCCCCCTCCTGACTCGCAACACAGCCGCCCACACCGATCACCACTTCCGGTCGCCTTTCCTTAAAGGGACGCCAGAAACCAAGCTGGGTAAAAACCTTGTCTTCGGCCTTTTCGCGGATGGAACAGGTGTTCAACAAAAGCATATCGGCCAGCGCAGGGTCGTCCACCAGACGCAAACCATGACTCACCGCGAGCACATCCGCCATGCGCTCGGCGTCATATTCATTCATCTGACAGCCATAAGTCTTGATATACAGGCTCTGCAATGCATTCCCAGAAAAAGTATAAAGTTATGAGTGATGATAGGGCCACCCCGCAGGATTGACAAGGGGCGTCCGTCTATAAGGGATCACCGCAAACCCAGCGCTGATTTCAGCAAGAGATGGAAGCGTTGGTCATCCTGGACGCTGCCGAGCAGACCAAAACGACTGACCACCGCAGTGACTTGCGGTCCTTTAGGGATAACGGTTACATCTACCAACATCTGCCCATTACGTGCATGAATCACCCGTCCCCGGGCAGAGGGTCCCGCGCTGTCCACCTTGAATATGACGCAGTGCATCCGTCCCAGTACCTGGGTAGCCGCCGCGAGCGTAGGCTGAAATGCGGTCGGATAATAGTGTGTGCTCTGCCCCGTATAGACGGCCGCCAGCGGGTTGTTTCCCCCTTCCGTACTACAAGCCGTGAGCCATAGCGGGAACAACGCCAGGGTAACCAGCAGGGTCCATCGTTTGCGCATGAAGCAGTCCTTATCAGAGCGGAGACATGGTCCGATTGCGTGAGTATAACCCGAAACAAGCCGACTTGACTCTGCTCACCGCCACATCAAGGGTACATGACGCCATTACCCAACCATGCTACAGTGCGCGCCATCATTTCGTCGAAACGACCTTGCACATTTTGCCTTCACCGGTGGAGAAAGCCCATGTCTCGACCTTCCGGGTCACTGTCCCAGGCTTGGCATTTTACCCGCGAGTTTTTGCGCGACCCCCAAACTATCGGGGCCGTGCTACCGAGTTCCCCTTTCCTTGCCCGCCGCATGGCGGCCCTGGTGCCACCCGGACCGGGTTTGGTCATCGAGCTAGGGCCGGGCATGGGTCCCGTCACCAAGGCCCTACTCGAAAGTGGCGTCCCGGCACAGGAATTAGTGCTCATCGAGCAGGCCCCAAGAATGGTCCGTCATCTGCGCCACCGTTATCCCGAAGTGGAAGTCATCGAAGGGAACGCCGCAAGTCTGCAATACCTGGTGGCACATCGCGGCCCTGCCCGGGCCGTGGTATCCAGCCTCCCCCTGCGGAGTATCCCGAAAGAGGTCGTACAACGGATTTTTCAGCAACTTCCCCAGGTCAGTACACACGGTACCGTCTTTATCCAGTTCACCTATCACTTCCGCAGTTCCTGCCAAGGGTTGTCGCCAGATTTTCGTCGCGAGCGGATCGCGGTGGTCTGGCGTAATGTCCCGCCGGCGCGGGTGGATACATTCAGCTATCACGCCCCCCGACAGCGCTGATCATTTGACCCCAGCCGCGAGACTGATGACCATAAAAAGCCCACCTCCCCTACGTCATGCCCCGCGTGCGCTGTGGCCCTGGTTGACGCTACCGGCTTCCCTCACCGCGGCGCTGCAACGCGCCTATGGGACATCGCATCCCGTGCAAGCACTCCTGCTGGGCAGCGGGCGCGCGAATCCAACACCTACCGAACGCCATATATTGCGCCTGCATCGCGGGGAACAGGTGTTCTGGCGAGAGGTCATTCTGCACGGCGGCGAGGCCGATCAGCCCGCACTCTGGGCACGCACTACCATCCCTTTGCGCGGCCTGCGCAACGGCCTGTTGCCCATCACCCGCCACGGCACCCGCCCTATCGGTAACACCCTTTTTCGTCACCGGCGACTACGGCGTTCCCCTATTCAGGTCGAGAGTCAGCCACGATTCAGCTCACGCCACTGGCGGAGGCGTTCCGTGTTGCGGCGCGGCGCCACAGGTCTCCTGATAGAGGAACATTTCCTACCAGGCTTGCCACAATGGGCGGGCCGGGGGCGGCGATAATGCAGCAGGCACCCGCCACGCGATTCCGCCAACGCTGGCGCGCCTATGCCACCCTGATGCGCATGGACCGCCCCATCGGCACCTTGCTCTTGCTCTGGCCAACCTACTGGGGGCTTTGGTTCGCGGCAAAAGGAACCCCTCCGCTCGGACTGTTTCTGATCTTCACAGCAGGCACTTGGCTAATGCGCTCGGCGGGATGTGTCATCAACGACTACTTCGACCGCGACTTGGACCACCAAGTGGCACGCACCCGTTATCGCCCCCTCGCGACAGGACTGATCAGTCCGCGTGCGGCGCTCCGTCTGTTTGCCGTCCTTTGTTTGCTGGCGGCAACACTTCTTTTCTTTCTCAACACACTCACCCTGCTACTGGCCGGGGGGGCCATCCTAGTGACGGTCACCTATCCATTGTTCAAACGCTTCACCCATCTCCCGCAAGCTTATCTGGGTATCGCCTTTTCCTTGGGTATACCCATGGCCTTTGCCGCGACCCGGGGACAGGTTCCGGCGCTCGCCTGGTGGCTGATGTTGGCCAACGCCTGCTGGGTAATGGCCTATGACACCGCTTACGCCATGGCCGACCGCCCCGACGATCTCAAAGCTGGAATCAGATCTACCGCGATCCTTTTCGGGCGCCATGATCGCCACGCCATCGCCGGGTTGCAAGTGGCCATGCTCATCATTTTCGTTGGGATCGGCGTCGAGCAAGAGATACACTGGCCTTACTGGGTAGCTGTAGGGGGCGCCGCCGTTCTCGCCGCATATGAGCAAACGCTGCTTGGTGGCGATCGGGATCAGGCCCTCCGCGCTTTTCTGCATAATCACTGGATCGGTCTGATGCTCTTCTGGGGCATCGTTGCCGGGCTGGCTCCAAGCGGGATGCCGATGCTGCCAGGCTTTTGAAGGGGTGGCCATCTGTGCCCTTCGGCAAACGGATAAACGTCCATGGCCGCGCGCTCTCACAAACTTATACACAGTTTACTCATACACAAAGGCAAAGCAGACAAGCCAACACATATCACAGCACAAAAATTCAACACATTGTTTTATATCGTTTTTCTATTTGCCACTTTTTTAGGCAACCGCCCTAACACTTTGAAGAACAGGGAATCCAGGACTTTTCACGATGTTCACACACAGACTTATCCACAGAAGCTGTGGGCAACTCGATGCATATTGAAACCAACTGTATACAAGTCGCTGTCATGGTGCCGCTTCGACGTATCTTTTCCTACGCGCCGCCACCCGACACGATACTTCAGCCCGGCGTGCGCGTGCGCGTGCCCTTCGGGAGAGGCCAACGCATAGGTATCGTCATTGGCAGTGCCCGTTGTCCCGCGGACATTGAACTCAAGACGATTGAACGGATTCTGGACACACAACCCATTCTGCCCATCGCATTGCAGCAACTGATCCACTTTGGGGCGGCATACTACCACCATCCTTTGGGAGACGCCTGGGCCACCGCTCTGCCCGCTTTGCTGCGCCAGGGGCGTCCCCTGCCAGAGCCCACTCCCTGGGGCTACCGCCTGAGTGCCTCCGTAACCCCAACATCGCCCCGGCGCCCCGGAAAGCGGCAACAAGCCTTGCTAGATCATATCGCCAGAATCGGCATCGTGCCGGCATCGGACATCCCCGCATCATTACGCCACACGTTACGGCAAGCCATCCAACGTGGCTGGATAGAAGCTGTGGCGCATTCCGCCGCCACCCAACAAGGACTCCCCTCGCCACATCACCTGAATACGGAACAGGAAAACGCCGTGGCGCAACTGCACGCCGCTCGAGGCTTTCGCGCTTGGCTCCTGGAAGGGGTGACAGGCAGCGGTAAAACAGAAGTGTACCTCGAAGCACTTCGCCCCCATCTGGAATCGGGAGGACAAGCGCTTATCCTGGTCCCAGAAATTGGCCTCACCCCACAATTAGTGGAACGCTGCCAGGCCCGCTTCGGCACCTATGGCGTGGCCGCCTTACACTCGGCCCAAAGCGATGGTGAGCGCCTGCGCACCTGGGCATCCGCAGCGGAAGGGCGGGTGCAGATCATTGTTGGTACCCGTTCCGCACTCTTCATACCGCTCCCGCGCCTGGCCATGATCATCGTCGATGAAGAACATGACCCCTCCTTCAAACAGCAAAGCGGCTGGCATTATTCGGCGCGGGATCTCGCCATTCAGCGCGCACGCCTGGAAAACGTCCCCATCGTACTGGGCTCCGCCACCCCCTCGCTGGAAAGTCTTTACAATGTGCAAAGCGGTCGCTTCCATTACCTGACGTTGCGCCAGCGCGCCACAGGCGCTGCCATGCCCGAGATGACCATCATACCCCTGCAGCGCCAGAACCTGCTGGGAGGTCTTTCTCCCACCCTGCTGACCGCCTGCCGGGAAACACTGGAAGCAGGCCATCAGGTGCTCCTTTTCCTTAACCGCCGCGGCTATGCCCCTGCAGTACTCTGCCATGACTGCGGCCATGTCATGGTGTGTCCCCGCTGCAGCGCGTCAATGACTTGGCACCACCGCCATGGACGTCTCCGCTGCCACCATTGCGGTCATGAATCGCGCTGGCCACGGACGTGCCCGACCTGTGGAAGCAACACACTCATCACCGCCGGACAGGGCACTGAACAGCTGGAAGAGGTACTCCGCCAGCACTTTCCACAGACACCTCTCTGGCGGATAGATCGCGATGCCCTGCATGGCCGCGACGCCTTCGCCGCCGCCATCACCGAAATCCGTCAGGATCGTGCAGCTCTTCTTGTCGGTACGCAAATGCTCGCCAAGGGACATCATTTTCCGGCGGTCACCCTGGTCGGTATCGTCAACGCGGATCAGGGCTTGTTCAGTGCTGATTTCCGCGCACCCGAAAGGCTGCTGCAAACCATCTTGCAAGTCGCGGGGCGTGCGGGACGTGCCGACAAGGCCGGTCGAGTGCTCCTGCAAACCCACCTACCCGACCACCCCTTGCTGCAAAGCCTCGCCCTAGGCGATTATCGGGCCCCCGCTCAGGCACTCCTGGAGGAGCGCCGCGCTGCCGGACTCCCCCCTGTTAGTGCACTCGCATTACTGCGCGCAGAGGCGCACCAACGCCCGCGCATCGAAAAATTCCTCAGTACCGCCCGTGACTGCGCGCCACCTGGCCTGAGCGTCAGTGGGCCCATTCCATCACTGATGGAACGCCGCGCGGGCTTCGAACGTGCCGAACTGTGGGTCCAAGCGCCAAATCGCGCACAAATGCAGAAGCAACTCGGCACATGGCTCGCCGCGGTCAGTAAACTACCCGGTGCAAAGTCGATTCGCTGGACACTGGACATCGATCCTTTACTGCTTTCATGACTATTATAAAATGGTTGACCGGCGGGGCGCGCGCCTCTTGGGAATCGCAACAAGTTATGCAACACTTGCAGCATCCACAGCGTCGTCATAGCAGATGAAGACGCGGAGTAAAGGGCGGGGCAGATTATTACCAAATACTTCACTAGATCTGATCACTACCGCCCATGTACGGCGCCTCCCTGGGACTGTTTTTCGCGTTTATTTTATGCGGTACCTCTTTAACTTATGAAAGAATTGGGGTAAATACGGTGAAAAACCAGATGCGGGAAATAGACACCTACGACAGCGCGACCAGCCGCAGCTTGTTGTATCTCGGTCCCCGGGATCTCCTGGCACCATGGACACCTCTGTTTCAGCAGGAGGGCTGGGATGTCATTTTTGCAACCGGGCCCGAGGAAGTCCCCGGCCTGATCACCAAAACCGCACCCATGGTTGGTCTCATTGCTTTTGGCGAACGAGAACTCACCGACAACGGTCGCCGAATAGAGATTGTTGTGGCCCAAGCCCCGGCTCTCCGCTGGATCGCTCTCATCCCCCGAGAAGCCGCGGAGCGTCCCATATTGCGCCAACTGATTGGCGGTGCTTTTTACGATTATCATTCGCTGCCCATAGATGGCAAACGTTTACTTTTGACACTTGGACACGCCAGAGGCATGGCACAGATCGCTGCGGATGCCATGCTGTCGGAGGATTGGGAGGCAAACCAGGGCCATGAAAGTGAGATGGTGGGCGCCAGTCCGCAGATGCAAAAAATTTATCAGGAAATCCGTAAAGTAGCCTGTGTGGATGCGCCAGTGCTGATCACCGGTGAAAGCGGGACTGGCAAAGAACTCACCGCTCAGGCCATCCACGAGCGTTCATCGCGCGCAGAAGGGCCCTTCGTCGCGGTGAACTGCGGAGCTCTACCAGCGAATCTCATTCAATCTGAGCTATTTGGACACGAAAAAGGCGCATTTACCGGAGCACATGAGAAAAAGCTTGGCCGCATCGAAAATGCCTCAGGCGGCACCCTGTTTTTAGATGAGATAGGTGATTTACCGATGGAGCTGCAAACCAATTTGCTCCGATTCTTACAAGAAAAAACCATTCATCGCATCGGTGGACGTCAAGATATCCATGTGGATGTCCGAGTACTCGCGGCCACTCACGTCAACCTCGAAACTGCTATAAAAGATGGTCGATTTAGGCAGGATTTATACTATCGTCTAAACGTTCTGCAAATAAAAATGCCACCTCTCAAGGACCGCACCGGAGATATCCCGCTCCTGGCCCAGTATATTTTTCGCCGCTTCGCAAACGAGAAAGGGCATCGGGTAAAAGGGTTCAGCGAAGAAGCCATGCACGCCATGAATCACTATGATTGGCCCGGGAATATTCGTGAACTCATCAATCGAGTGCGCCGAGCCATGGTGATGTGCGAGAAATTTCTCATTTCACCTGTGGATCTTGGTCTCGAACGGCGCACCAACTCGCGCATGCAAGTCACTCTGACCGAAGCCAGGGACAACGCCGAGGTAGGTAGCATCCGTGCCGCATTGGCCCAGAGTCGCGGAAGCGTGACCGTGGCAGCCCAGCAACTGGGTATTTCACGTGTATCGTTATATCGGCTCATGGAAAAACATGGCATCACAAAGTCCTAGTCACCGCGATAGTTGAGTACAATCAGACCGTTTAAACCGCCGATTTTATACTGGAGAACATAATGACTAAAGGGCACCACGGAGATTTACATGACCACAAGCCATCCTAAAACTGGACTAACCCTGCTGCTGGCACTCGGCCTGGCAACCTCCAGCGCCTACGCAGACAACCTTAAGGCACCACCAGAATCAGCCAGCAAGAAAGCGATCCTCCAACAGCAAAGTGATTTTTTCTATCCACACCTCACACTGCAATCCAGTATTTCTTATGCCTATTCAGATCAGAACACTCTCAACCTGAACGGATTCCTCGCACTGGGTGCCATCTTCCTTGGAAATATCAACATCTCCAAGGTGAAGTCAAGCATCTATACCTTCACTGAATCGGCATACTATCCGCTCTCCAATCGCTTGCAGGTGGTTCTCAACGTTCCGGTGCTTTATCGAACGAGCACATATGAAACGGGGGGCGCTGGTTACTCCTCAGTCACCCAAAGTGAAGCGACCGTCACCTCCCATGGACCGCGTCTCGGTGACATCAGTGCCGGTGCCTATTACCAAGTCTTCAACGAGTCTAAAAACTGGCCCAGCGTCACTGCGAGTTTACTGATGACTGCGCCGACTGGAATCAGCCCCTATGGGATACAGCTCGTCACTCCCGACGCCAATAATTCCAACTTGCAAGTACCAACGACCCTACCCACCGGGAACGGGGTCTGGACCATCACACCCGGGGTATCTTTCATATCCACTTCGGATCCCGCCATCTTCTTTGCGAGTCTCGGGTATTCTTATAATCTGACGCAATCCGTGAAAAACCTGAACACTTCCGGCAGCGTCGCGCCTGGCACAGTCGCCCTAGGAAATGCCTTTCAATTTGGATTAGGCGTGGCCTATGCGCTGAATGACCGCTTGAGCCTGAGCATGTCCTATGCTGAACGCATGCAAGCGCAAACCCAAATCCGCGCGAACGGGCAACCGTGGCAGCCCATCATCGGTAGCGGCGCAAATGTTGCAGTCGCCAATTTTGGGCTCACCGACGCCGTCACACCAAAGACTTCGGTCATCATGAACCTAGGCATTGGTCTTACCAATAGCGCTCCCAATTTCCAATTGACGGCGACGGTTCCGTATAACTTCTGAAGATGGTCGCATGACCCGGCAAGTACACACCAGAATGTATAGAGAGTACAGACTCAATTCTGGTGTGACCTCAGTGGGTGACTTTCTCCTCATCGGTCAAATCGGATCTGCTCATGGCTTTTCTCTTTGCATGTCCCCAGTGTGTACGCCAGGCGAACAAGGTGCCGAATAACCGTTCAATATCCACAATCTGGCGATAGCCAAAAAACTCCAAAGCGCTGTAAGCCGCGACCCAAGCGACATCACTACTCTTCTCATATCGACGTGAAATCAGATTGTCGAGCAATACCGCGGATATATTTAATAAAGCGCCCCAAAGTACGGCAAAAATAAAAAACAAAATCAGGAATTCAATGCTCACCCAACCCAGCATCCAGAATATGGCAAGACTAAAATAACCCGTAATCTCCACCAACGGCCCCAGTGTTTCTATAAAGAAGAAGTATGGAAACGCCACAAAACCAATTTTCCCGTATCGGGGATTAAAGAACATGCCCCGGCTGTGCCACATACTATCGACCAGTCCACGTTGCCACCGATTTCTTTGCCTGAGTAGCGACAAAAAGTCGCTCGGCACCTGCGTCCAGCATACAGGTTCCGGGTCAAACGCGACACGATATTTTATTTTATTCAAGATGCAATAACGATGCAGCCTGACCACAAGATCCATATCCTCACCGACCGTTTTTCGATAACCCCCTATCTTTTGAAGGAGATCCTTACGGAAGATCCCGAAAGCGCCCGAGATAATGAGTAAGCTGTGCATACTCTGCCAGGTTACCCGTCCCGCCATGAATCCTCGCAAATACTCTGCGATCTGGACGCACTCAATAATGGAATGCGGCGCACGAATCCGTACCACCCTGCCATCCTTGACTTCACAGCCATTGAGAACCCGAACCGACCCCCCAGATGCGACCAGTTCTTTGTCCATAAGAAATTGATTACCGATTCTGAGCAAGGCATCCGGTTCAAGAATAGAATCAGCGTCTATCGCGCAAACAAAAGGATATGTAGAGACATCCATACCGGCATTGAGCGCATCAGCCTTGCCGCCATTCTCTTTATCCACTACTATCACGTTAGGATATTTTCGGGAAATATATACATCCTTAATTTTTTCATATTGGAGTACTTTCTGGATGGGTTTGCTACTCATAACCAGATCCAGCGCCACCTGAAGCGTCTGCAGAGTCGCATCCGTTGATCCGTCATTAATGACAATCACTTCAAATTCTGGATGTTCACAATTTATCGTTGATGATACCGTTTGCAGGATATTCACCTCTTCATTATAAGCTGGTATAAGCACTGATACCGGTCGCGCATTAGAATTAAACATCAATTTCTTTAGCGTGATACCATCGATACGTGACTTTTCTGAGTTACGCATGTAATGGAACGCATATATCAAAATACCACTATATACTCCACTTAAAATCAGAAAGTACGTCAATATAACATACTGATATATTATCAGGAAACTTCCTACTTCCTTAAGCATGACCCGGCAATCCTGAAAGAGCATAATACGACATTTCTTTGCTATAGAGATCATCAGTATCATTCATGGCCTGGGTCAGAACGCTACCTTCCACATCCATACTCGCCAAAGACCGTGCGGCATTGAGGCGGACGTAATAATTACTATCCGTCAAACATTTTTTAAGAGGCTCAATGAATTCATCCCGCACAAATGCAATCGCCACGCGCGCGCCCGTGGATCGCACACGCCAGTCAGCGTCAGCCAAACTACGTTCCACAAACATTCTACCCTTCTTCAATTCCCCAAAGGAGCGCAGACACGCAACTTTCAGTATGGCCTGCCTCTCTCCCGCCATCTCATAGAGGTATCCCAACAACTGTTCGACTTGCCTGAATCCCAGCTTTCCTGCCGCCGCCACAAGAGCGGTCATCACCGGTTCAGAGGGAGGAATATCGTGCAAGGCGTCCTGGTATATGGTAAATGCCTTATCATCACCCAGTGATGATTTAAGGGTTTTCCCTGCGTACACCAGAATCCCCTCTTGAAACCCTCCCGAAATCATCTGATCTTTTTGTAACAAAGCAAGTATTTTTTTAAAGTCTTCCGGCGTATCACAAAGAAGAGCCGCAGAATACAAACATATTGCAAACGCTTTTTCGCTTCTTTTCTTGATCTGCTCCATGTCCGCCGACGCGTAAAAAAACTGCTTCATTCCAGGCAGTCCTAAACGACTCAACTGCAAATACGCAAAGGAACGCACCGCCCAAGAACGACTCTTCGCCTGCTTCTGATAATAAGCGACGATATCCGACGAAGAAATCAACTCAGTCACTCGCGCATCCCGGATGGGGCGATTGTTATAATACTCCTCAATGGCCGCAGTGAATCCATAGCGCCGCACCACGGAATTTATGGGCATAAAATCCCAAGAGGACTTCTGTCCCATATCGTGCAAGAAATTCAGATAATAATTCTTAGCATCCTCAACACTTAGCGCCTTACGCTCAACATTCTGCTTAAGAACGAAAAGCGTCGTAAATATCGCAAAAAAAATAACGAACATAACAATGCTCGTCCACTCCAGCACCATCTTTATCAGAGGACCGTCATTGAATATTGCAGGTTCCATAGTCACCACCAATACCGAACAAATGCTAAACCGCCGCTGCGATTATAAAGAGCCTTGCGATACTCGTGAAACACCTCTCCCCCGACGCTGATATGCGCATCGAGTCGTATCGAATCTCCTAAAACAATCGTCGCGCTTGGGGTCTTCAATATCCCGCGGTTTGACCCCAAATCCTCGCCAGCCATCCCCGCTGATAGATTCATGTAGATCTTGTTGTCTTCACCGGTATTCCATATCGGTGACAACATAATACTGTACGCATCGGTTTGTGGCACATAAAATGTGGTGAGCCCTATCGACAATGGGTTTCTAAAATAGTAACGCGCACCACCCGACAATACCGTCGCATCGATATTCGAGAACGCCAGCTGCCGTACTGAGCCATAAATCTCCACACTTCCGATACTCTTAGTCAAGCCAAGGACGACACCGTAATGCGCCAAGAAGTTGTTCTCTGGACTAAAACTGGCACCTACATAACCAGAATAACCGTCACGGAGTCCAAAGTAATATACCCCACTGATTTCTGTGGCATGCTCCCCGAAACGCGCCTCTTTACTTGCCGAAAGATAGAGCGCACCATCTTTAAAACTTTTATTCACCGCTATGCCTATACGGTTATCGTTGGGGTAGCCTCGTGTGCTCGCCGCCATGCCCCCAAAAAGCATTACATAATTAGTATATAAAGGTGTAATACTACCCCCGAGCGCATGAAGCACTGTGGGCTTATCATTCTCAGGCACCGCATTATAAGCGCGTAGTGCAGAGTCATTACGGTATGCATACAATAGATTCCATATCGCTGCCGCGCGCAAACTTGCATTGTCAGGGTGATCTTTTTCAAGAGCCGCATAGACTACAGCTGCCTGCTCTCGGCTCCCGGCCGCGACATAGCTCCTCGCGAGTATCTCCCCAGCCCGAAATCTATAGGGACCATGTTCATAAAGAGGGATGCTGCGCGCCATAGCACCCTGCCAATCACCCTTGCGCAGATCCACTTGGGCCTCGGTAAGTGTCATATCTGCGGTAAGATGAGTATATTGACGGGCGAGATCCGGGTCCATTGGATAACGCCTGGCAAGATGTTTATATATCTCCGCAGCACGACCTATCTGACCTTTGGCAAGATAGGCTTTCGCCAAAATTAACCCCACTCTATAACGATCTATGCCTTCACTATAGAGATCTCTAGATAATTTAATTGCCAAATCATAGCGCTTTCCAGAAAGGGCAGACTCAGCGTTTTCTATCTCCAAAACACCCTGATAATGCGTAATCAAGCGATGAAGCTCTATATCTTTCGGATACTTTTTCTGAAGCATTCTGTAGACGTTTATGGCATCCGCTATGCGGTGCGTAGCCAAATAGTTACGTGCCAAGAGGATACCGGAGTCATAGTTGACCCGACCAGAAGCATCAGGCTTCCCCATCGAACGATCACTCCCCTCCGCATTTCCGTGATCTATGGGTGCTTTGACCCTGGACGTGGGCACATGTGTCGATGTGTCCTGGGCCAGAGCAGCGACTGGATAGACAGGACATAAAAAAGCACCCACCGCAAAAATTATCCAAACGGGTTGCCCACCGGAAATACGCGACCGCGGCACCGCGTACCTCTTATTTTCCTTTGTCGGCTGTTTCATAGTAGGGTCCGGGACTGCGTGGTGAAGTTCGTATATGGCCCCTCCATTGTAAAGGAATAGTACCGATTTATCTAGCTAATTCTGGTAAAAAATGCGCCTGACCACGCCGTCTCCCTGCCTGACACAAACGGCGGATATCAGAGTAACACAGCGTGCCCCAATAAAATGGATATAAAATATTCGCTATCGTGTGATGGAAATTGTCGACGCATGGAAGAGGTTACTACACACAAACCAGAAAGGCTCCCTTCCCTCTGACGTTTCAACGAAATCAGTGTGCCACATCAAGAACGGCACAGAAGAAAACCGTTCGGAAAATTCTTTCTTACGGTACCGGCAATGCACGCATGTTATTCAACATTTCCTGCAAGCCCGCCGGGTTAATCTGCTGCGATAGATTGGTTGCACTTTCTCCGACAGTGAGCGTCATATTGTTACGAATATTACTATTATTGGCCGCCAACTGAACCAGTTGAGCGAGACCATTGGCACCAATCTGCTGGGTAACCTGGCTGGATCCATTATCAATCATCATGCTCAGAGTATCAGGATTGATGGTTAGCGTGGTATTACCTAGAGTGTGAGTGCCCATTGCCAAGATATTCCCGGAATCCGCTGCCAAGATGCCCGGTTGGCCACGAACGACGTTCATGGTCACGTTGTTGCCGACTGTATTGTGATCACCACCAATCTGAATACCCTGGGTCACCCCATGCACATTATTCAGCCCAGCAGCCTGCATTCGCACATCTTTCGGCGCCAGCTGACCTGAAAGTTGGACATTGTTTTGCACAAAAGTGATCGTGGGCACGAAGGTATTACCACTATTGTTCAGTGCAACATTCAACGAACTGCTTTGAGTGGTCGCGCCTTGCTGCCATTGGGTCTGCATCTGAATTCCGAAGAAAACGATGTGCCCGCCCAACTCACCGCGCCCGCACATTTGCGCCAGTACAGGGTCTGGTACCGTAGGAGCAGCTGTCAATGTAAAGTCTCCTGCGAGAGCCTGAGGCATGAGTAGCATCCCCAAGCAGACACCCATACCATACAGCAACCAACTCATTTTATCATTCGCGTTGGTTTTCATGGTCATTTTCCTCTCTCATGTTTACATCTATCAAAAGTGGCTCGCCTGATTGAAACCAAAATGTACGACTGGCGCCTTCAGCACGGGTAACTGCCCGCGCAGGACACGCAATGCGCTTGGGGGTTCCGGTGGTGTCAATAGCACATTGTGCGCATCGTAATTCTTGCCAAAAATCGCAAAGACAATTCCGTTCCAGTCCTTCTTAAATTCCTCTATACCCATGATGCGGTTTCCCAGCATCGGGTCAGCCATATATACCTGCGCCGCCGTCACCTTCTCCACCACGACAAAGTGTTTGTACCCGCCGAGATTAAGGAGGACGATGACCGGGATATTCACATGCTGCAACTGCTCAATATTAATTTCATAACCCTGACCTTTTAAGCCTATGTTGTCTACATAATTTTTAAGATCCAACAATGAGAATCCGATCTTGCGTACCACTGCGGGATCGCTTATATGAAAAAGTCCCTTCATCACCGAATCCTCGGTAACTGGGAGATTGAAACCATATTTCAAGATAGTCGCCAGCGAGGCTGCTCCACAGGAGAAGTCATCCTCTTGACGCACCACATGGATGAAATGCATTCCTTTCATGCTGTGCACCGACAAATGCACCACGCCAGCACCTGGGATCACATTGCCAAAACCAATATCGGCAGAATACGTCGGACTTGCATAAAACACCATGAATAATAATGGTATCCAACGTATAAAACAAGGCGTAATCAATCGAATCACGATATATGGCCTTAATTATTTCTGAATTTTGTAAAAGGCAGCAAATCCGGCCAAGGCCGCATTTGCTGCAATAACTGCTAGGATAACCCTACTGCACGCTGGCAATAGCCAGGGTGTTGGCCTGCTGATTGTTGTTACCCGATGAAACATTCACGCCAATGTTACCGGTCGCGTTTTGCAACGCATGACCACCGAGTCCGGCCGTGTAACTGGACAAAATAGTCGAGCCACCGTTGAATGCCGCGACCTGAGTAACCGGAGCCGTAGCGGATCCCATGGCATTCTTGGAAGCCACAACCGCCAACGCAAGACCATTCTGTTGTTGATTACCAACGCCAGCGGCCATATTGATACCGATATTGCCTGAGGCACCCATGCCCGCCTGTCCATTGATGGTGGCCGTATCGGTCACGCCGGTATCCATGACACGATTGTCCATGCTGACCTGATTGACACCCGCCCCGGCACTCGCAACATCTTGGCTATTGGAAGTGTCCGTCAGCACGCTGATGGCCGTGCTGTTGCCTTGTTGATTCAGTCCGCCTGCCGCAATATTGACACCAATGTTGCCCGAGGCGTTCTTCAGGGCGGTACTGCCCAAACCAGCATGATTGTGCATGTAGTTGAAGAAGAAGAACGGTACCCCCTGGTAGGCCACCGTGCCACCCAGTCCCTGATTGCTGTTGACCAATGCCGAGGAAGTCAGGCCGTATCCCTCTGAATCGGTGTTGGTAGCGTGAGCAACACTCAGACCATTGCTCTGTTGATTGCTCAGACCTGAAGCGATGTTCACACCGAGGTTCCCGGTGGCTCCCAGCAGTGCATCACCACCCAACCAGGCATGGTTGGCCATGTAACCGGTCAAATCGGCATTCAGGACACTCATCTGCGTGGTGAAAGCCGTCGTGAAAGCCCCGTCGGATTGCGCCTTGGTGGCTAACGACATACTGTTCCGCTGCTGGTTGAATATGCCGGAAGTAATGTTCACATTCAGGTTGCCCGAGGCATTTTCCAGAGCGCTCCCGTCCATAACAGCGCTATTTGCACCCGTAAGTCCTTGAAGTGCAAAATTGAAGATAGCCGCTTGCCCAGTGGTCATATACGCAGAGGAAGCCGCTACGTCGTCAATGTTGGAGTTGGAGGCGATAGCGGTGGTGTTTGCTTGCTGGTTTTGCATACCGCTTGCCACGTTCACACCGATATTGCCGGACGCACCTCGCAGCGATTGACCATTCACCGTTGAGTTGTTCGGTGCATTAAAGCCAGCCACACCCTGGTTCAGGGCAGAAACCTGATCGCCCTGCACATAGGCACCAGCTAGCGCCAGCGGGGAAAGACAGAAAGTGGTAATCGCAATCGCGATGGGTGTCAATCTTGTTTTCATTGATGTGTACTCCTCTGGGTGTAGTGATCCATACTTGATTGGTTTCAAATAACAATACATCTACCGTTTTACTATCGTATCGCGCCCGCCTGCACATTCAGCGCGAAATTATTGGACGCCGCATTGCCAGATCCCGATACTTGGGTAACCATGGCGACGCCGCGCGCCCCTTTGAAGGCATCGGCGCCCACCGCCAACGTCTTCATATTGCCCGAGGGCAATTCCGTATATCCCGACTCTGGTCCCGAGACACTTTGAGCCAGTTGAGAGTTTGAGAGCTGCGCAGTCGAAAGGTCGCGCAAACCGGTCTGGATGGCCAGGTGATTAAACTCCGCGTTGGCCCGCCCGTTGGCCTGATTGATCGCCATCAATCCACTACTCTGCGCAAACGCATTGCCCGTAATCTCCGTCACACTAGGCCCACCGGTTGCGCCGCGCATATTCTGGGGTACCGATGCCCTCGTCTGCGCAGGTTGGGAAGTAGAGTGCCCACCTGGACCACGAACACTGATCACCGCTGCGTTCGCCTGGGAATTACCCACCCCAGCGGCCATATTCACCATCAGCGACCCCTGAACATGACGCATGGCGTTATCCGTAATAAGGTTTTCCGAAATCGGGGAGGAGAAGGTTGAAATTGATCCAGGATCCGCCACCACCAACCCGCTATTGAGCAGAACAAACAAACCCGCGCTGCCGAGCATCACGCCGTTCATCTTCGCCAAGATCTTCTGTACCCACATATCGCCCACCTATCTGCCCACCGTCACAGCACTAAACTGCTGGTTACCCAAACCACCGTCCATATTGACCTCGGGCAGCCCCTTTCTCGGCTGCACCACTTCGTCCCAGAGCACTACACCGGGATGACCGGTAATGGCCGACGGACCGTCGATCTGCTCCCCCTTGCCGCAAATGCCCGCCAGGGAGGAGTTAGACAACACCGGCAATTGGCTCAAGTGCAGTACCGATACGGAATCGGCAAAAGTAAGGGGCGGGAAGGCCATCCCCCCCACAGCGAGAGCGCCCCACAGGCACTTTCTAAGCTGTAAGAACTTCGGCCTTTCCATAATCCACCCCTATTGCGTCAGCTTGCCTGTTCATCCCTGAGCAAACAGTGTGCCAACATGTTTATCCATAACTTATCAAAACGTTGCCGGAGAATTTCTCTCTATACACGGGGAAAACTTTGTAAACAGATTGATACACACCGACACCTCGGCGACACGGCCTTCCTGATAAAACAAAGGGTTGTTGCGATAGTCCATGAAGATCACAATTGATACACCCGCGGCATCTTGAAACATCGAAACAGGCCTTTTTCTTAACGAGGTATCCCCCCAAAAGGAAGTCTGCAATGCTCATCCGTAAATGAATGAACTGGTGCCCTCTTGTGATTAACCGCAGCAGTAAACCAGCGACCAGGAATAGAATGTGGCCCCACCGATCGAATGCAGCAAGAAAGCACCTTGCACGCCGCTGCGCATGTGCTATGCTTGACAACAGCCAGTTGGGCTATCTTTGATTAATTTGGGGTGTAAAATGGCGGTTGGTACAGTGAAGTGGTTTAATGACAGCAAAGGGTTTGGGTTCATAACGCCGGAAGATGGGAAGGAGGATGTGTTCGTGCATCATTCCGCCATTGAAGGTTCAGGTTTCAAGACGTTGGCCGAAGGCGAGCGCGTAAACTTTGAAGTAACCCGCGGTCCAAAGGGCTTGCAGGCGGAAAAAGTTCGTCGGGCTTAACAGCCTAACGGGTGGCTTTCCGGGCCACCCGCCCCTGTAGGGATATGCAGTGTTACCGGTCTAGCGTTCGCCATGCCGGTTTTCTTTTTTTCAACTCCCGCGCGCAGGCCTTTTCCGTTTTACCGCGCCCGCGCCACGCTCCTTGGACTTATACTCATACTCGCCCTTCACCGATTTGATGGAGAGTATCTTGCGCGGTGCATGCGGCTCCTCTCTGACGGCAGTCGGGCGCGGCCTGACCGGTGCGCGCGCCGCCGACGCGGTGCCCTCCGCCGGCGTAATCTGCAAAGGACGGCCAGAAACCCAGACTCTCTGCAAATGTTGTAATACGGAAGGCTGTAGATTCGCGGGGAGTTCCACAGTGCTATGCTCCGCGTGAATTTCCACCTTACGGATATTGCGACTGGGAATGCCAGCTTCATTGGCAATGGCTCCCACAATATTTTTGATTTGCGCACCGTGGCTTTCACCCACGTCCAGACGAAAGCGACGCATCGACACTTCATCTCCCCTCCCCGATCCGCTGCGCGACGGTCGCGCACCCCGCGCTTCTTCGGAGCGGTGTCGTGATGGCGGATGGCCCATTCCAGCCGAATCGCCACGCATGGGTTTGGTCATCTCGGATTCAACCGGAACCAAGGGACGCTCCTTTTGCACCATGTAGGCGAGTGCCGCCGCGATTTCCCCTAAACCCACATCATTTTCTCGCTGATAGTCGGCAATCAGGGATTCAAAGACCGACAAGTCCTGGCCATTCAATACCTCGGTCAACTGGTCTTTGAACTGACTCATTCGCCGGTCGGCGACATCTTCGATACTAGGCAAATGCATCGCGGTAATGGTTTGCCCCGTCGCCCGTTCGATAGCGCGCAACAGATGGCGTTCGCGAGGCGCGACGAAGAGAATCGCCTCGCCTTTACGGCCGGCACGTCCAGTACGACCGATGCGGTGGACATAGGCTTCCGTATCATTGGGGATGTCGTAGTTAATCACGTGCGTGATTCGTTCGACATCCAAACCACGGGCCGCCACATCCGTCGCGACCACGATATCCAGGTTTCCACCCTTGAGACGCTCTATGGTCTGCTCCCGCAGTGCCTGACTCAAATCACCATTGAGGGCACCGCAGGCGTAACCGCGCGCCTCCAGTCGCTCCGCCAACTCCACCGTCGCTGTTTTGGTGCGCACAAAGATAAGCCAAGCGTTGCTGTCCTCTACTTCAAGGATGCGAGTAAGCGCATCCAGCTTATGGGTACCACTAACCTGCCAATACCGTTGACGAATAGCAGCTACCGTCGTCGTCGCGGTTTTGATGCGGATTTCCAGAGGATCGCGCAGATAGGTTTTGGCGATGCGGCGAATGGCATCGGGCATGGTTGCGGAGAAGAGAGCCACCTGACGACCATCCGGTGTGTGCTGGAGGATATCTTCCACTGCGTCAATAAAGCCCATGCGCAGCATTTCGTCGGCCTCGTCCAGTACCACGGCCTGCAATTGGTCAAGCCGTAAGGTTTTACGGCGCAAGTGATCCTGGATTCGTCCCGGAGTACCCACCACCACCTGCACACCACGCTGAAGCTGCTTGAGTTGCAAACCCATGGACTGCCCACCATAGATGGGCAAGACATGGAATCCGGGAAGGAACTTGGCATAACTCTGCATAGCCTCAGCCACCTGAATGGCCAACTCTCGGGTCGGCGCCAGCACCAGCAACTGCGGCACGCGCAGACTGAGATCCACCCGGCTCAAAAGAGGCAAGGCGAAAGCTGCCGTCTTGCCTGTACCAGTCTGCGCCAAGCCGATGACATCCCGCCCCCCCAACAGCGGCGGGATACTCTGCGCCTGAATGGGCGATGGCTGTTCGTAGCCGATTTCTGTCACCGCCTTCTTGATCGGTTCAGCAAGGGCAAAATCAATAAAGCGAAGACCGGACTCTTGAGACATAAACACACCTGACCACGATGGGGAATTCAGCGCTCGTACTATACTCCAATCACGAGCAACATGCAGCGTTTTCTTCAAGTGAACGGACCTCCGTAGACGGCAGGACTGCCTTGTCCACCTCTCACAACCCATGTCAAAACCCACCCCAACTGTACATTGCAGCGCACCAAGGCTGTGCCATACTGCACCCATGGATATCTTTCTGCTAATTGTTGCTCTCATCGTCATCCTCGCCGGGGCCGAAGCGTTTACCAATGCGCTGGAACACCTGGGCGACCGGCTGGGCATTTCCGAGGGGGTCACCGGTTCCATCTTCGCCGCAGTGGGTACCGCCCTTCCCGAAGCCATGGTCCCCATCGTCGCGATCTTTTCCACCGCCACCAGCGGCGCACCCGCGCAGCTGGGCGAAGAAGTCGGCGTGGGTGCCATCCTGGGCGCTCCAATGATGCTTTCGACACTGACCCTCTTCATAATGGCGCTGTTTGTGTCACCTCAACGCGGCTGGCGCGGCGCATTAACCCCGGAGCCTACCGGCTTGCGCCGTGATCTCCGCTGGTTTTTGATCTCCTTTGGCTTCTCGGCCGTTGCGCTCTTCGTACCGCACCATATTACCCTGGCACGTATCGGCATTGGCATGGCACTGGTTACTCTGTACTTTCTGTATGTGATGGTGACCTTGCGCGCATCCGCGGATCTGGTCGCCGAAGGACATGGTACCGAGGCCGAACATGCGCTGTATCTGAGCAAGACCAGTCTGCCCACGAACATGCCCGTCATTCTGATTCAGCTCGCCCTGGGACTCGGCATGATCGTTTTCGGGGCCAATCTTTTCGTCGATGGAATCGAAGGATTGTCGCATTGGCTCGATATTTCCGCACTGATTCTATCCTTGCTGATTATCCCCGTCGCCACGGAATTACCAGAAAAAATCAACAGCATCCTTTGGATTCGCAGGCGCAAGGATACGCTGGCCTTTGGCAACATTACGGGCGCCCTGGTTTTTCAGGGGAGCTTACTGCCCGCTATCGGAGTATTGCTGACCCCCTGGTCGCCTTCGCCGCCCGTCTTGCTGGGCGCGGGATTAACCTTGCTGGCGGGGGGCTACACTTACCTGCTGGTGCAACGCGGGGTTACCCTGAGACCCTATCACTTTCTCTTCAATGGCCTGTGCTACGGGGCCTATTTCTTCGCACTCACCTGATTGCTCAAGGTACTCGCGGCGGGACCCTGTCTTTTGCTAGACTACAGCCTGCGCCCCGGTAGCTCAGTGGATAGAGCAACCGCCTCCTAAGCGGTAGGTCGCGCGTTCGATTCGCGCTCGGGGCACCATAAAATCAACCACCAAAAACCAAGAATGGTGAGCCCGCACTGTCCCCTTGTCCAACCGTGCTGTAGCGACGCTGGAAGCCCTGCCGCGCAATCTGGACGGGCGCGTGTTCGGGATTCCTTACGAGGGATACATCAACCCTATGTACGCGCCTGCTGCCCGACCTACTTCAGGCTGCCCTTCCGGAATCTCCGGCATTACCGACCCCTGTATGCGTCAAACAACCCGTTCATGAGCCTCATCCTTCCACCACAACCGCCGTCCCATAGGCCGTCTCGGTAAGGCCCACCGCTTTTTGCACACTGGGAAGATCTCCTACAGCCGCAAAAAAGCCACCAATGGCAGTGACTGCAAGGCAAGCCTGCCAAATGGACCTATCAGCGGTTGGACCTATTCCCACCGCCGTAGGCGCAAAAGGCTACGCTGTGTTTTCTCTGCATCCGCATCGAAAGGCACAATAGCCTGTCGAATTTCCTGCAAGCGCACCGGCTGCCCGCCCCAGACATCGCTGCTGACTTCCATGGAACCAGGCAGAGGCTGCAGGTTGCCATGCACATGGCCATACAGGTGAATGGTGCCCCGCCACATGCCCGGCCATTCCCGCAAGGGGTAATGGCAGAGATAGAGTGCCTGTCCGTCCACCTGAATCTCTGCACTTTCTTGGATGGTCTCCCAGTGCCGCACGTCTTTGATCCGGTCATGATTGCCAACGACGAGATGCTTCCTGCCGTTGAGGCGGCGCAGCAAAGCATCCACCGTTTCGGCGTTCTTCATGGAGAAATCGCCCAGATGCCAGACCGTATCCCCTTTGGACACAATGGTGTTCCATTGCCTGATCATGAACGCATCCATGGCCTCCACATCCCGAAAGGGACGCTTGCCATAGGTAATGATATTACCGTGACCGAAATGGGTGTCACTGGTAAAAAAGGTTTGCATGATATTCCTTTATTTGCGACGTCCCGGTTTTTCCCTAGCGATATTCACCAATATCCTGTAGGAATGGTACGCCTGGGCCGGTCTTTTCTGGGCGAGAAGGCGATGAAGTATGGCCAGAGGTCAACGCTCCGCTTGCGCCAATAACGCAGCGAACCGTTGACCGTGACGACCGGCTCTGTGGCACGGGCAGGAGCGGCCCGCCTTCGTGCCGAAGGAAATGCCGATGAGGAATGGGTGCCGCACAGTTGTTCTTGGACACGGAATACCGGATGCGGACACCGCCCGACGGAAACGGGGCCGGACCATCCCGTACTGGCCGGACGTGCCCTTGAGCCCTCACATATGCGGGTTCAGACCACGTCGCTCTTTTCTTCCAGCATTTGCTCAATACGCGGCCCCAGGATGATTTCCATGGCAAAACCCATCTTGGTACCCGGAATCACCAGGGTATTGGAGCGGGACATAAAACTACCCGGTAACATCTGCAACAGATTAGGGAAGTTTTCTTCCTTGGGATTGCGGAAGCGGATTACCACCATGCTCTCATCGGGTGTGGGAATATCGCGGGCGATGAAAGGGTTGGAAGTATCCACCAGTGGCACCCGTTGGAAGTTGATGTGCGCGCGGGTGAACTGCGGGGTGATATAATGGATGTAATCCGGCATACGGCGCAGGATGGTATCCACAATTGCCTGGGCGGAATAACCACGCTGCGCATTGTCGCGATGAATCTTCTGAATCCACTCCAGATTAACCACCGGCACTACACCAATCAGCAAATCGACATAATTGGCCACATCGATGCTGTCGGTCTTGATCCCACCGTGAAGGCCCTCGTAAAACAGCAAATCGGTCCCGGGAGGCATATCCTGCCAGGGGGTAAAGGTCCCCGGCGCGCTGCCCCGCAATTCGGCCTCTGCCTCGTCGTGAACGTAGTAACGCATCCGGCCGCTACCGGTCTCTCCGTATTCGCGGAACAAGCATTCCAGCGATTCGAAGTCATTGCCTTCCGGTCCAAAGTGGCTGATGGTCTTCCCTTCAGACGCCGCCTTGGCAATGGCATCTCGCATCTCCACCCGGTTATAACGGTGGAAACTGTCGCCCTCAATCACCACCGGGTTGACCTTCAAACGCCGAAAAATATCGTGGAAGGCATGCTTGACGGTGGTGGTACCCGCGCCTGATGAACCAGTCACGGCAACGACGGGATGTTTTTTAGACATGGTAGTACGACCTCTGTGGTGAACGAAATCCATGGCGCTCCATACTATGGATGAGCACTCTTTGGGGCAGTGTAGCAAAGGGTATCCACCGGTCAATATGAAACGCGGCGCGCATGCCGGGGAACTTCACGACTCCAGACCGAGATTACGCCAAATCGCCGCGGTCGCTTCCGCCTGGTTCAGCGTATAGAAGTGCAAACCCGGTGCACCTTCCCGCAACAACAACTGACACTGACGGCTCAGCAGGTCAATACCAAATTCGTACTGGGACTGCGAGTCATCCGCGTAGGCTTCCATGCGTCGCCGCACATACTGGGGGAGATCTGCGCCACACATCGCCGAGAAGCGGGCGATTTGCGCATAATTACCCATGGGCATCACCCCGACCACCACCGGCACTTCTACTCCTTGCCGCAACAGGTCGTCACGCAGTTGCAGATAGGCGTCGGGGTTGAAGAAGTACTGGGTGATGACCGCATCGGCACCGGCCTTGATTTTGGCGACCAGATGCGCCACATCGTCCCGCGCTGAACCGGCCTGCGGATGGATATCCGGATAACCCGCCACATAAATCTCAAAGCCGCCAAAGCGGCGAATAAAGGCCACAAGATCGGCCGCATGCTGAAAATGGCCGGGATTTTCCATACCTTCCGGTAGATCTCCGCGTAAAGCGACGATACGATGTATTCCCTGCGCCCGGTAATCCTCCAGAATTTCACGGATGCCCGCTGCCGTGGATCCGATACAAGACAAGTGAGGCACCGACTCCAGCCCATACTCCTGGCGGATCATGGTCACGGTGGCGAAGGTGCGCTCGCGGGTGGAACCGCCCGCCCCGAAGGTCACCGAAGCATACTCGGGATTCAGGGGCAGCAAAGTCGTTACGGCATCCCGCAGGCGCTCCTCACCCGCTGCATTTTTGGGAGGAAAAAACTCGACGGAGTGTGCCATCAGTAGCGATACGCATCCGTTTTGAAAGGCCCCGCAACCGGTATGCCAAGGTACTTGGATTGCGCATCGGTCAGATGGGTAATGACGCCGGCGAAACCTTCTACCATATAACGCGCCACCTCTTCATCCAGAGATTTGGGCAACACACTGACCGTAACACGTTCGGCCCGTTCGGTTGCCGGCAAATCGGCGAATCTTTCCTCGTACAAATGAATCTGCGCCAACACCTGATTGGCAAAAGATCCATCCATGATCCGACTGGGGTGGCCAGTGGCGTTCCCTAGATTCACCAAACGTCCTTCAGACAGCAAGATCAAATAATCGTCGCTGTCCGGATTGAAGCACTGACCGGCGGACGCGTCGCGATAGACCTTGTGCACCTGCGCCTTGACCTCGTCCCACACCCAGGTCTCGCGCATGAAAGCCGTGTCAATCTCATTGTCGAAGTGGCCGATGTTGCAGACCACAGCGCCCTTCTTGAGCGCTTTCAACATCCTGGCGTCACAGACATTGAAATTACCCGTCGCGGTGACCAGAAGGTCCACCTGGCCTAGGAGATCATGATTAATACAGGCATCCGTGCCCGTATTGATTCCATTTTTATAGGGCGATACCACCTCGAAACCATCCATACAGGCCTGCATGGCGCAAATAGGGTCCACCTCGGTCACGCGTACGATCATGCCTTCCTGACGCAGGGAAGCGGCAGAACCCTTGCCGACATCGCCATATCCCAGCACCAACGCCCTTTTACCGGACAGCAGATGGTCCGTGGCCCGCTTGATGGCATCGCTGAGCGAATGGCGGCAGCCGTATTTGTTGTCGTTCTTGCTCTTGGTCACCGAGTCATTGACATTGATGGCGGGGATTTTCAAACGACCTTCACGCGCCATTTCCCAGAGGCGATGCACACCGGTGGTCGTCTCTTCGGAAACGCCATGGATGCCAGCCAACAACTCTGGATACCGCTCGTGGAGGAGGCCGGTAAGATCGCCGCCATCATCCAGCAGCATGTTGGGCCGCCACCCGTCGGGCCCGCTGATGGTTTGCTCGACACACCACCAGTAGTCTTCTTCCGTCTCCCCTTTCCAGGCGAAAACCGGGATGCCTGCCGCCGCGATGGCGGCCGCCGCCTGATCCTGGGTGGAGAAGATGTTGCAGGAAGACCAGCGCACCTCGGCACCCAGGGCGATCAAGGTTTCGATGAGCACCGCGGTCTGGATGGTCATATGGATACAGCCGGCGATGCGCGCGCCTTTCAGCGGCTGCCGCGTCTGATATTTGCGGCGGATAGCCATCAGGGCCGGCATTTCTGTCTCGGCAATGCGGATTTCCTTACGCCCCCAGTTGGCCAGGGAGATGTCAGCGACTTTGTGATCCACAGGGTTTTTGAGCACGGCGTTCATGGTAAGCGATTCCTTGAGCATGAAAGCGAGCGCGGTTTTACAGAGGGAATCACCGGTCGAGCCTGATCTCGGGTCCGTCGCCAAAGGCTGGAAAACTGTCCAGCCAGAATCGTACAACGGAACACGACGACTGCAGCGCTCCTCGACCCGATCTTCGGGCGGGGGGAAAGGCCCCCCCACAGCAGTTTTTACCGCAATCCGGCGGCGTCGCGCAAGATGGCGGCCTTATCCGTGCGCTCCCAGGTGAATTCTGGCTCTTCGCGGCCAAAGTGCCCGTAGACGGCGGTTTTCCCGTAGATGGGGCGCAGCAGATCCAACATCTGGATAATACCTTTCGGACGCAAATCGAAATGTTCGCGCACCAGCACGGCGATACGATCGTCATCGATCTTGCCGGTACCAAAGGTATCCACCATCAGGCTCACCGGTTGCGACACCCCGATGGCATAGGCCACCTGCACTTCGCAGCGTGTGGCCAACCCGGCGGCCACGATGTTCTTGGCCACGTAGCGCCCAGCATAGGAGGAGGAACGATCGACCTTGGAGGGATCCTTACCGGAGAAGGCACCGCCCCCGTGACTGCCCTGACCACCGTAGGTGTCGACAATGATTTTGCGGCCCGTCAGACCGCAATCGCCCACAGGTCCGCCAATGACGAAACGCCCCGTGGGGTTGATGAAATACTTGGTGCCTCGGTGCAGCATCTCCGGGGGCAACACGGGTTTAATGATCTCTTCCCGCACCGCCTCGATCAGATCCGCATGACTGACATCCGGACTATGTTGGGTGGAGAGCACTACCGCATCGATGGCCACGGGATGACCACCTTCATACCGTACAGTCACCTGACTTTTGGCGTCCGGGCGCAGCCAAGGCAGGCGACCATCCTTGCGCACCAGGGCCTGCCGCTCTGTCAAGCGATGGGCAAAGTAGATAGGGGTCGGCATCAGCACGTCGGTTTCATCGCAGGCAAAGCCGAACATGAGGCCTTGATCGCCAGCGCCCTGATCAAGGTCGATACCCGTGCCCTCATCCACCCCTTGGGCGATATCGGGAGATTGCTTGTCCAGCGTCTGCACCACCGCGCAGGAAGCCCAGTCGAACCCCATATCCGAAGAGTCATAACCGATACGCCGCACCGTCTGACGTGCCACATCCGCATAATCCACCGCCGCCGTCGTCGTGATCTCACCCGCCAGCACGATCAGGCCGGTAGTGATCAGCGTCTCGGCGGCCACGCGGCCATGCGGATCCTGCGTTAAAATCGCGTCAAGAATGGTATCGGAAATCTGATCCGCGATTTTGTCAGGGTGACCTTCGGAAACGGACTCCGAGGTAAAAAGATGGCTTTTGGACATGCGCTAGGCTCCTCGCTGGCTGCTCCATCTGTCAGGGTCGACAGGGACAGCGCGCACTATAGCAAAGGAAAGCGGTGCAAGCGAAGTGAAACCGGCTCACCGTACAAGCAAAAAACGCTCAAGCACGACCAGAGATGTCGCTCAGGGGTGCGCCGGATCCACTACGGGAAAAGAAGACTTGTGGCCGCCGCCCCAAAAATAGGAGATGCCACCGGTAACCTGCACTCCATTGATATTAGCAGCGCTGGGCGTGGGGGCATTAAACAGCAACTGGTCCTGCACATCCAGACGCAACCCCACGTGATCATTGAGCAAGTATTGGTATCCCACCCCCAATATCCCCATCAACGAGGTACCTTGGCCCAACTGGTCGCTGAACAAGTTGCTGGATGCCCCCAAGCCCAGGGAAAGGTAGGGCGTGTTGGGGCTGCCAAAGGCGTAAAGATTGCCGATGACCGCACCACTGTATTGATTGGCGTCGCCACCGTTTGAATGCAAAGGATTTTGCAAATGGGCGAATGCAGCGGCCACCTGCGCCTCCACACCCACGTGCGTCTCGACACGGCGCCCCATCCTCAGGCCCACGACCCCGGCATTACCCCCATGACCCAGCCCGCTCGACCCGTCAAAGAAGGTATTACCCCCGAAGAGATTGATATAGGTTTTGTCATGCACAGACTGGCCACTCGCCCACGCCGGAACGGCAAAGGCAAACGCGGAAAGTACCAGTAAAACACGCAACAACCCCTTCATGACTCGTTCCCTCAGACGTGGCAGCACCGTCCCTCAAAACCTGTTATCATTGTAGCCAGTTTTGGATGATTATACCACACCCATCAACCCTTTTTAGACAAAAATCCAACAAGGAGTTTTCATGTCCACACTTGTCTGCGGTTCGCTGGCCTTTGACACCATCATGGTCTTCCAGGACCGCTTCAAGGCGCACATCCTGCCCGACCAAGTACACATGCTGAACGTATCCTTCACGGTCCCGGAAATGCGCCGCGACTTTGGCGGCTGCGCCGGCAATATCGCCTACAATCTCAAATTGCTGGGCGGCAACCCGTTGATTGTTGGCACCGCGGGGCAGGACTTCACCCCCTACCTCGAACACCTCACCGCACAAGGGTTGGACACCAGCCTGCTGCGGATTCTCCCCGACCACTATACCGCGCAAGCCTTCATCACCACGGACCTGGACGATAACCAGATCACCGCCTTTCACCCGGGAGCGATGTTTCAGGCTCACGAAAATCATCTGGAGGGACGCATCCCCGCGGGCGTACGTTGGGCCATCATTTCGCCGGACGGTCTCGGAGCCATGGTGCAGCATCTCGAAGATCTGACCAATGCAGGCATCCCCACGCTGTTCGATCCCGGTCAGGGCTTGCCCCTTTTTGATGCCGAAACGCTCACCCGCCTGATCGATCGTGCCGACTATCTCACCGTCAACGATTATGAATTCCAGATGGTCCAAGCGCGCACGGGCCTCGACACCGCGGAATTGCGCCAGCGTCTCAAGGCACTCATCGTAACGCGCGGCGAGCGCGGTTCCATCATCTACCATGGCGGACAGGAAATCGTCATCCCGGCGGCCAAACCCAAGACTGTTCTGGACCCCACCGGCTGCGGTGATGCCTATCGGGCCGGCCTACTTTACGGCCTGGAGCGGAATTTGGGCTGGGAAGTCAGCGGGAGGATCGCCTCGCTGATGGGCGCGTACAAAATAGAAAGCGCCGGCACTCAGAACCATCGCTTCACCTGGCCGGAATTCCAGACTCGATATCGCGACAATTTCGGCCAGCATCTCGACTGACCGCACTCCGCTCAAGAAACAACGGGCTTATCCTCGGCGTCCCAGACATTGATGCCGCCACTGAGATTATAAACCTCGGTGAAGCCCATTTCTCGCAGGGTGACCGCAGCCAGTGCGGAACGCGTGCCGCTATCACAGTACAGCACGACTGTTCTATCACGGGCCGTTGCCAGTACTGGATGACAATGACCATAGTCAGGATCGGCCAATGCCTCCAAAAAGCCGCGAGGAACGTGAATCGCCTCGGGTAAATGCCCTTCCAAGAAGGCTCCCGACTCCCTGACATCCACTACCAGCACATCATCCCGGCTACGCAACCAGTCTTCCAGCGTATCGCAATCGATCTCACGGATCTGACTGCGCGCATGACGTATATAGTCGGCCAACGACTTGCTCATCATCTCCCCTCCATTCTGGGACAGCCGTAAGATCGTGGCGAGCAGCCTGCGCAAGATACACGCCGATGCGCCCTCTTCCCTGAGTGTAATCCCTATTCGATGTATCGGTAATCCGGGGATGGGGGTGGGCGCATCCAACCCCTCCCGTGATATGCCAGGGCTTGAGGGGGATTGACTGGTTTAGGTATGGATGTAGGTGCTGGCTCGTGGGAAACCGGCGCCACCCCTTCCTTGGGTCAAGACATCATTCTATGATGAGACCATCCGCCGTTCATCACCGAGGAGTCCCCGCCATGCCGTCTCAATGCCCCAGCCAGCCTGCGTGCTCTCTTCCCCCATTGGGCATGGATGCCTCCAGTCTGTGCTCGGACACCCGTCATTATCTGCTGCGTACTCTGGGTGCCGAAGAAACGACAAGCTCCGGGAACAGTGTGTATACGGCCCTGGCGATGACTCTGCGTGACCGCTTGGTCGAAGGCTGGAAGAACACCCAGAAGAAAGTGGCCGCCGGGGATGGCAAGCGCGCTTTTTACCTCTCCCTAGAATTCTTGCTCGGGCGGACCATGGGTAACACCCTGCTGAATCTAGGGCTGGAAGATGCGGCGCACGAGGCGCTGATCCAGGAACATCGTGATCTGGCGGATATTCTTGAAGTCGAGCCCGACGCGGGGCTCGGCAACGGGGGCCTCGGTCGCCTCGCCGCCTGCTTTCTCGATAGTTGCGCCTCCCTGGGGTTGCCCGTCACGGGTTATGGCATCCGCTACGAATATGGCATGTTCCGCCAGGAAATCCGTGGCGGAGAGCAAGTGGAAGAACCTGACCATTGGCTCAAGAACGGCTACCCCTGGGAGATGAAAAGACCGGAGAGAATCCGCCGCATCCATTTCTTTGGACGGAGCGACATCTACACCGATGCCCAGGGAAAAATGCATTGTCGTTGGGTCGACTCCCACGACGTGCTCGCAGTACCCTACGACATCCCCATCCCCGGCCATCGCAACGGGGTGGTCAACACCCTGCGCCTCTGGCGTGCGGTAGCCACCGACATCTTCGATCTCGGTGAATTCAACGCTGGCGCTTACCCGGAAGCGGTCGCCGCGAAAAATAACGCAGAACACATCAGCATGGTGCTCTACCCCAATGACAGTAGCGAAAATGGCAAGGAACTGCGCTTGCGCCAACAGTACTTCCTTGCCTCAGCCAGCCTTCAGGATGTGGTCGCCGACTGGGTGGCGGTACACGGTGAAAATTTCCGCGACTTTACCAAACAGCATTGTTTCCAGCTCAATGATACCCACCCCAGTTGCGCGGTACCGGAATTGATGCGCCTGCTCATGGACGACCATGGTCTGAACTGGGAAGACGCCTGGGACATCACCAGCCGCACCATGGCCTACACCAATCACACTTTATTGCCGGAAGCACTGGAAAGGTGGCCCGTGCGCCTGTTCCGGCAACTCCTGCCCCGCCTGCTGGAAATCATCCTGGAAATCAATGGGCGTTTCCTGCAGGAGGTGGCGCGCCGGGCACCGGGCGACACGGCCCTGCTGCGGCGACTGTCCATCATCGAAGAGGGTGACGAACAGATGGTACGCATGGCCCACCTCGCTGTGGTCGGCAGTTTTTCGGTGAACGGCGTCGCCGCATTGCACACTGAACTCCTCTGCAAAGAACTCTTCGTCGACTTTTGCCGTCTCTACCCGAAGAAGTTCAACAACAAAACCAATGGGGTAACACCCAGACGCTGGCTGCAGTGGGCCAATCCGGGACTACGCGAACTCCTTACCGAGCAGATCGGTCCCGACTGGAAACACGATCTGGAACGCTTGCGGGATCTGGCGCCGGCCGCCGAGGATGCCGATTTCCGCACACGCTGGTCCAAAGTGCGCCGCATCAATAAAGAGCGACTGGCGGCCCTGGTACACCAGCACACCGGGGTCACTTTCATCCCCGGCGCCTTGGTGGACGCGCAGGTAAAACGTATCCACGAGTACAAACGACAGCTCCTCAACGCCCTGCACGTCATCCATCTCTATGATCGCATCAAGCGTGGCGAAACCACGGAGATCACCCCACGCAACGTGCTTTTTGCCGGCAAGGCGGCACCCGGTTACTTCATGGCCAAACGTATCATCAAGTTCATCAACAACATCGCCAATGTCATCAACCACGACCCCGATACGGAGGGGTTGCTGCGAGTGAGCTTCCTGCCCGACTATCGGGTTTCCCTCATGGAACAAATCTGTGCCGCGACCGACCTCTCCGAGCAGATCTCCACGGCAGGCAAAGAGGCTTCCGGCACCGGCAACATGAAGTTCATGATGAACGGAGCCCTGACCATCGGTACCCTGGATGGCGCCAATATCGAAATCCGTGACGCCGTCGGCGCCGAACACTTCTTCCTGTTCGGGCTGAACGCCCAGGAAGTCAGTCAACTACGCGAACACTACGATCCGCACATCTACATTCAGACAGATCGTGACCTGCAAAGAGTCATGGAACTCGTGCAGAGCGGCTACTTCAACGCGTTCGAACCGGGTATTTTTGACCCCATCGTTCACGCCGTAACTCATGCCCACGACCCGTGGATGGTGCTCGCCGACTTCACCGGTTACAAACTCAAGCAGCGGGAGGTGGCAGAACTCTGGCATGACCAGACCGAATGGCAACGCCTCAGCATCCTCAATACGGCGGCCAGCGGACGTTTTTCCAGTGACCGCGCCATCGCGCAATACAACGCCGAAATCTGGCATCTGCAGCCTCTGGCCATGACCCCATGACAGTCTTCGCCTGATCTGTTCTAATGCGTTCTACCCATGGGGGTCACCGCAGCACGCTCGATAGCGCCCACGGGATTGCCCTGAGTTCGTCGCGCAGAGGAAACCGATGAGTCAAAAACCACGTCCCGTGTTGCTCCTGATCTTGGATGGCTGGGGTTATCGCGAGGATCCGGAGAATAACGCCATTGCCCAGGCGCACACGCCGCACTGGGATGGTTGGTGGCAGAGTCATCCCCATGGCCTCATCGATGCTTCCGGTGCTTCTGTCGGGTTGCCGCGTGATCAGATGGGCAACAGCGAAGTCGGGCACATCAACATCGGTGCCGGACGCGTGGTCTATCAGGAGTATGAGCGTATCAACCGGGCCATCGCCGACGGCAGCTTTTACACCAACAACGTCCTCTGCGCGGCGGTGGATGCCGCCAAGGCGCAGGGGGGTGCCGTACATATCCTGGGTCTGCTCTCCGCGGGCGGCGTGCATTCCCACGAAGAACACCTTTTCGCGGCGCTGCGCCTGGCGCGCGGTCGGGGTGCGGAGCGCGTTTATGTGCATGCTTTTCTGGATGGCCGCGACACCCTCCCGCGCTGTGCGGAGGCATCGCTGAAGCGGCTGGATGCGGAAATACGCACCCACGGAGGCGCCCTCGCTTCACTGATCGGCCGTTTCTACGCCATGGACCGCGACCACCGCTGGGACCGGGTGCAACAGGCCTATGACCTGCTCACCCTGGGCAAGGGCGCGCACTATGCCAGTGGTGGCGAAGCCCTCGCCGCCGCTTATGCCCGCGGCGAAAACGACGAATTCGTGACCGCTTCCCAGATTGGCGACACACCAGCCTGCGTCAACGACCACGACACCATACTGTTCATGAACTTCCGCTCCGATCGTGCCAGACAAATTACCCGCCCGTTCATTGAAGTGGATTTCGATGGATTTACCCGGCATGCGCGGCCCCACCTCGCCGATTTCGTCACATTGACGGAATACAGCGAACGTTTCGACGTGCATGTGGCTTATCCTGCCACCCGCCTGAAAAACACCTTTGGCGAGTGGGTGTCCCAATTCGGACTGCACCAACTGCGCATCGCCGAAACCGAAAAATACGCGCACGTCACCTTCTTTTTCAACGGCGGTGATGAAAAAGTGTTTCCTGGTGAGGATCGGGTTCTGATTCCATCTCCCAAGGTGGCCACCTACGATCTGCAGCCAGAGATGAGCATAGATGAGTTGACGCATGTCCTGATTGATCGCGTCGACAGTCGCCGGTACGACGCGATCATCTGCAACATCGCCAATCCCGACATGGTTGGCCACAGTGGTAAACTGGCCGCCGCCATTGCCGCGGTGGAGGCGGTGGACCGCAATCTGGGCCGCCTGGTCAACGCCGTTCGTCATGTCGGAGGCGAAGTGCTGATCACCGCCGATCACGGCAACGTCGAACAGATGCTCGACACCAGCAGCGGCCAGGCACATACCTCGCATACCTGTAATCCGGTACCTCTGCTGTATATCGGGCGCCCCGCGAAAATTCTTCCCGGCGGCGCCTTGGAAGACATCGCCCCCACTCTGCTCCAGCTCATGGGTTTGTCCGTACCCTCTGAGATGGGCGGCAAAAACCTGGTGCAACTCCTTTAATCCATGCCGTCTTTGCCTTACTCCCGAGTTGGCGCCCTGCTCGCTTTAACCCTTCTTCTCCCTGCGGGGACCGGGGCGACGACACTGCAGGAAAAAATACGGCACAACCGCCAAGAGCTGGAGCACATTCATGAAAACCTGAGCCAGATACAAGCGCACCTGGCGGCCGGTCAGAAAACCCAAGCGCAACTACACGAGGAAATCAACCGTCTCAATCGACAGATTGGCGCCACGCGAAAAAAACTGGCCCAGATTCAGCAACAACAGCACCAGGCCCAAGCGCAGGTCACCGATCTACGAATGAAGGTCGACGCGCTCCAGGCCAAGTTGAGCCAGCAGAAAAAGATTCTCGCCCAGCAGTTGCGCGCCGCTTACATGCTGGGTGGTGTTACCCCGCTGGCCGTCTGGTTGCAAACGGAACGCCCCACGGAACTAGGACGCATGGGTGTCTTTTACGAATCGCTAGCGCAGGCCCGCAGCGCCCTGATCCTCAAAACACGGGATACCACACAACGTATCCAGAAAACCCGGCAAGAGGTGCAAACCCACGAAGCGGAACTCGCCAAACTGGCGCAACAAATCAGCAATCAGGAACAAACCCTCCAGCAGCAACGCCGGTATCACACCGCTCTGGAGAATCAATTGACAGACCGCATTGCCACCGACCAAGCGAAGATTTCCGAACTTCGAGCCAATGCCAACATTCTCGATGGATTGGTGAATCGCCTGGTTGCGGAATTCCGGCACCAGGAAGCAGTTGCTCGCGCCAAGGCCGCGGAGCGGCGCCGCCGTACCCGTGAACGGCGCGCGCAGCAGCCACTCACCACCACCCATACACCAGCGCCCCCCGGTCCCGCCCCCGCCGTGCCCGCGACACCCATCGTCGGCCACGGAAGATATCCGGCCCCAGTGAATGGGGCCATCATGGTCCGTTTTGGCGCACCGCGAGTAACCGGAGGACTCAGTTGGCAGGGTATCATCTTCCAAGCGACCGTGGGGACACCCGTTCGCGCCATTGCATCGGGTATGGTACTGTACGCGGGACCTTTGCGCGGCTATGGGCAGATTGTCATCGTACAGATCGCGCACAGCCTGTTGGCGATCTACGGGCACTTGGGTGCCACGGATGTCCACGTTGGAGAGCAGGTCACCACCGGGCGCCAGATAGGCCGTGTCGGCAGTGGCGGCGAACTAGGGAACGACGGCCTCTACTTTGAAATGCGCAATGCCGGTCACCCCGTTAATCCGTTGGACTATATCCACAATTGAGGTGTGACTTGCTGTTTCCGATAGACGCCCCGCACCCGTTCAATCCCATGAGAGACTTCGTCCATGTCCACTTTTCTCACCCCTAAACCGCGCTCCCGTACTTTTTTTCTGGGCATCGGTGCCGGGCTCGTGCTCGGCGCCGGTATCAGCTTTGCCGTCACCGTTTACGCGGCCGGCGATCGGAATGGCATTCCGCTGAAACAGATCCAAACCTTTAGTCAGGTGTTCGAGATCGTCAAATCCAATTACGTCGACCCCACCTCCGACAAAAAGCTGATGAATGGGGCCATCGAGGGCATGGTCAGTGCCCTCGATCCCCACTCTGCCTACCTGACACCCAAAGAATTCAAGGCGATGAAGGTGCTCACCAACGGCAAATTCGGCGGACTGGGTATTGAGGTGACGGGCGATCATGGCGTCCTCAAGGTCGTTGCGCCCATCGACGGCACCCCAGCGGCAAAAGCAGGCATTCGGCATGGGGATCTCATCATCAAAATCGACCACAAAGCCGTGCAGGGCATCCCCTTGCAGAAAGCCGTGGATATGATGCGCGGCAAACCGGGGACACAAATCACACTGACCATTTTACGTCCGCATCAGGTGCAACCTCTGCACATCACCCTGACTCGCGCCATCATCAGGGTGCAGAGCGTGCGTTCGGCGATGCTCGCACCTGGCTATGGCTACATCCGCATCAGCCAGTTCCAGGAAAACACCGGCACCGAAACCCGCAAAGCGGTAGATTACCTGGAGCAGAAGGCGCATGGACATCTCAAGGGCCTGATTCTGGACTTGCGCAACAATCCGGGCGGCGTGCTCGATGCCGGGGTAGAAACGGCGAACACTTTCTTGAATAAGGGGCTTATCGTCTATACCAAAGGCCGCACCACCGACAGCGACATGCGCTTCTCCGCCCAGGGCCCCGACTCTCTCCACGGCGCACCCATGGTTGTACTCGTCAATGGCGGTTCGGCTTCGGCCGCAGAGATTGTCACCGGTGCACTCAAAGACGACGGTCGTGCGCTGGTCATGGGTCAGCGCAGCTTCGGCAAGGGGTCTGTGCAGACCGTAATACCATTGAGCAACGGTGGCGCCCTCAAACTGACCACAGCGCTCTACTACACCCCGGCGGGTTGTTCCATCCAGAGTCAGGGCATCGTCCCTAATGTCGAAGTGCAGCCGGCCAATGCGCAGCTGCGCGCCCTGAATGCCGATCTTCTCAAAGAGTCGGAACTACAGGGCGTGCTGAAAGCCCCCGACGAGTGCAGCAAGGTCACCCCTCAGTACACCATCGTTCCGCCGAGCTCCGCAACGGTCTCCGCACCCACCGCGACCACCCAGTCCGCGGAAGAAGAGAACACCGTGGCTACTGGCGGCACCTTGAACCCCGATCTGACCAAGGATTACCCCCTGCGGGAAGCGCTCGCCGTTCTCGAACACAAGGCTGTTCCCGTGCAGGAGAAGGGACATAGGGTGGACCGCGTAATTCCCCTCCCCAAAGCGACAGGACAATAGATCTCAATGGCAACACGCCAGAGCATGTTTTAATCATGGATAAATTCTGCTCGCGTGTGGTCCAACAGGCAGCGGCATTTACGGGTGGCCCGGCCAGTCTTCCTGGTAGGCATCGCCATCGCTCCGTTCCCTGGTGACCGGGAGTTACGCCTGCAGCCTGACGCATTATTTGCAGGGACGCAGACATCGGCGTGATTTTATGCTTCGGGCGAGGAAACGGAAGCTCCGCCCAACGTAGTACCCCTGAGACTTCCCCTTTGTCTGCTTCTATGGATAATAGGGTCAGCATCACTTAACCTGAAGGAAACTTTATGAAACTTCGCTCAGTCATTCTTGCTGCCACCGTCAGCGCTTTCGCGGTACCTGCTTTCGCTGTCCCGGTGGCCACCGTCAATGGCACCGCTATCGACAACAGTCAGGTGCAGGCCATTATGTCCATGAGCCCAGAGCTCGCCAAAGAGCCCCATGCCCGCGAGCAGGTGGTGCAGAATCTGGTGAATATGGAAGTGCTTTCACAATACGCCATCCATCACCAACTGAACCAGTCCAGCGCCGTCAAAGAGCGTCTGGCCATCGCCAAGCGTCAGATCCTGGCCGACGCGGCGGTGGATCAGTACGTGAAAGAACATCCCATTCCCAGCTCCGACATCCAGAGTGCCTACAGCAAGTTCGTCCAAGCCATGGGCAAAAAGGAGTTTGAAGTCCGTCACATTCTGGTAAAAACCAAGGCCGAGGCCGAAAAAATCATGGCTGATCTCAAAGCCGGCAAGAAATTCTCCCCCCTGGCGGAGAAATATTCCATCGACAAGGCCAGCGCTGCCCATGGTGGCGAATTGGGCTGGATCGTCCCCGGCATGGTCGTTCCGCCCTTCGCCCAAGCCATCGAGACCGCCCCCATCAACAAGCCTGTCGGCCCGGTGCAGACCCAATTCGGTTATCACGTGATCGAGGTACAGGCGACCCGTACCCTGACCCCACCACCATTGAGCGCCATGAAGAGCCGGATCGAAACCCAATTACAGCAGCAGGAGGCCGCCAAATTCGTTTCCGATCTGCGCAGCCAGGCGAAAATCGATATCACCAAGTAACTTCTCTGGGTATCGCCTGGGGAAAAGCGCCGGGAGAGAATCTCCCGGCGCTTTTTTAGGTCCGGACTGTCCCTCTCCAAGACGCGATGGTATGAAGACTTTAGCAGCAGACAGCCTTGCCAGAGCGGAAAGCAGGCGCCACAATGGAGGGCGTCGGTCATGGTTACGGAGCGTAGGTCATGGGTAGAACACAGCATCGTCGCAACACGATCCTGGAGCGGGAACCACAGGCACAGGAGCCCCGCCTGTACCGGGTGCTGCTGGTGAATGATGATTTCACACCTATGGACTATGTGGTGCGTGTTCTCGAAGCATATTTTCACAAACCGCATGACGAGGCGATAGCGGTAATGATGGCGGTACATCAACAGGGTAAGGGGTTATGCGGGATTTACCCCTACGACATGGCGGAAACCAAGGTCGCCCTGGTCACTGCCGATGCCCGGCAACACCAGCATCCATTACGCTGCGTTATGGAAAAGGAGTGAGTCATGATCGATAAGCCGTTGGAACAATCCATCAACCAGGCCTTCCAGATGGCCCGCCAATATGGACACGAATACGCTTCGGTCGAACATCTCCTGCTCGCCCTGCTGGACAACCCTAACAGCATGGAGGTACTGACGGCCTGTGGCGCCGATCGCAACCATCTGGCGGGAGAACTCCAGCAGTTTCTGGAACGCAAGGTGCCCGTCATAGGTCCTGCGGGCACCGTCAATACCCAGCCCTCCGTAGGGTTTCAACGAGTGATCCAGCGCGCGCTCTACCATGTGCAATCGGCAGGGAAGGAGGCGGTGTCGGGGGCCAACGTCATCGTCGCCATCTTCGCCGAAAGAGAATCCCATGCCGTTTATTTTTTGCAGAAAGAACGGGTAACACGACTTGATGTAGTCAATTTTCTCGCGCACGGGGTGCGCAAGGATGAAGTCATGGACGAGGAAGAAGAGGAAGTCGGTAATGCTACCGAGCAGAAAAGCAACAGCAAGGACCCTCTCACGGCCTACGCGCGCAATCTCAATGCCATGGCTCGGGCTGGACGCCTGGACCCGTTGATCGGCAGACAGGAAGAGTTGACGCGCGCCCTACAGGTACTGGCACGACGGCGGAAAAACAATCCGCTCTTCGTTGGCGAACCCGGTGTGGGGAAAACCGCCATCGTCGAGGGTCTGGCACGCGCCATCGTCGCCGGCAAGGTGCCGGAAATACTGGAGGACGCCACGATTTATGCCCTGGATTTAGGAGCGTTGATCGCCGGGTCGCGCTATCGGGGCGACTTTGAAGAACGCCTCAAATCCGTACTGAAATCGCTACGCAAAAAACCCAACAGCATTCTCTTTATCGACGAGATCCATACCTTGATCGGTGCCGGTGCCGCATCCGGGGGCGCCATGGATGCCTCCAACCTCCTGAAACCGGCGCTGGCCTCCGGTGAATTGAAATGCATCGGAGCCACTACCTACCAGGAATTCCGTCAATATTTCGAAAAAGACCGAGCGCTGACACGCCGCTTCCAGAAAATCGATGTCCCGGAACCCTCCCAAGAAGAGTCCGTCCAGATCCTGCGGGGTCTGAAGGGACAGTTCGAGCAGCATCATGGCCTGCGTTACACCGATACGGCCCTGCGTGCGGCGGTGGAGCTTTCCGTCAAACATATCCACGATCGTCATTTACCGGACAAAGCGATCGATCTCATCGATGAAGTGGGAGCGGCGCAAGCGCTCCTGCCCGTTTCCCGGCGCAAGAAAAGCATCGGGATCCACGACATCGAGGAAATGGTAGCCCGCGTGGCGCGTATTCCGGGCAAGAGCGTCTCCACCGACGATCGTCAGGCGCTGAGATACCTGGAGCGCGATCTGGGGCTGGTGATCTATGGCCAGGGAAAGGCCATTCACGAACTTGCGGCGGCCATCAAGATGGCGCGGGCGGGTCTGCGTCACCATGAAAAACCGGTAGGCAGTTTTCTCTTCGCCGGCCCCACCGGCGTGGGCAAGACGGAGCTGAGCAGACAGCTGGCGAGTCTCCTCGGCATTCCGTTGTTGCGTTTCGATATGAGCGAGTACATGGAACGGCACACCGTCTCGCGACTCATCGGCGCGCCGCCGGGATATGTGGGTCACGATCAGGCCGGACAACTAACCGAGGCCGTGAGCCGCAATCCGCATGCGGTGCTCCTGCTCGATGAGATCGAGAAGGCACACCCGGACATCTTCAACGTCCTCCTGCAGGTGATGGACCACGGCAAGCTGACGGACGCGGGCGGGCGCTCCGTGGATTTCCGCAATGTGGTCCTGATCATGACCACCAATGCGGGTGCGGAATCCCGCGGTAAGGCGGCCATCGGTTTCATGAGCGCACCAGAGGGTGACAGCGGGCAGGAGATGGAAACCATTCGCCGCGTTTTCGCCCCAGAGTTCCGCAACCGCCTGGACGCCGTGGTACCCTTCGCGCCGTTGTCGCGGGATACGGTGCTCCATGTCGTGGACAAGTTCGTCATGGAACTCGACGAGCAGTTGCTGCAAAAGGGTTACAGTCTGGAGATCAGCACTGATCTGCGACAGTGGCTGGCGGACAAAGGTTATGACCCGCAGATGGGTGCCCGGCCCATGGCTCGGGTCATTCAGGAATATTTGAAGAAACCGCTGGCGGAGCATATCCTTTTTGGCGAGTTGCCCAAGGGCACGCGAATCATGGCCCGCCTGGAGGAAAACGACGTGAAGCTGGAGATCCCGGAACCAGTGCACCAAGAATAACGACCGGGAAACCGCCATCTACGGTGCATGCGCGCTGGCGACATCAGATGGAATGCACTGTGAGCCGCCGTCACCATTGGGTGGCCCTTTAAGTTCAACGACATTCCCTTCCGGGTCCGTCAGGTAGAAAGACGGGCCCTCGCCTTCTGCGCCATAGCGCCGAACTGTGGCGCCAGCCTGGACACCGTGTGCGGCCAGGTGGGCACGGATTTCCGTCTCATTGAAGGGATCAACTCTCAGGCAGAAATGATCCATATTCCGACCTTCAGGGCTGGGTGCGCCGCCGCCCTCACGTCCGAGCTTCCCCGTCAGGGTGACGAGATCGATAAGCGCACGACCGGCACGGAGTTGAATGAGACCAAGCGCATCCTGACGCCGCTCGACAGAGCAACCCAGAATGTTGCCATAGAAATGGAGCATGGACTGTTCGTCGACGATCCTTAGGACCACGTGGTCAATTGCCCGAACTCGAATGGGGATCATGTGGCGTACCTCCTGTCTAGCCGGGATAGGAAATGGCTGGCTCCCTCTTACTACCAAAGGCAGCAGCGTAGCTTGCACCGCCCCCTTTGTCGACCCCACACTGCGTCTGCGCGATAGATTGGCTTCTTCTTGCTATCGGGTTATACCATCGCTTCATTTGGGATAAGAGCAAGCAGATCTGTTACCCCAGTATCTACGCCTAGCTGTGAAAACAAAGTGGTAGCTTGGCCTCGATGATGCGTTTGATGGTTGAAGAAATGCATGACAAGGCAGAAGAAGTTCTTGTCTGCGACTATACCCTTGGTGCTTGCATAACGCAGAACGTGATCCAGGTCGTGGTCTGTAATCGAACGCGCCCACTCCGTGATGACCTGATCGAGCAGCCTTCGGTGATTTGAGAGACTTTGAATGTCTGAATAAAGAGGCTGATCGAGGCTTGCTGGGGTTGGGAGGTTTCGTACCGGTTCAAGTGCCGAATAGTTGGCAGGATGGGTTGCGAAGCGCTTTAACCAAATTGTGTCGCCGACAGCCAAGTGGTTCAGTGTCCCGAGAATGGAGCTGAAGAATGCCTTTCTATCGGCGATAAGCTCCTCACCGGGCAAGGTCATTGCAGCTTCGTACAATTTGTCATTCATCCACTTGTTGTACTTCGCCATAAGGCGAATGTGGTCGGTTCGGCTCATCATGCACTCTCTCCCTGGATATGGCTGACGAATTTGTCAACTGTAATTCGCCCTCCGTAATGGTGAATGACGTCTTCCAAGACATGTTTTCTTTGATCTGGCGTAAAAGCCGCACAAAGCATCTTCTAGGACGACCACGTTGTAGACTAGATCGTGGCCGTGACCCTTTCGCTCACGAAAACCGAACACACGTTGAAGCCACTCGATGGCGCGAGGTAAATCGGTATAGGTAATCGTAGGCACGATGTCCGGCGCAACCCACATACCATTTCTTGCCATTTTCGCCTCCGCTCATTGATATGCCGCCTAACGGCGTGAATCAGCCGCGCCGCTTTTTGGCTTCGGCTGGATTTACTTGTTAGAAGCCAACTGTTCAAGACGTTCGGCCAGCCAAACCTTGATGATGGACTGACGTGTTACACCCAACCGGCTGGCTTCTTTATCAAGGGATTCGATCATCCAGTCTGGAAAATCGACATTCACTCTTCTTTGTTTTTGCATAGGACGTCGTGCCTTAGCGATGTCCAAGACCTCACTCACGTCCTTACCACTATCAAAATCAGAATCAAATTTCTTCGCTTTCATACAGAGTTACCTCTTCAGGCCGCGCGCGACGAACAGAGATGATACGGATGTTCTTGCTCCGATGTGTGATGACCGCAGACCAGTGCTTGCCTTTGATGCGACCAATAAGCATAAATCGGGGCTCATCCACCGTTTTTGCTGGAATCTCAACCAGATAGGGATCGTTCCAAAGTTCCTGGGTTTGAACAAAATCAATCCCATGTTTTTCCCGGTTAATTCGGCTTTTCTGGTCGTCAAATTCAAAGCTTGTCATGGTATAAAAATTATACCCTTATTGAGGATAAGGCAAGGTGCCAAGCTTGTGGCTTCTAACGTAAAGTTGAGGGACGCGCCGCTTTTGGCGCGTCCCTCTCGAACGCAAGATTAGGCCACATTTTGCCCACCTATGACGCGAATGAGTACTGCTGGGGCAATGAGTCTATGCAGTGGCGTGACCGGAAGCATATAAATTCGCCCCAACAGATTGTGAATGTGGACAACTGTTGTTACCGAAATGGACTGAAGGCCACTTTGGCCAGGAGGATGCTTGTAGATGGAGAGCACGACATCCAAATGCTTGTCGCGATCTCCCAGCAGCGCCTCATTGGGTGAATTGGAAATGAGCGTGAAGATATCTACTCGATCTCCAGGCGCATAAGCTGAAGCAGGCTTTGATGGGTTCAATTCTCCAAGACCCCCAAGGTCTTTTAAGCCGACAAACCGAACTACCTTGTTCCGCAATGCCATGAGTGAATTAACCCAAGGTGGGGTATTTTCTAAAGCAGTTAGGAAAAAGCTAAGCGCAGTGCGTGTAGTGTCGGGAACAGAAATAACGTAGCAATCGTGAAAATATGCGCCGGGTAGTCGTGCGTTAATTGCACTTCCGGGTGGTATATCGGAGAGTATGGCTCGTGGTTTCATTGCGGCCTAGACGTTTGAATTCAGCGGACGCCAACTGCAATGCGTTTAATGCGTTTGGCGCTCAGCCATGTGTCAAGTTTAGCAGGTGGCTCTGCGAATATCCAACGTGCTAGGTGAGCGGCCTCGCGCAGATATCGGAGGCGATTAGACGAAGCGACCACCGCCGTCGATGTGGAGAACTTCGGCATTCATATAGCCGTTACTGAGTAGGAAGGTGATCGCCTCTCCAACTTCATCCGCGCGCCCGGCTCGACCGACCGGCAATTGCTCCGCCGCTTGTGCGAATATCGCCGCCCGGCCTTCAGGGCCGAAAACATCGAACAGTGACGTATCAATGAGGCCTGGTGCGATAACATTGACGCGAATGGGCTTTAGTTCGAGAGCGAGTGAGCGCGCGAGTGCCTCTATACCACGAACTGACGCCGCTGTGATCGAGGCCCCATTGGCTGGGGGACGATCCGAAAACTGTCCGCCCATTAACACGATTGACCCGGTTGACGGTATTGAGGGTAAAGCGGCCTTGATGGCATAAACAGCCCCTGCGATACGTTGTTGGATCTCGACGAGCAATTGATCCGGATCGGAATCGGCCAGTTTACCCACGTGCAGGCCACCGGCGGTAATCACAAGGTGATCTACCCGCGCCATACCGTTAAATACAGCCTCGACGCTTTTTCGCTCCGCTATATCGGCGATCACCGTTTGCGTCCCTCCGATTGTGCGAGCGGCAGCTTCAAGCTTTGCCGGCGTTCGGCCTATAAGGGTGACAATTGCTCCTTTGGCTTTTGCAGCCGCCGCTGTTGCCAAGCCGATACCGGAGCTCCCGCCGAATACAACGACGTGTGCGCCGTTAAGGGGTGTTTGCGCGCTGATGTCCATGCGGTTTCCTTGTTGAGCGAGTGCGACAAAGTAGACATTACTCTATTCCAAATTCCAACTGAATATGGGATTATTGAACATACCTTATTCCATAAGGGAATGACTTGGACTCACTTCAATCCATGCGACTCTTCACGCGGGCTGTCGAGTTAGGCAGCTTTTCAGCAGTCGCCCGAGAGGAAAACACCAGCCAGCCCACTGTGAGCAAGATGATTGCTGCGCTGGAGCGACACTTGCGGGTTCGGCTGCTCGAAAGAACAACCACCAGTTTAACGCTCACAGAAGAAGGCAAGCGGTTTTACGAACGAAGCAAGCGGGTAATTGAGGAATACGCCGATGCCGTGGCGGATGCCCGGGGGCAAACGCATATGTTTGTCGGTGCATTGCGGATAAACGCGCCCGTGGGCTTGGGTGAGTTACGCCTGAACGCGTTAATTCTCGAATTTCTGACGAAATACCCCGAGATCGAAATCGAATTGATTCTCAACGATCGCGTGATTGACCTCGTTGAGGAGGGCGTTGACGTGGCCATACGGCTTGGAGGTGAACTCCCACCCAACGTCATTGCCCGCAATATTGCGTTTTCGCCACGCGTACTGGTTGCAACGAGAGAGTATGTCGAGCGCGCCCCCAAGATCAACAAGCCTGAGGACTTGGCACAGCACGAGTATTTTCGCTTTGCTGGGTTAGCCTTCGGAAGCCGGTTGGAATTTTCCAACAATACCGAGAAAGTCATTGTCCTGACCAAGGGACGCTTTCGCGTGAACAGCTCGCTAGCTTTGCGCGAGTGTTTTCTTGAAGGAAAAGGATTGGGTAGTGCTCCCGCTTGGCTTGTCCAGGATCTGATCGACACGGGAGATCTGATTCGATTACTCCCAAACTGGGAAATGATGCCTCAGCAGGCTCACCTGGTCTATCCGTCTCGCAAATACCAACCGCAGAGGACCAGAGCCTTGCTTCAGTTCATGGCGGAAAGAATCCCGAAGCTGCCTGGATTTCATGCGCCGGCCTCCTAGCGGGTACTATGCCCGACAACCCGGCGCACGTTACAACATTTGCAACCGTCCGCTATGGCCGAGTTTGCGATGTTCGCGTGTGGCGGAATGGACTGGAGTTGCTGGCCGACCTTGAATTGGAATGCGTGGCGGTTTTGCGCTGGAATCAGTGGCTGATTTGACTGGAATACGCAACCCAACGATTTGTTGGGTGACAAACGCTCTGGCGCTAGAAAATTAATGGAAATCTTCCTCACGCTGATGACGTATGGCCAGAATGGTCACGGTATTGCTGTCTTCGATTTCGAAGAGTGCAACATAGCCGGCAGATCCGAACGGAATGACGAGCTCACGCAAAAAGGGGGTCGAATCCGTAGCCTTCCGACATGCGAAAGGCATCAGTTCAACAAATTCATAAGCCTTTTCTATCGCGGCGCGAGCACGAATAGCCGCCTGGAGGTCATTTGCGGCAAGAAAATCGAACAGCCGCTCCTGGCTCTCTTGTGCGGTTTCAGAGACGCGCAGTTGATAGCTCACCTATTGCCACGGTGCTTATCCAGAATGGCATCTAACGCAGCCAGTGAATCTTCCTTGCTGACGTACCTACCAGACTTCTTTGCCGCTTCCCGCGAGGCCAATCCTCGTGCAATAAATTCCTGCTGCATTTTGCGAAATTCGATCTGCTTCACCAGCGAGCTTTCTACAAAGCTGCTAAGCGTCTCATCATCTCGCAACACGCTCTCCGCAGCCCGCCGCAGCTCGGGGGTTACACGTAGTGGTGGGATAGTGGCAGATTTCATTGTTCGAGCCTCGCATTGCATTTACGATCCAATATACGCTCATCAGAGACCAAAGCCAACACGATCGCCGCCGATCCGCTCTTCCGTCGAACTACCGCGTCTTTCTTGTCGCCCAACGTGCGGCCGTCCCGCTTTAGCGTAATGTTAGACTGCCCGCATCTCAGCCGCAACGCGCCGCCTCGATTGCGGCGATGTCGATTTTTCTCATCTGCATCATCGCATCGAACGCCCGCTTGGCGGCAACAGGATCGGGATCAGTGATCGCTTTCGTGAGGGCGATCGGTGTTATCTGCCAAGATAACCCCCATTTGTCCTTGCACCAGCCGCACGCGCTTTCCTGATCGCCGTTGCCAACTATCGCGTTCCAATAGCGATCCGTTTCGGCTTGGTCAGTGATTGCGACCTGAAACGAAAACGCTTCGTGGTGTGTGAACGCGGGCCCGCCATTGAGTCCGAGGCACGGAATACCCATCACGGTGAACTCGACTGTCAATACATCCCCTTTCTTTCCCGACGGAAAGTCTCCCGGTGCGCGGTGCACTGCGCCGACAGACGAATCGGGAAAGATATCGGCGTAAAAGTGTGCCGCGTCTTCGGCGCTGCCATCGTACCAAAGGCAGACCGTGTTCTTTGCTGGTGTTGTCATGTCACTTCTCCACTAAAATCGAAATTTGTGCCATTCCGGCATGGCTTTACTGTGCTTCGTATAGGCAATATAACGTTTAAGGTAAGGGGCGCGCCGCTTTTGGCACGTTCCTCTCGAATGCAGTGTTGGGCATGATATTGGAAAATTTACATGGAATGGAAACCAATCATGTTTCCTTCTGTATCACGCGCTAAAGCAATAAAGCCGTGCTCACCAATGGACATCTTTTCTTTCACGAGCGTGCCGCCATTTATTGCAACACGCGAGGCTTCTACTGCACAGTCTTTGCAGCCAAAGTAAACCATTGTGCCACCACCGGCGGAGGCAAAGCCCTCCATTTTTACCAGCATGCCACATGCACCATACGAAGTCTGTGCAGTCGCTTTGTCAGATGGGAATGCCCACATTTCCATATTCATTTCCGCTGTCGGAGCAGGCATCTTTTCTAATTTGATGTCCAGCACGTCTTCATAGAATTTCTTGGCTCGTTGCATGTCTTGCACATAGATTTCAAACCAGACAACAGGATTACTTTGCATGACGATTCTCCTTTGGTAAACGAAGAGAGTTAACGGGATAAGCAAATGTCCAGCGTATAAATTAAGAGGTCGGCCAGCTCAGAACATAACCGAAGCCCGGAATATTGCTATGCAGTATAGTCCAACACCGGCATTGTTGGCCGGTCCCCTTGAATGCCTTGTTAGGCATGCACACGATTTGAAACCTCAATCAGATTCATGTCTGGATCGCGAAAATAGACAGAAAAAATTGGACCTATTGCTCCTGTGCGCTGAACCGGTCCCTCAATTACAGCAACGTTGCACGAAGAGAGGTGACTTACCACTTCAGGTATCGGGACTGACGTGATAAAGCACAAATCCGCCGAGCCAGGCGTGGGCTGTTGCGCTTTTGGCTCGAACTCTTTTTTGTGCTGATGCAGGTTGATTTTCTGCGCACCAAAAGAAAGTGCTTTTCGACCATCACCGAAAGTAATGATGTCCATGCCCAAGACTCTTGAATAGAAAGATGCGGTAGCGTCGATGTCTTTTACGGTCAGTACCAAGTGATCAAGGCTGTCAATTTTCATACGATGCTGTCTTGTATGCCCAACGACCAAACTCAAGCGCCGCGTCAGCTGGAGCGCTTTGTTGGGCGTTGTTTTTTCCAGTCACTGTTTCATAATGGCTGAGGTTAGCGCAAGGCGGCCAAATGGCCAAAGTTTCAGTTCTTGGTAGATAAATTAGCGTGTAGGGAAATTTGCGGAATAACACACGCCGGAAGTCTTCTTCGATGAGCAAATGCCCAAAGGGATTGCGAAGCGCTGACGCAACTGCCGCGTCAGCGGCACGGGCGAACTCAAAAACCAAGCCCCAGCGCTTTTGACTCATACCAAATCTGCACCTCCAGAAGCTCATGCTCTGCCTCTGGACGGAGCACGACTAACATCACGGTTTATTCGGAAATAATTTGGATCGAACCTGTTCCCACGGGATGGCAGTGGAAGGATCAGCACGGTGCGCAGCAACGCGACGATGCAACTCGGCTTTTTGAGCTTGTGACAACTCAACGGTATCCGGTGCCTCCGCAGCAATGCTATCCCATATATCCTCAACGAGCTGGATGCGCTCGGAAATGGACAATTTCATGTATTCAGCAGTGGGAGTAGGCATAGACGCAGTATAAATCAAGGCCAACGTTAAGGTAAAGGGGGGAGGGTAGGCCCAACGGGCGCGAGTTGGGTGTCAGAATTGGTGTGGAGGGGAGGAATCGAACCTCCCTACGTTCACTCTTGGACCAAGTGAAAGATCCGAACCACTGTACTTCTCGGCACTGCCGAAGTACGCTTTCCAACCAAGCCAGCAGGGTGGACGGCACACAGCCAATCTTGGGGGCTATAGATTCGACAGCGGCCCACAGGGAAGGATATTCGCCACGATGCTCCTGTACCAGGCGAACCGCGCGCTCACGGACTTCAGACGAAAACTGCTTGGACTTATTCATGGCCCCATTCTCTCAAAGGTTGGAGCCTCCACCAAACTCGGGGCGGTTCAGCCGCGTAGCGGTGTCCGCTTGAATGAATTGTTAGGCCTGCCCCTCCGTGAAGCCTTTCGGCGGCTCAGCCAACGTGATGACGTTGCCATCAGGATCGGCGAGATGAGAAATCTTGCCGAAATCTCCTTGCTGGATTTGGTCGATCTCGATGCTGTGTGTGTCCAGCAATGACTTGGTGGCGTCAAGATCGGGAACCACGATAGTCATGATGCCTTTACCTGCCTTTGATGGGTCTTGGAACAGCTGGATTCCCGCGCTACCAAATCCGCGCCATTGGACAAGAGTGTCCATTGGTTTGTCATCGGGGCCACGCCCAAGAACTTTCGAGTAGAACTCGGATGAGGAAGCTATGTTTTTGACAAACATGGCAGCATACAAACCTTGAATTTTCATTTTCCCTCCAGATGAGAGTGGGAGAGTATGGATTTGATTGCTTAACTGTATCGCAGCCTATGGCAGGCCTAACGGGCAGAATAAGGGGCGCCGCGGTAGCGGCGTCCCAGTGAGCGAGAGCGAACGATCTTGATGCGTTTGTTAGGCATTTCAGTACCCTAGCACGACTCCATCTCCGGAATCGTTGTGCCAATGAATAAACAGTGGCGGTGCATTCTTCTCAAGGAAGAACTTCAGAGCGCTTTCAACGACCTCAACAGGATAGGTCCATGACGCGGGATATTCGTCGCGCTGCCCGTTGTTGAGTTGATATTCAATTGTCTCGTCTTCTGGCCCAGAATATTCCGGATTTCTGGAGCTGAAGCCAGGATCTCCACTTTCCCTCAAATACATCAACCAACCCACATTACCGTTGATCAGCGCGCACATGCATTGCCCGTTCGCGGCCTCTTCCCATATTTCACGAAACTGAGAGTCGCTCATTTTGTGCCTAACGGGGCGCGAGTTGTGCGGCACCCGCGTGAGGCCGGAGGGCACGAAGTGCGCGGAGGCTCACGCGGGCGAAGCCGCGTAGCGGTGTCCGCTCGAACGAGGGGTTCGCGGGCGCTGTGCGCCCAACGCCCCGATGTTCGACACTCGCGCCCCGTTCGCGGGCGCACAGCGCCCGCGAACGTTCAAATTGAGGGGCTGCGCGCTTTTGCGCAGTCCCGCTCGAATGCAGGGTTAGACCTGATGTGCCGTAAGCCATGCGATGACCTCGCCCGCATTATTATTAGGCGGAAATACCGGATAGAAAACCTTCCGAATAAAACCACCCGTTGCAATGATTGTTAACCGCTTTATCAGGCGTGTGCCCGCATATTCAAATGTTGGCAGTTTCAGCGCTTGAGCTAAAGCAAGTTGTCCGTCATTGAGCAACGCAAAGGGGAGGTGTAGCCTTGCATGGGCTTCTTGTTGGTCTTCCAAACGTTGCGCACTCACACCAAACACCTCCACACCAAGCTGCTGCAATTCGGCGTGGGAATCGCGAAAGGCACACGTTTGCGGGGTGCATCCCCTGGCACCAGGTATGTCATTCCAGCCAAGGAGAGGTGGGCTATCGGGACGACCCAGCATGGGGTAGAAATAAATAACCAGTGTGCCGACACAAGCGCTGAGATCAACGGCCTTCCCTGTGGTGCTAGTTAGTGAGACCGAAGGTAAGGTGCTTCCCAGTAAATGGTTGCATGCGCCATCATCCACTGGAACCGGTAAATTAGCGGGTAAAGTCTGTAGGTCTTTTATCATTTTCCTATCCAGTGATAATTGTTTCAGGTCTAACGTGTAGCTAAGGGGCTGCGCGCTTTTGCGCAGTCCCGCTTGAGCGCAGGGTTAGGGTTGCAAGCGTCATATCTGGGCTAGCTTTCGTAGAAGTCAAAGATGACACAGCCCTTGGAATTAGAGGCAATGATTTTTATATCCGCAGCACTCAGCGCATTAGAGTTCTTCAATGTAATTTGCGCCTGCTTGCCACTAGCATTTGATGCAATTATTTTCAGATCGGCAGCAGAAATCTTTTTTGCATCTAGAACCATGCCTCCACCATTGCTGGCGATGATCTTTAAATCAGCAACTGAAATTGACATTTGCACTCTCCTTTTTCATAAACCCTAACGGGGCGCGAGTTGTGCGGCACCCGCGTGAGGCCGGAGGGCACGAAGTGCGCGGAGGCTCACCCGGGCGAAGCCGCGTAGCGGTGTCCGCTCGAACGAGGGGTTCGCGGGCGCTGTGCGCCCAACACCCCGATGTTCGACACTCGCGCCCCGTTCGCGGGCGCACAGCGCCCGCGAACGTTGAAATTAAGGGGCCGGCCAACTCAGAACATGACCGAAGCCCGGATTATTGCCAAAAGTATAGCCTAAACACCGCCACTGTTGGCCGGTCCCCTTGAATGCCTGGTTAGGCGGTGAAGAATACGCGGGGAACAAGGCGCGGCACACATTCTTACGGCTTAAGGCACTTTCTTTCCCTACCACCACGCCCTTCCCTGGTTACGGCACGGGGCCGGACGGGCTGAATTGAACCGAAGCGGCTCGCGGCAGAGCACGCAAGGGAGGAAGGCAGGGCTGGTGCCCAATACAGCACCGGAACGAAGCGAAACACCTGCGACAGCACGTCGCTCGACCGGCCCTTCCACGATCCAGCCAATATCCAGAACAAGAATACCTAATCGGGATAGGAGAAAGCCTCACGACCTCCCCCTCCCACACCACCGTGCATACGGGACCGTACACGGCGGTTCAATGAACAAATTCCTGTCATCCCGCAAGGGATGGCAGACCCATACTGCTGAAGACCCTCGCTGGCAGTGCCAGCGATAGCGCCGGGGTTTTCGACAGGCGCCACGGGCCGTGCGCACTTTTACTGGTGTTCCATGCTTCTCGCACTGACACACCGCGTTTGCGCAATTCCCGATAACCCGCCCTTCCCCATTGCTTCCAGATGTAGCAGCGTAACTTGCGCCGCAGCCATTTGTCGATGTCGCGCAGAGGACTCAGCACTTCGGCTATGCCGAAGTACGCTTTCCAGCCAAGCAGGGTTTTCCTCAGCTCTGCTACGACGTCGGCCAAACGGTGGCCTCGGGTGCGACGGGTCAGTTCCCGAATACGGTCTTTGAGTTTGTCGATGGCTTTGTCGGCCACCTTCAGCCTGGCTCCGTTCCGGCTGACCGTAAATCCCAGAAACTTGCGTTTGGCTGGGCGATCTACCGCGCTCTTCAGCGGATTCACTGTGAGCCGCAGTGTGTCACTGACGAAGCGTGTCACGCTGGCCATGACCCGCTCGCCCGCTGTTTTGCTTTTGACCATGATGTTGCAGTCGTCGGCGTAACGGACAAAACGGTGGCCGCGCCGTTCCAGTTCCCAGTCGAGTTCATCCAGCACGACATTCGCCAGCACCGGCGACAGAGGGCCGCCTTGCGGTACGCCCTGTGTCGTGGCCTGTGCACCGCCGTCCACACGGACTCCGGCCTTGAGATAGCGGTTGATGAGTCGCAGCAAGGCCGGATCGTTGGTGCGCTGTTTGAGCCGCACCATGAGCCGGTCGTGATTGACGCGATCAAAGAACGCTTCCATGTCGGTGTCTACCACCCAAGCATAGCCTTCACGGATATCCGCCTGTACTTGCCGCACGGCATGATGCGCCGAGCGTCCGGGGCGGAACCCGTAGCTGCTAGGGTGGAAGTGCGGTTCCCATTCTGCGCTGATGATTTGCGCGATGGCTTGCTGGATAAATCGGTCGACCACGGTGGGGATACCCAAGGGCCGTTTCTTGCCATCAGGCTTGGGGATTTCCACACGCTTTATCGGTTGTGGGCGGTAGGTGCCCGCAATCAGTTGGGCACGGATTTCCGGCCAATGCTCCTTGAGGTAGCCGGGAAGTTCATCGACGCTCATGCCGTCGATGCCGGGCGCGCCTTTATTCTGGCGGACTTGCTTGAGTGCGCGTTGCAGGTTGGGCCGTTCCAGCACCCGTGCCAGCACCCGTGCCAGCAACGCTTCAGGTTGAATTGACGCGGTTTGACTGCCGTGTCCAGTCACGGATTCATCCTGCGGCAATGCCGCAGCCTGCTTGAGCAGGTTGTCAGATGCGATTCCGTTACTCTTCATGCAGTGTCCTCGTCGTTCATTGTTCGGGCCTTCAGTGGCGCCACCCACTTACTATGCCCTCTGCTGACTTCTCCACCGCTTTCAATGCCGGTTGCCCGTCATTTTGTGAGCTGTTGCCAGCGCACTGTGGTGGAGACCTCCCGGGGTAAGACACGTCACTTTCGCTGCGCGAGCGCCGGATTTACAAAGTGCATCCATACTGCCGCAGATGGAGGACTTCGCGGTCACGTGCCCGCTCGTCCCAGATGCACCACGCCTCATATCCGGTTTTTGTTCATCGCCCCGCAGCTTTGGATTCAGCTTCCTTCAGACCCTGCCTCGCGACAACGCCCTTGCCGTTCTCCTAGCCTTCGGCTCTGCGAAAACCTGGCCCCAGGACTC
>JAKACQ010000053.1:0-15525 GCA_021821285.1 Pseudomonadota bacterium
TCGAAGGTGAGGACCGCCGTCGGTAGCCCACTTTCCCGCATGGTCCCCAGTAGTGCCTGATGGCCGCGATGCACCCCATCGAAATTGCCGATGCTGACCGCCTGGGTTGACTCAGCGGTGCGGGTGCTGCGGCGATGGAGGAAGGGATGCATGCGCTTCAGTGAGTCCGGGTTTGCCAAAAAATGTCGTCATCTTAGCGTAAAAATATGGATTACCCTAGATTGGGGCGTAGTCCGCCTTCCTCACCGCTCCTGCCCCTCGCCCGCAGTCGCCCAACCGGGTTGATGCGCCTGCAATATGTCCGACAGAGGGCGGCGCTGCCCAAATCCCTGGTCGTGGCCATGATAGAAGCCCAAGGCTACTTCAGGGTATCTCCAGCACAAATAACCGTCGCCGGTATCAAAATCCACCAGCCACAGCCCGGAAACGACCACGCCCAGCCTTTCCATCTTGTTGATCCAGCGCTGAACAATCTCTTCGTAGTGGCCTTCGTGTTGGGTCAGTGCCGCGCGGTTCTCCATGCTGATGCGCATGGATTCCAGTACTGAAGTCAACTCGTCGTGCGCCTGGGCGGTAATAAAACGCACCATGGGAAAAATGGCCTCTGCCTCGTGCAGGGTGAACACCCTTACCTGGCCGGGTCGTTGAATGGCGAAGACCGTATCACCATGTCCGTGTGGTTCGTCTGAATCAGGCACGGGAAGACCTCCGTCGGTATAAATCGCGTAACTCCCGAATGCCGAGCCACCATCCGCCCATAAGGTATAAAACGGCGGCGAGAAGCACCAGGCCGAGTACCCGCAACAGCCGTTCCCAGAGGGGCAGCGACAGCCAAAGGGCAGCATCTCCCCGCAACCACAGCAAGACGATCCCCATGAGTAAGGCTAACCCTGCGGTTTTTAGCAGGAAGACCCACCAGCCCCGCTGTGGTTGATAAAGCCCGTCGCGGTGCAAACGACGCCAGAGCATGAAGGCGTTGACCAGCGCCGCTGTACTGGTCGCCAGAGCCAGTCCCAATTGCTGCAATGGCCAGGCCAGGATAAGGCTGATACCCATATTGACGGCGACACTGATCATACCAAAGCGCACCGGTGTGCGTGTGTTCTGATGGGCATAGAAGGCGGGGGCGAGCACCCGTGCAGCAATGATCGGCAGGATGCCGAGGCCATAACCTATCAGGCTCAAGGTGCTTTGCCGGGCATCCTCCGCCGTGTAGGCCCCATAACGAAACAGGCTGATCAGCAAGGGTTGCGCCAGGATGAGCAGGCCGACAGTAGCGGGCAGCCCAATGAGCCAGGTCAGTCGCAAAGCCCAGTCCAGGGTTTGCGGGAATTGCGGCGAGCGCTCCGTTGCCTGCCGGGAGAGCAGCGGCAGTACTACCGTTCCCAGCGCCACCCCGAAGACGCCCAAAGGAAACTCCACCAGGCGATCGGAATAATACAGATAAGACACCACATTGGCCCCCACTAAAGAGGCGAGAATAGTGTTCATAAACAAGTTAATCTGTGCTACCGACGCGCCAAAAGCTGCGGGTCCCATCAGCCGTAGTAATTTGCTTACGCCGGGATCACGGCGCCGCAGGCGCGGCCAGTGCAGGTGCCCGACCCGCTTCAGTGCCGGTAGTTGAAAAAGGAGTTGCACCACGCCACCGATAAGCACGCCCCAGGCCACGGCTATAGCGGGTTGTTGCAGATGTGGCGCCCAGAAGATGGCGGTGGCGATGATGCTGAGATTCAGGAAAACCGGTGTGAAGGCGGGCACGGTAAAATGCCCGTAGGTATTAAGTACGCCGCCAGCCAGCGCTACCAGCGAGACAAGGAAGAGGTAGGGGAAGGTGATGCGCAGTAGTTCTACGGTGAGGTGAAACTTGTCCGGATTAGCCGCGAAACCGGGCGCGATGGCGTAGACAACGGCACTGGCACTCAGTATCCCAACGATGGTGACGACCGCCAGGGTAAGGGCCAGCCAGCCCGCCACGTCGGCGACAAAAGCCTGAGTCTCCTCGATAGACCGTGTAGCTCGATATTCCCCCAGCACGGGGACGAAAGACTGGGAGAAGGCCCCCTCACCGAACAGACGCCGGAACAGATTAGGAACACGGAAAGCCACAAAAAACGCATCGGCCATTTCGCCAGCGCCAAAGAGTCGCGCCAGAATCACGTCGCGGGCAAAGCCCAACAGGCGTGATACCATAGTGTTGCTGCCCACCTTGAGCACGCTGCGCAGGGGAGAGGGGCTGCTCATGGTGAGGTGACCGTCAGGTGGAGAGGGTTCATTATTTGATTCTGGCACGCTGCTAGGGGCGCGCCAAGAGTACACTGCAGCGTGCCGCCAATAATGTATCCTTTTTATGCGGTGGTTTGGTGTTGCTCAGGTCGAATCATATCCTGCATAAGTTCCTTAAGCCCCTCTTCCAAGGTGACTTTCGGCCTCCCCAGGCGCTCAAGCATAGCCCCGTTTTGCGCGACCGACTGGCGGATGTCACCGGGAATGTCGGGTACGTGGCTTAGTGCGACTTCGCCCCCGAGGATCTGTGCCATGACTTCCGTTAGCCGTCGGATGGTGACAGCCTGTCCCCCAGCGACATTAAGCACCCCGAGGTAATCACTAAATAATGCGGCGACATTCGCTCGGGCGACATCACGGACATGGATAAAGTCCCGCTCCTGTAAGCCATCGCCACGTACCGTCAACGGCCGACCCGCGAAAATCAGGTGAATAAATTTCGTAATTACCCCGCTGTAGGGAGAAACTGGATCCTGCCGGGAACCATAAACATTAAAGTAACGAAGCCCAAGCTGCGATGTGCCGTGCAGACGTGCATAGAGGGATGCGTATTGCTCATTGATGATTTTCTCCAATCCATAGGGGGAGATGGCACTGACCGGACTGGTCTCCCTGATCGGCAATTCGACAGGTTCGCCATACACTGCTGCGGATGACGCATAAACCAGGCGAGCATCGACCTTGTGTGCGGCATCCAGAACGGTCAGAAATCCCAAAATATTCTGTTGGCAGGATTGAATGGGGTTGTCGACACTTTTTTGCACGGATACCTGCGCTGCGAGATGAAGTACATGACTGACACCGTCAGCGGCGGCCTGCACGATTTCGTAGTCGAGAATATCACCATGAATAAACCGCAGTTGGTTGCTTTTGGGTAAGTTACTCCGACTGCCTGTAGAAAGGTTGTCCAGGACGCGCACCTGATAGCCGGATTCGAGCAATAGCTCCACGGTATGCGAGCCAATAAACCCGGCACCACCGGTGACGAGAACCGGTGCAGATCCAGAATTCGGTACAGACATTGTAGCCCCTTTTTTGATTATTTGTGAGGATTTATAGTTATTAACTGTAGTCATTTTTCATGAAGGTTTCATATTCTATTTCTGCGAAGTCATAGTTCAATATTCCCAGACCAGTAATGTCGGTGATAAGAAGAGAAAACATGAAACCAGCACCATATAAAAACGGGCCGATCCAAAGAGTAAGCCCAGTGAATAGTATATTGCCTATTAGAAAAATGCTGACGAGAGAAAATATGCGTCCACGCCGATCGAGATAGAAGTAAACATTAAGGATGCTCATAAGCAAAAGTTGCAGGCTGACCCCGATAATATCAAATTCAAATATCCTGACATAGCTTTGAGAATACCCCAAAATCGCCATAATTCGCGCTGCGAAAGCGATGCTCAAAAGGATTATTATGCCCTGGACCTTGGCGATATCCAGAAACCCGCGCCGCGCGGCTTCAACCATGGCATTTTTAGCGAGGGCGATTTCCGCATAAACAGCGCCGCCGCGAATGGCGCTATAGAAGTTATCGTAGGCTTCGACAAAATCCGTCTCTAACCGTAGGAGAAATACCGCAAGCCCGGGAACGATGAGGAGATAAGAGAGAAAGATGGGGACATCATACACGGGTGATGCTCGCAATGGACCAATAATGGGACCGCTGGTATCCGGGTAAAACCAAAACATGATTTTATCTGCCCAGATGCCCAGGTTAAAAATAAGGCCAATAGGAATAAGCGACCAAAACGGTTTTCGGTTGTGAAATAACGCGGGGGACAGATCTGCTGATCCCGGATACTGAAGAATCACTAACGCGCCCAGGGACAGGAGCAGCAGCGCTTGCCCGATATCGAAGGCTAACAGATATCCGTCAAGACCGTAACGCCGCAGCAGTACGCCAATGCCGACCACGCTCGCGTAAGCGATAAAATAGGAAACCAGTAGCCCTTTATAGTTTTTTATGCTGCTGGCCATAATGGTCAGGATCCAGATATTACAAAGTTCCACGAAGCCAACTTCCATGAGAATGACATAGTTTTCACTCTCATTTTTGAAAAACAATATCCCAACAGGCAACGCGAATAGCGTGGCTACCAGAGTAGTAACTGCGAGCATGGCCAGCAGCGCGCCGATGACCATCGCCTGACGGCGCGCAAAAAGAATATCGGCAATGAAGCGCGTAAAAATTAACTGACCAAGTCCCGTAACAATCAAGGAAAAAGCAATCAGGTAGGTGACAGATACCTGAAACTGAATGACGGGCAGGTGATCGGCCGTCATGGCTAAGGAAAAAATACCCAGCAGTAAAACCCCAACAATTGATAATATCCAGGGTCCAGAAGCAATCACCCCCGCGTAGGCATATCCTTGAAGCAGGCCAAAATAACTGTCATTACGAAGAATCTTGCGCAGTTCGAAGCCTATTCCGGCCATATCTCGTCCTTTCTCTTCAGCCCGTACAGCGCCTGATAGGCGGCGAACATGTGCTTCTCCTGATAAAATCGTTCGACGCGCGCGATCGCGGCGGAACTCATCTCTGTCCAAATCTCGCGATGATACAAAACCTTTTGAATGGAAGCTGCCAGCGCATTCGGATTGGCGATTGCGACAATCTCCCCCGCCGTTCCGATTTCCCGGTCTTCTGGTGACTTGCCAAGAATCAGCTCACGGCATGAGCCGACATCGGTGGCGATGACGGGTATGCCGGCGGCAAAACTTTCGAGCACTGCAAGAGGTAAACCTTCGCTGATCGAGCTCAGTACGCTCAGGCGGATACTGCCGAGTATCTCTACGGTGGACTGGTAACCAAGGAACTGCACCTGTGCGTCTAAGCGCAGATGGCGGATCAGTAATTGACACTCCCGAAAATAGTCTGGATCTTCTTCTTCAGGGCCGACGATCCACGCGCGTATGTCGGGGTCACGATCGGCCAGTAGTCGGACGGCACGAATATAGGTTTTAATGTCCTTGATAGGTACGACACGACCGATGAGGGCGATAATGTTGCCGGTATCAGAAAATGCGTGGCGGGCTGGGGAAAAAGTGGGAACAGAAACACCATTAGGGATCGTGGAAAGCTTGGCGAGCGGCGCGCCGTCCTTGATTTGCAGGTCGCGGGCGCCGACATACAAACTGATAATATGATGGGCTTCCTGATAAGCGACCCGCGCCAAAATCTCAAAAAAGCGAATCCAGATCTCCCGGATATGGCTAATGGCATCTCCTTTTTCAAGGAATCTGCCTTTATCGTTGATCCATTGTGCAAGCATAAGATCGATCCGCCTTTCTTTGGTATAAATGCCATGCTCAGAAACAATCAATGGTCTTTTCTGGCGATACGCCAGCAAAGCACCTAAATAACCGGCATATCCCGTGGATGCGCTGTGATAAATTTTTGCGGTCGGAGCGTTTTCAACGATTCTTTTCAATAGCCATAATGGAGAGTGCATACCGCGTAGCGTCCAGAAGTAGTCGATGAAGGCAGGCTTATCTTCGATTTTTTGATAAGATTCCAGAAAAAAATCCCAGACAGTACGGCCGTGCATAAACTGTTCTTCAGTGGTACCCATATTATCGACAAGGTTTTGTATATCTATGCTGGAGGCTTCCGACAGGGGGCACTGCTGGAAGCCCACGTGAGCGGCACGGATTTTCTCTACGTCTGGCGCTGCATGCGGATGCCGGGGTGCGCGTATATCTTGGGCGTCATAGAGGAAATGCTCTTCGTAGTGCAACACGTTATCCGCTATGATGTACTTTTTACCGTCATAGTCATCGCGGGCGCTACCCAGAAAAATTACCCCAAAGTGCAGGTCTGGAAACCCGTGTAAAAGCCGGTCCACCCATGAAGAAACACCACCACGAACATAGGGATAAGTTCCTTCAAGGAGGAACAATATGTCGAGGGATTTTGGCGGCAAGTCATTTTTCATTTCTGAGCATCCTGCCAGAGCCTGGCACAGGCCCCATAACGCGGCGAAAGGCGAAGTGCTCCGAGACGATTTAATAAGGTGCTGACCTCAGCAAGGTTACCTTGGCGGTATCGGGTTGCCGCGAGGTATGGGGCCATAACGACTTCCGGAACCCCCTTTTCTTGAGCCAGGAGAAAGAGCTTGGCTGCGGGCTGAAGCTTTCCTCGTTCCAGGGCGTCCAAACCCTGCAGGAAAGTCATCGATGCGCTGCTATTCTCGGGTAGGTCGTGCGCGACTCCACAAACGATGTCGTCTGATGGGGGAGTCGGTGCGCTTGCTCTGACGTCCTGAGCTTGCTGATGGGCAATATTCCACATGATCCAGGCTTGGTGCTCAAGTAAGGTTTGGCGAACGGCAGGGTTGCTGTTTTCTTCCAGTCGGTTTTCCAGGTCGATCAGCAGCATGGTATTTTTATGTTCGCGGAGGTCCAGCGCACTATAAGCCAGCAGACGAACTTCTTCTGCCGGATCGCTGAGCGCCCTGCTCAGGAGCCGGTATTGCTCATTATGATGTGTCCCCGTAATTTGAGATACGGCCCGGATACGGTCACTGTCGTTGATCGAAAAACGTAATCGTGCTGATATGCTACCCATTGCGGCACCCGAAAACGCTAACGGTAATTCACCAATATATTCAGGGATAAGCACTGTCTGGGTGGCCGGTCGTGTTGTTTTGTGTTCTACAATCCTAAAATAAAAGGCATAACCTATGGCAATAAGTGGCCCGAAAAGTGGAATCAAAGCACCAAGAATAACCGTGGTTATTATGACGAAATAATTCTGCCTTCCGCTATGCCGTGGAAATATAATAAAAGCAATTAACACTCCAATGAGGAGATATGTGATATAGAGTATAGAGAGCAAAAAATCGAAGTCTAAGCTCATGGAGCACGCTCTGCTGACAGGATTGTATGTAGAAGCGCAGCCGGATTCTTTCCACCAACGGTGTAGTCGCAGATGGAGGTACAGTGGGTAAGCCAACCTTCGCCGAACCGATCTTTCATTTCCAGGCTCACCCGTGCCATATGGCCTTCAATGCTTGCTGCGCCGGAAAAGGGTAGCAAGAAAAGTATCCGTACCGATTTCTCCGTAGTGTATTGCCATACGATATCGAGACCCCGGCACAGCGTACAGAGATATCTGGAGAGTGTCCCTGAGTGCTCATCGGGGTTGAGCGTGTAAACCAGAAGCATGCTTTTTACATGGTACTGTGTGCTTAGTTCTGTTAAGATAGTGAGCTCCACTGCGAAATCATCCGGACAGTCTGGCCATTTGAGAAGGATGTCAAGACTTTTTTCTATGGCCAGATTGTGGTTGCAGAAATAACGAAAAATAACCCCTATGACGCGGATATTATCTTCATCTAAAGAGAAAAATGATATATCCGAGACGGCAAGTATGACCTGCTGGTGGTGTTGGATATCGTCGAAAAGATAGGTCGCGAGGTAATGCTCTGCCTGTGTGGGACCTAAATCTACCAGAGAACGGCTCTCTTGACGTTCAATCGCACTTATATACACCGGGTCCGCAGGCTGGAACGGCCCCATATTGCCAATCTTCGCTGCTTCCAGTGGCGTGTGATGATCGCTTTTAATATAGATTCCGGCGGACTGTACACCGCAGGTTTGATTAAGCAGATATAGAAACTGCTCACCCAGCTCCTTGTTAAATAGCCCACCGGAAATGATGGCGTTTTGTTTAAGCTCCTGTAGCGCTGAGCGCAGAGAAATCGGCTTGTAAATCAGGTTTTGTTCAAGTCGTTCTTGCGAAATTTGTGCAACATACAAGTCATCTGTCAGTCGCGTCATCCGCTCCTCAAGAATTCCAGTACGTGCTTCGCTGCGGCGTCGGCGGGAAGTCCAGATATCCGAATATTCTCCGCATATCAGAGTGAGGATGGTCAGGCCAGTAAATGCCGGAAGCCATTCTCCAGAGGGCTCCGATATCCAGTGGAGGCTGGTCATGAGAATCAGCACCGCAAGAAGTCCTGGAGTGACCCCGTAGCGCAATGCCACCAGCGTCGGCGCGAGCCATAGCCAAGGAAATGACTCATCGAGAAAAAGCGGATTCTGCGGATGCCACAGGAACGACAGGGCTAGTGCCACCACAGGGATGGCAATCGCCTCTATCCAGGCCATCCAGGATCGGCGAGTAGCCATCATCGATCGATCGCGCGGTCAATGAGGCGACTTATAATCCGTTGCGCCAGATTGCTGGTGCCGGCCTGCGAAATCTCCCCCCCACTCGCGCTGGCAACACCACGCCATATGATCTTGTTGCTGTGTAAATCCACAATCCAGAGTGTCATGCTTACGACTGGCTTGGCATTGATGCCCGCCCGATAATTCCATTCGTCCACGGAACCGCTGAGCGCATAATTTGCTCCGGTGCTGTGTGCGCTACGCAGAGCCTCTTCATAGCGTTTTTTCCAGTCTCCGCCCAACAGTTCCTGAGTGCGCGCGCCATTGGGCAGGCTACCAACGACGGTTTCACCATCGGCCTGGAGAATCGCGGCTGCCATGGATGCCGCACGATCGTTGGCCATGGGTGTTTCGGTGTTGTTGGCGAAGGGCAGTACACTCCAGGAGGACTGTTTATTCAGTTCGGGGTGTTTGGCGCTTTTGATGTCCAAATTCGCGCACCCGACCATCATTAGAACCAAAGGAATCGACAGCAGCAGCTTTTTCATGCAAGGCCCTCTCTATGGCGGAGATATATCTAACCGAATTTTATGGCGTGAAATAATAGGTGTAGCTTAAATTGACTTCCCGCTGATTCAATGCAAGCGCATTACCACCTTGCCCCTGGCTGTAAGACAGGCTCAACGCATCGGGTCCCCATATGGGGGTGCGCAAACCGGCACTGAACTGATACTGAAAACCAAACAGTGTATTATTGTATACGCTGACGGCCAGATAAGGCGTCCACTGAAAGTTTAAGGCGGGCTTCGCCGAACCCAGGGAAAAATGGAGACCATAGTCCGCGTAATTGCCCGCCAGCACGTTAGAGATATCACGGCCGGGTAACCGTAAAACCTGAGCAAGCAGACCGGTCACATTCGCGGCGCGATGTACATTGTACACGTCGGCAAATAGCCCAACAGTATAGCCCAAAGACCCCCAGTTATGGTGCCAGTTTACGGAAACACCGCCGAAACGGCTGGTGCCCACGGGTATGCCGTCCTGCCCTTCATATTGTGTCCAACCCGCATAAAGGCTTTCGGACCAGTCCGTATTACTGTGATCGAACTGTATTCGCGCATCATCTTTCATACCCGCAACGGTCAGAGCAGGACTTTGGGTGGCGCGCTGACGGAGCCCTAATCTGCTGCGGATGCTGAATCCGTCGCCTAGAGAATATTCCCCCGAAAAATCTCCAGTAAGGAAATGGCGCATTGCATCACGCTGGCCCACGAATGCCCGAATCTGCCATAAAGGACTTTTCAGAAAAAAGCCCGCTTCGGCCGATTGCTCACTGGCCGGGATGCCTGTCAGGAACGATGCGGCATCAGCGGTCTGCCAATTATAGTCGCTCCGCAAGAGAAGTCCCCAATTTGGTCCAATAAATATCTTCCCATTGAAGGTGGTGGCATAACGTTGTAATCCGCTGAAAGAGAGCCAATTGGCCCCCAGGGTAACGGCACTGGCATTGTAGGACACCACCTCCAGATATTGCTGACGCAAGCGGTGATCCAGCGGATGGTCCTGCAAGCGCTGGAAAGCCCAGTATTGTGCCCGGTCAAAGTTCCCAAGCATGACATAGGCCCTGATCAGGTCATGCGATGGTAATCTGTGAGGGTATGCCACCAGTATAGCCAGAGCACTGAGATCATGGTCATGCAGAGCGAGACTGAGACGGACCCAGTCGGGCACGGGCTGCGGATCGGTCCGAATAAGTGCCCGGGCGAGGCCCCAGTGCTCCTGGGCCATGCTCCAGGAAATGGCGGGGAGATAGTAGCCCTTTCGGGCGGCGGCCAGCATAACGCGCAGCGTGCTGTTCCCGCCCGTTGGCGCGGCCGAGAGGGCGCGAGCGAGCAGAAAAAGTGGATCACGGGGAGCCGCTGTTGCAGGTTCCCGCGGCGTCACCGGCACCGGCGGCTTCACCGGAGCACCCGTTGAGGACAGCTTAGCGGCGGACGCCGCAACTGGTAATAGCAACACGGCGGCTAACATTCCGAGTTTATGGCGTGCCGGGAGGCCATTCATGGACGCGCTCCCCCGTCCTTATGTGCTTGCTTGATGCGTTGCGCCATACCAACGGCGACCTGACGTCGCAGGCTCCACGCACCTCCGTGCAAATCGTTGTCACTCAGAATGTCAGCCTGATTCAAGATGGCATCGGGGCTGTCGACTTTCCCGTTCCGAAGATAAAGCGCGAGTTGCGGACGGTGCATAACCTGGGCAGCACTGATGAGTGCATTGCGGAGATTGCCCGGACGATTGAGGTCGCCGATCAGTAACGCCCGCAGGCGCGTTTCATCCTTTTGGTCGATCAACAACCAGATCAAATCGGCCTGAATGGCCGTATCTCCCGGGCTCATGTCCAGGGCCTGGGCATAGCAGGCTAATGCTCTGGGCGGGTCTTTTTGCCCCGTGGCCAGGCGGGCTTCGGCGATCCAGTAGGCCGGATAGTGTCTTAGCCCTAAAGGATCATCACGGGGAATCGCTTTCAGCAGCTTTGCGAGCGCACCCCAATGCGCCTGGTTGGCCGCCAGAGAAATACTTTCAAAAAAGAAGATGGGCAACTGGAACTGGTGCCAGCCCTGCCGGGCTATGGCAAGGGCCGCTTGCGGCTTGCTGTTCTGGGCGAGCATGATCAGACGCTGTAAATCATATTGGTCTGTTGCACCCAATAGATACAGCCGTTTTTCTGCAGACAGAGCGGCTTTGTGATCATTGAGCTCCCACGCCAGCACCGCGTAAAGGTGCCAGAAATCCACATCACTCAGGGTGGCCTTTGGCTCGGCGGCCCGCATGGCAGCCATCGCTTCTGGAAACTGTCCTTTCATGGTGAGCAGTTGGGCTTCTTTCAGCGCAATGTCCGGTATGGATCCATATATCCGGGTGGATTTTTGCAGTGCTGCAAGGCTTCGCTCAATATGACCCATCTGATAGGTCAGGTAGGCTTTTTGCTCAAGCAGAAAGTGGCTCTGACGGAAGCGCAAAGCGGCGTTGATATCGGCGACCGCTTTATCCGGCTGGCCCAGTTCGCCGCAGGCAAAGATCAGCGTTTTCCAGTCCGCCTTGCTCAGGGTTCCGTTGCGCGCGGCCGGCGACAGCATCTCGACGATGACATCCGGGCGCGCGAGGGAGGCAGCCATGGTCACGGTGGTGGCTTGTGCCGCCGTATCTCCGTGTTCCGCCAGCCAGCGCCACTGACGAAGCTCCTCCTCGCGCTGGCCGAGCCATGCCGCCACTTGAATGAGCCGTTTCCGCCAGTGGCGATTGTCGAGATTCTTATGCACCGCTGTCCATGCCACGCGATAGGCATTCCTAAGCTGGTGGCTTTGCAAGAAAGCCTGATAAGCGAGATCATAAAGCTTTGCATGGTAGGCGCCGGGAAAAGGCTCCACGACGAGAGGGGGATGATACCAGGTCGGCGAATTCCCGCCTTGGTCCAGGTATGAAAAGCCCTTTCCGGTTTTGAGGCTTTGCTGCAGACTCGCAGCAAACGCATCGGTATTCTCATTGCGTGCCTTGCGCGCCTGCAACCATCCCCCGGCATCTTTCGATAAGCTGCCCGGTGCATTCCACCAATCAGTGGCAAAGCCGAAGAGCGGCATAAGACCGCCGAGTAAGAGGGTGGCCACGCAACATATATTCAGCAGCTTCATGGGGATGCCATTCCGCCAGACAACGCGGAAAATAAAATATCCGCCGCGATCTTTGGTTCATCTGCCGCCATGGCCAGCGAAGCCATACGCAGAACGATGTTTTGTTCTTTGGCCAGTTGCGGTAATTGGCGTAATGTATTTTGACCCTGTTCTAACGCTACTTTGGCTCCAACTGCGCCTTCAATGAGCCTCAGTCCGGTTAGAAAAAATTTGCTTTGCAATGCGGGATCTTTCTCAGCGTGCGCGAGTGTGAGATAAATCATCCCGGCCTTCACTCCCTTCCCGGCGGTCGCCAGAGCGCCGGCAGCCTTTTGGCGAAAATAGAGGGCATTCTTAGGGTATGATCGCGCCGCCTCCTCCCAAGCGCTTGCCGATAAGCGGAGATCGCCCAGCGCGGCAGCACGGGTTGCAATAGTCTGCCATTCCTGCGCCGTCCAGCCGCCCAGAGAGACCATGCCCTGAGTATGTTGTTGAAGGGCTTTCCATGCCGCAGCCCGCGCCGCACTCCCTGTGGGCAGGCCCATGGTCTGTTCCCATTGTAGTTGCCAGGACAGCCAGCGTACCTCCCGGAAGGCGGCGCCATGAGAATCTTTCAGCAGTGGCGCCAACTGTTCCTGAGCGGCGGCAAACTGGCCGCTGTCAGCGAGCATTTTTGCTGCCTGCAGTCGCGACGATAGGGCCACGGCAATATTCGCGTCTCTGCTTTCTTCCGGTTGCCAGCCATGATGGATGGCAACCGCCAAAGCAACGGCGCAGACCACTACGAGGAGCAGCAGCAATGGTAGCGGTCCAGTCAGCCGTGACGGCTCGGTACGGTTATGGTTTGTCACAGTGGACATGCAGGTTCGCATCTTGATCAGCAATGCGGATGTCTTCTCTGGCACCTGGTACGGTGGCCTTGCCATTGACGGTGGTGGTGCAGCCCTGGACATTTTTAAGTTGCATCTGGATGGGGACATATCCTTTCAATTGCGCCGTGAAACCGCGACCTATCGGACTAAACGCGGTGATGGACGCGTTGGCACTCTGTATATACGCCTGATCGTCCGTTCCTGGGGCCAGCGATATATATGCCGATCCATGGCCATCCAAATGTACGTACCAATTACCATTAGGGCTCTTGTTGTAACCTGCCACGCCAGAACTGGCGGCGATATTGGGTGTGCCCAGTGCTGGGGGCATACGCATCTCGCGCAGGGCATCGGCATCGCTGATCCAGAAGCCATCTGCCTGGCGCGCCACATGGATGGTGAAGAAATTGAGTGCGATGTGCGCATAGTTGTCGACATAAACCGGTGTAATGGATTGCTGCAATACCCAGGCGTACACCTTATTGAGCGCTGCAAGGGAAGCCAGTTTGGTCGCGGTGTACCAGTGGGTGTAAATATCGATGGGTTTCAGCCGATGGGGCGTATTGGTCATCTCGAAGGTCTGGATAACGTTCTCATAGCCCCAGAATGGGCCGAGCCACTGGTTGGTGAAGTAATCTTCATTGGCATCTGGCGCGAATACCTGCAGGTACGGCCCCCGGTGAATACCAATCGGAGGCACTGCGGTAACGCTGGGATCTTTTTTGCTGATGTAGCTAGACCCGCCATTGATGTTCATCAGCCCAGCCTCATAAGCCAAGCCTACCACCCGGGCATCGGGCTCGCAGTCTCCAGACCATTGATCAATCACTACTGTTTTATCCGGTGGCGCCAAGTGTTTGTCCATCCATTTTGCGGCGCCTACCGCTTCCATATAGGGGCTAAAATGATAGCCGGGTACGGGCAGATTGATACCCGGATAGTCTTTGCCGGCCTCAATAGCTGGCCATTCGAAAGGATGGGACCACATGTGTGAGCCCATTTCGACATAGGGCAACTTGAATATCGCTCGGGCGACTTTAACCCCGAGCGGTGCCATCGCCGGGTAAAGCCCCCGGTCGCCGGGTAGGAGATCGCCAACAATGATGGATCCAGTGAAAGGCAGCTTATAGCGCTCCAGGATCCTGTGCATATAGACTTCCCCCGCAATATGATAGGGGGGGAAGTCAGCACGACTCACAAACCCGTCGCCGTCGGTATGGGCCATGAATAAGCGCCGGCCACTTTCGGTAGTCGTGTCCGGGACCGGCATTTGCGGAAGCCGCAAAGCTTCGCGGTAGAGCGCGAAGGGGTCCACCAGCCAGCGGGTGTCGTGATTGGGCAGGGTTTCCAAAACGTAAGGCGCCAGAATGTAACCACCCCAAGGCGTAATGGCGGCGGCGTCCTCGGTGGCACCATCGCCGGTGAGTGACAGCCATACCCGGCTGTCCGCGGGCGCCCGCAAACTTACAAAATCACGGATGCGCGCCCGGATGGGCATTTCATAGCCAAAATGCGGAGATTGGTGTTGGACCTGTAAATTAACAGGCGGCGTGCCGCTGGGTGCGGCCATGTCAAAGCTTCTGTACAGGGCATCATCACCACTGGCCGCGAAGTCTCCGATGAAAAGTACGGGAATCCCTGCGGCACGGCACTTTTCCAGCCATTGGCTATAAGCGCTGACATTTTTGACGGGATCGCCGTCGCTCCAGACGATCACGCCCGCAAACTCGCCGGCATGTGGCGCGGGGGGCAGCGGATCACCTAATGACCGCAGGTCGGGTATATAACCCAAATACTCCAGGGGCATGACACCGGAGCTAAAAGCGGAACTGTCCTCTACTTTTTGGTTGCTGCTGTAAAGCATCAGGACATGGCGCGGCATGGGCTCGCGTAACCCAGCACCGACTGCGGTCAGCTCGTTGTTGGTGACATAAGGGGTAAAGCCCAGATGTGCTATCTTTTGCGCGGCTGCCCACCAGTCGGCACGCTGCATCTTAGTTGGTAGATAGTCGATGACGATTACGGGGATGCCAGCGGCTTTCACTATATCCAACTTTTTCAGGAGAGCTTCGTGGGTGTCTTGCTGTACCTGTTGATAGCGCTGGGTTGCCTGATCCCACTCGTTAAAGAGTGATTCGGCCGCGACTGCGGCAATATCTTTCCTGATTTCCGGGAACACGGAGAAACCGCGATTTGTGATGAGTTGCGCAGCAGGGTGCGCTGTTTTTAACGCTTTGATGAAAGCAATCAATCCCTGACGTTGTGCGGCCAGCGCTTCCGGAGTCTTGCTGACTAGTTCGTAAGAGTCCACAGTGTCAAGAAAAAAAGCGTGATAACCCTTTTGCCAAACAGGATCGACCACGTTGTGGAGCAGGTAGGCACGGCAACTGGCGTCACCAAGATTGATGATTTCCCCACCCCAATTGGGATTCGTACCCATGCCACAACTGCTGGGAAGGTCGCGGTAAGCATCGTCGCCGGGAACCGTTTCTCCGACGCTGATGTAAGCGAAAGGCGTCTGATGGCTATTGAACGTGTCGGGCAGCCGCTCAGGTCCGGGGTTGACAATCACCCAG
>JAKACQ010000130.1:0-3107 GCA_021821285.1 Pseudomonadota bacterium
GTGGATGTCGAGGCCCTGGTAGCGCAGTTGGGGGCGTGGTTGACTACCCAGGAGCCAGCGACAGAGATGGGCGACCGGGCCTTGGCGTTTCTGCAGCAGCAGCGTGGCGCGCTGGGGCGTACTTTTTCCCTGCTAGATCATATCGTTCCGTAAGCATTTTAATAGGGATAGTCCCAGCCTTCCGGCTGATCCTTGAAACGACGGTGAACCCACCAGTACTGTTCAGGGGCTTTACGGATAGCGGTCTCCAGTGCGACATTCATCGCCGTGGCATCTGCTTTCGCATCGCCGCTCGGGAAAGACTTGGGCATAGGCACAATCTCGATCCGAAAACCCTCACCACCCGGTAACCGATAGGCAAAGAGTCCGAACACCGGGCTTCCGCGTCGCGCCGCCAGCCGACCCAGCAAAGGTGTCGTGCAGGCAGGACGGCCAAAGAACGGGGCATAATCCCCTTCGCGCGGATCGACGTTCTGATCTGGAAGTATACCGATCACTTTTCCCTGCTGCAGCGCGTGGAGCAGGGGGCGGATACCACCCCCCTTGGGGACCAACTGCACACCGCTGCGCCCGCGTCCGGCCACCATGCGTGCGTTGACGGCCGGATTGCCGGTTTCCATGTAGAGCACGGTTACCGGCCAGCGTTGCCCGATGTAGAGTACCGCGGCTTCCCAGGCTCCCAGGTGCGCGGTGAAGAGAATAACCCCATGTCCCTTGGCTAAAGCGGCGTCCAGCAGATCGTCCCCACGCACTTCGCGGATCAGGCCGAGGGCGCGGGGCAAGGGCCAGTACCACAGTGGTCCCAACTCCAGGGCCGCCTGGCCCAGTGCCCGGAAATGTGCGCGCCGCAAGGTATGCCGCTGGGCCAGGTTCATTATGGGGAAAGCAATGGCGAGGTTGGCGTCCACCACCTTGCGCGCCCGTGTCATACTGAGCCGCACCAAATCACCGAGCATTGCACCGAGGGCCGTACGCCAACGCCGCGGCAGGAAACCCGCCCCGCGCAGAATGCCCGCTGCCAGTGAGGCTACCGCCTTTTGCCGCAGATTTCCCTGTACCTCAGCCACTTTCCCTTGGCCTCCTCCATTCTGTGGCAGGTATTGTAGGACAGGGCGGAGCGTTCGGATACCCATTGTTCGCATGGTGTTGCCCGCGAAGAGGCTCCCGGACTACCGGTGCAGCGCCCGCCGCAGGCGATCCAGGCCTTCCTCCAACACGCTTCGCGGTGCGGCGAAATTCAGGCGCACAAAACCCGCGCCGCCCGGCCCGAAACTGGGGCCGGGATTGAGGCCGAGACCAGCTTGCAGCAGTCGCCGAGCGAGCGTCTCGTCGTCGCCGTAATGGTGCATATCCAGCCAGGCCAGATAGCCGAACTCCGGTTGCCGGTAGCCGACTTCGGGTAGCTCCCGCATCAAATACTCGCTGATGAGGCGGGCGTTATTGCTCAGATACCGGCGCAATGCGGCCTGCCACTCCGCACCGTGTCGCCAGACGCTGGTCATGGCGGTCAGGGCGAAGAGATTGGTGTGCTGAATCTGGCTGCGGTGGACTTCATTCAGAAAGGTACGACGCAGCTCAGCATCGGGGATGACGCTGATCCCGCCACCCAGTCCCGCCAGATTGAAACTTTTGCCGGCAGAGGTCAGGAGTATCGACCGCGGAAAGCGGCTGGGGAAAGGGTAGTGCGGATGCTGGCTGAGATCGGCATGGATTTCATCGCTGACCACCACGCAGCCGGCATCGGCGCAGAGTGTGCCCAGTCGTTGCAGCTCTTCCGGTGTCCAGACTCGCCCCACCGGGTTGTGGGGCGAGCAGAGGAGCAGCAGTTTCGCCCGCTGGACGGCGATTTCCAGGGCATCCCAGTTCATGCGGTAATGGCCGGTGTCATCCGTGATCAGCGGAGCCAGCAGCAATTCCCGCCCGTTGTCCTCCACTGCAGTCATGAACGGCGGATAAATGGGAGGCATGACGATGATCGCTTCGCCCGGCCGGGTGAAGGCGCGCACGGCTGCGTAAAGGGCAGGAACGACACCGCTGATGCAGGCGACCGCATCGCTTTCCGGCCGCCAGCTATGGCGCTTGGCCAGCCAGTCGGCGGCGGCCTGCAACATGGTCCCTTCATTGCCCGGATAACCGAAAACGGGATGCCGCAGACGTTCCTGCAAATCGGCGATGACCGCGTCGGGTACGGCGAAATCCATATCTGCCACCCACATGGGCAGCACTTCAGCACCAAAACGTTCTGCCGCACCGTCCCATTTAAGGGATCCGGTTCCGCGTCGTGGAATGACCCGGTCGAAGTCGACGTCGTCCTGCTCCGCGCTCATAAGCGCTCCCAGATGGTCACCTGCGCGATACTGTGCTGATATTTGCGCGCCGTTTCGCGGATGACAAAGGACAAATCCTGCGGGCTGTCATCGCGCAGACGGAATGGACCAGACAAAATTTCCCGCAGGGCGTCAAAGGTGCTCAGACTCTCCCCATCCCGTTTGAAACCGCCGAGCCATTCCGTCCGCGCGGTGTATTCTTCCAGCCAGGTATAGGGCGAAGTGATGACCAGCAAACCGCCGGGAAGGATGCGGTCGGCAATGTCCTCCAGAAATTTGCGGGGATGGTGCAGGCGGTCGATGAGGTTGGCCGCCACGACCAGATCATAATCCCGATACAAAGGCTTCAGATTGCAGGCGTCCGCCTGGAAGAAGCGAACCCGGTGCGCCGTCCCGGCCAGACCCAGGGCGCCGAGATCGGCCGTTTGATAACTTTGCAGTTCACCTTCTTCGGTCAGCGTGTAGGAGAAGTGCCCGCGCTCGCGCAGTTGCACGCCGACGCTGATGAAGCGTGCCGAGAAGTCGAGGCCGGTGACCTCAGGGCAGTGCTTTGCCAGTTCAAAACTGCCGCGGCCTACGGCACAACCAATGTCCAGAGCGCGACGTAAAGGCTTGCCCGCCATAGCCTCCACAGCGATGCGCGCGACTTCCACCGCAAAATTGGCCACCCCATAGTAGTCGCGTCCATAGTGAAATTCCGCATACTGGGAGACCAGGGCGTCACTCTCATAGACCGGTATCTCAGGCAGCGCATTGGGCGAGGCCACATAACGGAACCCC
>JAKACQ010000131.1:0-3044 GCA_021821285.1 Pseudomonadota bacterium
CCCCCGAAGAGCATGGCCGCATTGCTACCGCGCTGAGCACCGCGCAAAAGCGCTATACCCTGACCCTCTTCCCAGGCGCACCACACGGCTTTTTTGCTGATCCACGGGACAGTTTCCGTCCGGAGGCGGCTAAAGAAGGCTGGCGTCTGGCGCTCGACCACTTCGCCCGTCATCTCGGAACCACGGCATGAGTCTGAAGCTTTTTTCATCCTGGACCTTGCGCAGTGTCGAGTTGCGTAACCGCATCTGTGTGGCACCCATGTGCCAGTACGCCACCCCGGATGGAGTGGCGAGTGACTGGCACATGGTGCACCTCGGCAGCCGCGCTGTGGGTGGTGCGGGCTTGGTCATGGTCGAGGCCAGCGCAGTAAGTCCGGAGGGTCGTATTTCTCCCCGCGACCTGGGCATCTGGACTGATGCCCAGGCACGGGCCCTGGCACCCATCGTCGCCTTCATGAAGGAACAGGGGGCGGTTACCGCCATCCAGATCGCGCATGCCGGACGGAAGGCCTCCACACAGCCGCCCTTCCTCGGTGGTCATCCTATTGCAGCGAATACAGAGGACGGCTGGGAGCCGGTAGGACCCAGTGCCCTGCCCTTTAGCCATAGCCACACGTCACCACATGCTATGGTCGAACGAGACCTGGAAAAGGTACGCAAAGATTTTGTGGCCGCAACCCGACGAGCTCTCGCGGCGGGTTTTCAAGTGCTGGAATTGCACATGGCCCACGGCTATTTGCTGCACAATTTTCTCTCTCCGATCAGCAATCAACGCACCGACACCTACGGCGGCAGCCTGGAAAACCGTATGCGCCTGCCCCTCGAAATCACCGATGCCGTACGTGCGGCCTGGCCCGAACACCTGCCCCTCTGGGTGCGCATCTCCGCTACAGACTGGGTCCGCGGCGGCTGGGATTTGGAGCAATCTGTGACCCTTTCCAAGATACTCAAAGCACATGGCGTCGATGTTATCGATTGCAGCAGCGGCGGCATGACGCCCGACGCGGTGATCCCCGCCGGTCCCGGCTTCCAGACGCCCTTCGCCAGCATTATCCGCCAGAAGGCGGGCATTCCCACAGTCGCGGTCGGCTTGATCACCGAGGCCATACAGGCCGAGCATATCCTCGTCACGGAGCAGGCCGATGGCGTAGCCCTGGCGCGTGAACTGCTGCGCAATCCCTACTGGCCCCTCCACGCTGCCGGGGAACTCGGTGTAGATGTCGCCTGGCCTGAGCAGTATGACCGCGCCAGACCGCGCCCCTGATAACCGCCGGTAGAGGAAAGTAACCACCTCTTTGAACGCCAACCGGGGCAGGTGCATTCCTGTCCCGGTTTCTTTATGCAGGCGTCTTTCTTATTCGCTGCCACTACGGAACCGTATCCATGACCAGAGAATCGCCAGATCCCATGGCTCTGCTACCATTTACTGCCCTTGCCCTGCTCTCCCTGATCTGGGGCTATAACTGGGTGGTTATGAAAGTCGCCATTGCGGACTGCCCGCCCCTGCTCTTTGCAACCTTGCGTGTCTGGGTGAGTGTACTGGTGCTCATTCCGCTGATGCTGTGGATGAAGCGGCCATTGGCCATGCCCGCAGCGCGTTACATCATTCCTTTTGGTTTGTTGCAGACCACCGGCTTCGTCGGTCTTGCCCTGTGGGCACTGGAATATGACGGGGCAGGCAAAACAGCGATCCTCGTCTACATGATGCCTATCTGGCTCATTATTTTTGCCTGGCCCGTGCTGGGCGAACGCCTGCATGGCTTGCAGTGGCCTGCTCTGGCTCTGGCCTTGCTCGGTCTGGTAGCCATCCTCCGGCCCTGGAGCTTTAGCGGTGACTGGACCGGCAGTCTGCTTGCCCTGCTGTCAGGAATTTTATGGGCCGCCTCTGCCCTCTGGCAGAAGCGTTATGCGCCGCCGGGCCTGGATCTCTTTAACGGCACCCTCTGGCAAAGCATTTTTGGCGGATTGGGCCTGATCATCCTCACCTTACTGATGGACCCGCTGCAAGTGCACTGGACACCACTGTTTATCGGCGCGCTGCTCTATAACGCCATCCCCGGAACCGCTCTCGCCTATTTTCTCTGGGCCTATGCCTTGCAGGAACTCCCATCGGGCATTGCCGGTATGGGCACCCTGGCAGTACCACTGATCGGCGTGGTTGCTGCCTGGCTGCAATTGGGCGAGCGGCCGGGCCACTGGGAGGGAATCGGCATGGCTGGCATTTTTATCGCCCTGGCTTTGGTGGGCTGGCGACACCTGCGCCCTCGCAATCGCGACGACATTATCCTGCCCACCGGGCAGGAGTAACACGTCTCAGACAGGGTTCGTCAGCGGTTCTGCCAACAATTTTTGCACCTGTCCCAGCGTCGCTCGTCGCAAAGGCTTGCCATCCACAGGAGATGCAGGGCTGCGCCGATCCTCATCCAGATCAAAGAGCACCAGGCGCAAATCCGCGCTGGCATAATTCAATTTTAGGGAAGGATAGTCGCGGGCTGGCGCATCCCCATAATGGAGTCGCTGCCAGGCTTCTTCATAAGCGACCTGCTGATCCATCAGAAAAAAGAGCACACTCTCCGGCGTATCGGCAAAAAGATGGAGCGTGATGGCCGTATGGCGCGTCGCCGTCCCGCTCAGGACCGGCCCGGTCAAGCGCGGCTGAAACTCAGTGAGCCAGTGCATAGCTTGCAATGCCTGCTCGCGGAGCTGGCGTAACTCCGCACTATGAGCCTCGCCATGAAAAAGTTGCAGACGCGAATGCAATTCCTCTTCAATCTCCGCATTACTTGGCCAACCCTGCTGGGCATCGCCCCCCACCCCCAAGCGCCGGGCCGCCTTTTCCTTGGCCACCCGAAAGTCCACCACGCCCTCATCGGCCATGATTCGTGCCGACTCCACCACCAGCAAGCGCCGCAAACGGGATTGTTGCTGTGACTTGGCCATCTTTTGCACCCCGGTCATTGTCCGCAAACGCCATTCCGCATAAGATAGCGCGAATGCGAGAGTGGCGGAATTGGTAGACGCACTGGATTTAGGTTCCAGCGGTT
>JAKACQ010000054.1:0-14850 GCA_021821285.1 Pseudomonadota bacterium
AACACCCGTGGTCGCGGGGATGAGACGGGATCGTTCCGTGCGCGGCAGGTACAGGATGCCGCGGTTCTGGATCGTTTTCTTTTCACGGAGGTGGATTATCCGACCAATGAGGAAGAGAAAGCGATCCTTGCGGGCAAGTTCGGAACCGATCTCCCGGATGAGATCCTTGATCTCCTGATCCGGTTCGGGACAGAGACCCGCTCGGCATATCGTGCCGGTGAGTTGTCCGCGCCGCTCTCAACCCGCGGCCTGGTGCGTATTGGGGAGATTCTGCGGTCGCGGCTCTTTGACAGCCAGCCGGACCCCATCTGGGCTGCAGTGTCGTTTGGCTTCGCCGATGGCCTTGGAAAAGACGAGGGCGACGCGCTCTGCAAGCTGCTGAACACCGTAAAGGGTGCTACTTGATGATTTTCCTACCCCTCGCCCTTGGCTTGGGGTTTTTTGTGTTCGGCGCCCGCCGGTACATGGAAACTGTCCGGTATCTCCTCCCGGTATGAACCAATTTTCTTGGAGGTTGTATGGACACGCAAATTAGCGCGGGCGACATCGTAAAAGTGCCATTTCCGACGGATGATGGCCGAACCCTCCCTCATTACGGAGTGGTAGTGTTGGTGGAAAGCACCTTCGGCGGCGAAGTGGTTACGGTGACTTACGGGTCATCGAAGAAAGTATCCATCTCCGGGCATCTGGCGCACGAGATGGTGTTGTGGGAGAAGGAAGATCTGGAGGCCGCTGGATTAAGCCAGCCAACTCGGTTCGACTTCAAGGTGACGGCGCGTTTTCGACCGGAGGAGTGTGCTCAGATAGGGGGACTTCGGCTGGATGATCCAGTGACCATGGGCAAACTGAGAAGGGCACTGGGCGCTGTTCACGGTTTCTGACCCGCACCCGATGATTGCAAAACGGTATCGTTATGATACCATCACACCAACTTAGTTACAGGAGATTGATATGGCCCAGGCCATTACCGTCCGTTTTGATGACGAGAAGACGATTACGGGGGCAACGCACTTCGCATTGAAACGGATTGCGGAGCACTTAGGTGTTTCACAAAACAAGGCGGTCCACATTGCCATCAACCGCCTCTACGATCAGTTTTTTCCGGAGGGCGTGGCGCACGATATGCCCACACCAGAAGAGTTAGCGGCTGTTCGCGGTCGGATTCCTCATGAGACATCGACGCACGTAGTGGATAGTCTCAGCAAGGTGTTTGCGGATCCGCAAGATCGTATTCGTATGGATGCGAGCATGAGCACCTTTAGCAAACCCTGATCCTCCCCCACCCCATGCTTCGGCTTGGGGTTTTTTGTGTTCGGTGCTCGCCGCCGGTACATGGAAATTGTCCGGTAATCCTTCATGGATATGAACCAACCCACTTCCGGGTTTTTTCTTTGGAGGATGTAATGTTGAAACAACTGGTTGTTTTGTATAAGGCATCAACCCGTGAAATATGGGGCTATGTACGGGATCTCGAAAAGCAGCCCGTCCCAATAGCTATCCAGGTGTCTGTGTTTATGGGCAGTCTCGCCAAGGGCGGTGTCCAAATCCAGAGTATGAACGTAACAAAGACGGAAGATCGGCGTATCCAGAAGCTTAATAGCGGTTACGTTTCGATATTGAGTTCTGCACATTTATGTATGTCTGTCAGTCCTGAGCACATAGCCGTGCGTGTCCATGCGGCATTACAAGCGGATTCGACTCACGGAAATGAGGAGATCGTTCTTGCGCATACGATAGGTGTGCTCAAGGCGGAGTTTGGTGAGCGCCGGAGCGCCATTCAGCGCGAACGCTCGAAGGCTGTCCTTAGTGGGCTGCTCCAGACAATTCCCGCTTCTTTAAGCTGGAACTGGTAATCCTCCACCCTCTCGGCTTTGCCTTGAGGGTTTTTTCTTGCTCATAATGCAGTGAGGGGGATTCTTATGCACAGTAGCCCATTATTCTTTCTCTTCGCTTTACTGGCGACGCTGCTGCTCTTCGTGTTTTCGATTCTGGCGCACGAGTTGGGGCACGCGGCGGTCGTAGCTTTGTTGCTGGGACGGCGTGCCGTTTTTGAAATCCGTGCAGGATCCCTCACGTTTCTGCGCTGGAAAAAGATGGCCGTGGGCATCCTGCCCATCTGGGGCTATGTCCGTTTCGACGAGGATAAGGCCTCGATGACGGACTGGCGGCTCATCTTTGCGGCGGGGCCTGCGGCATCGGTGCTTACGGCCTACTTCTTTTTGGGTCTCCACTACCTGCCTTTTGCTGAGAACTGGCGGCAGGTGTTCTTCATCATGGCAATGGCAAACTTTGCTTTGGCGGGCATGAATCTGGTGCCGATTCCGCCTCTGGATGGCTGGAAAATCGCGGAGAGCTATCTCCCGCTGATCGGTGTCAATCTGACCAAGGAGGGGCGGGCACGGCTTTATAAGTGGGGCATGGTTTTCATAACGGTGGCAAGCTTCATGTTCATTTTCCTGTCAGGATTCTATAAGGACTAACCATGTGAACACGTTGTTATTTTTTCTTGACTTCGTGAATCATAGTGTATTTAATGTAACTTACAAGTTGATCGTGGCTGTCGGCGAATCAGCAAGAGCGAGTGAAGGAGAAAATCGTGTTACAGGCAACAGTAGGTGGCAGTCAGGAGCCGGATCGCCCGGTGCCCAATCCCATTGGACTGGTGGTGAGGGCGCGGACGCAGGCCAGGAGGTTGGCGGAGTGCCATCCCACTGCCATTCAACTCGAACGGCTCGCCGCACGATTGGAACATATCCTGACCGAACGGCGGCGCTTGCAAAAATCGCTAGGCCTGACGTTCGACGAATAACGATTATGGGTAGGGATTTGGATTAGGAAGGGTTAAGGGGGTGCTGTCATGGTGATGATCATTCGGGTTTCGACGCTGTTCGCGGTTGTGGTGATCGCGGCTAAGGCGGGGATCTTCGTAGCTGATGACGCCTCTCTGTTTAAGAATCGGGCTCTGGAGCCTGTCGAGAAGCGGGTTTCCCGTCTGATCGACGAGGGCCTGCGGCGTCGGGAAGAGATCGAGGAAGCTGCTGACGGCGTGGCGGACATGGCTCAGGCCGTCGCCGTCTCGGTTGTTCGGGCCATCGTCCGGGTTGTCGGCGGCGCGGTCCGCCGCGTCGTCCACAGCAAGGGGGTTGCCGCCCGTTCTTTTTTGGGGCGGTCCCTCTGGGCCACCACAGTTTTCCGGTCTGCCCTGGTGGGCATGGCCGGAAAACCACTATTTCGGGATGTGGAGGCGCATCATGCCATCGCTTGATACGCGAAGCAGAATTATGCCCGGCTATACACCGGATTTGTTCGCTGGTCTTGATGTGCCGGATGTGGCGGCGGCGCGGGTGAGCGAAAATAATCCGCGCTGCTTCGCGCAAGACAGTTGCCATTGGGAGCGGCACGATCTCGATGGTGATACCTGGTGGGAAATCGGGATAGGCCGCGATGCCGCCGGCTATCACTGGACGGCAGGTTTCCGGCACAACACCGGCGGTCGCAGCGGCCCCGTTTTTATTCTCCAGAATCCGGCGGAGACATTTTCGGAGGCCCGGCATCGGGCCATAGTGGTGCTGCTGCGGGCATTGTCTGCATCCTATTCGGATTGCGATAAAGGCGCACGGGATCGTCTTCGTAAATCGGTTTTGGCGCAGGGATAGGAGGGTTTTCATGGAGGGCTATCAGCATGAAAGCCGTTGTTAGACATATCGCCGAACCTATCGGCGAACAGGAATATGAAGCTGAGAATATTTATATCTGCATTCATATCCCGTTCGTGCCGACAGTCGGCACGGCGCTCCAAGTTACGCCGGAGGGCGATTACGTTTATGTCCACGACGTACATTGGAGCGTCAATGATCCAGATGTGCTGGATATAGGCACCGAAGAACCAGATGTTTTGGAACCTCTTGAACGGCTACTTGCAGAAGGTTGGCGTGTTGGGGATCCAGTGGAAATGGATTGTCAAGAGTTGGGGCCTGGAGAAAAAGTATGACCGCCCTCAATTTTTCAGCCCGCTTTGCCGATGCCGTGGCGAGAATGGAGAAGCGCCAGACGATCCGGGCTCGTGGCAAGCGTCGTCCGCCACGGCCAGGCGATCCGTTGCAGCTCTACACGGGGATGCGAACGGTGCAGTGCCGGAAGCTGGCAGAAGTGGTGTGTGTATCCGTCGAGCCAATAGGACTCAGTTGCCTGACCAGAACGATCAGCATGATCACTGGAGAGGGCAGTTGGGCCAGGTGGCAGTCGCTTGACGATGATGAAATGGAAGCATTGGCAAAAGCCGATGGGTTCTCCGGGTCGCTGGAGTTTTTCGAGTGGTTCCAGGGCAACCACGGGCGAAGCGTAAGCGGGTATCTGATCAAGTGGTGAAAGGATGAGGATCTGTTTATGAGTGACAAAACGCAAGGCGGCGCGGCGTGTGAGTACGAAGGTAAGGATTTCGGCGCCAACTACACCGATCTCCAGACAATCCATTACCCAAGCGGCGGCCTCCCATTCCAAACGACTGAGTAGCTAAACACCATATTTTTAATGAGGATTGCGCGTCATGTCCCTTTATATCGAACCCCATGCAGGGCCTACCCCCATCATCCAGGTCATCCAGTCCGCCCGCCGCGAGATCAGCGCGGGGGTGTATTACCTGACCGACCGACCTATTCTGAACGCGCTGAGAGCGGCCCATGCGCGGGGTGTTGATGTGCGCGTCATTATTGAGGGCAAGCCTTACGGTATTAAACCCTGGCAGGTCCGAAAAGAGGAAAAGGCTATCGAGGCGACCGGGGCGACCCTACATCTTGCACCCTATCGCTTCACCAGTCATGGAAACAGCTACGCATTTTTACATAGTAAGTACCTCTGCAACGGGCATGAATGCGAGATTGGCACAGCCAATTTCGACTGGTCCGCCCTGGGGCACAAAAACCGGGAATATCTCTATGTCACCCAAAACCCTTCCGTGGTGCAGGCGGCCAACGCTGTTTTCAATGCCGACTGGAACAACCAGCGCGCGCCCGCTTACGCCCATCGTGTGCTGGTCTTGTCTCCGGGCACTTCTGCGGCGTGGGTGATTGCGGTCATTAGTCAGCCGGGGCCTGTCAGCATTGAATCGGAGGAACTCGGGCCATACGTCCCGACGCTGGATGCCATCGCCGCTAAGGGTCATCTCGCCCGCGTCCTGCTGCCCGCCAGCATCAATGCGGAGGATAAGCGGGATGTGGCCTTTCTGGAATCCCACGGGGTACAGGTACGGTTGCTACCGGTGAAGCCCATATATTTCACGGAAAGATTTGCGTAGGGGGGCGTGAGGCGTTCCTGGGGAGCGAAAACCTCTCTCAGACCAGCCTTGAGGTTAACCGCGAAATTGGTCTCCTTTTGGGCGGGCAGGATGTTGCGGAATTGCAGGTGCAGTTCAACAAAGATTGGATCGCTGCGCGATGATCTGGCTATTAGCCGTCATCGGCATCCCCATTATGCTGTTCACCCATTTTCTATAGGGTTTCGTCTAGGTTGAGGTTTTTATGCGTAGTGTGCTACTGAAAACAGGCTTTTACAGCCTTGCAGGCATCATCACCGTGTCAGCCTCAATCATGGCGCTGGCGGAATACCGAAACTGGTTGCAGAAGGCTGGCGTGTCGGAGATCCGGTGGACATGGATTGGCAGGAGTTGGGGCAAACGGGAGAAAATAAATGAGTCTGGATGACATTGCATTCAGGTTTTATAGCGTAGTCGGTATGGGACCTAAAGACTTTAGAATAATATTGATATTACTGTTCTCTTTTATGCTTGTTTGTTTTTTGTGATCTGCTTTTACACAAGAGCGTACAAAGCACTGGTGGAGTCGGAAAATCCAGAAATGACAGAAGACAAGTTTCTCCAACTATCAAAATGGCCAATCACGATATCGGTGTGCTGGCTCCTGCTTGCGTTTGGGGGTTACTACGCGATTGTCGAAACTACGCAATGGCCTAGCAGTCACGGTCATTACCTGGGCACCAACATAAAAAGCCAATCATCTGGTAGCAACTGGTCTGAATCTGACCAGAATACCATACCGTAAGTTCTGTGACACATTTTGTTCGTTATGCCGGTTATTATTCAAGGAAAGATAATGATAAACGATACAGATATGGACAACCTCCGCCACATGCTCGGCATCGGTTCGCACATTAAAAAGCGGCAGTGGGGCTACCGCAATCATTTTGCTCCGGCTGGAGTAGATCTGCAGAGCATGGAACGGCTGGAGTCTGCGGGCTTGGTACGTAGGGGCCGGGCATATGAAGAGACTCATTATTACCATGCCACGGAAGCGGGCTGCAGAGCAGCGGGATTGAAGCCATACCAGATACGAAAAGCGATGGAACCATGAAGAAACCCGCCCTCACACGTATTACGCCATCCATGATCATCATGCTGGAACATATGGCCACGGGCCTACCCGCGACGGCCGGATTAAGCGGGCGATCCGCACACGGTGGAGCTGTGGCCACCAGAGCGGCGCTAGCGAACAACTGGTGCAAATCGGAGGACATAGTCAAGCTGGAATCTGAAAACGAATCGCTGTGCGCCGCGATAAATCGGCTGAAATCCCCTCTCAAGTTGTTGAGCGCGGAAGAGGTGACGGAGCCTGGCTGGTATTGTTGGCGAGGTCGAGAAGGCGAAAAAAAGTGGGTTTTCATCGAATTCAAACACGGCTTATTTACGTTTGAGAACGGTTTGAGGTTCGAGCCTTGCCCACCTTTCGGTCAATTCATCGGCCCGCTGCCGATGGAGGTGATGAATGTCGAATGACTACCGCGAAATCCGCCATTTCCACCTGTTCTGCGGCTTAGGTGGCGGTGCTGCCGGCTTCAACCGTGGGCAGGCTCGCGTTGGCTCCATGCAGGCCCGTTTCCGCTGCCTGGGCGGGATTGATTCCGACAAGCGGGCCATCGTCGATTTTTCGCGCCTCGCTGGCGTACCGGGTACACTTTTAGATCTCTTCGACAGGGATCAGTACCGTGCCTTCCACGGCGAGGAGCCACCTGCGGATTGGCGAGAGGCGACGCCAGCGGACATCCGCAAGGCCGCGGGCAATGAACGGCCCCATATCGTTTTCACCAGCCCGCCATGCAAAGCATTTTCCGGACTGCTTTCCGAGGGCAAGAGCAAAACCGAAAAATACCAGGCGCTTAACCGGCTGACCGTGCGCGGTATCTGGCTGACCCTGGAAGCCTGGAAAGATGACCTGCCGGAGTTCGTGATACTGGAGAACGTCCCCCGGATCCAGAACCGGGGACGGCACCTGCTGGATCAGATCGGCGGGCTGCTGCGTCGCTACGGCTACGCGGTCGCCGAGACCACCCACGATTGCGGCGAGCTGGGCGGCCTCGCCGAATCGCGCAAGCGGTTCCTGATGGTAGCCCGACACATGGAAAAGGTGCCACCCTTCCTCTATGAGCCGGAAAAACGCCCCTTGCTGGCCGTGGGAGACATCCTGGGCCGGATGCCCATGCCTGGAGATCCCTCTGGCGGCGCCATGCACCGAGTCCCTTCTCTGCAATGGAAGACCTGGGTGCGTCTGGCCTTCGTCGAGGCTGGAGGTGACTGGCGATCACTCAACAAGCTGGCGGTCCAGGATGGAACCCTCAAGGATTATTTGATTCTGCCGGAGCGCCGCGCCCACTACCTGGGCGTCAATGCCTGGAATGCGCCGACCGGGACCATTTCGGGACGCGGTACTGTCACCAATGGGCGCTACGCTGTGGCCGACCCGCGCCTTGAGGAAATTCACGATGGTACTTTGGGTGTGTTGCCGTGGGAGCAGGCAAGTGGCGCTGTAACAGCCAGCGGACGCCCCATGACGGGACGATTCTCCGTGGCAGACCCGCGACCAGGCTACAAGAGCACTACGCATCAGAACATCTATCGCATCGTCCCATGGGACAGCGCGAGTAAGACCGTCGTAGGTGCATCTCATGTGGCTGGCGGTGCCCTCGCCGTGGCCGATCCCCGCACGGGCCTTGCTCGCGCCAAAGGGGATCACTACCTCACGGCGGCCCATTACGGCGTTGTGCCCTGGGCAGAATCCTGTGGGGCAGTATCGGCAGCAGCCGGGCATGATAACGGCAAGTGGAGCGTGGCGGACCCGCGCGCTTCCTGTTTTTTGACCGGGAATGAGGCGGACGAAATGCCCGCTCAGAACACCAAGCTGGTGGCCATCATCCGCGCTCTGGACAACACCTGGCATCGGCCATTCACCACTCTGGAGCTGGCGGCCCTGCAAGGGCTGGTGGACCCCGAAGAACATCTGGAGCTGGAAGGCCTCAGCGATTCGGCCTGGAGGGAACGCATTGGAAACGCAGTTCCCCCGCCGGCGGCACAGGCCATCGCCGGTGTGATGGGGCAAACGCTCCTGCTGGCGTGGTCCGGAGAGACTTTCATGCTCAATGCCATGCCCATCTGGGTGCAGCCGGTGGCTATTGCGCTGGCTGTTGACGGGCGGCAGCAGGCGTGAAGAACACGATAAGCCAAGTCCCATGGCGGTGTTCGTGGTTTCAGTATCGTAATGCAAAAGAAAAGGATTGCCCGGATGGTCCGAGCGTTCAGCCGGTAAGGTTTTTGATGTTGTACTTGAAAAGGAGAAGTGAATTGTGAAGAAGAACCGTAACAAACTGCGTAAATCCATGTTGATGGTCGCCCCTGTTGCCGCTCTGCTGTTGTCCGGAAACGCTTTCGCCATGGGTGTGCCGCCAGCATGGCTGCCCTTCCACGGCTTTTCCGCTGGCCTTGGCGTCGGCACCGAAGGCGTCGGCATTCAGGGCACCACGGCCATCATCCCCAAGACGTTAAACCTGAATGTGGGTTTCGATTATCTGCACTTGTCCCACAGTTTTCATACCAGCAACGTCAACTATAACGCCGGGGTCAACCTGCAGGGCGAGCCGGTCACGGTGAGTTGGTTCCCCTTCCAGGGGAACCTCAACCTTACGGCGGGCGTGTTCATCAACCAGAACGGTTTCAACGTGACGGGCACCCCAACCGGTGGCACCTATACGTTCAATGGTCACACCTACACGGCGAGCCAGGTGGGCAGCCTGACCGGTAAGACGCACTTCAATGGGGCCGCGCCCTATGTCGGTATCGGCTGGGGTGACCCCATGGACGGTGGCCGCCTGACCTTCACCGCCAATGTCGGCGCGATTTACGAAGGGGCGCCCAACGTGAGCCTCATGGCGACCGGCGCCGCCGCTAATCCGCAACTGGCCAGCGATGTGCAGGCCGAGCAGAACAATGTGAACAGCAAGCTGAGCGGCTATCAGTGGTGGCCGGTCATGGGTGTGGGACTGATGTATCGGTTTGGATGATTTGTAGGCGAGGGTTCGCCCTACAGGGGCTTGCCGCCCGCCTTTGTCAGCAGGGCGGCATATTAAGCACATCAAAAAGGAGTATTTCATGCAACTGGATCAGAAGGCCAGAGACGCTATTGAGGACATCATCAATCGCCGTGAAGGCATCGCTTCCATGCAGACCCAGATCAAGGAGGATGTCAAAGCCGTGGCTGAATACTTGGGTGGCAAGCCAGCGCAGTTGAGCAAGATCATCGCCCTGGTTGAGAAGGAGCGCGAGAAGGGAGATGTAATTTCTGGTGAGCGCGACATCATTGATGCGGCCGAAGAAATGGCCACACAGTAATGATGCGGACAAATACCCGGAGGCTCGGAGCCTAAGGCATGTTTCTCGCGCATGAAGACCTGGTGACCCTGACAGGGCGCAAAACCAGACCCTCACAATGTCGGTGGCTTGACCATGAAGGTATACCCTACATGGTTGCAGCCACGGGCCGTGTCCAGGTGCTTCGTGCTGTTGTGGAACAAAGGCTTGGCATCAAGTCTGCTGGCGCGCCAGTCCCCGAGCCGCGATGGGACATTTTTGAGAGGGTGTCGTAACATGCCAGCCATGACAGGAACCAGGAAGAATAATCCACAAGGATTGCCTAAGCGAGTGTATCTCTCGCGGGGCTGGTACTTCTATGTGGATCTGAACGGGAAATGGCACAAGCTCGGCAAAACGTGGAACTTTGAAGCCAAGGCCAAGTGGAACGAGCTCTCCAGCGGAGCGACCATCAAGGGCAGCGTTGGGGATTTGATCGATGAATATCTGCGGCTGGTCTCGCCTACCAAGGCGCCGCGTACTTACCTGGATCATGTTGATCAAGCGGTTTGGTTGAAAAAGGTCTTTGGCCATATGCCGGCTGACGGTGTGAAACCGTCGCATGTGGCCCGCTATCTGGACACCCGATGCAGCAAAGACGGTAAGCCTGCGCCGGTACGTGCCAACCGAGAGGCGGCACTGCTTTCCAGCGTTTATTCTTGGGCCATGCGCCGAGGCCTCGCCGAGGTAAACCCCTGCTACGGGGTGCGCAGGAACGTGGAGAAGGCCCGTACGCGCTGTCCTTCTCAAGAGGAGATCGAGGCGGTCAACAGTGTGGCCCCGCTGGCGGTCGCTTTAACCGTCGAGCTGGCGTACTACACGGGGCAGCGGCGCGCGGATCTGCTGAAGTTGCGCCTGTCGGATCTAACGGAGGCCGGTATACAGATTACCCAAGGCAAGACAGGGGCAAAGTTGCTGATTCGTTGGTCGCAGGGGTTGAGGGATTGTGTCAACGCCATAAAGGCGATGGAACGCCCGGTAAGGGGGTTGTTCCTGATCTGCAATCGGCGAGGTCAGCCTTATACCGACAGTGGATTCAAGGCTATGTGGGGAAAGGCGATGGATAAGGCCCTCAAGGAAGGGCTGATTCAGGAACGTTTCCACTTTCACGACATCAGGGCTGCAGCGATTACTGCGGCTGATGAGGCGCATATGGACGCCCAGGGCCTGGCGGGTCACAAGAGCAGATCCATGACCGAGGCTTATATACGGAGTCACAAGACGACGCAAACCGATCCTGCGCCGGTCATTTTGAATCGACAAGTGAGAAGTAAATGAGCACATTGATTGACAATCGGTCCAGTATATGAGAGGTTCGGCTAAAATAGCGCAGAGATCCGGGAGGGGTATGGCACTAAACGCAACTCAGCTCTCAGCGTTGTCTCGTCTGTTTTCGTCGGGCGTTTTCCGTGAGTTGGCGAAGAAAGGTCGATCATCGTTGTTTGCGCGTTTGATTGCCGAAACTGGTCTCTTGAACAAGCGCATAGCGGTGAAGGGAACTGTTAGTTCTGCGTTTGAAGATGCTTACGCCGTTTTGCGGAGATCCGGAATTCGCGACGAATATGTATATCGTGCGGCGCTAACTCATAATGTTTTGTTAGGGCGCCATTCCCTGAATACTGCGAGCATGTTAACTGAGTTCCGGGCGGGCTTGTGTAAAGCGGATCTCGCTATATTGAATGGCACGGCCACTGTCTACGAGATCAAGTCTGACCGGGATTCTTTAGCACGCTTAACCAACCAAATCGCGAATTACCGCAAAGTGTTTGCGAAGGTTTATGTAATCGTCGGTGATGCTCACATTCAAGAAGTTATCGACAGCATGTCTAGCGATATAGGAGTAATGAGCCTTAATCATAGGTGTCGAATCCATACAGTGCGCGAAGCGGCTGAAATGCCTGAATTGGTATGCCCGGTTACGATATTTGAATCATTAAGGGTAGCCGAAGCGCGTACTATCTTGCAGAACCTCAAAGTACCAATCCCAGAGGTGCCGAACACAATTCTGCGTGGCGTTCTGCGTGAATGTTTCGCGCAGCTGGATCCAGCAGAAGTGCACCGTCAAATGGTTCTAACATTGAAGCAAACACGTAGTCTTGCATCGCTTAGCACTTTGATCGACCTGCTGCCGAAGTCACTGCAACCAGCTGCGCTCTCGATCCAGGTGCGGCGTACAGATCATGAACGCTTGGTCGATGCGGTACATACTCCGCTGGACCAGGCAATGGCTTGGACATAACATGTACCGCCCATATTTTCGAGGCAAACAGTTTGAGTTGATCACGATTCGCGAGAGCGCGGGATTACTGGCAAGGTCAGGCTTCGTACCAATTATCGAGCCGGTGAAGGAGTCGTTGAACGGGCTTGCGCGCGCTCTGAGCGCGATCTGCGAAGCCGGTGGCCAAGCGATCGTTATTGTAAATCCATTGCATGGTGACCATGCCGGGGGCGGGTCTGGCATATCCGATCTACTTAAAAACGGTTTCCACGAAAAAGAGAACGTCACGGTCGGTATCCTGCTCAAAGATCGTATGACCATTGATGATGCTCTGGATTGTTACAAAAAGCACAAGAATCGCAATCCCACTTTCGTGCATGCGGGTTTCACTGAAGGGAAGACCCTGGCAGAGAAGTTGGGTGACAACCTTAACAAGACACAGCATGTTTTCTTTGAAAAACATTGCGGAAAACTGTACCGCAGACATTTCGTGGACAGTAGCAGACGCATTCTCTTAGGGGACGGTTTTCAGCGGGTCCGCAATGCTGATTATCCGACGGTTGAAGAGTTTTCTGACCTCCATATCACCTACCAAGAAGAAGGTATGGACGGGTTCGGCGATTTCCTGATTGTGGGAGACGACTATAGTGAGGGCGGCGGGCCAGCTTACGCTGTCGCAATCCATCTCACTTTTATCGATCCGCATAAGGACGATGTCATGTATATTTATCATTTCGTTTCTACCACCAATGACACGCCTACTGACCCCGCCGGAAAGTTCGGCCAAGCGCTCAACAAGCTGATCAAAAAACTTGACTCGGGTAAATCCATGCTCTATGAGAGCAGCGCTATTAAGGAATTTCGCGACCTTCACGCCAAAGGTCATTTCCCGGGGCTAGGGCAAGTCAAGAAGCTTTCGATGAAACATCACATTGAGACACTTGCCAACTTCCTCAGCAGCAGCTGAGGCGTACCCATGTCAGTGTGGTGCTGCCCGGAGTGTTTCGATGATCGTGGCCTGCGTAAGGACATTATTCCCTCGTTGAGTACCACTCAGGGGGTGTGTGATTTCTGCGGATCAGCGGGCGTAGACTTGGTTAAGCCAGGCCAGCTTTCCGATATATTTGAAATGCTTGTCAGCGTTTATGAGCCTGATTTGACTGGCAAGCCTCTCGTTGAGTGGATGAAGGATGACTGGCATATCTTCCCGCACATGGATGCGGCCCATGCGAAGGAATTGCTTGGTGAAATCCTTGATGACGGAGAAGTAGTCCGAAAAACTTTCTCGCCTTCGGCGACATATAAGAGCGAGGGGCTTGCCCGCTGGGAGACGTTACGGGATGAGCTCATGTATAAGAATCGTTATTTCCTCGATGAGGAACTTGATGTTGACCGCCTGCATGAGCTACTGGGCCATCTGATCGCAGACAATGTTCCGGAACGTTGGTATCGAGCTCGCGTCCTCACTGGGGGGGAGCCGTATCGAATAGATGAGATGGGTGCGCCACCAAAACATCTGGCGACTCATGGTCGCGCCAATCCTATTGGCATTCCTTATCTTTATCTTGCTTCCTTCCCTGAGACGGCGATAGCGGAGGTGCGACCACATACTGGCGAGACAGCATCCGTGGCGGAATTTTCGGTCTTGCGGCCTTTGACCGTGGTCGATTTGCGTGATCCACGCAAACTGATTTCTCCGTTCGTCCTTGCAGATGCTAGTGCGATAGGACAGATGCGTGCTGATATTTCTTTCCTTGAGCGGCTTGGTAATGAGCTTACACGCCCAGTGTTGCCGAGAAGTGCCGGAATCGACTATATCCCGAGCCAGTATCTGTGCGAGTTCATCAAGAAGAGGGGATATGATGGGGTTGTTTATCGTAGTTCAGTCAGTACGGGCATGAACCTCGCTTTGTTCAATCCCGCGATGGTTAAAGGTACAGTTGTTACAACCTACATTATTTCGCGAGTTTCAGTCGAGATCGATCGTCTTCCAGCGTCCGGCGTCAGATAAATCTGAAAGCTATTCGGGGGTACCCAACATGACCAACATCCATCCTTTCCCGAAGAGAAGCCAAGCAAAGTGCTCTCGAAAGAATACGGATCCAACAGTATTTGGCATGCCTTTTTACCTCAGTGACAGCCATGGGCACCCGGCAGACGTCTTGGTGTCGATAAAAACGGCTCTGGATGGCTTTATGGCCGATGAGGACAGCCAAGTTCCCATAGAAATTTTGGAAATCATCATGTACGGCATGGAGGACCTTGTAACAGTCGCCGAAGTGCTTATTCATGTCTTTGATGAAATCGGTACTCCCGTCAAGCGTGCTGAGAGCGATAATTTACGGCGTTGGTGCAAAGATAACAGGCGCTTTCTGAATCGCATCCATCGCGACGTCCTCGCCGAGCATAAGCAGTCGGATGATTCCATAACTGTCGTTTCGCGTGAGGACGATTATATCCTTGCCGCAATGGAAACTGCCTTGACCTCCTATCTGCTCAACACGGCAAAGGCCACCTGCCTCGCTATGGCGGCGTACCTTTTATTGTACTATAGACCGTATATTGAAAACGGAATGGACACAAGAAAACCCGAATATAATGGGCTGGGTAGGGACATTCAAAAAGCCTGTGAGGGCGTTCGTTACCTGGCAAAGAACATGGCTAGGATTTGCAAGGGCGTTACCCTGACCGAGAAGTTGTATCAGTCAAGCATTGGGGATGTGGAAGAGGCTGGTGACTTACGAACACTACGTTAGTGCTCCATCTTAGGAAGAGACTCTTCCAAGTTAGGAAGAATCTCCATGGCGTACGCTAACATATTGAAAATATGGGGTGGCTGACGGGGCTCGAACCCGCGACAACCGGAATCACAATCCGGGACTCTACCGACTGAGCTACAGCCACCATTGACAGAGCGGAGATCATACAATGGCCAACGCCCGGC
>JAKACQ010000132.1:0-2928 GCA_021821285.1 Pseudomonadota bacterium
GCCGGCATCCAGCAGTATGGCCTCCATTGCCACAGTGTCATCAGCCTACCAGACAATGGCCGCGCAGAGCCAGTCCGCACTGTCCACCGGCGCCAGCCAGGCTTTCAGCCAGTCTGCCTCTGCACCGGTCGTCACCGCCAGCAACTCAGGGCAGGGCACGCAAATGATCGCTCTTATTAATCAGGCACGTGGACAAGCTGGCCTGGCTCCCTATTCGGTGAATGCGCAGCTCATGAATCTGGCCCAAGAGCGCGCACAGGCTCTGGCCAACGGTCCGTTTACCAGCGATATGGCTCCTTACGGCTGGCCCGTACAGATGGAGCAGGCAGCCGGTCTCGACGCCCAGGGGATGGGCGCCGAAAACATTGCGGAAGCAGGCTCCGTGAGTCAGGCATTTGCGTTGCTAATGGCCTCGCCCCCCCACCGCTCCAATATTTTGAATCCGGACGAGACGCAGATAGGCGTCGGCGTCGTGCCATGGGGATCAGGGGTAGCAATTTCCGAACTATTTATGGGGCCCAACCTGTAGCCGGGAGGAGTATTCCGGGCACTGCCCCCAAATTTAGGAAAAAATTGGGCAGCACCCCCGATTTTGGTAACCGCTGCGATACTGCGGCATACTGTAATTTCGGGTGAGAAATGTGAAACCATTTGGAGTCGATATTCAGTCGTCCACACCAGAACTGAACCAAGAGGCGAGAACGCTGCAAGAAGCCTTGAAGCCTTGGCATGTGCTGCCGCCGGATGGCCGTGCGGAGCTCTCGGTCGTCCTCGTCCCGGGACATCCCGCGCTCGTTTCTGGTCTGGGCAGCGGTCAGGCTGTGCACCAGGCATGCCGTCTTTTGAGCACGGTGACGGCGTGGCCCTGCAAGCGGGTACTGGCTGGACAGGAGCCTAACACGCTAGAATTGTACGTGGCGCCGGGATCACTGTCCGCCGAGTCAGCAGCCCGAATCGCCTGGGGGCTCTTTGTCTGGACCGCGCAGCGTCATGCCGCGCATCCTGCCCTTGAGCAGCTGTATGTGCCTGAACGCCCACCGGCACCGGAAATCCTCCCACCAGCTGCGGCCGTGAATCCCCGCCAGCCCACCGCCGCGTACTCGGCGACAGCCAGTCAGCCCCTGCAGCGGCCGGGTGCCCGCCTCCGCACGGCCGTCTCCCCGCCCGCACCCGCGCCGGCTGCCGCCTCACCCCGCCGCGGGTGACACTGAAACTCATCTTGGCGTGGCCAAGAACCGTTTCCGCATCAAAGGTATTGCGCTTCAAGCCGCACCCTGCCCTGTCAGGATGCGGCTTGAACGCTCATGCTAAGACAGAACTGTCGGCGGCCAGCGAGCCTGCACAAATCGAAGTGGAGAAGGTAATGGTACCCGCCCTCCATACAAGAAAGTTGCCGAAATATCCGCGCGCAGTGTAACGGAACCGCGAGCCGTTCCGTTACACTGCGCATTGGTGAAGAATGAAGGTCGTCCAGCTAAAGCCGCAACACCGGCGGGGTGAGGGCAGACGGCGGCTCGTATCGGTACGATCCGGTTCAGCGTCCGCGTTTTTCCCCACGCTGTCCCGTTCGGCACCTTATCGCCACCTCCAGACCCCAATGTCCTCCGCCGCATGCGCCTTCATCTTACCGCTCGTAGCCATAATGCAAGTGCAGACCGGGCGCTGGGCTAATGGAAAATTTCTCCATTTCGAGATAGGGCTTAACATGCTGGCCAACCGGATCTTCCGCAAAATATCGCTGCAGGCCCCCGCTCATCAGCGCATCGTCAATTCCCGCCATAATCATTCCCTGGTCGAGAACCAAATACCGCGTCGCTACCAGACCCGTTGAGGGATCCACCGCGTCATAAAACCCGTAAGGACCGTAGACTTTGTACGAATTGCGCAAGTTCTCAATGTTTTGATAGGACTGCTGGGGCAAAAACGGCAGCGCCAGGAAAGAGGCATAGGGAGTCACAGCACTGTCGGCATAGGCGTTGCCCGAACCGCCCGACCCCATCGGATAGGCGCCATACGCCATGTAGGCTCCAGATGTTCCCGGCACACTGGCGGGCGACAGCCCCCACACCGGATACTTCAGCGCCTGGGTTGCGTAGTCGATGGACGCTTGCGCATAGTTGATGTCATTGAGACCGAAACTGGTTCGGCCCCAGCTCGATTCCGGCACGACCAGGGGGGCCATCAATGCCTCAAACTCACTGCCGCCCCAACTGGGCACATAGGTAATGCCATCATAGGTGTAGTGTCCTTCAACAACGGGGAAGCTCTTACCTGAATAGGGATCGGTATAGGTGACCGTAGGCCCGGCAGGAGGCTGGGTTTGCCAGGTAAAGTCCGCCGGGAGAGTCCGCCACGTGCGCCACCAGACATCTCCGGGCAGGGTGCCGGTCCCCATTCCCATGTACGCCGCGATGCGCGGGTCCGTATTGAGATTGCCGTATTCAAACGACGCCGGTCCCACGCCCGCATAGTACCCGCCGTACATTTGGCCCGCAGTGATGTTCGTGGCCTGGTTGCCGCTATCATAGAATTTCCCGAAGTTCATGGCATTCAGCAGCGCGGTGGCCTGCGGCCCGAGACCGGGAAAGGCGTTGCGGACGACAGCCAGCGATGATGCATACCAGCCGTTGTCCACCGTCGAGATGAACTGCCCTTTTTTCGATGAGATGGGTCCCTCACCCGGGCCATTTATTGCCTGGCCGCTTGTTGTGCTATACCAGCTTAAGAGAAACCCGTGCCATTTTTCGAGATTCTGGATCGCCCCGAGCTCCCGGCTTGCCAGCACGTATCCCGCGTGCGGCGAAATAATATGCATCTGGGCGGCTGCGGTAATGCTCCAGAGATACATCGCGATATCAGTGGGCGACGTGTACTGGCCTTGGGCAGGGGCGCCACCGAATCCTACATTGTCCATAGGCAAATCGGTTG
>JAKACQ010000133.1:0-2903 GCA_021821285.1 Pseudomonadota bacterium
GGGTGTCCGAAAGAATAAGCTTGAAGGCCTGGGTGACCTTGTCCGCGGCCGCGCCACCGCCCACATCCAGAAAATTGGCGGGCTCGCCGCCGTGCAGCTTGATCAGGTCCATGGTCGCCATGGCCAGACCGGCACCGTTGACCATGCAGCCGATGTTACCTTCCAGGGAGATGTAATTCAGTCCGAACTGCCGTGCCGTAATCTCCCGCCCGTCCTGCTGGGTAGAGTCAAAGAGTTCATCAGACTCAGGGTGGCGGTACAGGGCGTTGTCGTCCATCACCACTTTGGCATCCAGGGCCAGCAGCCTGCCTTCGGCCGTGATGGCGAGGGGGTTGATCTCCACCATCAGGGCATCGAGCCGTTGCGCCAGGCGATACATGCCCTGCATGATGCGTGTGAGTTGCTGCACCTGGCTGGCGTCCAGTCCGAACTGGAAACCGAGCTGGCGCGCTTGAAAAGGCAGAAAGCCGGTGCTGGGCTCGACCACGACCCGATGCAGGGCCTCTGGCCGGGAGGCCGCCAGCTCCTCAATGTCCATACCGCCTTCCTGAGTCGCCAGAAAGGTGATCCGCGCCTGCCCCCGATCCACCATCAGGGCCAGATAAAGCTCGCGGGCAACCTGGCTGGGTTCCTCAATGAGCAAAGCCGCTACGTGCTGCCCCTGCGGACCGGTCTGCGCCGTGACCAGTGGCTTGCCCAGCAACTCCTGCGCCGCCTTTTCCACCTGGGCAATACTATTCACCACCCGCACCCCGCCGGCTTTGCCACGCCCACCAGCATGGACCTGGGCTTTGACGACCCAGGCCGGACCACCCAGTTCACGGGCCTGATTCACTGCCTCCCGCACCGAGAAGGCGGGAATGGCTCGGGGCACCGGCACCCCTTCTTCGGCGAGCAGGCGCTTGGCCTGATACTCATGCAAATTCATGAAGTTTCCTCACAAACGACGCACCAGCGCTGCACTAAACTCCGCTGTACTCAGGGCGGGCACATCACCGCGCAAGGCCGCCAGGTCACCGGTCACCTCGCCGCTGGCGATTGCCGCATTCATGGCCGCCACGATGCGCGTCGCCGCCTCACCCCAGCCCAGATGGTCCAGCATCATCACCGCCGATAAAATCAGCGAGCTGGGATTGGCTTTGCCCTGCCCGGCGATGTCCGGTGCCGTGCCGTGGGTGGCCTCAAAAATTGCATGGGTATCCGAGAGGTTCGCGCCGGGTGCCATACCAATCCCCCCTACCTCTGCCGCCAGGGCATCGGAAATATAGTCGCCGTTGAGATTGAGAGTTGCCACCACCGCATAATCCTCCGGACGCAGCAGAATCTGCTGGAGGAAATTATCGGCGATGACATCCTTGATGATCAGCTTGCCATCGGCAACAGCCTGTTGCTCTGCCTGCTGCGCGGCTGCTTTGCCTGCGGTTTTGGCGATAGCCGCTTTCTGCCGCCAGCTGAAGACCCGTCCGGCGAACTCCCGCTCGGCCAGGGCATAGCCCCAGTCGCGGAAGCCGCCCTCGGTGAACTTCATGATATTGCCCTTATGCACCAGACTCACCGAAGGCTTGCCATGCTCCAGCGCATACTGGATGGCGCGGCGCACCAGACGCTCCGAGCCTTCCACCGACACCGGCTTGATGCCGATGGCCGAACTGGCCGGGAAGCGGATTTTGCTGACCCCCATCTCTTCCTGCAAAAAGCGCAGGAGCTTTTCTGCCTCGGGGCTGCCCGCCGGCCACTCGATACCGGCGTAAATATCCTCGGAGTTTTCCCGGAAGATGACCATGTCGACCTTTTCCGGATGGCACACGGGGCTGGGCGTACCCGCAAAATAACGTATCGGCCGCAAGCAGACGTAGAGGTCCAGATCCTGGCGCAGCGCCACATTGAGGCTGCGGATTCCGCCACCCACCGGGGTTTCCAACGGCCCCTTGATGGCGACCTTATACGCACGGATAGCGGCCATGGTTTCTTCGGGAAGATACTGCCCCTCACCGTAGAGCGTCACCGCCTTCTGCCCGGCAAAAAGCTCCATCCAGGCAATCCGCCGCTGGCCGCCATAAGCGGCCTGTACCGCGGCATCCACCACCGCACGCATGGCCGGCGTGACATCACAACCGATCCCATCCCCCTCGATGAAGGGAATAATGGGTTGATCGGGCACCCGCAGCACCCCATCCACCTGGGTGATGGGCTTCCCCTGAGCCGGAACCTGAATATGCGCCATGGTCACGATACTTTCTCCAGTTGTTCGCTGGCCCAGGACAAGGCGCCGCCCTTGAGAATCAACTCCAGATCACGGGCACTCGCCAACTGCGGCATGACCGGAATATCCAGCCCTTGGGTTTCATCGCGCAGCGTCAGCGCCTGGCCCAGCGCCAGCCCCCTGATATCCAGACTGAGCTGATCCCCCGCCTGCACCCTGGCATAATCCGCCGCGTCCACGAAAGTCAGGGGCAAGATGCCGAAGTTGATGAGATTGGCGAGGTGAATGCGCGCAAAAGATTGCACCAGCACCCCGCGCACGCCCAGATAACGGGGCGCCAGCGCCGCATGTTCACGGCTGGAACCCTGCCCGTAATTGTGGCCCGCCACGATAAAGCCACCCCCGGCCGCCTTGGCGCGGGCCGGGAAGGTCTCATCCACCATATGGAAGACAAACTCCGAAATGGCCGGCAGATTGGAGCGCAGCGGCAGCACCTTGGCTCCGGCCGGCATGATGTGGTCGGTGGTGATGTCATCTTCCAGCCGAATCAGCACCTCGCCCTGCAGGCTTGCTGGAGCGGCCTGCCCGGTGGGGAGTTTGGCGATGTTGGGGCCACGGATAACCTCCACCGGGCCGCCTTCGGCGGCAGGGGCGAGCACCATACGGTCATCCACCAGAAAGTGCTCCGGCACTGGCACGT
>JAKACQ010000134.1:0-2897 GCA_021821285.1 Pseudomonadota bacterium
ACTGCAGTGGTCCGGTCATCGCTGGCATCGGCAGGGGCGCGGCTTGAGCGGTGTCGGATACCAGGGCCAGTGTGGATAACACCGCGACAGCAAGGATTGTTAAGCTCCGCTTGCTGCCGGTGCGGGGATGTGTCGTGGGGGTGGTAAAGGTACTCATCAAGATTGCTCCTTTTTCGTTAAATGGCAGAATGCACGAAGCACGATTTGTGCCATATACCACAACACGGCTTTTCAGTTGTAAACCTGCAAAAAATAAGGTTTGGAGATGTTGGGGTGGCGGTGCTGCGAGCCAGCAGAGAATAATGGCGCACCATTGCGGTGCATATGTGCATCATGGTGGTGCATTGCTCTTGGGTCAGCGAAAACTATTCTTTGTTCTGAATCTCATCATCCAACAACCGTCCCGAGTCTTTTGGGGCTTGCTGAAAAACCCGCTATGGCTGTAATGCTGGTTTTATGCGTCCCGGAGGCGAATGTTTTTTTGCTTCGTTGGTTCCATGTCAGGGAATAATGCACCGACCCAACGCTCTGTCGTCCCATGTCGGGGCAATTGTTGCCAGAGGCGGATGAATATGCCTTGATTCTGCTGGTTCTTCGTATCGGCATGAACTTTGCTTTACTGATGTCGCGATGTGGTGAACTGGTTATGCTTGTGTACCCTCCTCTAGCAATATTCATGGGCGGCCCTCCCGCCCATTTTTTGTGCGCCTTGAATTATTCCAAGTATTTTTTCTGCCGTTATTAAGCCTGATCTGACTTTGTTGGGGGGGTGTCATCCCTGCGGGCGCGATGAGGTTTTGATATGCCGGCACGCTTGACGCTTTGCCGCACCCTAGGCCATTATTCCCAAGATTTTGCTCTCAACATTCACTCGCGACCTGCATCCCGGTGGTGCGGTCCATTATTTTGCCTGGGAGGACCATGGACGCCACGGACCAGAAGCGCCTGTTGCGTGAAATGCTTTTTGCCCGCCGTTTCGAGGAACGTTGTGCTGAGGCCTATCACGAACGCCAGATCGGCGGTTTTTTGCACCTCTATCCCGGTGAGGAAGCCTGTGCCATCGGTGTGCTGGAGAAGGCCCGCCCCGGTTCGGACTACGTGGTGACCGGTTATCGCGACCATATTCATGCGCTGAAGTCGGGGATGAATCCCAAGGCGTTGATGGCAGAGCTCTTTGGCAAAGAAACGGGCTGCTCCAAGGGCCGCGGTGGCTCCATGCACCTCTTTGATCCTGATGTGCACTTCATGGGTGGCTATGCACTGGTCGGTGGTCCCTTTCCGTTGGCCGCTGGTTTCGCTAAGGCGATCCAGTTGCGTGGCAGGGATGAAATCTCCATCTGCTTTCTGGGCGACGGTGCCAACAATCAGGGTACTTTCCATGAGACCATGAACATGGCGAGCCTGTGGAATCTGCCTGTGCTCTTTATCTGCGAAAACAATCTGTATGGCATCGGCACCGCCATCGAACGTTCGACGGTGGAAATCAATCAGTACAAGCGGGTGGCCCCTTATGGCATTGAGGCGGCGCAGTGCGACGGTCAGGATATTGATGTGGTCATGGCCCACGCCGAAAAGGCGGTGCAGCATGTGCGTGGAAAGCGCAAACCCTACTTCCTGGAGCTGATGACCTACCGTCTGCGCGGTCATTCCATGTCTGACTCGGGCGCCTATCGCTCCAAGGAAGAGGTGGAAGAATGGGCACAGCGCGATCCTATCGGTATCTACAAGCGTCGCCTGATAGAAGCCGGGGTGGTCAGCGAGGATGAGTTCCACGCCATGGACGAGGCTATTCAAGACGAAATCGAGAACGAGATCGTGCGCTTTGCCACCGAGAGCCCGGAGCCGCGCGTCGAAGACGTCGCCCGTTATGTGTATGTAGAAGGAGGCAAACAGCCATGGCTGAAATGATGTATTGGCAGGGTATCCTGCGTGCCCACGATGAGGAAATGGCGCGGGACCCCCTGGTCTTTGCCATGGGTGAGGATATTGGCGTCGCTGGCGGTACCTACAAGGCGACCAGCGGCCTCTTTGCCAAGTACGGCGAGCAACGGGTGATTGATACCCCCATCTCCGAAAACAGCTACACCGGTATCGGTGTGGGTGCGGCCATGGTCGGGGCGCGTCCCATCGTCGAGATTATGAGCGTCAACTTCGCCTGGCTGGCGATGGATCAGCTCATGAACAATGCGGCAAAGATCCATTATATGTCCGGTGGTCGTATCCGCTGTCCCTTTGTGATGCGACTGCCGGGCGGCACGGCGCACCAGTTGGGTGCCCAGCATTCGGCGCGCATGGAGAAAGTCTTCATGGGCATCTCCGGCTTACGGGTGGTGACTCCGGCAACGCCGCGTGATGCCTATGGTCTACTGAAAAGCGCCGTGCGTTGTGATGATCCGGTGGTAATCATTGAGCACGAGGCCATGTACAACCTCAAGGGCGAAATACCGGATACGGAATTCTTCACCCCACTGGAAGGGGTCGAAGTGATGCGGCCGGGCAAGGACGTCAGCATTTTTGCTTACAACATCAGTGTGCACTGGGCGCTGGAGGCGGCGCAGAGGCTGGCTCAGGAGTATGGTATTGATGCCGAGGTCATCGATCTGCGGGCGCTCAAGCCTATGGATCGGGCTGGTATCGCGGCCAGCGTGCGCAAGACCCATCGCGCTATTGTTGTCGAAGAAGATGAGGCCCCGGTGGGTGTGGGTTCCGAGGTGATCGCGATCATCAATGAAGAATGCTTCTTCGATCTGGATGCGGCGCCGGTGCGGGTGCATGCGCTGGATGTGCCGATTCCATACAACCACCGTCTGGAAAAGGCTGCTATCCCCAATGCCGACGATGTTATCGCCGTAGCGCGGAAGATGCTGGGCCGGTAAGATTCTGGTGGTTTGTCTCCT
>JAKACQ010000135.1:0-2883 GCA_021821285.1 Pseudomonadota bacterium
TGAAAATGTTTTTCACGGTAGGACTGGGAATGTGCGTCCTGGGACTCCTGCCAGTCATTGGCGGAGCAAGCATACATGGCTACGTGCGTCATTCGGTGTTTCCTCTGTAATGTATCCGTCGTTGGACACGTAACCAAATTACCACGCGCCTTTTGTGCATCGGTTATTTTGAAAAATTCCAGGCGCTGGTTTTTTGCCAGGTGAGAATATTGTCGGTCCCCTTCACCACGATCTTTGTGAATAAGCACTATCTGGATCCAGATCGGGATGCGAAAGTTGCGCACGACGACCGACTTTTTGTGGGCAACCCCATCCGGCGGCATCAGGCTGGACAAACAAAAATTTCGTCTACTCCATTAAGATCATTTTTGTGCTTTTTTTGCCGCTTTTTGGTGAGCAAAGTTTAGCTACTCTGTTCCTCTGTGTTGGATATCGATGAGGAGCGATTTATGTTTACTGAGGAAGATACGGTTAACCAGATCACCATGGAAATTGCGCGCGAGCTCGGTTTCGTTGACGGCGACGTGCCAACCGCCGTCAACGAGGGCGACGCCGCCATTATCCTGGGGGTGAAACCAACCACCCTGGCCAATTGGCGCTGTACTGGCAGGTACAACTTGCCGTTCATCAAGTCGGGCCGCCTCGTCCGTTACCGCGTGGTAGACTTGGCCACATGGATTGCCCGCCGCCGCCTGGGTGGAGAGGGCTGATGCCATGCATACACCAAAGAGCCGTTCTGCAGGGACGGGCTACGCATCGACATCGCGTCATGACGGTAGGCCGATTGACCGCGTTCTATCCCGCCTCGAGCGGGTGAAGCGTACCGGCCCCGACCGTTGGGTTGCGCTGTGCCCTGCACATGATGACAGACGTCCGTCGCTCTCCATTCACGAGGCGGAGGATCGCAAGGTTTTATTGAAGTGCTGGAGTGGATGTTCTGTCCAAGTAATTTTAGAAATCCTGGGATTGTCCCTGGCAGATTTATTCCCTGGTGACCGGCGCAGTCTTCACGAGTCTGGAACTGGCTCCATGCGGCGAACATTCGATTGCCGTGACGCGCTGACCGGGATCGCGCATGAGGCGACTGTGGCCCGGCTCATTATCGAAGCCGTCAATCGCGGCGACGAGATGGACATCGAATCCCTGGATCGCCTCGCCTTGGCTGAACAGCGCATATCAGACACACTCCAATCTGTGGCAGGTGTCCCTTGACCACAGCATGGGACGAAAAGGCCACGCCAACGCCCAGGGTAAGCCTCACTTGTGCAAAGTCGATCCAGCCCGAGAAGATCGCGTGGATATGGCAGGAATGGTTGGCCGCCGGAAAGTTGCATATTCTGGCTGGCATGGCCGGGACCGGAAAGACCACCATCGCGCTGGCTGTCGCCGCCACGCTCTCGTCGCGCGGCAGATGGCCGGACGGGACTGTCTGCCACACTGCTGCCGATGTGGTTATGTGGAGTGGCGAGGATGACGCCGCAGATACCCTTGTGCCGCGTCTGCTGGCAATGGGCGCAGATGTGGCCCGTGTCCACCTGATAACGGGCACAGTGGATGACAATGGCAGACGGCGTGGATTTGATCCTTCTGTTGATATACCTGTGCTGGAAAGGGCATTGCTCAGGGTGAATCCGCGCCTGCTTATTCTTGATCCCATATCAAGCGCCGTATCGGGAGACAGTCATCAAAACACCGAGGTCCGGCGGAGTTTGCAACCGGTCGTCGATTTGGCGGGAAGACTGGGATGCGCTGTCTTGGGGATTACCCATTTCACCAAGGGCACTGCCGGCAGAGATCCGCTGGAACGCGTCACCGGGTCGCTGGCTTTTGGAGCGTTTGCCCGCGTGGTATGGGCGACCATCAAACCCGCGCAGGAATCCGGCGATCAGCAACGGCGCTTGATCCGCACGAAGTCCAATATAGGCCCGGACGGTGGCGGGTTCGAGTATGATCTGATACAGACCAACGTGCCCGGCTATAACGACCTGTATGCCTCTATCATCCTCTGGGGGCAACCACTGGAGGGAAGCGCCAGAGAGTTGGCCGGACAAATCGAAGAGGAGAAAGCACCCGGCGAAGAAAAGGGACTGTCGCCGCGAGAGGAAGCAACCAAGTTCCTGCTGGACATTCTGTCCGGTGGCCCCCGGATGCAGAGGGAAATTGTCGAACTTGCGGATCAGGAAGGGATCGCGCTCAAAACCCTGAAGCGGGCAAAAAAAGACGAAGGGATTGTATCCACCAAACTGGCTAACGGTTGGCAGTGGAGTCTTAAAAACTGGGTCTCTGGAACAGACGCCGATGGCGACCAAGAAGGTCAAGGGGGCCAAGAAGGCCACAATTCTATATATAGAAAAATTGGCCCACTTGGCCCCCTTGCCGATGGCGACCCTACGGAAAGCCGGCAAAATCAGACTATCTGCCAAGAAGGCCAAGGGGGCCACATTCCAGACGGTAACACCCCGATGGATGGTGAAGTATGAACGCCGCCGAGGTCATCGCCGAGATCAAGCAGGCTGGTGGCGAAATCTGGGCAGAGGGAGAACGCCTCAAGTTCCGGGATACCCCAGCCCGGCTGATACCGCTTATCCGTGAACACAAAACCGCGCTGCTGGCGCTGCTAAAGGAGGAGCAGACAGGTCACAAATACGCCCCGGCAGTCAGCGTCGTTCCTGAGCCAGCTATGGCCCCGCAACCAACACCTGCGACCGTCTCTTGTAGGCAATGTGTCCACTTCCAGCCTGGGTCCACGGCGCTGGGGGTAGGTGTTTGCCTGGCGACTACGAACGGATTGCCGCCAAAGGAGCAACGCGGGTATCTGGCCGCTTACCCGATGGCCCCGCGTCGCTGCCCTGAGTATGCAGGATCACCATCATGACCCAGCAT
>JAKACQ010000136.1:0-2858 GCA_021821285.1 Pseudomonadota bacterium
CACAGTGACGGTTTCCTTCGCGGCCTGGTCTGATGCGGCCTTGTCGCTAATGGTCATAGCAGGCACCGCGACCGATGGAATGGTCACATGCTTGATTTCGCCATCCTTACCTCTCCAAGCCACTTTGACCGCTGAGTGTCCGATGTCCAAGCCTACGCACGCCATAAAAGCCTCCAGAAATTGAGAACACCACACCTAACACCAAAACAGCGCGAAGCAACACTATAACGGTGTTCACGCAGCCTGTATGACACGATACAACATCAAACGACACATAACAACACCAAGCATCGTCATAACCACAATGGCGGTGATGGGAATGGCGCCACAAAAAGGCATTTAACGCGCTATAACGACACTACAACACGCTAATGCAACATGAAAGATGCTGTTGTGACACTAAAATGGCCTATAAATGGATAGCCATCGCTGCTTGTGGCACGATGCCAACCACCACCGACATAAGTTAAACCTTAAAATATCATTTTACCGTCACTCCACCGTTTTCATGATAGTATGGCCTATCAAGAACCTGCTCCGGCGGCACTCAGGTGCTATAGCACCACCACAACAACACCACACGACACGATTGATGACATCAGAAAATTACGCCCTTGATGATGACCTGATCCTCGAATCCAACCGCTACGCGCCGCTTCCTGCTGGATCCGATGCACAGATGGTGCGCTACCTCACCATGCACAGGGACCGCACGGTGGCCCTGCTGGGCGAAATTGACGAGACGTTAGATATTTACCGCCGCGCCCTCGATGCGTACCAACCGAAGAGCAACCAGAAGGTAGGTCTTATCTGGATGCGGGAAAGCGACCGCCTCAACGGTGCCACGAAGCCCATAATGGTTCGCTGGCTGATCCGTAATTACTCCGGGGGAATGCGCTGGTTTTATACGGAGCTTCCGCAAAGGGATCTGCCGCGTCGGGCGAAGAGCCGCGGAGGATGGGCATTGGGTGCCGATGAGACGAAGGAAGCGTTGCGCCGCATTCAGACTCTCATGGAGCAGAGGAAAAATCTGGTGGCCCACTGGGCGAATCTGTCTCGGGCCTTGTCCGCAATGGAAGCGTCGGTACCGGATCTGCGTGAGGAGCGTCGGAAGGTTCTGGAAGCTCTGCCGGCTGCGCCTTTCTACGCCCAATCCCAGAAGTACAATCGGGGCGGTTGAACTGTCCGTTACGGAAAGCCCGCCTTACCTGCCGGGCGCACCACAAAAAACCCTCAAGCCGAAGCGAGAGGGTTGGGTGAAAAATCAGAAACAGCCGGTTGCTTCAAGCGCAAACATCTTTTCAGCGTGCGGCGATTCCGTAATGGGCGTTTCCGTCCACAACAGCACCTCATCGCCGTCGGGATCCAATACGGTTTCGCATTGGGTGCCTTCCACGTCGTAGTCGGCGATCACCACCTGGACCTTCGCCGCTGCCGCCTCTTCGTCGAGATAGACGGCATTGACCAGGCCACCAGACAAGCTCACGAGGATTTTCATATCGCACCCCCGACTAGGCTATCCAGGCGGCCCTTGATGGCTTCAGCCAGCGCGAACATATCGCTGTCGTTTGCCAAGGCATCATCAAGATCCAGAAAAGCGCAGACCTGACGCCTCTCCAACAGCATGAATTGGGCGGACTGGAACACATGATCCGCCTCATCCAGTGCCTCGGCACGCACAAGGCGCCCGAACGGTATTTCCCTGAAGAAACACAGCCCGGCCTTTCCGTTGTATTGGTGGGCCGCCCCATCATCGGAAAGAATGGGTGCTTCAGCCGGTTCGTACAAGTAGTTCACTTTCTCGCCGTTTACAAGCCGCTGAAGATTATTCTGCCAGACATGCGCTTTATTGGTGACCCACTCCAGATAATCAGCCTCGGTGATTTCTTCCAAAGGCGGAGTCAATGGTGCGATCTGGTCCAGTCTGTCCTGACACCAACGCCGGATCGCTGCCAGATTGTTGCCCTTGTCGATCATGGAAATGATGTCCTTGGCTTCCACCAGCTCGTCTCCGTCCGTGACCACCAGATCCTCGGACTTTCCTCCGGCACGAAACCGGAAATAGGTCTTCTCGGCCTTATACTCAAAGTATTCACTGGATTCGAGATCATAGGGAATTCCCAGACGATCCAGCTCCGCCACCAACCACGGCTTGCCATTGCGGGCTTCTTCTTCCTCAAAACATGACACCTTGCTGCTGGGCTCCAGCTCCAGGCAGCAATCTTCTGCGTCCTTGGGCAGAAACTTCGTCGCCCACGCAGGAAACCGCACCGCACCATAAAAACGGTCACTCATGACACCCTCCTGAAATGTGCTCGTGGCGGAATGCCAGAGCCTCATACCGGGAGGGTGTACCGGACAGTTTCTATGTACCGCCAAAGAAAAACCCCACCGCAGAGCGCGATGGGGTTGGGGGGGATCGAACTGCCCAAAAACCGATCACGCTTTTTGGGCAGGCTTAGAGCCTAATCAACTTGCCTGGGAACGCCCCGTGCTGCTCGGCAAGCTCAGAAAACCGCTTGGCGACTCGTTGGATGTCCTCTTGGGTGCCCGGCTGGTACCCCTTTGCCGCCCTGGTACTTCGCCAGTCTTCCATAGAAGGTTCGTCTTTGTCGGCCTCGACCAGATCAATCCAAAGGCGATTCACGGCCATGACCACCAATTCCGGCGCGGTATGGTGAGGATACATGGCCAGGATTTCGTCAAGCTTCACCTTGACCCGGCGGGCTTCGTCTTCAGTCAACCCAAACATGTTTTTCTCCAGAAACTTCAATGCAAACATAATCCACCTCCTGATTAGATATGTCCAGCGGACCGCAATGCCCGCTGTAGCTTGTAGTACAGGTTAGGACATTCCT
>JAKACQ010000137.1:0-2833 GCA_021821285.1 Pseudomonadota bacterium
ACGTACCACCGGGCTCGTTGCGGTAATCATCGGGACGGGTCGGGTTGGGGGCTGTCTGCATCCGGGCAGCCAGAAGCAGGCCGAAAAGCGCACTCATGAACCACCCGCCGAAGCCGTGGGCCGGTCTCGAAGGACATTCTGAAGTTGATCTGCCGTCAACGTAGTACCTTGTCCGGGCACTTCCCGGCCACTCCAGGCGATGGCATAGGTCCGCACGTCAATTTGCAATTCGGCCTTCGGGTATTGTATCACGGTGTAAGTCCAGGCACCCCATTGTAAACGCCAGGGTCCCTGCTGCACACTTTGCAGATAGGCGAGAAGACTGTCGAAATCACCCCGCAGGGTGAGGGAAACCCCACTTTGATACAGGCGCGGGCCAGTGCTTGCGCTTTTGTCCTGGGGCCGGGGATAAACCTGAAAGGGTGCCAAAGTATGAAAGCGTACACAGCGCACCCCAGGGCGCTCTGTCAACAAGGCGCGCAACCAGCGATCCAGTTCATCCTGGCGGGGATAGCGCTGGCCAACATGGTGCAGTTCCTTATCCAGGGTGGCGACCATCTGGCGCTGGGCATCCAGGCGCGACTGCGCCTGCAGGGGTGCGTTACGCAATAATGCCTGAATTTCGCTTTCCATAGCGGTCGCGTGGATTTGCCCGGTCTGCCATTGTTGTTTTTTGTCTTGCAGACCACTTTGCAGGGGTGCGAGCAACAACTGATAAAAACCCATGAACAGCACCGCAAGGGCGGCTGCCAACACCAGCACGCGTTCGCGCAGGCTGAGTGTGTCGAAACGCTGGAACCAGTGCCGGAGTGCGTTCATGGCAGCTCCGGGGAGCGGGCGGTGGCGGTAATGCGGAAATCCAGCAGCGCGCGTGATGGAACACTGCTGTCGGAGGCAGTGATCCTGCTGCTGGCGGTGATACCGGCCAAGGCCAGACCGGCGAGTACCGGCTGGGCATGAAGCCGTTCCACGTAGAACGGAATGGTGGCGGGCCGCAGGGTACGTCCCTCCAAAACCAAGCCGCCGGGGGCGCCGGTCATGTGCGTCAGCCAGATACCGGGAACGATACCGCGACCGAGGGCAGTGAGTACTTTTGCCGGATTCCGGCTGGCCACATGCAGCGAGAGCAGTTGCAACAGGAAGCGCCGTTCCCCGATTTCAGCCTCCAGCGTCTGCCGCCGGGCCTCCCAGACGGACTGGGCGCCGGGACCATAACGCGCGATGAGTTGGTCCCGCTGTGCCCGCAGATCAGTCAGGTGTCGCGCCTGGGCAGCCAGTAGCTGTGCCTGTTCCTGATTGGCCTGTTGCCAGTACAGGGCTAACCCGGTGAGCACCAGCAGCAGAACGCCGATAAAAATCAGGCTGAAGCGCGCCGAGAAGGGCACTTGCCGCGATACAAAGCGATCACTGTAGAGGTTGACGCGGGCCGGATCGGCGGCAGGAATGATGCGCAGGCTCATGGCGTCGGAAGTTCCGCGGCGAAAGCCTGCGCCAGAAGGCAGCGCATGTCACCCTGAGGAAGAATTTCCTGCACATGCCGACAGCGTCGTCCGAGCTGTTCCGTCAACACTTCAGGTAGTGACGCCGGGGCTCCGAGCAGATAGAGGACGCTGGGCGGCGGACGGCGGAAGCGGTTTTCGTAAAAATCCATGGTGCGCTGTATCTCCAGGGCCAGGCCCTCGCTAGCGGCGCGGCGGTCCGCTTGATCTGTGGCGTCGGAAAAGTGCGCGGAACCCACGGGGAGTGGCCGACCGAAACGGTACCCGCCACCTTGTACTAAAGTCAGATGAGCACTTTGCGTTTCCATCAGCAATAGTCCGACGCCGCCCGCCTCTTCGGGCAGGAGCCAGCACAAATCGCGCAGGGCGAGGTCGATAATGCCGACATAAAAAGGTTGCAGGCCAACACCTCGCAACAGGTCTATCCGCTCCTGAACCACGCTCTCGCGCACCGCAACGGCGAAAATCTGGCGCCCTTCAGTGTCGGGCACGGGAATGGCGTCCAGCACCGCCTCCTGCACCGGAAAATCCAGCAAATCCGCGAGCTGCCAGCGCAGGGCGGCGAGCATCTCCGTCGCGGGCACCTTGGGAGCATCCACGACTTGCAGGTTGTAGTCCCCCCGGAGCAGATAGGTGGCCGCCGGGCTTCCGCTCAGATCCTGTGCCTGTACGCTGCGGCGTAACGATTCCAGGAGTCGTTCCCGGTAGCGGGTGGACAGCGGATCGATGTCCTGAGCCATAATCAACTCCGCCTCGCCATTATGCACACGGACCAGGCAATAACCGTCGCGGCGTAACTCCAGCACCACCGGAGGCCGTTGCCGCCAGTGCCGCAGAATATCCCGCAGGTCGGCATCCCAGAGTTTCATGTCGTTACACCCATGGCGGGAGTATTAGCCGAAAGCGGCAGAGATTGCCAGACGGTCATGGGTTTTCGAGCCAATAGTTGAGGGTGGCAGTGCTATTGCTATTGCTTCCATTCCCGCCCCCAACAATTCCAGAGCATTGTTGAGAACAATTGCGATCTATACATCTAAGAAGCGGGTGACAGACATTCAAAAAATAACACACGAGTAATTGACGGTAGCAATGCCGCTGAACGCAGCTTACGCAACCAGGAAAAGTACCTATTGCGCTCTTTGTTGTAGCGATCCCGATCATCACCGATCGCGTGGCGTTCATAATCGTATTATCGGCCCCCAGATCGCCCGCCGGGCAGGTTCCCTGGCTGGTGATCTGGTAAGAGGTGGTGGAAGCCGTGCTGGCCGATGAACAAGCCACCGTTGCCGAACAGCCCTTCAGACCCGGAATGCTGCCAATGCCGGGGTACGCGG
>JAKACQ010000055.1:0-14142 GCA_021821285.1 Pseudomonadota bacterium
GAAAGCCCGGGGTTACCGCACCCACAAGAATTTTATCAACATGGCCTACCTGATCCTGGGTAAGCTGGATCTCAGGCTACCCACTTGAAACGACGAGGAGCCAAAGGAATCGTAATCCGAGAGCCGCCGCGCCATTTCACACCCTGCCCGCGAATTGCAATAGTCTGCGCCGAACGGCCTTTTTCAGCGCATCGGTTCTGGTTCTGGATGGTTTCCGTGCGATCAGGACTGAATCCTGCCATATATCGCTGCCGTCCGCGTAATCCTGGCTCTCCCATTGGGTGGCAACCTCGATTGTTTGTAACCGGGCGAAGCGGGCTAACGCTTGGAACCCATCTGGATAAAATCTCCAACAGTCCACCGGGTAGCGATGCTCGACGCCACCGGCGGGGGCAATAATGCAGCATATACCATTGCTCTTGAGCACCCATTCAACCTCAAGCATCGTCATCCAGAAGAATTCGATGTGCTCGAATGCTTGCCCAGAGATCACCACATCCGCAGAAGATGATGCCACTTCGCGCCATGAATAAGGATTGCCCAAGACCACATCCACGTTCTCTCCAGCAGCCATGTCGATTCCGACATAGCGCCATGATGGTTCTGCGAATAGGGATCGGTAACAGCCATTGACATCCTGGCTGCCGATGTCATAGATCGTCAGATCCCTCCGGCCAGACAGATGTTTGTCTCGAAAGCGCGTCATCTTGTCTATAGAACTTTGATGCATTTCATTCCGTAACGACGGTAAGCTGTTCATAATATAGCCTGCCGTCGCACAACTCCTCTACATTCCGCTCATATTGACCTATCTCCGCCACGCGTCCATGTTCCATCCGCACAAACTGATCGCAGAATTTCTCCACTTGCTCGGGGCTGTGAGACACAAGAATAAGCGTCATGCCATGGCGTCGGAGTTCAGCTATCTTATCATGGCATTTATTCTGAAAAGATTGGTCTCCAACGGCCAGAATCTCGTCAGCCAAGAGAATGTCAGGATCGAGATGGACGGCTACCGAGAATCCTAACCGCATCTGCATGCCGGAGGAATAATGTTTAAGCGGCGTATCTATAAAAGTCCCCAGTTCAGAAAACGCGATAATCCCATCCAATCGTTTTTTAACTTCATTGTTTCTGAATCCGTACAAGCTGGCATTCAGATAGATGTTTTCCAGCCCGGTTAATTCTGGATTAAAACCAACACCCAACTGTATCAACGGTGCGACCCTGCCTTTTGCAACCACTTTGCCGCTGGTCGGAGGGAGAATGCCTGCAATGATCTGCAACAATGTGCTTTTACCAGAACCGTTGGGGCCAAGCAAACCCAAAGCCTCTCCGCGTTGAACGGTGAAGCTGACATCGTGCAAAGCCTGAAATCGCTCCCGGCGTTCTCTCTTCCCTGAATGGAAGACAGACAAGAATCGTGTCTTGATCCCGAAGGCCCGGTTATGGCGGAGAATGAAATCCTTAGAGACGTGATCAACGATAACGGCGGCGGTCATGGGCTATAGGTTCTCCACTAACAACGCGGCTTTCCGCCAGAAGAGCGTCATACCCAAAGCCAGGCTACCAGCCGTCCACAGCGTAGCAACAAGTATAGTATGCTCTCGTGGAAGGGTCCCGTGGTAAAGCAACGCATGGAACATTTCCATGTATACCGTTAAAGGGTTCAATTCGATGATTGAACGGGTTTCTGGTTTTAGGGTAGACAGACCGTAGCCTATTGGCGTGAACCAGAAGAGGGCCATGATGGCAATGTCCACCAGATGCTTGAGATCCCGAAATTCCACGTTCAGCACCGAAAAGGTTAGAGCGATACCCCAGATAAACGCGATATACAGCAGCAATGCCAATGGATAGAGTGCCAATCCCCAATGGTAGGTTCCACCCAGGAAGGGATAGAGCACGACCAAAATAAGGATGGCCACCACCCACAGGACCAGATTGAAGAGCACGCTTGCCGTTGGAACCAGTATCCGGGGAAAGTAGATTTTCTGCAACAGCCCTGCAGCACCGGTGAGGCTATCGCAGCTCTGCGAGACGGTCTGGGCGAATAGATTGTAATGCAGAACACCAATAACGAGGTAAAGGATATAGTTTGGCATATCGCTGCGGAATACGTGAGTAAAAACAAAATAATACAGAAGAATCAGAGCCAATGGATTGCCCAGTGACCAGAGGAAACCCAGTGCCGCCCCCTGGTAACGAACCTTGAGATTCGCCGTCACCAGGTTACGGACAAGATCCCGGTAACGCCAATATTTTCCGAATGAGCGAGCCACTTGAAGCAAAGTATTCCCCTTTAGCCGATAGCCAGCCGCATGGCCAGACCCAGGTTTCGGATCCAGCCATGTCGACAGAATCGTCGTATGAACACGGTTTGTAAACGCTCCATGACCCGCGTATGAGCGCTCATGGAAGCAAATCGTTGCAGATCTTTCGCCTTGTCTGGTGACAGGGCCCCATGAAACGAGGCGAGGAATACGGCGACCTGACGTTGATTGCGTTGCAGCAGGCGCCAGAACTCCGTATTCGACTTGATCCGCAGAAACGCCCGCATCACATAGGTCGGGCCGAACTGCTTTGCCCCCGTATCGTTGTTGCCATGCTGCCTGTAGAACATGGTCGCCTGGGGAATGAAGCGAATCACTCCGAAGGCAGAGGCCACCAGTCCCAGCCACCAGTCATGCATCAGGACGCCCTCCGGGATCGGCAAGGCTTTTTTGAGCAAGGCCCGATTCATCATGACCGTACATCCGGTCACCATATTCTGCATGCAGAGTTGGCGGAGATCATCCTGGCCCGGATCCAAGTGCTGATAATGCCAGAATGAAGGATCCAAAATATGCAGGTTGGCGTTCGTGACACACAGATCCGTATGAACCAAAACAGGTGTGTCCTTTCCGGCCCACCGTTCGGTCTGCCGCATCTCTTGCAGGGTCACTTCGACCTTGTCGGCGAACCAGACATCATCCTGGTCGGCCAGCATGAGATAAGGCTCCGAGCCGGACTGACTGGCCGTGCAGAGCAGGCGATGGAAATTGCCAATGACCCCCAGATGCTTTTCTTCGTCCTGAAGAAGGATAATCCGCCCTGAGTACTGCTCTACCATTGCCCGCAAGATATCGACAGAGCCGTCGGTAGACCCGTCGTCACGAACGTAGAGCCGAATCTGCGAATAGCTCTGTGCGAGGATCGACGCCACCTGCGACTCCAGGAAATGCGCCCCGTTATACACGGCCATCAACACCGCGACCATAGGGGGAGAAACCTGCTCCGGTTCGCCGTAGTCCGGGTGCGCCGCACGCCTCCGGTCTTGCAGCCTACTTCGGAAATAGGTCATCCAACCCGTCGTGAATCTCCGTGTATGCATGAGCGCCAAGAACCACAGAATCGCCGCGATCGCAATGAACCAGGGCATGGGGATCCGGGTATGCTGCCAAGCCATCACAAAGGCCAGGACGATGAGCAGCAGCATCGGGGCCAAGCTAGAAACAGGCGTCCATACCCGTTGACTGACCAGCAGGAGAAGCCCCAGATCCAGGAGCACTCGCCCATCCCACACCACTGCCGCCCCGGCAATTCCCCACATGGCGATGGCCCACCAGAGCAACGGCAGATAAATAACCAGTTCCAGCAGATGAAATTTGGCCGTCAGGTCCGCTCGACCTTGTGCCTGCAAAAAACCGTATGGGGCATGAGCCAGAGCATTAATCCAGATTCCTACGAGCAGGAGTTCTCCAACCAGCGCGCTCTGCGTTGCAAAGGCCGCGCCTAACCACCAGGTTAGGAATCCTCGCATCAACCAGATACCAATCAGGACCAACGGAGTCATTACAGCTGCAATGATGCGCAACGCCGACCACATCATCGCTTTGGCTTCGCCCTCTTCCAGCATGGCGTAGCGGGGAAAGAGGGCCGTGGCCAGGCTTTGTGGCAGGATTCCGGCGTACATCACCATATTGAAGGGCACGACGTAATGGGCAACATAGGTCATCCCGAGTCGGGCACCAATGAAGAAACGATCGGTGATATTCAGGATCGGACTGATGATGGTACTCACCGTAATCCAGCCCCCATAACGCAGCAGAGGCTTCAATACGCACCATTGGAAACGGGGGCGCGGGAAATCCAGCACCTTTTCACAAAACCAGAAAAGCAACCCGGCACCGAACAGGCGGCCAAGAATCGCTGCGCTCATCAGCCAGGGCAGCGTGACGTGGCCGAGAACAGCAACACCTAATGGCAGAATCTGATAGCCGACGAGCCCCGTGAGTTGGCCTACATTGAGAAAATCGAAACGCTCGGTTCCTTCCAGCGTCCCCATGAAGACGCTCAAGGTGGTGGCAATAGGCAAAAAGGTCAACAGCACCCAGACCGAATGTCCAGCCTCCGTGCGCAACTCCGGAGAAATGTGCAGGACCTGATGGATCATCACCTCCATCAAAGGCCAGAATAGGGCAAGGGAGGCCGCTGATGCAGCCACCAGGCTGGCGATCAGCGCCGTCCAGAAAATTTCTCCCCGATGCTGTTCCAGCGTAGTCGAGGAGTCCCGATCCATGCGCGGGAGTTGCGCGATGCGCTGAGCTACCGCGCGTCCCAACCCCAAGTCGAAGACCCCAAAATACCCCAAGGCCAACCACAGGATGGCCATGGCGCCATAACGGGATACACCGATGAGATGGAGATAGAGCGGCGTGGTCACCAGCAACAAAAGGGCCGGCAATGCTCGTCCCGAAACATTAAGCAGTGTGGAAACCGCAATATGTCGTTTCAACCGGCCTGCTCCATTACGAGGTTAACTCGCTTCCCCCAGCGATAGGCGATGTACTTTCTGAGCGTTCGCACTAGAGCCTCCGGGATCCGCCAAGGGGCATGCCGCGAAAGGAACACCAACTCCGACCGCACAAAGCGATTTCCTTCCGATGCCGGGCTCTGAAATCGCGCCAGCAACGGTTGCTGCTGGGCGTGCATACGGCCAATACCGTAATAGCGCCGAGCTTCCTCGGCCATCGTGAACCCATGGGAATGGATAACCCGGGCCTGCGCCGCATAGACCACCGTTCCACCTTGCAGCAATATCCGCGCGGCCGCGATCATGTCTTCCCCCATGGCGCAGTGTTGGGGAAAGCCCCCTGCGCGCAAAAGTGCCTCCCGCCGGTAGGCGGCGAAGGAGTTTGAGGTGAACGCGGTTTTGATCCCCAAGCGCGGAATGTCCTCTAAACTTTTCTCGGTGCTTTGCTCGGGATAGTTGAAGAGCCGGGCGTGCCGTTCAATGGGTCCGGCCTCTGCGCGGGGAAGCTGGCGCCCATAAGCAACCCCGGCCCGTGGATGCGCGTGCAGTACCAACACCAGTTGTTCCAGGGCATTCGGGCCATCAAGCATGGCATCCTGGGTCAGGAAGACCACAGTCCTGCAGTCTGGTACCATCTCCACCGCCATTCGCCGAGTACCACCGTGATCGAAATGTTCCGGAGCAATGGTGTGCACTTCGAAGCCAGCGGCCTTGGCGACCTCATCCGAGCCGTCCGTTGATCCGGAATCGATCACGAGTATGCGCTGCGACCGCAGGTGTTGCGCCAGAATCGAGGCAATCACCATTCTCCAGAGCGGGCCGCCGTTTTTGACCGGCACGATGAGCGCCACCGACGTCATCCCTTGGTTCTCACCGTCACACGATGCTCGCGGCAACCCGCGTCTGCAGAAGGAGAAATTCATCCGCCGCGGCGTTTATCTCCTTTCGATAATACGTCGCTGAGGCTAGATTTTTTCGGGCATACAGAAACATGAGCTCCATATGCGAGACCATCATGGTCAGGATGCGCAAGCTGCCCATTGTATCCTCACTTACTGGAAAAAGACCCTGCTGAGTCCCATCTCTGCATATGTCCGTCAGTTCGCTGAGTTCGTCGCGGAGATCATCGCAAAGCCCAAAAAAACGGTCGTCATCACGCTGTCCGGCATTTAGGATGTGCTGGATTCGATGGGTAATCTGGTTGGTTACCTCGAAGAAGGATTCCCTTAGCACAGCGCGGGAAGGCGTATGCCGGACGATAGGGATGACATTATCGCTCATCGCTCTGACTCCAATTCAGTCCACCCACAGGCCGGAGAGGTCAATGGTGACGGCGGCGAAGGGGTCGATGGCAGCTTGGTCCGTACTACCCCAGGTGCCCAGCAGCAACCAGCGGCCATCCTGATTGGCATAAGCCTCCAGTGTGCGGTCATCGGGGTCGACGAGCCAGCAGTGGGCAACCCCTGCGGCGGCATAGCGGGGCAGTTTGAGGACGCGGTCAGTGCGGGCGGTGGCGGGGGAAAGGACCTCGCAGGCCCAGTCGGGGGGTACCTCGAACCATGCGGTCTTGGGGAGCACCGGGAGGCGCGCACGGCGCCAGCCGGCCAGGTCGGGGACGAGGATGTCGCTGCCCAGATGCAGTTCGGGTTCGTCCAGTATCCACCAGCCTCCGGGGCCTCCGCCTTGGTCAAAAGGGCTGCCGACCTTGATCCCCAAGGCCGACGAGGCGCGGGCATGAGCCGGTGCGGGCCGGGGATGGGTATGGAGTTCACCGGCAATGATTTCGCCCACGACGTTTTCCGGTAGATTAAACAGGTCTTCGTAAGTGGCGTAACGCGGGGCGGCGGTCATGGGGCGCTCCTTCCGGCATCGAAAGGCGCTGTTGCGCCAAGGCCCTCCACTTCCTTGCGCAGGGCGGCGATCTCGGTCTTGAGGCCATCGTACTCCGCCATCTTGCGCTGTAGGAAGCGGACGGTGACGCGAGCCTTTTCTTGCACCCCTGCGGGCGTCAGCAGATAGGCGTAGGCCCCTTTGTTGGGATTGCGGCGGAAGTTGTCGGTCTTGACGATGCCTTTTTCAATAAGGGCGTTGAGGCAGAAATTGGTTTTGCCCAGGCTGATGCCCATGGCCGCCGCCAGCTCCCGTTGGGTGATCTCGGGGCGCTCGGAGACAAGTTTAAGCAGGTGGTAGCGGATGGCGTCATCGTGCATAAGCGTGTTTTTGTGGTGAACTCGCAGTCAGCTTAGGGCCAATGGCGGGATGTGTCAAGGATTGGTGTGTGAAAGTTGCCCGATAAAAAACAGTTGTCACCGAATTTCGGTACTGAACTTTAGACATGCCGGACGAGACATCGCCGAACGTCAGCAATATCGTCAACGACAAGCCTGCGACAAGCGAAGCGCGAAGCAGAATGGGGTCTCGGGGCTTGCCCTGAGCAGGGTGGGCTGTAGGAATCGGGTCGCGTAGCGTGCCCGAGTCCTACCTGCCCCTACCCTGCCCTTCATTTCATTCAGGGAGCAGGCCGCGATTGCCAAGCACTGCACAAAGCCGCCCATGTTGCGAATAGTCGCGGTAACATCGCGCACGCTCCACACAAACCCGCAATAACCCGCTGAAACGATGATGACAAGGCGACAGCTTCCCTGCGAAAAACCGCACAAATCCGCCATGAAGCCGGTGGGATATGCCATACCTTCGCAGCCCATCGCATTTTCGCGGTGCATAGCGGGGTGAACCGCACCATGCCGGTCAATTCCCGGTGGTATGTGGTGGATGGAAAGAGAAAAGGAACCGACGGCACGGACGGAAAAAAGCCGCCAGCGGAGTTCGGTGGCGGCAATTGGTCAGCGCGATTCCTTGCGTTCAGGGTCCGGCCAGTTCCACGGAATCAGAGGGCGGCGGTGACTGCATCTCGCACATGTACGTCTCTCCGCCCCGCTTCAGGTCGTAAGTGTTACAAATGAAATGGCCATGACGAGTAAGCAGCAGCGGCTCAGGAGCAACGAGGTCGGCGTTTTGCAGCCAGATGTCCAAACCACCCGCGCCGCAAAACACGCAGAAGATCAGAATACCCGCCACCATCCAGAAGTTGTGGAGCTTGTCGCTGGCGACCGCATCCTTGACCGCCGCCGTCCCCGCATCGGAAAAGCGCTGGACGATGGCGGACCGCTCCTGCTGGATAGCCCGTTCAAAGTCGGCCTTCATGCTGTCCGCCGCCTTGGTGAGGTTGCTGACCGCTTGATCCCCGGCACTTTTGACGGTGTTCGAGAGGGTTCCTTGCGCGCCGGTCAATGCATCGGCGATGGATTTGCCGGTGGCATTGGCCGCGTTACCCCCCGCTTCGGAGATGCGCTGCGCCGCCTGCGCCGCAGCCTCCCCGGCGACCTTGCGGAAGCGGTCGTTATGCTGTTGCGATGCGGCCAGGCCTTCGCCCAAAACCTCCCGCAAGCCCTGGACTTGCCCCGCCACGCTGTCCACCTGTTCCCTGGCGTCCAGCGTCATGGCGAGGAGTATCCAGGCGGCATCCTGTGGACTCTGAACGCCCAGATCAGCGGCCTTGACCAGAAGGGCCGCCCGCCGCTGTTCCGGCACCGCCGCGAGGGCCTGGTCGCGAGGAGTATTGCCGTTACCGGTCTTCATGGTCATTCTCCTGCATAATAGGGTCCAACGCCCGCATGGCGGCATGAATCCACTCGGCCACATTGATTCGGTCCACAATCAGCCAGCCCGGAGCGCCGCGCTCTCCAAGCTCCACAATGCGCCCCGGCGTGTCGAGCATTTTTTTCAGCGAAGCGATGGCCCCGAACCTGGGCATCTCGATTTCCCGCATCGGGTAGCGCGCGCGATCCTTCGACTGGGACCAAAGAAAGAACTCCTTGGGGCCTGAGAACAGCGGGTAGACCGCAGCGCGATTCGCTGGATCGACGTGCGAAAGCAACCCCTCTTTGAGGGACAGAACCATACCGGCGGTCAGGGCGTCCGTCATGCCCAGTGAGTACGTCACCACCATCCGTATGCCCAGACCATCGCAGACTCCGCGTAGAATCTGGCTGAGGCCATCGAGCGTCTCCCCCGCGCCGCTGGGCAGGTTGACCACCAGCGCATCCGGATCTTCGGTCTCGATCCAGGTCGCCAGGCGGGTGACGGCATTGGCGGCTTCCGCTCCTGGGCGATTGAGCGGCAGAAGGCCGGCACGGATCTCCGTGACATCCAGATACCGGTCACCCACATCCTTGCGGACGTCCCCATCGATCAGCGCCAGACGCCCGACACCCGCCATCAGCAGCCGCTCAATCATAGCGATCGCCGTCATCGACTTGCCGACGCCACCCTTGTCACCATGACTAACAAACATTGTCTTGTTCATTTAAGAATCTCCTTTAGATAGTTTCTAACTGTCTTGAACGCACCAATCCTGGCTGTGCGTCATCCGGCGACTGCGGGCTGACCCATCCGCCGCTACCCCCCTGTGAAGCTCCCGCCGGTTTCGTGGCGGCCCGCTTCGGAATCACCAGTTTCCCCGAAGCTACCGCCTTGCGGGTACGCGACCAGGCCGATGCCAGGGCGACCTTGCCGTGCGGCACCTCCAGCGCCTCCGCGATTTCCTGCCAGGTGCGCCGGTAGCCTCGGGCCACCAGGATGTCGTGGTAGTGATCCACGATAAGCTTCTGAGTGACGTAACGGGGGTTCATGCCCGCCGCCGTCAGTTCTTCGAGCTTGTTCATATTCAAACCTCCTGAGTTGATGAATCGGGTACCACATCATGTATACGGACGCGACGGACCTGATCGCAATTTGCTGCGGCTTGCTCCGGCGCGCTGCGGATCGCACTTTTCAAATGCCTCTGCGGGTATCGACATACCCCCGCCGTCAGTTCTTCGAGCTTATTCATATTCAAACCTCCTGAGTCGATGAATCGGGTACCACATCATGTATACGGACGCGACGGACCTGATCGCGGTATTTGTTGCGCTTGCTATAGCGTGCCCCAGATCGCACCTTTCAAATGCCTCTGCGGGTATCGAAGCGCGAGGTTCATGCAGATGCATGGGCACGCCTCCGACATAACCTGTTCGGCATTGCCGGACCTGATTGCAGTTTTTTTGGGGGGAGGATGGTGATGGGAAAAGGAAGAAGGGATCGGTGCCCTTTCTTCTTTTCCCTTCACCCCATCACCACCAAACCAGTGGTGGGGCATTGATGGTTGGTGGTGGTGGGAAAGAAAGAGTGGGTGCGGTGCCCTTTTTCTTTTTCCCTCCACCCGCCACCACCAGCTTTGTGCGAGCATGTATAAAGACCTTGTTCCATACTGCCCGCACAAATCATCATGCACGGGCGTAGGGGCTGTCGATGACGGACACCTGACCCGCGCGGCTGGGGCTGCGGTTAGGCGGCGGGGTGTTTTCGGGTAGTATTTTGCCCGCCGGAGGGGGCGGAGGGGGTCGTCAGACGCGTTTTTTATGCCCGCGCACCGGGTTTTCCGCGTTGCGGGCACGGGGGCTGCCGGGTAGGTATTCCGTTGCTGTTTTTTGTGAGATTGCGCGGTCAGGCTGCTGCAGCTGGCGGGGGTTGCGGGAAGGCTGGCGGGTACCGGTCAGCGTCCGTTGTGCCATACGTGTCGATCAGTAGCCAGCCCGTCAGGTTGCTCCGGAGGTTTTCGTTGCCTGGAGCCATGGTCCCGTGTGCGTATGGGATGATGCGGGTAGTGTCCCCGCCGCAGCGCTTGACGATCTCGAAGGCGTCTTTTGCCACCGCTTCGACCAGGTCCGTGCGCCCGGCGGTGCGGCAGGTATCGACGAGCTTCTGCCGTGCTTTTGCCGCTGCAGCGCCGCGCCCGGTGCGAGCGGCCTGCCCGGAGAAGCGCTCCGTCCACGCCGGGTCGCCCGTCACCCGTCGATAGACGCTGTTGGATATCCCTGCCTCCCCGGTAGCGCGCAGGTGGTCATTGATGGCGTCGCGGGTGATGGTGCCGCCCGTAACGCCAACCTCTGCGGCGGCGACCCAGGCGCGCTCGTCCGCCGTCGCTGTCTGCTCTTGGCAGCGCTCCTTGTGGGATTTTTTGTTGACCAGGCGCTTGAACGTGATTTGACTGTCTCTGATCCCCTGCTCGTGGAGCAGGTCCATCGCCATGCCGCCGCAGAGGTATATTTGCAGCGGCGCTTCGGGATTCGCATTGACCCCGCGCGCGCGGCATAGTCCCTGCCATTTTTCGTTGAATTGCAGTTCCCGCAGGAACGCGCGGATTTCCGGGTCACCGTGTTCGCGGGCGGGGTTTTGTATATCCGCGTCGCCCACGCGATAGAACACTCGTTCCCGGTACACGATTTCGGAGAAGTCGCCGATGGGTATCTCTTCGGGCTTGCGGACGCCCGCTCGAATCAGGATGGCGCGGTGCAGTCGCCAGGCTTCCATCTGTGCTTCACGGGGGCGCGCGGGGTCATCCCAGATCATGATGTCGTGGCTGATGAACTCGTTGGTGGCCCGGTTGTGGCGTTCCCAATGACCCACGGCCTCGCCGGTTTTGGGTGCGTTTTTGCGTACTGCGGTGACGGCCTCAGCGCGATATTTATTGGCGAGAATGAGCATGGGCCGGTCCCCCGTCAGACTGTCGGCGGTGTCCGCGATTTCCTGCCCCTCTTTCTTGTCCGCCGCCGCGCTCCGCTGTTCCTGTGCCGGGATACCATGGGTGAACCGGGGGTCGATATTTATGGATATGTGCTGCTCGGCGACGATTCTGGTTATGGTCGTGGCGGAATCCTGGTCGTGGCCGAAAATGGCCTTGATCGTCGGCGACGGGTTGCCGTCAGATACTATTACCGAATGCCTCCGGTCCAGGATGCTCGTCAGCAGCGGGCGCTCATAAAACACCTGTATTCCATCGGGAGTGACCACGGCGCTGCCGTCCATGACGCCCTGTATCAGGGGTGCCAGCAGGCGTAGCGGCAGCCGGATCATTTGTTCCAGCCGCTTCCAGAGGGGCACCTCCCATTCGCTGGTGGCACGCATTTTCGTGATGTTCACCTCCCCCTGCCGGATGCATGCTACCGTGCGCTCCAGCGGCGGACGCGCAAACCCACCTTTCCCGGCGAGGTCTTCCGCGTCGTCGCGGATTGCGACCAGTATGGGTGCATAGTTGGCGGCGGCGAGCAGATCATCCTTGATTTCCCGCAGCCGTTCTTCCCGATACGCAGCGAACTTCTCGCTCCTGTTTACTTGTTTGATGGCGCGGGGGAGATGCAGATCAGCAATCTCCAGTTCCATGCGAGATTTCCAGGAGCGAATGTCTTCCATGGCTTTCGTGAGGTCGGCTGCGGAGATCGTGCGAATGTGACCCAGCGCGCTTGTCTGCGATTCGTCGCAGCCGATGGTCTTGTTAATCGATTCCTTATCTTTCGGGTCCTTTTTGTACTTGGCGTCCGAATCCGAAAATCCCAGTGCCGTTACCGTGGTGACGGGGGTGCAAAGCGCGTTCGGCACCTCGTCGTATACGAAACATGGCTCATCGTCTATCGCCTGCAGAACAGCCGCCGTGTACTGTTCCTTCAGCTTTTTCTGGAGACGCTCTTTCTCGTAGGGCGAGAGCCTGCTGTTCGGATTGTCGATTTGTTTGCCCGCAGCCTTCGGGCAATTGCCGGAGTGGCAGATGTGGGATGTGGGGTGCTCCTGCTCCGGGGTATCTATGGTAACGTTCCCGCCCAGCGGCGAGTCCACGCCTTTGATCGGGACGCGCCTGCCGTCCGGCATCGTCACGTAGCCCGCCTGCATCATGCAGTGATTACACCGGCCGGGTTCGGTCCCCGTGCGCGGGCGCCGCCGGACGGCACCGGGGATGTCGTTCGCGTACCCGTCCGCCTCCGCCGACAGTGGCGTCACCAGCACGGCAGGGTGGCTGCGGTTCTGTGTGAGAAAGTCTTTTAGCGCCCGCGTTTTGCCGCATCCGGGCGTGATCTGTATCAACGCGCGCGGAGCCGGTCCCGCCGCATCCCGCCGCTGCTGGTCGGGGACCACCCCGCCATCTTCGTTGAGACAGGTGGCGTATGCCTCCTCATGCCAGCGGCTCGCCGCCGCAAACGCGTCGCTGATTGCCGAAACCGTCGCCGCGCGGGCGGCTTCATTGGGCAGAATCTCGGGATCGGGGCCGGAACGGGGCGTCGCCGGATATCGCAGCCCCGGCATTTCAAACCGGGCAGGCGGGGCATTCTCCGCGCCGACGGCGGCCCGACTGCGGGCCGCCTCTACAGGCGGCAATGCGGCCAGCCGGGACTGCGGGAGAGGGTGCACGCCCTGCATGCTGTCTTTTTCGCCGACGGAGCCTGGGCAGTTTTGGGATGGGCAGGTGCCACAAGAGGCGGCGTTGCAAGAGGTGCTCACCGAGCACCCCCTGTGACCACAGGGTGGATGAGGCTATGGCGAAATGGTGGTGTGTGCTGGCGGGAGGAAGAAAAACTGCGAGACGGTCGAGGCGGCTCTCCGTCGCCGCCGTCGGGGTCGTTCGATGGTTTTTTGGCCTGCCCGCCATGGCGCGGCGTCCGGCGCTGGCCGGACTGGCGGCCTGCGGCTTGGGGGATTATGGTGCTGGCGGGTGCGTGATCGCGGCCCGAATGGGCCAGCTTGGCGATGTCCCAAAAGCGCGTGGCGCGGCAAGTCTCCACGGTGAGGTCCCGTAGCTGCCTGCCCTTCGCACGGGTCTTGGCGTTGCGTTGATCGCAATGTTTCGATGGGATGAGGCCGAACTCCTCCAGTGGGCCGAGCGTAGCTATCAAGAAAAAAGACGTTAGCAGGGTGACCATAAACTCAATGGCCCGTCCCCAAATGGAAGGCTGCGAGGTGTGCTCGCTGTTCGCCGGTATGGTATTCGATGTGTTCATATGGAATCTCCAGTCATTACCAATCGTCGTCTGCCGCCCTCCGTTACGCCGCATCGGTAATGGGGCGGGGGAAACCCCCTGGAGAAGAGGCTTGTCGCTTCGGCTGACGCCGGAGCTATCCCACGAAGACTATGACACCACAATCCTTGGGAAGTTGCAAGCGGATATCTGAAAAACACGATCACAAGCATGATGTTACGGTTCAGTTGGACGCTGCATTGCGCTGCAAATCCGCTGCAAATCCGCTGCAAATGCTCCGTGGTTGGCCGTGTATGGCCGTGTACGGGCGTGTACAAAAATTCATTAATATCAATAATATGTGTTTTATCTTACTGATAATAAAGTGGATATAAACGGACTCTGACTCCGCTAACCGTGGTTCGAATCCACGTCCCCCAGCCAAATAATAATGCTGACGCGCGTTGTCCTCCCCGGACAGACATTGCTAAACTCGGCACATGAGCCACGCCCTTACTGATT
>JAKACQ010000138.1:0-2786 GCA_021821285.1 Pseudomonadota bacterium
GCGTAACCGCTTGCCCGACGGATATCGACATTCCCGGCTTTATCCGGGCGATCGCCGTGGGGCAGCCCGCCCGGGCGGCAGAACGTATCCTGCAGGCCAATCCGCTGGGAGGGTCCTGCGCGCGGGTCTGCCCCGTGGAATCCCTCTGCGAACAGTCCTGTGTGCGCCAGGGCGAGGAGGGGGGGCCGGTGCGTATTGGGCGCTTGCAGCGTCTGTCTATGGCGCAGGCGTCGCCTGACCTCTTTCCCGCGGCCACAGCAGAGGTGCGAGCGCAAAAAATCGCGGTAGTGGGCGCGGGTCCGGCCGGGCTTGCCGGTGCCTATTTGCTTGCTCGCGAGGGCTTTGCGGTGGATCTCTTCGAGGCACAAGCGCGGGCTGGCGGACTCAATGAAAGTGGCATTGCCGCCTACAAGATGCTGGATGACGCGGCGCAGCACGAAGTCGCCCATCTGTTGACCGGGGATCGCATTCAGTTGCGCTGCGGTATGGCTTTGGGCCGGGATATCGCCCTCGCGCAATTGCGCAGCGACTATGACGCCGTTTTTCTGGCCCTCGGATTGCAGGGGCAGCATCGCCTTCAGATTCCTGGTGAAGATCTTGCCGGAGTGCTCCCCGCGGTGCCTTTTATCGCCCGGATGCGCCGGGGTGAACCTGTGCCGGTCGGACAAAAGGTGGCGGTGATCGGCGGGGGCATGACCGCCATGGATATCGCTGTGCAAATTCGCTTGTTGGGGGCCGAGGAGGTGCATCTGTGCTATCGCCGTGGTCCCGAGGCGATGGGCGCCAGCGCCAGGGAGCAGCAACTGGCCCGGGATCAGGGGGTCCTCATTCATCATTTCCGGCGCCCATTGCGGATTGAAGGAGAAGGTGGTGACTGTGTGGCGATCTGGTTGCAGCCCACTGTATTGCAGGATGAGCGCTGCGTTGATCAGGGACAACCCCTGCGCTGGGCGGTAGATCAGGTATTTACGGCGATTGGCCAGCGTTTCAACCCGGAAGTCTGGGGTGAGGATGGCGCGTCCCTGCAGCTGGATGCGCACGGAAAAATTGCCGTAGATGCGGATTTTCGCACCAGTCTGCCGGGTGTTTGGGCGGCCGGTGATTGCGTGGGGCGCAGTGACGATCTGACCGTACATGCTGTTGCCGATGCTAAGCGGGCGGTGCTATCGATGCTTGGAGATTTGCGCCATGAAACCTGATTTAAGCACCGAGTTTGTCGGTATCCGTTCACCCAACCCCTTCTGGCTGGCCTCGGCGCCGCCGACCGACCGCGCGGTGAATGTGCAGCGCGCCTTCAAAGCGGGTTGGGGCGGTGTCGTCTGGAAGACGCTGGGCATCGATCCGCCGGTGGTGAACGTAAACGGCCCCCGCTATGGCTTCTGGCAGGGCGACAATCGCCGGGTGCAGGGTTTCAGCAATATCGAGCTGATCAGTGACCGCTCCATCCTGAGCAATCTGCGCGAGATTGCGGAAATCAAGGCGCAGTGGCCCGATCGGGCGGTGGTGGTGTCGGTGATGTTCCCTCTGGAGGAGTCGGTATGGGCGGAATGGCTGCCGCGTGTCGAGGCCACGGGCGCCGACGGGATTGAGCTCAATCTGGGTTGTCCCCATGGGATGTCGGAGCGTGGTATGGGCTCCGCCATGGGGCAGGCGCCCGAACTGGTCGAAATGGTAACGCGCCTGGCCAAGGCGCACACGGGGCTACCGGTGATCGTCAAACTAACGCCCAACGTGACCGATATCACCTGGGGTGCGGTGGCGGCACAGACGGGTGGCGCCGATGCGGTATCGCTGATCAACACCATCAACTCCATCGTTAGTGTCGATCTGGAGCGGATGGCCCCCATGCCGACCGTGGATGGCAAGGGGACCCATGGCGGCTACTGCGGACCGGCGGTCAAACCCATCGCCCTGAATATGGTGGCGGAAATTGCCCGGCATCCCACCCTCGCTGGTCTTCCCATCTCGGGCATCGGGGGCGTCGGTACCTGGCGCGACACGGCAGAATTCATGGCGTTGGGTGCAAGCAATGTTCAGGTTTGTACGGCAGCGATGCTCTATGGGTTTCGCATTATCGAGGACCTGGTGGGCGGCCTGCAGACCTGGATGACCGAGCGGGGTCATACCCGCCTGGAAGATTTTATCGGGCGGGCGGTCCCCAATGTCAGCGACTGGAGCCAGCTCAATCTCAATTTTGTCACGAAAGCTCAAATTGACGTCGATCGCTGCATTGGTTGTGGTCGCTGTTATATCGCCTGTGAGGATACTTCCCATCAGGCTATTGGTCGCATCGCGGATAGCGGGTGTTACCAGGTGCGTGCCGAAGACTGTGTCGGTTGTAATCTTTGTGTCGCGGTCTGCCCGGTCAGCGATTGCATCAGCATGGCAGCCATGGCAAGCGGTGTCGATCCGCGCACGGGTGTGCCCATCACCGCGCAGCCCATGAACTGGACACAACATCCCAACAATCCGATGGCACCGTGCCCGAGTGGCGAAGGCCAGGGAGACTAGCCGATGTCACTACTGATCAGAAACGGGACCGTGGTCAATGCCGACCGGAGTTTTGCCGCCGACGTTTATTGCGAGGCCGGAAAGATCGTCGCCGTCGAGCCGGGGCTCAGCGCGTCACAGGGGATGGAGATCGTCGATGCCAGCGGCTGCTTGGTCCTGCCCGGCGGCATCGATCCCCACACCCATATGCAGTTGCCCTTTATGGGCACGGTCGCCAGCGAGGATTTTTTCAGCGGCACGGCGGCGGCACTGGCGGGCGGCACCACCATGATCAT
>JAKACQ010000139.1:0-2701 GCA_021821285.1 Pseudomonadota bacterium
CATCCAGAAGGCAACGGTCCCCATCATGGAAATGATTGCCGCGCTGGGCATCGCCGTCATCATCTATCTGGGAGGCAGCCAGGTGGTGAACGGCGAAATGACGGCGGGGGCCTTTTTCAGCTTTCTGACGGCGCTGGCGATGATCTATGAGCCTCTGCGCCAACTCTCCTCGGCCAACAATCAACTGCAACAAGGCCTTTCTGCCGCGGACCGGCTCTTCGCCTGGCTGGATCAACCGGCAGAAGCCAGCCAGCGCTCCCCGACGCCGCGTCCCTGGGGCACCTGGCAGTGCCACGATCTCAAGCTGCAATTGGGGAGCGAGGTGATTTTACGCGACCTCTGTATCACCCTTCCCCCGCTCACGACGACCGCCATCGTTGGCCCCAGCGGCGGCGGCAAAACCAGCCTGGTACGGGTGATGCTCGGCTTGTTGCCGCCCAGTGGCGGAGATATTACGGTAGCCGGACAGTCCATCCGCGATCTCCCCGCCGGCGATTACCGCGGCTGTTTCAGCCTTGTCGCTCAGGAACCGGTACTGTTCACCGGGACCGCTCTGAGCAATATCGCCTATGCCGATGCTCAACCCGATTATGAACGCGCCGAGGCGTCGGCGCGGCAAGCGCACGCCTGGGATTTTTTAGCCCCCATAGGGGGACTGGAAACGATGATCAAGGGCAATGGCGGCAATCTTTCCGGTGGCCAGCGCCAGCGGCTCGCCATCGCCCGGGCGCTCTATCTGGATCGCCCCGTGTTGGTCCTTGACGAAGCCACCAGCAACCTCGACAGCGAAAGTGAAGAACGCATCGCGGAAACCCTCAGCGCCCTCCATGGTCGGAAAACCATCGTCATCGTGGCGCACCGCCCGCGCACCACCCGCCTCGCCGACCAGATCATCCACCTGGAACACGGGCAGATCGTGACCGGCGAACAGGAACACGAGACAGCATAACGGCTTCAGAGGATCAGGAAACCTCTCGCAACATTTGCCGCAGAGCGGCCAAGGCCACAGACAGACGCCGATCACCATCGGCATCCGGTGTCGGACCGTAACGCTGGGCCACATAGATTTCACGCACGGCTTCCCGCTGATCCACTGGCAACCGCTGCCAGAACAAACTCTCCACCCCCGGTCGATCGTCTTTTAGTCCCACTGCACGCAAGGCGCGCACCGCGCGCTGGCGCCAATACCCGGCATCCTTACCCGCCCGATAGCGGCGCCACAGCATCCATGCCGTCAACAGCGAAACGCCAACCCCCACCAACCAGTAAGCCAGCGCAGCGTAGCGGTGCCAAACCGGCGCTTTCGGCCAGTGCGGCGTATCGGTAGAGGATGGCACCATCTGCATGATTTGCGCACCCGCCGACGCCCAGAGGGCGCGCTGTTTGGCCGGCGTCAGGTCGATAACCATATTGATCCACTGCCATTGCAACCAATCCCAGAGTTGTTGCACGCCAGGCACCACCGCGGGGGCTACCGTACCGGTATCGCTGCCCCTCTGGCCGGGTACCGTCAGTGCGGGCGTCGCATCCAGCCGCACCCAACCTCGTCCTGGTAGCCAGGCCTGCACCCAGGCATGGGCCATGCTCTGCCGCACAATCCAGTAGTTGCCCACCGGGTTGTACTCACCACCGTGATACCCCGTCACCACCCGTGCCGGGATACCATCCAGCCGGAGCAACAATGCGAGCCCCCCCGCATAGTATTCGCAAAAACCCGTATGGGTATGGAGCAAAAAATCTGCCATGCTTTGCCCATGGGGATAACCCGCTGGCGCCTGCAGGCTGTACCGGAAAGAAGGCCCATGAAACCAGTGCAGCAGGCGCTGCACCACCACAGTATCGCTGCCACCTGCAAAACGGGTCGCAAGCGCCCGTAGTTCCGGGCTCGTGTCAGCAGGTACCTGCAAAGCCGCGGCGCGCTCCGCCGCAGAGAGCACACGCGGAGCGGCAGGTGCAGACCAGACGATGTAGCGCATGGGCAAGCCGGGGGCTTTGTTCATACGCAAGACCCCATCCGCCTGCTGCCGGTAGGTGACTGGGATATTCAGACGATAGGGCGTCGCTAAAGCAAACAGATAATCACTGTTATCCGGGCTTAGAACGATTTCCTGTCGAACGCCTGTGGTTCTGGTGCCAACGCCTGCAGATACCGCACCCCGCACCCCGGCGGCCGGCGGATCCGGCAACCAATTCCGGCCCTCATCGCGCCAGAGGATCGCCCCCACCCAATACAAATGCTCCGAATCAGCAGGCTGCGGACTGATCTGTGCCCGAAAAGCCGTGGCGGAGTCGAGGGCCAGGCGGGTAATACGGTCTGGGGACAAATCGGCGCTGAAACCCGAATGTGCCACCCCCTGTGGCGGTGCCCAGGCCCAGAGCGGCGTCGGCGTGCGCGGCAACATCAGAAAGAAAATGGCCGCCACCGGCAACAGCACCAGCAGAAAAACCAGACTGAAGGCCAGCATGTAGCGGAAATCCCGCCAGCGCAGTCCTTCTGTGGTGCATTCCACCGCCGCATCGGCCAAGGGCTGCCAAAGCAATCCCAGCAGGGACAGATATAAAGCCGCCAACAGGAAAATGCCGAGCAGAATATCCACGCGCAGCCACGCGGCCACCCCCATGCCCAACAGCACCAATGCCGCCACCTGATAAAAGTCGCGCTGGCTGCGCATTTCCAATGCCTTGATGGCCAGTAGCACCA
>JAKACQ010000056.1:0-13641 GCA_021821285.1 Pseudomonadota bacterium
GGCAACGAAGAGCTGCTGATCATTGAGGGTATGGTATTCCGCGAAGAGCATGAAGATGGCCAGCGCCAGCGCCGTATCACCGATCCGGGTCACGACGAAGGCCTTGCGCCCCGCCCAGGCGTTCTCCGGCTTGCGGTACCAATGGGCCACCAGCGCGTAGGAGCAGAGGCCGACGGCTTCCCAACCCAGGTAGAGCAGGAGCAGGTTGTCGGCCATGGTCAGCACCAGCATCCCCCCGACAAAAAGGTTCAGGTAAAAATAGTAGCGCCGTTCGCCGTAGTCCCCCGCCATAAATTGCTGCGAGAACAGATGAATGAGAAAGCCGACGAAGGACGCGATGCTGATCATGATCAGGGTGACCTGATCCACCTGGAACGCGATATCCGCGTGGAACCGGCCTACGGCCATCCAGGTCCAGACGCGATCATGCAGGTGGGGGTCACGACCGTGGGTGATCCAGAGGGCAAGCACCGCCAGCGCAGACAAAAAGGGCATGGTCGCGGCCATGCGGCCCATGCTGCGCGGCGCAAACCGCTCTCCGAAAATGGCATTGAGGAGCGCCCCCAGCAGGGGGAAGCCGGGGATCAACCAAAGCCATTCACTCATCGGCCTCCTCCCGCAAGTGGCACAGGACATCGACGGTATCGCCGCCCAACTCCTGTTTCACCCGCAAGAGCAGGGCCAGGGTCAGGGCCAGCGCGGCACCGCTCAGGGCCATGATGAAAATCACCAGTACCTGTCCGGTGGAGGAGTGCCAGCGCGCCCCGCCCACCAGCGCGATGACCATGGCGGCATTGAAGAGCAGCTCCATGCCGAGCAGCAGAAAGATCAGACTCCGCCGCAGCAGGATCAGCGCGATACCCGCGAGAAAAAGCAGCGCCGCGATGACCAGAGCCAGATCAAGCGTCATGCCCTTCCCTCCGATGGACGGCGAGGACCGCGCCGATCACCGCAAAGAGCAGCAGCGCCACCGCTTCCGTCAGCCACATATAGGGTCCGAAGAGCGCGCGGCCGATCATCGCCGGGCCAATCTCCCGAATCACCGTCAGCAACGGCGGAGGACGGGTGAAGAGGAGGATCACGACCGCCGCCAGCAGTAGCACGAGAATGCCCGACCACCAGAACCCCGGTCGCCAGCGTGCTTCCGACTCCGGCTGTACGGGGGTCCGCAGAAGCATGATGACGAAGAGAAAGAGGACCAGGATGGCACCGACGTAGAGCACCACTTCCAGCGCCGCGACGAAGGGCGCGCCCAGCACCAGAAAAAGGATGCCGAGGGCGAGCAGCGTGATCCCCAGATTGACCGCGCCATGCATGGGGCTGCGCACCACCAACAGGGCGGCGCTGCTCATCAGCACGATGAGGGCAAGCAGGAGCACCAGTAGCGCGGTCATGGCAGGTTGCTCCGACCATCCACCGGAGGCGACTCGTTGCTGCCCTGCCCCTTGTCCTTATCGTGCAAAGCCACACCGGCGTGACGGTAGAAGTTGTAGTGGGGATGCTTACCGGGACCGTCGATGAGCAGGGACTCTTTCTCGTAGATGAGATCCCGATGATGCCCCGTGCTGAAGGCGAACGCATCGAGGAGTTGGATGGCCAAGGTCGGACAAGCCTCTTCACAGAAACCGCAGTAGATACAGCGCGAGAAGTTGATGCGGAAACTGACCGGATACCGGCGCTCGTCCTCGCGATTCCCGGCCTGCAGTTCGATGCAGCGGGTGGGACAGACCGCCGAGCAGAGCTGGCAGGCCACACACCGCTCATCGCCGTCGGGATCGCGCGTCAGCACCGGGCGACCACGCCAGCGCGGTGGCAGTTTCAGCGCCTCTTCGGGGTAGCTGACCGTGGACGCGCCGCGGCCGATCTGCCGCAAGGTGGTCCAGAGCCCCAGACCCAGTTGGACGAGACTGCGGTAGGCGCTCATCCCAGCCTCCACAGGGCCGCCGCGAAGGCGGTGCACAAGAGGTTGAGCAGGGAGAGCGGCAGCAGGATCTTCCAGCCCAGGGCCATCAGTTGATCATAGCGCGGGCGCGGCAGGCTGGCGCGTAACCAGAAGAAGACAAAAATCACCGCGAACGTCTTGATCAGCATCCAGATCCAGCCCGGCAGCCAGGGGCCATGCCAGCCCCCCAGATAGAGCGCGGCGGCCAGTACGGCGATCAGGGTGAGGCCGAGATACTCCCCCAGAAAAAAATAACCGAAACGCATGCCACCATATTCGGTATTGAAGCCGGCAACCAATTCACTCTCCGCCTCCGGCAGATCGAAAGGCAGGCGATGGGTTTCCGCCACCCCGGCAATGAGGAAGATCACGAAACCGAGGGGTTGCAGAACGACATAGGGCACCCACTGGGCCTGGACGATGCCGTTCAGGGAGAGGCTGCCGCTGAGCAGCACCACCGCCAGCAGGGCCAATCCCAGCGGCAGCTCATAGCTCACCAGTTGGGCGACGGCGCGCACGGCGCCCAGTAGCGCGAACTTACTGCCCGAGGCCCAGCCACCGAGGAAGACCCCGTAGGCGTTGAGGGAGCTCATGGCCAGGACGAACAGCAGACCGATATTCCAGTCCCCCGCCCAGGAGAAGCCCCGGTCGAGAGGCACCACCGCAAAGCTGGCGAGGGCGCTGAAAGCCACCAGCACCGGCGCCGCACGATAGAGGACGGGATCCGCAAAGGCCGGGACGAAGTTCTCCTTGCTCATCAGCTTGAGGGCATCGGCCAGCGCCTGCCCGATGCCGAAGGGGCCGAGGCGATTGGGACCGTGGCGATTTTGCAGGAAGCCGAGCACCCGCCTTTCGGCGAAGACCAGAAAACCCGCAAGACCGAGCAGGACCACCGTCGTCAGCAACATACCCAGGGCCATGAGGAAAAGTGTCACGAGACGGTCTCCCATTGAATCTGCACGGCTTCGCCGGGATGCAGGCCCAGTTGGGCAAAACCCTCCTGATCCAGGGCGGCAACGCCGGCGACCATGCCCACGATGGGAAGCACCGGCAAACGCAGACGGCCACAGGGGCCGCTGAGCGTGGCGAAAGACGCGTCGACGTCCGCGTTGAGCCGCAATCCCCGCGCCGGCGCCAGCGACTGCAACTCGGTGGCGGCATCGGCGAGGACTTCGCCGCCGTGCCAGCGAAAAAGATCCAGCTCCCAGTCCGCGGCGCCGACTGGCGCCGCGGCGGGCGCCGCGGCAATCTCGAAGCGCGCGCGCAGGGCGTCATCCAGCAATACCCCGGGATGGTCCGGGCGGGGTGCAATCGGGCAAAGGAACCGCTGGTAAAAGGTCAACCGCTCCTGCCAGGGCTTCACGATACCGAGCAGTTCCGCCAAGCGACCCAGCCAGTACCGGGGGGGAGGCGGGCCGAGGGGATGCCTTTGTCCGCCGGCGGCTGCGGGGAAGCCACGGGTATTCTCCTGCCAGGACGGCACTTGCGCTTCACGGCGATAGACTGGGGCGAACGCCTGGATGCGCCCCTCGTAATTGATGAAGAGACCGTCCCGCTCGGGAAAAGCGGCCATGGGTAAGACCACTTCGGCGGCACGAACGGTGTCCGTATCGACCATATCCAGTACGGTCACCCCTTGCAGACCGGGCGCCAGCGACCGCCAGGTCCCGGCCCCCCAGTCACTGCCCAAAGGATCGGCGGCGAGACAGAGGAGGTGGTCGATTTCGCGTTGACGCAGGGCGTGTTGCAGGCGCGCCGTATGGCCGTCGGCGGCAAAATAGGCGGCGCCGAAAAGATTCGGACTGTTCTGGAACACCCCCGCGCGCGCGTTCGCCGGGAGCCGTGCCAGGGTTTTCCGCAGGGCATGCACACCGGCCGGACCGAGGGTTTCCGCAGCCGCGAGAATCACCGGCCGACGGCTGCCCTGCAGACAGGCATCCTCCGCAAGGCCCGTGACCAAATCCGGCAAGGCGCTGGGGCGGGTCGGACGATAGTCACCGGCTGCGGCCAACGCCGTTGGCCGGCTCGCCAGCACCGTCAACCGCGCCCCGTGACGCAGGGCCTGCCGCGCCGCCAACTCGGCCATGGGGGCGACACCGCCCAGATCGCCCAGCACGATCAAGTGATCCGCCATTTCCACGTCGTTCAAGGTGGGCGCCTGCGGCAGAGCCATGCACTGCTGCGCCAGCGCCTCCATCCAGGGGCTGGAAAGAGCGGCAAATGGTGCGTGCAGGCAGTCGGCCAAAGCAAAAAGGGCCAGATTGCTCTGCACGTCTTCGCGCGGCGAACCGAGGAACCCGCTACGCCCCTCCTGCAACCGCATCGCCACCTGACGCAGGACGGCATCCTGACGACTGTGCGCGCCGTGCAGCCGTGCCCGCACCGGCCGTTCCGCCGCCGTCACATAGCGGAAGCCATAACGCCCGCGATCACAGAGGAAATGCGGGTTGATCTCCGGATGATGACGCGCGCGCACCCGGCGCAGGGTGCCCAGCCGGGCACCCGGCAGGGTATTGCAGCCCACCGCGCAATGAGGGCAGACCGAAGGCCCTTGCTGCAGATCCCAGACCCGCGCGTAATCGTGACGGAAGACCTTGTCGGTGAAAACCCCGGTGGGGCAGACTTCCACCAGATTGCCGCTGAAGGGACTTTCCAGCGGGCCGTCTTCCAGACGTCCGAAATAAACCCGGTCGCGGGAACCGAAGACGCCGAAATCATCGCCCTGCGCCGTGTCCTGATAGAAACGCACACAGCGGTAACAAGTGATGCAACGGTTCATTTCCTGATGTACCAGCGGCCCCAGATCCTGATCGCGATAAGTCCGCTTCGGTCCGCTGTAGCGGCGCACGGCATGGCCGGTCTGCACCGTCATATCCTGTAAGTGACATTGACCGCCCTCGTCGCAGACCGGGCAATCGAGAGGATGATTGAGCATCAGCAGTTCGATGATTTTCCGATGCTCGGTATGGACCTCCTTATCCACCGTCGCCAATTGCAGATGATCGCTGGCGGGCAGCAGGCAGGCCATGGTCACCCGCGGCGGATGTTTGTCGTCATGGGGATAGATCTTCACCGCGCACTGACGGCAAGCGCCGAGACTGCCGAGGGCGGGATGGTAGCAGAAGTACGGGATCTGCCGCGCCATTCCAGCGGCAATGGCGGCCTCCAGCACGTTCTGCCCGGACGTGAAGGGTACCGGCTGGCCGTCCAGATAAAAAACACGCTTCATGCCGCCACCTTGCGATAGGGGCAGCGCTTCTGGCGGACGTGATCGAGGAAATCCTCCGCGAAGGCATGCAGGCCGGAGAGCACCGGCATCAGCGCGCCCGGAGCCAGGGCACAGAAACTGTTGGGGGCAATCTGGGCACCCAGCGCATGCAGCGCGGCGATCTCTTCGGTGTCGCCCTCGCCGGCCTCGATACGCTCCAGCAGCCAACGCACATAGGGCAAGCCCTCGCGGCAAGGGGTACAAAATCCACAGGATTCACGGGCAAAAAACCTGGTGGTGGCGATGAGAAAGTCGACCGGACACTGCCGATCGTCCATCAAGATGAAGCCGCCGGTACCAAGGCGGGAGCCCACCTTGGCGACCGCATCGAAATGCATGGGGGTATCGAGGTGTTCCGGCAGGAGGAAAGGCGTTGAAGAACCTCCGGGGAGAATCGCGCGCAGGTTCCGCCCGGCGCGCATCCCGCCGGCATGTTCGTAGAGAATCTCCCGCGCCGTCGTCCCCATGGGTAATTCGAAGACCCCGGGCCGCTGCGCCGGGCCACAGACGCTGTAGAGCTTGCTGCCGGCGCCCCCATGGACCCCGAGACCGCGAAACCAGTCAGCGCCCTGGGCGAGGATACCGGGCAGATGGGCGATGCTCTCCGCATTGTTGACCGTGGTCGGCTGCTGCCAGAGACCCTGTTGACTGATATGCGGCGGCTTTTTGCGCGGATTGGGCCGTTTACCCTCGATGGCGTTGAGAATGGCGGAGTCCTCGCCACAGATGTAGCGGCCCAGGGAGAGATGGATATCCAGACGCAGATCGCCATCGGGCAAACGCAGTAGACCCGCCTCCCACACCCGCTGCAGAGCCCGCTCCAGTACCCGCGCGCCCGCCGCATACTCGCCGCGTACGAAGAAAATGGCGTGGCGCACCCCCAACGCATGGGCGGCAATGAGCATTCCCTCGATCAGGTGGTGCGGCGCCCCGAAAAGCAGCGCACGATCCTTGATGCTACCTGGCTCCGTTTCATCCAGATTGCAAACCAGGTAGCGGGGCGCCGGGGCGTCGGCACCCCGTAATCGCCACTTCAGCCCGGTGGGGAACCCCGCGCCGCCACAGCCGCGCAGCCCGGACTTCTCCACCTCGGCAATGATATCCGCGGGGTCCATCGTGATAGCCCGGCGTAACCCGGCGTAACCCCCGGCCTGCTCATAAACGCGCAGGTCCGCCGGATCGGGATCGTGGAAATGACGGCTCAGAATGGCTTCCATGCGTCCGCCTCCCATTGCTCCAGCCACCGCGCGAGGGAGGCCGCGTCCACCGGACCTGTAGCCTCACCATCCACCAGCAGCGCAGGCGCGCGATCGCAAAGGCCGATGCAGACATGAGGGACCACCGTCAGCGCGCCGCGCAGACCGACCTCCCCCAGCGCCACCCCGGAATACGCCTGCGCCTGGGCCAACAGGTCCTGTGCCCCCGCCAGGTGACAGGCGATACTGTCGCAGATACGCAACACATGGCGCCCCGCCGGGGCGCGCAACACCAGACTGTAGAAAGTGCAGAGCTCCTCCACCCGCACCGGACTCAATCCGGTGAGTTGCGCCGCCGCATGCAGCGCCACATCGTCGATATATCCCCGTGCACCCTGCAAGGTGTACAGGACAGCGCTGATCGCTGCCGCCGGCACCGGCGACTCCGCCACCAGCGCCTGCAAACGGGCGATCAGTGCGGCATCCTGCAAATCAGCGATCGAGATCGGCGAGGACATAGTCAATGGAACCTATGGTGGCGATGAAGTCGGGTAGGGCGGTACCGCGCCCCAGTTCGGCAATCAACTGCACATGCGGGAAAGACGGGCTCCGCACCCGCAGACGATAGGGACGCGGCCCCCCATCGGCTACCACGTAATAAGCCAACATGCCCCGCGCCGATTCGGTGATGCTGAGCACCTGCCCCGCTGGCGGGCCGATTTCCCCGGCCACCTGCTCAAAATGATGGATGAGGGTTTCAATATCGCACAGGGTATGATCCTTGGGCGGAAAGGCATAGCGGGCATCAGCGGCCAGCGTCGGTCCCTCCGGCATCCTCTCCGCCAACTGACGCAATATGCCGATACTTTCGCGGATCTCCTCGATATGCAACTGCGTCCGTGCCAAGGCATCCCCATCCGTTGAAGTCGGCACCGCAAAGTCGAGGTCGCCATAAAGCCCATAGGGAGCGGCCTTGCGCATATCCCAGGCCTTGCCCGTGCTGCGCAGCAAGATGCCGGACACCGCCCATTTCTCCGCCTGCGCCGCACTGAGCACCCCGATACCGCGGGTGCGCGCCTGGAAAACAGGATTTCCTACCGTCAGATGCTCGCTGTCGCGCAACCCCCTTTCCACGGCCTCCAGCGTGGTCAGCAGATCCCCCCGCCAGTCATCGGGCAAATCCATCGCCACCCCCCCGATCCGGAAAAACTGCGGGTGCAGCCGCCCGCCGGTGTATTTCTCGATCAGGTCCATCAATAGGGCACGGTCACGGAAAGCGTAAAACGCCGGTCCCATCGTCCCCAGGTCGTTACCGTAGCTCCCCAGCCAGACCAGATGGGAAGAAATCCGGCAGATCTCCGCCAGCAAGGTACGAATCCCCTCCGCCCGCGGCGGCACCGTCAGATCCGCCAGCATCTCGATGGCACGCACATAAGGAAACTCCCCCAGCGCGCCCCCCAGATAATCCACCCGGTCGGTATAGGGGATGAAGTTGTGGAAAGTATGCCCCTCGGCGATCTTCTCCACGCCGCGATGGTGGTAGCCGATATCCGGGTCCACCGTCGCGATCTCCTCGCCAGAGAGCTTCAGCACAAAACGCAGAATACCGTGGGTGCCTGGATGATGCGGCCCGACATTGAGCACCGTCAGACCCGGATCCGGTGTCGATACCGTGTCGCTGTACATTTTGAGCGCCTCCTGCACCTCAGATTTGCTGAGCCGATAAGCCGGCCGCTCGGTGGCACGGATGGGCTCCGTCTTGCGCAGGGGATGTCCCTCCCAGTGGGGTGGAAGCAGGATCCGCCGCAAGTCCGGGTGGTCGCTGAAAGTCAGTCCGAAAAGGTCATAGACCTCGCGCTCATACCAGTTGGCGTTGGCGAAGACCCCGGTCGCCGTCGGTACCGGCACCTCCGCGTCGGCATGGGGCACACGCAGGCGCAGCGCCCCGCGGTCATCCAGACCATGCAGATGGTAGACCAGGGTAAAAGCGCGCTCCGGTGCCGCCTGACCGCCGCGCTCGTCCACCGCCGTCAGGTCCAGCAGCATGGGAAATCGCGGCGCCATGTCGCCGCGCAAAAAATGCAGCACATCCACCAAGTGATGCTCCGCCACCTGAAAATCCGGCCAACCATCACGGCCATCCGTCAACGGCATCGCCTGAAAGCGCTTTTGCAGGGCTTCCGCCAGCAGCATCAGCCCGCCTCCCGATTCAGAATCCGTGGTGAATGGCGGCGAATTTTCCGCTGCAAGAGCAGCAATCCGTCCATCAAGGCCTCGGGACGCGGCGGACAGCCCGGCACATATACATCCACCGGCAAAATCCGGTCGATGCCCTGCACCACACTGTAGACGTCATACATACCGCCGGAATTGGCGCAGGAGCCCATGGAAATCACCCACTTGGGTTCCAGCATCTGCTCGTAGATCTCCAAAATCATCGGCGCCATCTTGACGAAGATGGTACCGGAGGCGATCAGCACGTCAGACTGACGCGGCGAACCGCGCAGTACCTCCGCCCCAAAACGGGCGAGATCGTGCCGGGGCGTCACCGCCGCCACCATCTCGATAAAACAGCAGGAGGTGCCAAAGTTGAGCGGCCACAACGATCCCGCGCGGCTCCAGGCCAACAGATCCTCAAATTTACCCGCCAGCAGCGACAACGGCCCGGGTGTTAACGCCACTGCAACCCCCCCATCCGCCATTCGTAAAAGAGCCCGAGTCCGAGAATCGCCATAAAACCGAGTCCCCCCAGAATCGGCGCCCAGCCCAATCCATGAAAAGCCACCGCCCAGGCGAAAAGAAAAGCCGCTTCCAGTTCAAAGACCAGAAACGAAACCGCCAGCAGATAGAAGGCCACCGGCATGGCCGGATGCGTGGCGACATTGACGCCGAGCCCGCTCTCAAAAGGGATATTCTTGTTGCGATTGGGATGCCGCCCACCGAGCCAATCCGATACCCAGAGAATGGCCACGAGAACCATGACGACGGCAATGGCGAAAATACCGACGATCAGCGCTTGCGGCGGCATCATCTGCCCCCTTCCGACCGGGGCGCGTCCGTCCAAAAATCCAAAAACCCCTCCTCTCCGCGCGACGTGATCTCAAGGGACGCCCTCTGGCGTGCAAACGCGCCGCCATGGGCTACGCTTTGAGTATAGACCAAGAAATTCGGCCGTCTTGTCGAGGAGTATCCTGTCATGGAACTTTGGGAAGATCCCGCCATCCAGTCGGCCATACTGGACTATCTGGAGAGCAGCCAACTGCTTGCGAGCTTCACCACCATGGGCGGCGTCGCCCTGCGCGAAGGCGCGCAATGTCACTGCAGCCTGCCGGAGCGGGTGGGCAGCGATGTGCTGCTGTTATGTCAGTTTGATTTTGAGGAACGGGTACCCTTCGGGGGCGCGGGCGACCAGCATCTGCGGCAACAGGGGCAGGTTCATTTGCGTCTGGATGCGGTCGGGAAGGTGACTGACGCGTGGCTGTGCCGACCCAATGCGTGCTGATCGCGCGACCGGGAAATAATCGGAGTAACCTGCGCGCCGCTTACCGGGTGCCCGGCGGCGGCGCGCGAGGGGGTAGGCCGCGGCACCACGCCCTCCCCGCACAGCGCCTCGGAGCGTCCGGAAGGGCACGCAGAGAATCAAGACTTCGGCCGCGGCTTCAACGCACAGGTTTTGATGCCTAGCACGGAATAAAGCCCGCAAAAACCGGTCAGCCCGGTAACGAGCGGCACCAAACCCACCACCGCCCACCACTTATAGGCGCCCGGCAGAAAAACGGCGAGCACGATGATGATGGCCAATCCTACAAGCACACGAATGATCCGATCCGCAGTTCCTTCATTGACAGGCATTTTTCACACTCCTGCAGGGGGTCTCCTGCTCAACATGGCGAGAGCTACGAGTATAGAGCATTTCCCTCCGCGGTGAGTGACCCAGGGCTCAAAAGTGATCGATGTGCATCCGCTTCTCCACCGGCTCCCGGTTCCTGGGCCAGAGACTACCCGTGCCCTTGCCGATGGCCAGCATATAGCCAATGACAAAATCGTCCGGCAAGCGAATAATCTTCGCCACCGCGTCGAAATCAAAACCATCCATGGGGCAGGAATCGTAGCCGAGATCCTGTGCGACCAGCATCAGGGTCATACCCAAGATACCCAGAGTACGCATCGCCTCGTCGCGGGCCACCACTGGCTTACCGCGATAATACGCGTCCAGCTTGGGCAGCAGAAAGTCCTGCACCGGTTGCGGCGCAGTCGCCCAGTACCGCTGCGGCTCCTCCTGCCAGGCGTTCAAATCCGCACAGAGCACATAGAGTGCCGATGCATCCGTTACCTGCGCCTGTCCCCAGGCCACCTCACGAATGGCCGCCCGCTGCGCCGAATCTCGCACATCCACGATTCGCCAATGCTGGATATTGTACGCACTGGGCGCCAATATCGATGTTTCCCAGAGCAGCCGCCGGGTTTCCTCGGACATTTTATGATGCCGGTCAAAGGATTTTACGGCACGCCTGTTTTTTACCGCAGCGATAACTTCCATACTGCCTCCCGTAATATTTCAGCATGATCGTGCATAATAAAAGGTTCGATCCTTTGAAAGCAGAATCAACGTAACCCAACACGGGCATCAAAAAAATTTTCTCTCTCCGCCCTTCCACCTTATCTGATCGCGCTCCACGCTGACGATAGCGCCTCCGCCTGCTGCAGCACCGTCTGCACCGCCGCATCCTGCAGGTCGGGCGGGTAGCCGTACTTGCGCAGGATGCGCTTGACCAGCACGCGCAGCCGCGCCCGGGCCGATTCCCGGTGGGCCCAATCGACGGCGACGTTTTCGCGCAGGCTGACCAGCAGTTCGTGGGCAATCACGCGCAGCTTGTCGCGGATGGCGTCTTGCCGTGCCTCCGGCGGCAGCGATGGGTTCAGGCGCGCCACGGCAGTGCCGAGCCGCGTGACGAAATACAGCAGGTGCGCCGCCCGGCTGGCCACGTTGGGGTAGAACAGTTCATCGCCGAAACCTTGCTCGATGGTGGCGATGCTCGATGCCAGCCCGTCGCCGCGCAATTGGCCGAACAGTTCCGTGGCCTCGCCCTTGGCCATCAGCTCCGCCTTGAGCTGGGCAATGGCGGTGAGCACGTCATCCAGTTGCAGCGAACGCATATCCTGTTGCTTACCGGTCTGCCCGGTCAGACTCTGCTCGTCGTAGCCCTGCAGCAGGCTCCAGCTACCGGGCGTAGTCGGCAATTATCCGCAGCACTGCCTCGCCTTCTATGCTCACCAGTTGCTGATTCGCCAAGGTGCGCGAGAGCAGGTCCAGCGCCTGTTCGAACTCAATCCCGCGTTCCCTGAGACGTTGCTGGTTGAGGGTGTAGCCCTCGACCAGGTGTTGCCTCAACGTGCTGGTCGCCCAGATCCGGAACTGGGTCGCGCGTCGTGAGTTGACGCGATAGCCCACCGATATGATGGCGTCCAGGTTGTAGTGCTTGCGCTTTCGTTTAACTTCGCGATCGCCCTCGGTTTGAACCTGTAAGAACTCCTTACAGGTGGCATTCTCTACAAGCTCCTGTTCTTCATAGATATTTTTCAGGTGCATGGTGACGTTCTGGGGGGTTACCGAAAAAAGCTCGGCGACCTGTGCCTGAGTCAGCCAGACGGTTTCGCCTTCCAGGCGCACCTGTACCGGCTGGTCGCCTGACTCGAAAATCATGATGTTATTCATGGGTTCCTTCGCGCGCCCAGGTGAGTAGCTTGGGGTTGCGGCGTCTGTCAAGGTAATTGACACGTCTCTCATTTTTTAAGCTGCCTTCGTTATTCCAGCGGATGTCACTGTCGATGCCGCGCACGGCGAGGTTCATCTTGGCCAGGCGCCAGGTGGTGTAGTTGCTCTCCTGGCCGTAGATGGCGATGTCGCCGATGCGCCCGCTGTGTTCCAGCACGAACTTTTCGCTCTGCACGAACATGCCGCCGCTGCCGCAGCAGGGGGTCGTAGACGCGGCCCTGATAGGGTTCGAGCATCTGCACCAATACTAGGGCGACGTGCTTGTAGTCGCTGGGCTCCGTGTTGCCGCGCAGTTTGTCGGCGGCCTTGAACAGTTCGGCTTCGAAGCCGAGCTTGCCGCCGTTGTTGCCGACGCGGTTCTGAGCCATATCTAATCCTTATGCGATTTACACGAATGCCGATGTATACTTAGCTTACCTAAGTTACAAGAAGTGCGTGGCGCCAACGGCGGCAATGAGGCAAAAGTTATAAAGAGCATGCATCGTAATGCCCGGCCAAACAGACCGGTAATGTATGCGCAGCCACAAGGTGCCGGCGGAGAGTAAAGCGACAAACAAGAAACCCAATGGATAATGCATCTTAGAAACCGCATGGGCAAACATAAAGATGAACGTCACGATCACGCCAGCCCATAACGGCCCAACACGTCCGACCAGCCCTGCGAATCCTGCGCCGCGGAAAATGAACTCCTCGACGACCGGTGCGACCACCGCGGCCATCAGAATAATCACCCAGCGCGTCCATCCAGGCCGGTCGAACCCTGCAAAAATGCCTTGCTGCTGGACTGTGAGATGGGTGGGTGGCACAACGCTCAGGAAGAATACGACGAACAACAGCAAAAGTATGCCCAGTAATACGGCCCAACCATAGGCCCAACCGCTGGTCGCCGGTCCCCAGGCCAGCCCGGACAGATCCCCCGATCTCAGCCTGCCGCCCGCGTGGCAGCGGACATACCAGGTGACCATCAAAGCCGCGAGGACATAAGCAACGACGCCCGCGCCGACCCGGAAACTCAGCCCGGGGTTTTCCACCGTCATCATCATCTGCGGCAGGATCGTGTTTACCGGCACGTGCTTCTGCGCCGCCACCAATCCCGCGTGCAAACCCACATAAAATCCCCAGAGGACAAAAATGACCCCGATGATGACGGCCTGGATCAAAATAAAACCGATCATAGCCACCAGGGCCTCTTTGGCACCGAAGGATTTTGCATGAGCGCACTGCGTCTCAGCGATATGTTTCATGGTGCATCCCCGTCGCAGACTCAGGAACGCGCGGCCACGCCCCCGCTCTCGGCCTCAGGTTCAGGGGTGCCCCCTTCCCGCCGCCCTACGTGTTTCCACGTTTACCCTATGTGTGCTGGAAGAAACAAAAAGTGGGCACTGGGCCCACTTTTTTGCGCATGGTACGCAAACGCCCATAAAAAAACAACCCCGTCTCGCTGGGTGGAGACGGGGTC
>JAKACQ010000140.1:0-2646 GCA_021821285.1 Pseudomonadota bacterium
GCGGGTGTAGTTCAATGGTAGAACCTGAGCTTCCCAAGCTCATGGCGTGGGTTCGATTCCCATCACCCGCTCCATTTAAAAACAAGGGCTTAGGCTAACGCTTAGGCCCTTTTCCCTGTCCAGCGTGCCGCTGAATTACCCACTTGCTCATCATCAGTGATTGAGAATAACCCTATATGGGTATTTTAGGAACCCCGCACCCCCCACAGTGCATATTTCAGAACAGCGGCCGCTCCAGCGTTACCAAAAGATCATCTACCCGTTTGTGCAGCGCCTCAGGCATATGAATGGGACGACCCCATTCTCTGGCCGTCTCTCCAGGCAATTTGTTGGTGGCATCCATGCCCAGTTTACCGCCCAGCCCGGCAACCGGCGAGGCAAAGTCGAGATAATCTATGGGCGTATTTTCGATGAGGGTAATATCACGCACCGGGTCCATCCGGGTCGTCATCGCCCAGATCACGTCCTCCCAGCGGCGCACATTGATGTCTTCATCCACCACGATGATGAACTTGGTGTACATAAACTGCCGCAAAAACCCCCAGATGCCGAACATGATTCTTTTGGCGTGACCGGGATAACCTTTACGAATACTGACGACGGCCAGGCGGTAAGAACAACCCTCCGGCGGCAGATAAAAATCGACAATTTCCGGGAACTGTTTTTGCAATAAGGGCACGAAAACTTCATTGAGCGCGGCGCCGAGTATGGCGGGCTCATCGGGCGGACGGCCGGTGTAAGTGCTGTGGTATATGGGATTTTCACGGTGACTGATGGTCTCTACGGTGAACACCGGAAAGCGCTCAGTCTCGTTGTAGTAGCCGGTGTGATCCCCGAAAGGCCCTTCCACCGCCATGTCATCGGGATAAATATGTCCTTCCAGCACCATCTCCGCACGCGCGGGCACCTGTAGCGGGACGCTCAACGCATTGGCGAGCTCGGTACGTCCGCCGCGCAGCAGGCCGGCGAACTGATGCTCGGAAATGGCGTCGGGAATGGGGATGACCGCGGCCAGGATGGTTGCCGGATCGGCGCCATAGGCCACGGCCACGGGGAATGCCTCGCCGGGGTGCACTTTCTGAAACTCGCGCAGGTCTTGAGCGCCGCCCCGGTGCGCCAGCCAGCGCATGATCACCCGGTTACGACCGATGACCTGTTGCCGGTAGATACCCATGTTGGCCCGCCGCTTGTGCGGCCCTTTGGTGATGGTCAAACCCCAGGTCATGAGCGGGGCCGCATCCTCGGGCCAGCAAGTCTGCACCGGCAGAGCAGCGAGGTCGACCGCCCCTCCGCGCTGGACCATTTCCTGACAGGGTGGACGGCTCAGGGTCGTCGGCGCCATGTAGAGGACTTTACGCAGCGTGGGTAATTTCTCCCAGAGGTCGCGCAAGCCGCGGGGCGGATCAGGCTCCTTGAGATAGGCCAGCAATTGACCGATCTGCCGGAGGTCGGCAAGCGATTCGCCCCCCATCCCCAGCGCCACCCGTTCCGTCGTTCCGAAGAGGTTGCCCAGCACAGGTATGTCATAGCCCACAGGCTGGGAGAACAAAATGGCAGGACCTGCGGCGCGCAGGGTACGATCGCAAATTTCCGTCATCTCCAACGTGGGCGAGACGGGCATGTTCAATCGGCGCAACAAATCGCGTTTTTCAAGGTCGGCCACGAAGGCCCGCAGATCACGGTAGCTCATGCGGGCATTGTAAGCACAGGCACGCTACTTTGTCCCGCTGTCCGGATCTTCGCGGGCGACCACGAAGGCACTGTCATCGATAGCCAGAGATGACGTCGCGCGCAGATCGATGGCCTCGTGGCCGCTGATGTATTCATCGGCAAGCATGGTCAGACAAGCCACCTCATCATCGGTCACCGGCGCAAAGCCGGAAAAACCGATGTCCTGCAACAACACCTGTCCGCGCGCTTCCTGATCCATCTGGCAGAGCACCTGAGTAAGCAGCGCCTGCTGCGGCAACAATCGCGGACCAATACAAAAGGCATGGAAAGCGAAAGCATCATCGGAACGATCAATAATGTGCAGTCGATCGCGGATCAGGCCACTCGCACCGGCATACACTTCGTCAAACAGAAAACCCACATCAGCCTGCCCCTGTAAGATGGCCTTGAGTACGCCCTGATAACTGCCGGTGAACACAAATTCCAGACGCGCCCGGTCAATATCTGCTTTATCCAGCAGAAACAGACCTACCATGTGAATCAGCGTGGCGGGATGGGCGGAAGCGACACGGATACGCGTCGGTAAATCCGCAACACTTTGTATCGGCACAGCCGCCGAAGTACATAAGTACACCTCATCAAAATGGTTACGAGGCTTGGCAATGGGCACAAAATCCAGTTTCTGAACGTACTGCACCCAGTCGAAGGGGTTTGCATAAACCAGGTCGTATTGATTGGCGAGAACCGCTGCACGACAGGCATCAAAACCATCATAGGGCTGAAAATGCATCACCCGTCCGAGGTGACGCTGCAGATAGGTATTCATCAAAAACCACCCCGGAAGGTTTTTTCCGGAATAATTGGGATCCACCGTAAAGTGCAGGGTGAACTCCCCCACGAGGTTGGAGGTAGGCATATTTCATGGCCCTCAAATATCAAAATCCACTGGTATTTCACCGAGAATATTGAGGTGGA
>JAKACQ010000057.1:0-13291 GCA_021821285.1 Pseudomonadota bacterium
TGAAACCGTGGCAGGTGCGCAAGGAAGAAAAGGCGATTGAAGCGACAGGCGCGACCTTGCATCTGGCTCCCTATCGTTTTGAATCGCATGGCGACCACTACGCTTTTCAACACAGCAAATATATCTGCAATGGCTACGAATGCGAGATCGGCACCGCCAACTTCGATTGGTCGGCGCTGGGGCACAAGAACCGGGAGTATCTCTATGTCACGAAAAATCCAACCGTGGTCCAGGCAACAAACGCTGTTTTCAATGCTGACTGGAACAACCGCCGGGCGCCGGCCTACGCCCATCGCGTGCTGGTTCTGTCCCCCGGCACGTCCGCCGCACAAATCATTTCTGTCATCGACCAGCCGGGACCGGTGGACATCGAGAGTGAGGAGTTAGGCCCATACGCCCCGACGCTGGACGCTATCGCCGCCAAGGGCACCCTTGCCCGGGTGATCCTGCCGTCTAGCATCAATGCCCAAGACAAACGCGATGTGGCATTTCTGCGGTCGCACGGCGTTCAGGTGCGGCTGATGCCGAAATCTCCCGTCTACATGCACGCCAAAATGCTTGTTGGTGGATCTGAGGCATTCCTGGGCTCCGAGAATTTTAGTCAGACCAGCCTTGAGGCCAACCGCGAAATGGGGCTGCTACTGAATGGGCGCGATATTGGGGAACTACAGACGCAATTCGACAAGGATTGGGCGATAGCAAGATGAGCGAAAACGGCGAACCCCATCACAAGGGTGAAAAACTCACGCCGCGCACCCTGCAAGGGATGATGAACGCCTGCATTTCTTTCGAGGACGTGCTTAAAGCGATCGTTAGGGATCCAGAGTCCGGTCATGCGGCTCACGTCGCAGCGCAATGCTTGTTCGATGTGCGCAAACTGGAGAACGCCCTTGTGCAAAATGATGCCGCTGCGACGGAAATACACGCGAATTGTGCCGTAGTAAAGACAAAGCGCATCCCACCGGTAAGCAGAGAGGATATATGAGAGATATCTGTCAATCTACGCTCTCCCTGTTCCTTGCAGGCCCTTCAGGCTGCCGTTACCGGAAGCATCCCGAGAGGTGCCAAGCTATTCCGTCGGCTGCTGGCAACCTGGAGCGCCGCAGATGAAACTCTTCGGTTTGAAGTTCGGCAGCGGGCCATTGGCCGCTACGGCCCTGCAGGCGGCGAGAGGCAACACCGAAAAGTGCTTGCACCAGCGAAGCGGAGAGGCGAATCAGACTCCAGCCCGCATTTATGTCAACCCGCAAGTCGCTATCGCACGGCCCAAAAATCAGGAAGTGGACCATCTAGCCGAGGACGACCTGCTAGGCGAGGCGGACGTGTACTGGACCTACGGCAAGTGGCACGACGCCATGCTGATCTACGAGTGGTGGATCGGTAATAATGGTGCCGGCCCCGCCCTTGCAGGGGGTGACCCCAACGACGTCGCCCGCAAATACCTGGACTGCGCGGCCAAGGCGATGGACTTTGAGGCCTTCTGCTGCATGATGGAAAAGCTCATCGGCCAGAATGCGGATCAGGCGTTCCTGCAGAACATGGCGGTTTTCGGCCTCATGCGCGACCCCAGCAATTTCGATCTGATCGGGATAGCCGAAGCGGTAGAGGTCGAAGAAAGCCGGATTGTCAGCATCGCGCAGAAGGTGGTGGACGCAGAGAAAACTCCTGGCCAGCGCAAGGCGGACCTTTGGAAACGTAATCGGAACGACGCGGGGAAAATTTCTGGCGGACACCAAGCTGGGAGCATCCATGGACGTGTGAGGGATGCGGGCAGCGACAATCTCGGCGGTGGCCTCATGCTGGTAAGGGCTACCAGCGGCAAGGATTATGACGATGATATCAACCGCCATGATGCACGCCTCTTCGGCATTCTTTGCGGTGAATCCTATCTGGATGACTCGGCTGCCGTGGTGGATCACTGGAAAATCGAATCCGTGATGGAGCACTTGCGACGAGAGATGGAGTCCCGCCCAATGCGGTTGACGGTCTATGTGGACTACTTGCGCATCGCCCACGGCGAAGGCATGCGAGATGAATATGCCGCTACGCTGTTGGCCCTCTTTTCCGTGCTGCTCTCCGCCAACGCGGGCAGCGGTTTACGGCGACGTTTGCTGGCGTCCGGGCGATTGCTGGGGCAGCACTGGATATTCGATTTCCTATCTGGATCCCAAGGACGGGAGTTCATGGCGGTGGCGCACAAGGTGCGGGATACGCCACTGGTTTATGTGCCCGAAAAGGCGTGGGCGAAGTCCAAAGAATGGTTGCTGCCGCTGGTACTGGAAAAGGAATTTGGCGATGTCTGACCTGCACGCGACGGACCGCGTTTCAACCATTTTTGCGCGGCTGCAATCGGCCGATCTGTCTCTGCTGGCAAAGAAGTTGCAGAAGAAGGAACAGCCGGACCTACCGTTTTCCCCAGATGGTGCCCCTTCTGATGCAGAATCGCTGGTGGCGCATACGATGGACATCCATTACCAGGATGCCGAACCGGCCTTTGCACACACCTTACCGGTCGGCCTGCCCACGCCGGCGGGTGTCAACCCGGGCATCCTGTACAAGGCGCTTCGCGCGAAAGAAAACCCATCACATCGTGTCAAAGAGGTGAATCTATTGTTTGGTCAAGCCAACATGGAAAGGGCCGAATCGTCACGGAATAGCGATCGCGCCATAACCCATCAGTTCACCATCGGCGTCGCCACGCTAAAGCCTAGCGGATAGCTGTTGCCCCCATATTCATAGGTCTGTGATACCGGGATGGAACTGGTGTTGCTGGAGTCCTTCACGGCGCTCCAATGCTGCCACTGGTTCACTTGGCTACCACAAAGGTTGGTACCACTGCTGTTGGCCCACACCTGATATAGTTGAGATTGCCCGCTATCTGGATTAAACAGAACCTCGCTGCAGCCAGGCCCTGTAAACAATATCCCCGCGTCGATTTCGATCTGGTAATTATCCGTCGTGTTTTGAGGGGTCTTTACGGAAATCAATACTCCATCACCGCCGATGGCATTGGTGTTAGGAACCGGAAACGCCTCGTTATTGGGGTATTGTGGTATTGTTCCTCCTGCGTTGCTAACGAACCCGCCTGTTACATATAGATTATTATTAAGCCCTGCAATGGATCCAGTGTTCACATAAGAAGCGTTGGACGTCTCGCTATATCCCGGTGATGCGTACACATAATACTGACCATTCCAGGAAAGATTCTGACTAATGCTAGTGCTTCCGAGGAACTGCGTTGCAGGAGTTTCCGTAAATGGCACCACTTGACCTTTGTACGCCGGAATACAGAAAAATAATGACATGGAGTTGCTGACATTCACATCCGCGCCATTTATGCCACCAGGTGTATAGTTTGTCATATTTTGAGCAATAGATGGGCACGTTAATGAAAACCCTTGAGACTGTATTGTTTGGGTGTTATTGCCGAACAAAATAAAATCACGCAACGAAAAAATGCCTGATGTTGCGTTAACGGGATTTTCTACTTGAAAGGGCGAGGAGAATGCATTTGCAGATATCAACCAATATCCGTACTGCCCAGGAGATAGGATATATTCAGCGACTTCCTGTTGCTGCGTGCTGATGCCGCCGGGCAGCGTCATCGAGCTGGATGAGCCCAGATTGTCCAACACAGCGCCATTCGCAACCCCAAAGAACTGGCCTGTGCTGCCAGAAATACTGGATGGCACCTGATTCTGCGCCACGACAGCCGTATCGTATTGCACTGTGGCCAGACTTCCTGAACTGACGCCGGCCTTCTGCAGCAGTGCGGCATTCATCGACCCGGTAGTATGGACCACGACATCCAGCGCTACAGGATTATTTGGGTCGGAGACATAGTCCGCCACCAAGGTTTGCCCAAAAGGTGTTTGCGTCGGGAAACTGGATGGCAGGAGATTGACGCCTTGCAGGTTGCCAACCGTCAATGCCGTGCCGGGCAACGGCAAACCCACACTCTGTATATAGGCCGCCGCCGCTTTGGTGAATTCTGAAAATTCTTTGGCGGACTGCGCGGTCATTTGCTGTAAAGCCGTTCCCTGCGCCTGTGTTACTTCAAGCTGCTCTTGACGAACGCCCATAATTAGCACGGCAAAGGCGAATAGAATGACGGATATTAAAGGCATGAGCGACCTCCTTTATTGTAACGCAATCGATTGGCTCGGAAGTGTTACTGTAGGAGACGGGCAGAATCCTGTAGAACAGCTATCGAACTGCGGTGGACCAAAAAAATCTGGAGCATAATTTATGGCATTTGGTTGATTGCCTTGATAGAAGGCGAGGCTAGTTACTAATCCAATATCACCAGTCCCTGGGACCATTACTCCCTGCATGCCTGCGTAGGCATCCAGGGAGTAAGTTTGACTGCCAATGGATAGATAATACACCCCGCCAGCCTGTCCATAGGTAGTGCCTGGCACCTCTCCAGTCCAATAGTTCAGGTTATTCTGATCATAATTGGTTGTTGTGTTGGAAAGATTGTTGCTTAGTGCATTAAACGGATTATAGGACGATGAGTTGTTTACCAGTGATTCCGGCGCGGGAACACATACAAAGACTTGATGGTAGTTCGTCCCATACCCTTCATACAGTTGTGAAAAAAAAGTACCTGATGAGTTGTTCGGCATAGCATAAGACTGTGTAACATTATTAATTACCCACTGGCTGTTCCATGATACCGGGGTGATCCCGCCGGGTGGGCAGACAGCGGAATATCCGTAGTTCACGAAAGAAATATTGGCTTCGCTGTCTTCATCCAGTAGTTGCGCCTGCCACAGCCAATACCCCGGCTGTTTATGCAGTTGCGGAAAAACCATCAAACCATCCGGACCACTGCCGTTGAAGGTTTGTCCATAGGTTATCGGTGTAGCTGGCAGGCTATAGTCGGCATAGGTGGACGCCGCCGTGCCGAAAGGCTCTTTGAAGGTCTGGCTGCCGCCGTTGTATACGGCGGCCACCAGATTATCCCCCTGCAGAAGCGTGGCCACGTTGTAGAGAAAGGCATGCCACCTGAGAGACTGTTCCACGGGGTTACTCGGATTGCCGATACCGAATTTACCCAATATCGCAGGATTGGGCGTACTGGTGGCGATCACGCCCCAACTTTGCGGGAAGCCGTAGGGCGCCGCCACCACGCCTTCCATCGTTTCGCCTAAGGGATCCGCGCAACTGCCGCTATAATATCCATCACTTAGCAGTGTCTGGCAGGATACTGTCTCCGTCCCGGTAATTGTTCCCGTGTTTTGCTTCACGTAGGCGTTGAGCCCCTGCGCGAAACCGTTCCACGCGGCCGCCGTTTCCTGGGCCTGGGATTGGGCCTGGGATTGTTCGAACCAGAAATGATCTTCCTTCATCATGCCTAGTCCCGCCATGGTGAATCCCAGCACCATAAGTATCACTTGCAGCATCATGCTGTATTGCTCCCGAATCGCACCATAGCGGCCTGTTTTTTTACTTCATTGACCAGGCCCGCCAGATTTTCTCCTCGCACCATGCTTTTCGCCTCGGGCGTCATCACCATCATTTCCGCCCTCAGTCGGCTGCCACCATCTGACTTCGGTTCCAACCTCTGATGCACCACAAGCGCCAAGGAATCCGCAAGCAGTGAAAATGCGCCTTTACGGTCTCCATACGAGGTGCTCGTCACCATATCCGCCAGACGCTCCAGCCCCAAAGACAGATTTGGGCCATGCACGGTGCTGACGGCGATTTTCCCGATCAGCCCTGTGCGCAGGTACTGAATGGCCGTATCCGGTTCCAGTATTTCGCCCAACATAACGATATTGGCGGCGCCATCACGCAATACCTGCGCACAAGCCTGGGCATAGTCTCCGTCGTCCACCGGCACTTGCACACACATTCCCTGTCCATGCTTGCCGTGCAACGGCAACTCCGGCGGATTTTCTAGAGTAATGGCGAGCCCGCCATACGCCCGCAGGCGTGCGGAGATCCATGCAGATGCGGTCGTCGTTTTGCCGGATCCCGGTTCGCCGATGAGCAGCAACCCGCCGCGCACGAATTTGGGGTTCATCAGGGCTTCGACATGCATGGGGTGGTATCCCAACTGATCCAATGAGGGCAACTCCCCCTGAACAGCTCTACGCAAAAAATGCCATTCGCCGTCCACGGTCTCCCTGCGCGAACCACGGAAAACCATATCCTCATACCGGATAGTAAAGTAGCGCACCGGGCGAATGGCCGCGATCATGTTCCTGATAGCATCCACGTCCTCCTGAAGATCGCTCGTAACTGGTGTCATGCCGCCTGTGGCATCTTGAAGCCCTCCGCTACTGCTTACGGGCTTCAATTTTACCCAAGCAGTGTCCGGCGACAGTATCAGGTCCGTGAACGGCACCCCTTGCAGGGTGCTAACCCCTTGCAGGGCGCTAACCCCTTGCAGGGTGCCACCCGATTGCATCGACATGATTAGTCCAGATTCCAGGTGATCGTATTGGCAGTGCCCGTCGTACAGGCTCCATCCACATTGACGGGGTTATTGGCAGGAGGATTCTGCCCGCCAGGCAAAACCGTACCGTTAATGGTCGTGCTCAACAGCCCGCCCATCTGCAATTTGCCCAGCAAGTTGCATGCAGACTGCGAAAGCCCTGCGTAGGCGATAGTGAATCCCTGCGTAGCAGCCGCGATGGTTACCGCACCGCCCCACGGGTTCTGGATGGCACCGTTGACGATCATCTCGCTAGGGACCAGTTTGGCATCCATCGCCAGGGCATTCAGGGAAGTTCCGGAAGCCCCATAAGAGGATTGCCCATTAAACTGCGACTGGATGGACGCAATACTGCTACTCAGGTCGGAGATACCCTGACTCACCTCGTTATCCCGCTGAAAACGGTGAAACACGAGCAATACCGCCACCATGAGCCCCAGACCGACCAGCACGATGATGATGATTTCCATAACCGACAGGCCCTGTTCATTACGCTCCCGTCGATTTTCCGATATCCCCCGTCGAACCCACCGCATGTTGCGCATACTCATTTTACAATCCTCCACTCATGTGAGACATAACGAACTGATTCAATTCCAGCGGAATGGATACCGCCGTGACATACACGATCCACATCAAGACCACACCTATAAGCACCGTCATTAAAACGTTCATTGTTCTTGCCTGGGCACGGGTGCGTACCAGCGCAATGTCCAGCCAGCGTCCGCTGGACTCTTTCAACAGCTTCTCAAAATCCGCCAGACGGGCGTATACCCGCATGGCATCGACGATCTCCGCGTCCGGGAAGTCGTAACCCGTTTTATTCAGCGCATCTCCGAATCCTTTCCCCTGTCGTATGTAGAAAAGAACGCTATCCAGTCGGCTGCGCAGATAAGGGTTGCCGTCCTCGCTCAATTTCCAGATGGCCTGCGCCATTGGAATGCCAGCCTGAATCAGCGTGGACAGCGCCGTCATGAACCGTACTCCATGCAACAGACGATAGAGTGACCATGGGGGAAAACGATCCGCCGTGGCGCGACCTGTCCCCGTCCAGCGGGGAAGGGTCCACCGAATAACCAGGGCGACCGCCGCCATGACGGCGAAAACCAAAAGTATCCCCGGGCTATCGATGAACTTACCGACCGAGAAGTAGACCGCCGGCTGGCCGTTCCAAATCATCCCCTTCACCGAATGCTCCATCACGGGCGCAATTTCCGCCGCGCTATACCAGAAGGTGCCCAACAGGGCGGCGATGAGCACGATGGGATACGCCATGGCACCCTTGATCACGCCTTGAATTGTTTTTTCCGCCTCCAGCGTCATCGCCGTGAACAACAAGGTCTCCGCCAGCTTTCCCGCCTCTTCGCCGGCCGCGATCAACCCCGTCTCGGGCGGGTTGCCGCTGGCTTCCAGAGCATCGAAGAATTTCCCTTGAGCATTAAATTGGCTGGCCATTCCCTCCAGAAAGTCGCCCTTGGCATTCAAAAACTTTCCGCCGCGCTCCCGGCGTATTTCCGCCAGAGACTCCAGCGCTTCCTGTAAACGCACGCCTTCCTGCAAAAATAACGCTACCTGTTTGTATATCTCCGCACGGGCGGACACGCCGGGATAAATCATCCATTTGGGCTTTAAGCGCGCCAGATCAATCATCGAAGCGTCCCCGTATCAGCCCGCTGGCCACGGCCTTTTGCGCCGCTTCCACCGGGTCCACCAGACCGGAATTCACCAGACCGAGCGCATGGTCCAGTCCCAACAAACCCTTCCCCGCCCAGCGGGATTGCAGGTAATCGCGGGCGGCCCCGGCATCGCGGCCCTGTACCCGCGCACAAAACTCCCGATCCGGGATGGTCACATCGACCACCAACGTTTGCTTTACGGCTCCCAGTCCGTTGCACCGAGGGCACCCCGGGCCGGTCACGAATGCCTGATCCACGCGCACATGCGGATGCAGATGCAAGTCCAAGACGCCTTGCGCTTGCAGGAGCGGCACCTTGCAATGCGGACAGAGCACAGGGACCAGCGCCTGACTGACCATGCCCCGTAGCACGTTCAGGTTACCTACCTGACGGGGATGTATGCCCATCTCCTCAATGAGCCGTTCCGTGGCATCCACAGCGTCATTGGCATGCAAGGTGGACCAGGTTTCGTGCCCGGAGAGGGCGCATTCCCAGGCCAGATGCGCCGTGGTGGCATCCCGGATTTCACCTACCATGAGGACGTCTGGATCGGATCGCATAGACGCCCGAAAGGCGTCATTGAACTTCTGCCGGCGGTCTTCCGCATCCGTGGCGTTGGCCACCACAAATTGAGAAGCACCAATAATGGGGTATTCCGGCGGGTCCTCGATGGTGATGGGGTTTTTCCATGGATGCCGCCGCGCGATGAGCTCCATGGCAATTTTCAGGGTTGTGCTCTTTCCCGACCCCGTGGAACCCAGAGCAAGACGCAGGCCCTGGCCAGCGTTGGTCAGATCCTCCATGGCCAGACTGCCCGCCTGAGTAAACCCCAATTCTTCAAAAGGATGATCCAGGTTCTTGATGCGGACTGGATCCTTCTTGAGCAGGCGCAGCGCCATGCTCACGCCGTCCGCAGTAGGATTGGATTGAACGCGGATGCCATACAGGCTTTCCGGCAGCCAGCGCGCCTCACGAATGCTGCCACCCTGGTACTCCGTGGGATGCCAGCTCGTATCGCCCGTATCCATGATAGTGTTATAGAGCGATGCGCAGTATTCCATTGCATCTTCGGAGGTAAAATCGCGGACGAAGATCCGCTTGCCCACCCGACGGTGATAGAGTTTCCCGCCGCCGCGCCGACTCACGAAAAAATGGATATCCGAGGCATCGAGCGCGGCTGCCTGAATAAACAAACCGCTGATATCTTCGCGCAAATCCTTGTTTGCCGCCTGCTGGGCGCCTTTGCGTTCGCCATCGGCAACCATCCGATGCGCCTGCACTTCCTCCATGGTCGACGGCGATACCGTGAGGTGACCACCCAGCAGACGGATCTCCGTGACATAGGATTCCACATAGGGGTCATGGATGTAGTCCTTGACCACCAGGAGTTGATCCTGGCCAACCAGTCGCGCGAAGCTGCGCATTTTCGCAGGCATGCGCGCCTGCATTTCGTCAACGCGCAGGCTCATACACCACTCCGGTGAGATGCCAATCGCCGCCGGGTCGCCAGGTGACGGAAGCTATTACCAGCCCCGGCAGATCCAATGCATTGACCTGCCAGGGCGGAACGGGGAGAGCTAAAGAAAAGGTTTTCGACGTCCATGTCGGCACGGGCGGCATCTTGCTCCCCGACATGCCAACCGCAGTGCGAACGGGCAGCGGATATCCACCAGTCATGCCGTCCGCAGGACTGTCGCCGTCCGCAGGACCTTGTACGCTGCCGCTCACGCCCAAGCCCTGCATCCATCCCTGCAATCGGCGATCTGTACCGGAAACCGGCGCGGCGACATGTTGGGTTGCGCCCTGCGAAGGGGTTGCACCCTGCGAAGGGGCACTGTTGAGGTCCAACGGATAAGTGGTAGTGATGGCATCACCGCTGGCCGCCACATCGCCGCCCGGGGCATCCAACACGGTGGCTCCGGGGTTGCGCTGCCACGTCGCCGAACAGGATGTCTGTCCGCACGAAATACCCGATAGCAACCAGCCACGCTCGGCCAAAGGTAGCGGTGCAGCAACCGTTTTCACCGCCATGGCCCAGGCGTTATAAGCGGGTTTCCCCGTCCAGGGAAGCACTACCGGAACCGCCTTGGGCGCCGAGTGCGCTTGATGTTTATTTTCCGCGGCCAACATGCGTAACAAGGCCAGGTGATCCGCCTTACGCTGGGCGGCAACGACTTGTTCATGGTGCCACCAGAGACCGCCGCCGATGGCCACCGCGCCCAACAGGGCGCCGCCCGTCAGCAATAGGGAACTATCCTGCGTCTTTCTCAATACGGCCGGATATTTGTCCGCGGCATTCTTGGCCAGCCACCGTAGGGACTCCGCAGGGTCGGACATTTCTACCGGCTGAATGTCTCCCGGCAGGCGCGCCAGCTCCTTGTCAAATTGCGCGCGGGCTGTCGATTCATCCGTCAGCAGATCGCCGGTACTGATAATCACGCCATTGAAAATGGACAACACCCACCACTTGCCGGAGGGTAGCGCAAACAGCCCGGACCAGGATTCCGGTTGCGCGCCAGCGACAGCCGCCGCCAACGAATAGACCCGGCCCTTCAATGCGCCCTTCGGGACATCCTTCAGCAGCCCGATCTGCGGCACGGGACTGGGACGCAAGGCGAAAACGGGGAACTTCAGCGATTTCGCCTTTTCACGCGCCACCTTGACCGCTTTGTTGTGGCTCTCCACACTGAGCCAGGCGTCCAGCCCGACCGCATAGGTGCGCTTGCCGATTTTCAGCAATTCCATCAGGGTTGACCTGCCGGCTGCATGCCTGCCGGCTGCATGCCTGCTGGAGAGTTGGCGCCAAGCATGGGGTTAGCACCCGGGGGTAGGCCAGCCATATCCGGAAGGGTTGCCCCCTGCAAAAGGGTTGCTCCCTGCAAAAGGGGTGCTCCCTGTGGAGGAGTTGTACCCAACAACGGGGCACCCAATGCCTGCCCAGCGTAATTCCCGCCTGAGCCACTCGCCACAGCGAAGGGCAGCGCCTCCGTCCTGCCGTCACGGACTGTCCACACGCCATTACTGGATATCTTCGTGATGCGATAGCCCCCTGGGAGCGCGTTCCCAATCACGGCCGGCGCTATTTGCCCGTTCGGCAACTGAATGGTCGCCGTATAGTGACCATTGCTTCCCGTCAAGAGCAGCACGGATGGACCGTTGAATGACGACGATCCCAATATGGCAGATGCTGGATTCACCGCCCCCGTATGGGCAGTTTTCTGCGCATTAGCGATCTCCTGACGCAATTGCGCATTCTTTAATTGCTGTTGCAGCAGCGCCCCTTGCTCCTCCATCACCGTCAAGTCATGCACCGTCAATTCATGCACAACAGCACTGGATTTGGCTTTTGTTGCCGGTGGACTTACAGCAAGGGATGCTCCCGAAAGCACCTTTGGTGCCAGCGAAGCGGAGGGCAGGGGCGCCGCTATCGCGCCGATGGGGATCATCATCAATCCCATGCTGGCGGCCACCATTTTTTTCACGTTTTTTGCCATCATCTAGAGAATCCTCGCGCTCACCGTAATAACGATCATTTGATGACTGGTGGAGGCGTCCGCCCCACCTCCCAACAGCGGCATGGACGGGGACCCGACGCCGTTATGCGTCGTGCTGGCCGTATCCTGCTTCAGCTCGGACAACACCAGGGTGTCCCCAGATTTGAGCTTCACCATTTGTGGGTCAGAGAACGAATTGGTGTCCGGGGTGTAAATCGTCTGCCCGCCGGAGCTGAACGCCTGCAACTTTGTCAGCGACGAGATGGTCATGTTCATGTTGAGGAAAATGTTGTTGCCGATAATCCGGGGCGTCAGCAGCGCCGTGAATCCGGCGGTAACCCGCCCAGGCTGCAAGCCGCCTGTAGCGGCTACCCCGTTGGAAATAATGGATGGAGAAGTTTCCGCCAAATACCCGGTATTCTGTGCGCTCTGGATCGACACAGGCTGCCCGTTTAGCGTCACCGCCGGATAGACATAGGACGAAGTGATATTTCCCAGCGTGGCCAGTGCCTGTATTACCACTTTTGATCCAGAGAGTGGCCCGCTGAGGATGCCAGCCGACAACGACATGGGCGCGGTACCTGACACAGGTTGCGGTACGGGTGCGCCGGAAAAGCTCATGCCATATTTTCCGCCGACGCTCTGAAACGCCAAAGCTGGATTGAACCCATAGTTCTGCTCATTGTTGACCGTGACTTGATACACATGCACGGTCAGCGCCACCTGCAGCCCCATCTGATGGGTCATGCCATGCACCCAGGAGGCCACTGCGGCCACCTGGATAGGGGTGCCGGTTACGGTGATCGAGCCCAACGCGGGGTTGGTGAAAACCGTTCCACCCTCGGCCACGGTCTTGGCTTCTTTCGCCAAGTTGGACCACACATCCACGGAAGTGGTGTTGACGATGGATACTGAGCCATTGCCTTCACCGCTTGACCCGGATGATGATGCCCCCCCTCCCATGGCGCTACCGCCCATGGCGGAGCCACCCGTACTGCCGCCGCTCATGCCGCCTGACGATCCACCGCTGGTGCCACCGCTGGATGCCGTAATGGAATTGCTGCTTTGCGTCTTGACGGCAAAGGCGGGAATCATGTATGTCCGGGTTTCCCGCCGATATAATACAATTTGTCCGTCCGTGTATTTCCACCAGCAACCGAAATGCGAAGCAACGGCGTTTAGCAACGCCACGCGAGACCGTTTCCAGTTGACCAGCAGCATGGTGCTGGAATGGCTTCCACCAGAAGAAAGACCGCCGCCCGACTCTCCAGGCAACGGCGGTAAGGACGCGGAAGGATTCGATGAGGACTCACCCATATCCCCCATAACCACGGGGATGCCCGTGTCCGTAGAAAATATGCCCGCAATTTCCCGGATAGTCATGGGAATCCCGGATCGAATGGTGATCGGAGCCTTTAATATGTTCGGAGTGGCCTTAACAATCTGGACCATGCTCCCCATCAGATAAGGCGTATCCACTGTTTGCACGACCGGCGGCGATGCGGGCAGGTGTGCCTGGGTAACGTGTTGCATTGCCTGAGCGCGCATCTCGTGCGCCTGATGAAACGTGGCGCAGCCCGCCATCAGGGTTGCACCCAGCATGGGCAGGATGACCGCTTTGATGGCGATTTTCAGAGTGTTATTACGCATGTTCGTTATCTCCGATGCTTTTGATA
>JAKACQ010000141.1:0-2601 GCA_021821285.1 Pseudomonadota bacterium
GGCGGAAAGGCCGGCGGTTCCCATTTTCCACAAACACCGCCATTTCGGCGATATTGACAGCATGGTCCGCAATGCGCTCCAGGTAGCGGACTGCCAGAGACAGGTAGCTGGCCTGCTCAATGGTCCGGGAATCTTCGTGCATGGCCCGCAGCATATCATCATAGAGAGCATGGTAGAGATCGTCCACGGCGTCGTCACGCAAGAACACCTGCCGCGCCATGTCCTGATCGCGGCAGCTGACGGCTTCTTGCGCCAACTGCACCATGGCCAGAGCTTTCTCCCCCATGCGGCTGATGTCGTCCAGCGGTTTGAAATAGGGCGCGCCTGCCAGAATTTCGGTGACTTCTGCGATGTCACAGCTGTAGTCGGCAATCCGCTCCAAATCTCTCACGTTGCGGAGCGCTGCGGCCAGGATGCGCAAGTCCTTCTGCCTCGGCTGCTGCAAAGAGATGAGCTGCAGGGAGTCTTCTTCAACTTGGTTGGTTTCATCGTCAATGGGATCATCATGCTCCAAGACCCAAGCGGCCAAGGCCCTGTCCTGGCGGTAAAGGGAAGCGAGCGCCTGCTCCAGCATGGCGGACACGTCCTGACCGAGCACACTGACCCGGTCCTTGATTTGTTGCAGCGACCGGTCATAACTGTTCATAAACACGAAGCCCCGCCCCTTCCCTTGGAGAGTTCCCTTTTTTATTATATACTCTGGGCACGTCCCGTTGATGCAAAGGGCCGGGGATTCCAGGAAAGCCGCCGCAAACCGGGATGCCTGGGGGGAACTTCATGCCGTGGCTGTGGTGATACCGCCATTGAAACCGTCATCACTCAGGAAATTACGGGTGTAGCTTGCCTTGAGACCACCTCCACCATTGGCTGGTCCGGTCCCGGCCCCAAAAAATGCGCCAACGCGTTATGGCTTTGCGCTGAACATGCCGTTAACGCTAGTGGATGCTGCGCTTAGTGGAAGCCCGGACCTCCGCGCTCGTGCTTGAAGAGGTCCGCCGCAACCTCTCACAAAAAATCCCCCGCGCCTTGCCTTACCCATCTTCGAGACGCTGTGGCCGAAGTGTCTGCGGTTGGGGTCCGGTCTTGATGCCACGGAAGAGGAGCATGTCACGCCGTATCCTCACGCCAAAGACATTCACGCGCTAGCCGCCCTGCGCGTATCGGCATACTGGATTGTAACGTTTAATATGCGCCATTTTTTATCCTCCGGGACTGGTGGTCTTGCGCCCCGCAGATGCCGTGCAACGTCTTCGTACCATGTTCGGACAACTGCCGGCAAACAATGGGTGAACGAGACAATTCGCGCCGCGTTGAACGCCACGCCGGTTTCTGTCCCGGGAATTGCGACCGGGGCGAGTGCGCCGCCCACTCGCCTGGGACCAACAGCCACGGCCGGGTTCCAGGAGAAATCCCAGTTGTTGGGAGGCGAAGACCGTAAACGTCATCACACTGGCTGTCGGCAATTGGTTGGTCGGGGACGGGGAACCTGCTCTCCATCGCCACCGAAAATACTCGGCCGTGGCGATAATCGGACTGGTTTCATCCCCGTGAGCGAATTTTTGCTGCAAATTCTTATCTTCAATGCCGCCCCATCCACTGGGTGTTTGAAGCCGACGTTCAGTTTCGCGTTTTTTTGCTTCCGGGTAACATGATGGATTGTCAATTTTACGTATAGACGTCTTGGCTAATCTAGCCGACCCCATCCGCTGCGGCTGACCTGGTGAATCCCGGTCGCTTTCTCGCACCGCTGGCCGGCGGCGCGGCACACCTGGTGCCGTGGCATTGCCGCCCTTGTCCTACCAAGACATGGCGAAGGCCCGGGGAGGTTCCGGTCTCTCGAATTTCTCAAGAGGCCTTGTCCGCATCGGAATCGATTGTTGCTTTAGAGCTGCGAAAATGCTGTGGGCTTGGCCGAGCCCGGGGGGAATATGTTACATTTACAGAAGGAGTACAAGGATGCGCATACAGTCCCCAGCCCGCCCCACGGCTCAGGACCGCAGGCCGAATCCACAGCAATGGCGGCGGTGGCGCCCTAAGGAGTCGCACACACTATGGCACGTTGGTTGATAATCTTGGCAGGAGGGCGCGGCGAGCGGTTCTGGCCGCTGTCGCGCATGATGCATCCTAAGCAGTTTCTGACGCTGATGGGCAACCACAGCATGATTCGCAGCACGAGGGACCGGGTCCGTTCCCTTATCGGCCCTGACAACACCTGGGTGGTGACCGGCCAAGACTATGTGGAGAAGGTCCAGACAAATCTTCCGGACGTCCCCGCCTCCCATATTTTGGGGGAGCCGGTTGGCCGCAACACGGCCCCGTCCATTGCCTGGGCTGCCCGAGAGATTTACGCCCAGGACCCGGACGGCGTGCTGTTGGTTTTGCCGTCAGACCATATGATCAAGTACCAGAAACGCTTCCAAAAACTGGCTGAAATGGCTCTGGCTGCCGCAGAAACGCAAGGCGGCTTTTATACGTTCGGAATTGTGCCCACCCATGCGGAGACAGGCTATGGATATATTGAACAGGGGCAGGAAGTGGCTCACGGCATTGCCCGCGTGAAGCGGTTTATTGAAAAGCCCCCGGCGGAAGCGGCCCAGGAGA
>JAKACQ010000058.1:0-13101 GCA_021821285.1 Pseudomonadota bacterium
TCCTCCGTCCAGATTCAGCACTGTACCGAATCTGTACCTGAGGAGCAGAGGATTGTCAACATCAAATACGCAACGTATTGATTGTATGGTGCCCAGGGACGGAATCGAACCGCCGACACGAGGATTTTCAGTCCTCTGCTCTACCGACTGAGCTACCTGGGCCAAGAGGCGGTATTTAAGCGGGGCTCTGCCCGGAAGTCAAGGCCAGCGCGCGGGCATAGAGGAATCGGTGCGCCATGCCGCTCTGACTGGCCGCGAGGCGTACCGCCTGCGCCAGTGGCAGTTCGGCGAGAAGCGGCCCAAGCAATTGGTCGGCATCAGCGTCTTGCCGGGTCTGCTCCGGTGCGCCGCCCACCACCAGCGTCATCTCGCCGCGCACCTTGTCCGGCTGCACCTGCAGCAGCGCCACCAGACCACCCAGCGAATCGCGCAAACACTCCTCGTACCTCTTGGTCAACTCCCGGCACAGCGCCGCCGCGCGATCCGGGCCCCACAGATCGGCCATATCCGCCAGCGTTTCGCGGATCCGGTGGGGCGCCTCATAAAAGATAAGGCTGCGCGACTCCCGCTGCAGAGCCTGTAGTCGCGCGCGCCGCGCCCCAGTCTTGGCCGGCAGGAAGCCCTCAAAAACAAAACGATCACTGGGCAGACCGGACAAGGCCAGTGCCGCCAGCGCCGCATTGGGGCCGGGAATGATCGTCACGGGTAACTGTCGGGCGCGAAGCAGGGCCAGCAGCGGGAAACCCGGATCGGAAATCAGCGGGATTCCCGCGTCTGACAGCAGGGCGATGTGTTCTCCGGCGGCGATACGTTGGGCGATCTGCGGGGCAAGCGTCCGCTCGTTGTGCTCGTGGAGCGCCAGGGTCTTGGGCTGAATCCCCAGATGCTGAAAGAGCCGCTGGGCGTGGCGACGATCTTCCACCAGAATCAGGGGAGCGGTGCTGATGGCCTGTTGCGCGCGCGGGGAGAGGTCGTCGAGGTTGCCGATGGGCGTAGCGATGATGGTCAGTTGCCCCGTTGCGCCGCCCGCCAACGTCGCTCTTGTGCTCTCATGCGTTAAGGGGTCCGGGGCGCGGCATCTTGTCTGGACGCGTTTCATGCTGATACGCCCGGTTGCGGCGCAATCATTGAACCCCATCGTCTTTCTCCATACACTCTGGTCATGATAGATTCCCCGGCCTTGAAGACTTTTTCACGCTGGCTTTTCGCTGTGGCTCTGGCCACCGGTTTAAGCGCTTGCGCGAGTATGCCACATCCGGCTCCGGCACTCCCGACCCCGCCACCCCCCAGTACCGGGACAGCGACAACCACGGTCGAAACACCCGCAGCGCAGCGCGCCAAACAGTTCCTGGCCACCGGACACGACCTGGAGGCGGCCAAGGAGTACATCCACACCGCGGCCGAGGCTCGGGGGCAACTGCAGTTACATTACCTGATGGAAGCCGCACGGGCGTCCCTGAAGGGGCGAAAGCCACGGGTTGCCGTGTTGCTGGCCGACGAGGTATTGCGCCTGCAGCATGACAACCCCGGCCTGCGCGGCGCGGCCCTCTGGGTACGCGCACAGGGGCTCATGGACCAGGGACAGACGCCGAACGCCAAAGGCAATCTCGAAGAATTGCTGACCATCGCCAGCACGCCCCAGGACGTGCGTGCCGAGGCCATGGGCACGTTGGCCACCCTCTATACGCAAGAAGGTCACGACCTGACCGCCCTCAATTTTCTGATCGAGCGGGACAGCCTCCTGACAGGCGATGCGGTGACCAGAAATCACCGCCGCATCCATGCGCTCCTGGGGGCGCAGTCAGCCGCCAGAATCCAGAATTGGCAAGGGCGCAGTGGCAATCCTCTGGTACAGGAATGGCTCGCCTTTGCCCTCATCAGCCGCCAGAATCCTGACCCACGGCAGCGGCAAACCGCCATTAGCGCCTGGTTGGCAGCGCACCCCGGCCATCCGCTCATCGACTTCTCCGCCACGGCGACGCGGGCCAATGACACCGCGCCACTGGCCACCCGCAATGACATCTGCGCCTTGTTGCCATCTTCCGGTCCCTACGCGCCCCTTTCGGCGGGTATCGCTGCCGGGCTGGAGACAGCGGCACAGTTGCAATCCGGACCCGCGGTGCGCATTCTGCAAAGCACCGGGAATCCCAGCTATACCGCCGTGCTTTTCGAGCGCGGGGTGAAAGAAGGCTGTAAAGCGTTTGTCGGGCCATGGCTGCCTCAGGACATCAACGCGGTGGCCGCCGTCCGGCGCCCGGCGGATCCGCCGGTTATCGCCCTTGGCGCGGCGCCTGGCGTACGGCAAACCGGTTTCTATACCCTGAGCCTGAGCCGCGACGTCGCCGCCCGACAGATCGCCACTCAGAGTTATGCGGCCGGCTACCGGCATGTGTACGTGCTTTATCCTCAGGATTCCAGCGGTGCGGCCATTCAGGCGGACTTTCTCGCGGTCTGGAAAAAACTCGGTGGCGCGGTGCGCGGAGTCACCACTTATCTGCCGGGGCACACGCTCACTCGCGCGGCGCGGCAACTGCTCAGCACGCCTCCCGGGCGACGCAGCTTCATTTTTCTGATCGCCGGTGTCAAAAACGCCAGCGCTGCCGTATCCTCTATCCGGCTGATTAACAGCAATGTGCCCATTTTCAGCCCCGCACTGCTGCAAGGCGCCGCTTTGCCGGATGATGCGCAGAGCCTGTCCGGCATCGAGTCCGTCGACATGCCGTGGGTCATCAACGCCACACGAAGCTGGCCGCAGGCGGCGCCTCTGCTGCATACCGCCCTGCCCAACGCCAGCGACGCCCAGTGGCGCATGGCCGCCTTCGGACTCGATGCCTACCGGGTTGCCGAGCGCATCCTGCGCAAAGACCCGGCCGGCAGCCTGAAGGGGACCACCGGCATCCTCCACTTTACCGCGCATGGGCAAATCGGGCGTGACATGGCGTGGATGGAGGTGGAAAATGGCCAGATCGTGCCTTTACCGGGAGTGCCCAAGCCGGGCGTCTGAATCATGCCTTCACCACGTCAACAAGTCGGACAGCAGGGTGAAGACAGCGCGGTGGCGCTGCTCGCCGTCCACGGATTGCCCACCCTGGCGCGCAACTATCGCTGCCGGATGGGGGAAATAGATATCATCCTCCTCGATGGCGAGACGCTGGTCTTTGTGGAAGTACGTCAGCGCACCCACGATCGCCAGGGCGGTGCGGCGGCCAGCGTCACCGTGCGCAAGCAACGGCGCTTGATCCGCGCCGCTGAATATTTTCTTTTGCGTAACCCGCAACATGGGTTGCGGCCCTGCCGCTTCGATGTCATAGCCCTCGACGGCCATACCTCCGCAGACTGGATTCGTGATGCCTTTAGAGTGCCCAGCCCATGACCACCAATGACTGGATGACCGCCGCCTTCAGCGCCCGCTTCGCCTGCCAGGAAAAATCCGCCGCGACACTGGCGGCTCCTTTCTCGGAGGCCGTCCAGCGCCTGGTTGCGACGCTGCAGGCGGGCGGACAGGTACTCAGTTGCGGAAACGGCGGCTCCTCCGGGGACGCCCAGCATCTGGCTTCGGAATTGATCAACCGCTTTGAAACCCGGCGCCGCGCCCTGCCCGCCATCGCCCTCGGTACCGATGGCAGCGTCCTCACGGCCATCGCCAATGATGACTGCTATGAACGGGTCTTCGCCCGTCAGATCGAGGCTCTGGGTCATCCCGGCGATTGTCTGGTCGCCTTCAGCACCTCCGGCAACTCCGCTAACGTGCTGGCCGCCGTGCGCACCGCCCAGCGGCAGGGCATGTGGGTGCTGGCGCTTACGGGCAGGGAGGGGGGCCAACTCGCCGCGTTGCTGCGCCCTGTGGACCTCGAACTGCGGGTACCGGAACAGAACACCGCCCGTATTCAGGAGATTCACCTCGTCCTCATCCATGCCCTCTGCAGTGGTGTCGATGCCTGCTTCACCGAGGAGACAGCGCCGCCCACACCTCGCGCTGGCCGGGTGCAAAAAGACTGGGGCAAGCTGCGCGCATGCTCCGCCTTCCGGCGGCCACTGGTCTTCACCAACGGCGTCTTCGACATATTGCACCGGGGTCACGTCCAGTATCTCGCCGAAGCCCGCGCCGAGGGAGCCTGCCTGGTGGTCGGCGTCAACAGCGATGCCTCGGTGCGCCGTCTCGGCAAGGGGACGGATCGCCCGGTCAATGGCGAGGAGGACCGCATGGCCGTTCTCGCCGCGCTGGGGGCGGTGGATTTCGTCACGCTTTTCGACGCGGATACCCCCCTCGAACTCATCCGGCATCTCCATCCGGATGTGTTGGTCAAAGGAGGCGACTGGCCGGCGGAACGCATTGTCGGTGCTGATCTCGTGCGGAGTCAGGGCGGGCGGGTGCTCAGCATTCCCTTCCGCCATGCGCGCAGCACCACGGCACTCCTGGACAGGATCCGGCGGAGCGAATCATGAACATCAGCGCCCTCATTGCCGCCTTGCGCGCCGCCCTGGGCAGCGAGCGGGTGCGCGATGACGCCGAAACACTCGCCATCTACAGCCATGACGACACCCCGGGAAGCTGTGCGCCGGTAATGGTGCTCTTCCCGCGCAGCCACGAGGAAGTGCAGGCCATCGTCAGCATTGCTCACCGTCATCATCTACCCCTGGTCCCGCGCGGGGCCGGGTCCGGTAACGTGGGGGGTGCCCAGCCCGTGCCCGGCAGCGCCGTCATCAGCTTCGAGTGCATGCAGCGGATCCTCGACTATAGCGCCGCCGACCGCGTCATTACCGTCGAAGCCGGGTGTGTCACCGGAGCCATCAACGCCCACGTGCAAGCCGACGGGCTGATGTACCCGCCCGACCCCGGCAGCAGCCCGTATTGCCGTATAGGGGGCAATCTGGCGATGAATGCCGGCGGTCCCCATGCCTTAAAATACGGCGTCACCCGCGATTACGTGCTGAGTCTGCGCGCCGTCACCGGCACCGGCGAGACGCTGTATTGCGGTGTGCGTACCAGCAAGGGGGTCGTCGGCTATGATCTCGTCCGCCTACTGGTCGGCAGCGAAGGCACTCTCGCCCTCATCACCGAGGCCACCCTGCGTCTGCTCCCCGCACCTGCCGCCAAAGCCACCCTGCGCGCCGCCTACCGCCATACAGCCAGTGCCTGCGCGGCAGTGCAGCGCATCATGGCACAGCGGCATATCCCCAGCGCCCTGGAACTCATGGACCCCCATGCCCTGGCCGCTGTGCGCGCCATGGGGGCCGCCGGCGATCTGCCCGCGGACAGCAACGCGCTGCTGATGGTCGAAGTGGATGGCGAGGTCTGCACCATCCCCGACCAGGTGCAGGCCATCCGCACCGCACTGGCTGGCGAGGGACATTTGGAAACCCTGGAGGCCACCGACGCCACCGCCACCGCGGCGCTGTGGACCGCACGCAAGGCCTTGTCCCCGGCTACCAAGGCCATGGCGCCCCTCAAGATCAACGAGGATGTGGTCGTTCCGGTCAGCCGCCTCTGCGATCTGCTGGACGGCATCGAAGACATCGCCACAGAGCACTCCCTGCGCATCGTCAGCTTCGGGCACGCCGGAAACGGCAATTTACATGTGAATTTTCTGGTCCATCCTCAAGATGCGGACGAAATGCGCCGTGCCCGCCACGGCCTGCAAAAACTCTTCCAGACGGTGCTGACACTCGGTGGCACCTTGTCCGGCGAACACGGCATTGGCCGCAGCAAGCGCGCCTATGTGCCGTTGGAACTCAGTCCAGAAAGCCTGGCCATCCAGCACGCCATCAAACGGGTTTTCGACCCCGACCACATTCTCAATCCCGGCAAGCTGTTTCCCGAAGACTGAAGCATGCAAAGCATCCTCCACGCCATTCAGCCGGTCCGTCATATTTCCCTGAAGACCTGGCGCGAAGACTTTGAAATGGATCTGGTCGACAACAACCCCGCCCATCGCGTGCTCCGCAGCGGCGACACCTGGGTACTGCTCTTCCGTTCCGGCGTCCTTTGTTTTCTCGGCGCCGGACCCGCATTGCAGGCGCGGGTGATTGCCAAGGTGCAGGCCCAGTTCACCCCCATCACCGATCCCAAGGCCGAAGAACTGGCCATCCGGGTCGGCGAGCGCGATAGCGTGGGACGCGACGGCGTCACCCTCAAAAGCCTCGATGAGGAACACATCCTCCTCGTTGCCCTGCGTCTGGCCCAGAGTCTTGCGCTGGAGCTTCACGAAGAAGCGGTCGAGGCTCTGCTGGAAACCACCCTGAACCTGCTCTCGGAGGTCACCCGCACTGGGCGTTTACCAGGACGGCGCGGTGGACACTTGCGCTTTCTCGCCTCCACTTCGGCGACCCGCACCGAAATCCTCTCCCGCCTCGCCGTACTGGACAATCCCGATATCGTCTGGGAAACCCCCGGCCTGGAACTGCTCTCCCGCGAACTCTCCGCCGATCTGGAACTGACCAGCCGCTTCCGCGCCCTGGACGAGAAGCTCGACGCCATCCACGAGGGTCTGGAGGTCATGATCGTCGCCAGTCGTCACCATCGGGAAACCATCCTTGAATGGATCATCATTATCCTGATCTCGGTCGAGGCGCTGATTATGCTCATCGGCAAATAAGAGGACCGCAACCGTGCCGGCGCAGGGGAATATTTCCGTCATCCACGAGGTGGGCGAGGCAGAGCCGCCCCATAATGCGCGTGAGGCCTTTATTCCGCACAACACCCGCGTCGCCCACAGCTATGATCCCGCCCGTCTACTGCTGATCGGGCCGGCCTGGGTAGGCGATATGGTCATGGCGCAGGTATTGCTGCAGGTATTGCGCCGTCGCTGGCCGCATCTACAAGTGGACGTCCTCGCGCCCCCCGCCAGCATCCCGGTGGCGGAGCGCATGCCGGAGGTGCGGCGGGCGATTTCCCTGGGCATCGGCCACGGGCAACTGGGGCTGCGCCTGCGGCACCAGACCGCCGAGGCATTGCAGGCACAAGACTATGACTGGTCCATCTGCCTGCCCAACAGCTTTAAATCCGCATTGATCCCGTATTGGGCGCAGGTCCCCACCCGCACCGGTTTCAGCGGCGAGGCACGCCGTTTGCTGCTGAATGACCGCCGCCGCCTGGACAAAAAAAAATTGCCACGCACCGTGGATCGTTTCGTCGCGCTCGGCCTGCCGCTGCGTTTTCCCCAGCCCACGCAACTTCCCGCACCCCGTCTGCAGGTGGACCACCATGCTCGTGCCATCGCCTTGCAGCGGCTCGGGATCGACCTGCCGCAACGGCCGCTGGTCGCCCTGGCGCCCGGCGCCGAGTACGGGCCGGCCAAGCGCTGGCCGGTACACCACTGGATCGCCCTGGCCCGGTCTCTTGTGGAGCGCGGTGATGCGGTCTGGCTTTTTGGCAGCCCCAAGGATGCGGAAATCACCCAAGCCATCGCCGCGGCGGTCCCCGAGGTGCTTGATCTGGGCGGTCGAACCAGTCTGCTGGAGGCCATCGATCTACTTTCTCTCGCACCGACCACCGTCAGTAACGATTCCGGTCTGATGCACGTCGCCGGCGCGGTGGGCAGCCGGATCGTTGCTTTATATGGCCCCACCCCTCTCAAAATGACGCCACCCCTTTCGCCCGGCGCGCAGCCTCTGCGCCTGGATCTCCCTTGCAGCCCCTGCGGCAAGCGCGAGTGTCCTCTCAAGCACCATCACTGCATGGAGCATCTCCGTCCGGAACACGTCATACTCCGAATTCCCCAGATGCCGGGCCAACGAACGGACCTAAAAAAGCCCCGGCAAGCAGGGCGAGGAGAGGAGGAGCAATGCTAATGCATTGCAGGGTAAAGCGGGTTCATGGCCGGGTGATAAAGCCCTAACGGCCCTTAATCGACGGTTTTTTTCACCTCGATGGTGGAATTGATCTCAACGCGCTGATTGGCAAAACGGCCTTGCTGAGTGGCATTGCTGGCCACCGGGTCGTTGTACGAATGCCCCTTCAACACCATACGTGAGCGCGACACGCCATGCGCTTCCAGATAACGCGCCACGCTTTCGGCACGCCGCTCGGACAAACGCTGGTTGTAGGCATAGCTGCCCACCTTGCTGCAGTAACCGTTCACATTCAGCACGGCCGAGACATGCTTCTGCGCAAAGGCCGCCACTTTATCCAACACGGGGATGTCGTGACCCATCAGTTTCGACGAGTTGAGCCGGAAATTGATCCCGGTGATGGTAACGGGCTTGCTCTGCAACACCGTTCTCTGGACCGGCGCGATGGGCGCCGGCGCCGGGAGGGGCGCTGCGGCGGGAGCCGGAGCGGGCGTGGCCACCAGCGGCGGCTTACTCGTCGGGCATCCCTGAAAAGGCGCTTCGGCGCAACCGGCCATCGCAAAAACCAGCACCGCCAGGAACGTGTGTTTCTTTGCAATCATCGAGAATCTCCCTTGTGTCGTCTCTGAACGGGGCGCCGGAACATCTCCTCGGCGCCGGCCATCATCAGAATGCGTAGGTCAGCATCACCCGGTTATAAATGAAGGAATGGCCCTTATTGAATCCGGCACCGTTACCCTGGAACCCATTATAGGCGTTCAGGCCATTGGCCACTTCCACGCGATCACGGATGGACAGGCCTTTGAACATGCCCGGAGCGAAATACGTCAGATCCACGTAGGTGTCATTGCTGGTACCGTTGTAATAGGTGTGGTACTGCGCGAAAGCGGCCATGAACAAGAAACGCTTGTCGAAGAGATTCTGCGTCCACTTGACCTTCCACCCGCTGCCTGGTCCGAGTTCCACCAGACCACGGATCATGGACGTCGTGTAGAGAGGATCTGTGGCATAACCCGCGGTATAGGGCGAAATGATGGCGCCGCCACCCACCGCACCCGGTTGCGCCAAAATCTCGTTATACGACCAGGCCAACTGGCCATTCCCCAACGCATGACTGAATGCCGCATAGTTCAAACCCACCTGCGCGCCCCAGGCGGTACTGTTGACCGAAGTCGCAGCGATCGGGGAATTGTTGATCTTCGAACCATCCAGCAGGCTCTGGTTCTGCCATTCGCGATTGAACTGGGCGGCCACGAAAGGATCGAGACCGCTGCCCGTCTTCAAGGTATAATTCACGTCAGCATATATATTTTTGGCAAACTGGTAGTAGTCGTAATACCAGATCTGGGCTTTGGCTCCCAGGAGACTGCCGCTGGTGCCGAAAGCCAAGACACCATTGGTCGCGGGCGAAGCCCCCGTGATCACCGGCGTACCCGATCCTCCGTACATGGAGTCCCCATCAAAGGTGGCCGGATCGTAGAGGTTATCCCGGTAATAGCCTGATGACGTCCGGCTCTTCCAGCGGAAGATGCGCATGCCGTAGAGGTGCCAGTTGCAATAGGGAGAGACCTCCGCGAAGACGCCCTGATAGGTGGCGGGCAAGATACGCGAATCGGAGTTGTTCACCCAGGGGGTATTGATGACCTGGTCGCCCGCACGGATGAGCAACACCTTGGGCAGTGCATACTGGAGGTAAGCCTGACCCAACGCGTTGATGGATTGTCGCGGCCCCATCAGAGTGGCATCCAGGTGGGGATATGCCGGTGCGCCGGACAGGTTATTCGCCCCAAGGGCATTGGCCGTATAGAAACTGACACCCACCCCGAAACCGCCCAGGAAAGGCGCCGTTTGCACATTCAGCATACCGCCGAGGCTGAAGGCATCCTGGTTGAAGGTATTGGGACCAGTGGCGCCATAATCCCGGCTGAAGTAGTAAGAACGAATCTGACCGTCAATCTTGCTCCGCTTGAAGAAATCGGACAGGGTTTCGGCCTGGGCGGCCACACTGGCCCCACACAAGGCGGCAACCAGAGCCACAGCAATACGATTTTTGGTAAACACAGCAACCTCCTCCTTGGCATATTTAGGCATCTTTACAACGATGCGCCCATAGTAACGAGGGAATATGACAACGTGATGACATTTTTATGAAATTTTTGTGACGCCGCGCCTGAACAAAACCAGCGGGTCCACACCCGCCCCACCAAGTCAAAAATCTTTGCATTACCGGGTGGCCGTGGGACACTGCGAGCCTGACCCACCGTACATCGAGACCCGCATGCCCCTAGAAATACGTCACCTGCGCACCATGGAGGCCGTGGCCCAATTCGGCAGCCTCGCGGCGGCGGCGCAGCGCCTGCACCTGACGCAATCGGCGCTCTCCCACCAGTTGCGTGGGCTGGAGGCGGAATTCGGCGTCAATCTGCTCGACCGCGAGCGTGGCGCGCCGCTGCGCTTGAGCCCCGCCGGTGAAGTGTTGCTGGCCGTGGCTCGCGAGATACTCCCACGCGTCCGTCAAGCGCAGGAAGAACTGCGGCGACGAGCGGCTGGAAACAGTGGTCGCCTGCGCATCGCCGTCGAATGCCACACCTGCTTCGACTGGTTGACCCCCGCCATGGACCACTTTCGCGAGAATTGGCCGGACGTGGAAATGGATCTGGTTTCGGGCTTCCAACAGGACCCCCTGCCCCTGCTCCAAAATCGTCAGGCCGACCTGACGGTTCTCACGACACCCGACGCCCTGGCGGCCGATATCCTGCTGCACCCGCTCTTCGCTTACGAAGTGGTCGCCTTGGTCAACCCGCGTCATCCGCTGGCCGGGCGCAGCCATCTGCTGCCCGAAGACTTCCTGGAAGAAACCCTGATCACGTATCCGGTGGAGGATCGTCGTCTCGATCTGTTTCGCGAGTTTCTCCAGCCGGCGGGCGTGCAGCCCTGGCGCCGGCGTCATGCCGAGTTGACGGTCATCATCCTCCAGTTGGTGGCCTCCGGGCAGGGCATTGCCGCGCTGCCCGCCTGGGCGGTGGGGAGTTACGGGGAGAAAAACTACGTGCGCGCCATTCCCCTGGGCGCGCAGGGTCTCTGGCAAACCCTGCAGGCCGCGACCACGGCCGAGCAGGCGGAGCAACCGCACATGCAGGCCTTTCTCGCCGAAATCCGCGCCAGCGTCGCGGCCAACCTGCTTGGGGTAAAGGATATTCCGGGCGTATGATCGTCATATGGCAGCGTCTTGAGACGGAGCAAAGAACCGATGACCACAACACCCACGCAACGCCTGATTTTTGACCGGGAACTCATCCGTCGTTACGACCAGCCGGGGCCGCGCTACACCTCCTACCCCACCGCCCCCTATTTCGGCGGAGATTTCGATGAAAAGGCGCTGCAAGACGCACTCGACGATTCCAACGCCAGCAGGCGGCCACTCTCCCTCTACTTTCACCTCCCCTTCTGCGAGCATCTGTGTTTTTATTGCGCCTGCACCAAAGTGGTCACCCGCCACCACGAATGGGGGACGCCTTATGTCGCCCATTTGGATCAGGAGATGGCCCTGACGCGCGCCCACATCGACGGCAGCCGTCCCGTGGACCAATTGCATTTCGGCGGCGGCACGCCCACCTTTCTGCGTCGCGACGACATGGCCTTCCTGTTGGACAGCATCGGTAAACACTTTCATCTGCTCCCGGAGGATCAGGGCGAATATGGCATCGAAATCGACCCGCGCGCGCTGGAGCCCGGCACGCTCCGCCTCCTCCGCGACTTCGGCTTCAACCGCATCAGCATCGGGGTGCAGGATCTGGACGCGGCGGTGCAGAAAGCCGTGCATCGCGAACAGAGTTTCGCACTCACTGCGGGTGTCATCGACGCGGCGCGCCAGCTTGGCTTTCGCTCCGTCAGCCTCGACCTGATCTACGGACTGCCCCTGCAGACCCCGGAAAGCTTTGCCCGGACGCTGGAGGCGGTTCTCGCTCTGCGCCCGGACCGCCTGTCCGTCTTTAATTATGCCCATCTGCCAGAGCGGTTCCCCCCCCAGAAGCGGATTCCCGACGCGGACATCCCCAGCCCGGATACCAAGCTGCGCATCCTCGCCGAAAGCATCGCCACCCTGCAGCAGGCCGGTTATCTCTACATCGGCATGGATCACTTCGCCCTGCCCGATGACGAGTTGGCCATCGCGCAGCGGGAAGGCAGTCTGTATCGCAATTTTCAGGGCTACTCCACCCATGCCGGAACGGATCTGCTGGCCTTCGGGATGAGCGCCATCGCTATGGTCGGCCCGACTTACAGTCAGAATATCAAGGATCTGGACACCTGGGGTGCCACCCTGGACAGCGGTCACTTACCGGTGGAGCGCGGCCTGCGTCTGAGCGGTGAGGACCTGCTGCGTCGCCACATCATCACCCGCCTGATCTGCGACTTCCGGCTGGATTTTGCTGCGCTGAACCGGCAGTTTGATCTGGATTTTCGCCAGCATTTCGCGGCCAGTCTGCCCGCCCTGGAGGCCATGGCGAAGGATGGACTCCTGCACCTGGACGACCATGCCCTGACGGTCACTCCGCAGGGACGGCTGCTGATCCGCCACATCTGCATGGCCTTCGACGCCTATCTCGCGCAGAAGCCGGTGCGTTACTCGCGGGTGATTTGAGCGACTCGCTGTGGGGTCCAGGGCTGTACCTGATCTGCATTTAATCCAGGTAGACATCGACATTGTGCTCGCGGCGATCATCCACGAGCGGAATCCGGTTTTGCGGTAATTCAGCACCGTCCACGGTGAGGTGCGCCCCCCGCGCTGACGGGACGCCATCGCAATGGACGGTGATATGGTACAGGGTGTCGCGGTAGCGGTAGTGAACCTTATAGAACTTCCAGTCCGCGGGGACGCAGGGCGTGATGCGCAGGTGATCGACTTCGAGGGACAAGCCCAACAAGGTTTCGATCGTTAATCGGTACATCCAGCCCGCCGCCCCGGTGTACCAGGTCCAGCCGCCGCGACCGATATGCGGTGCTGCGCCATAGATATCAGCGCACATCACGTAGGGCTCTACCTTATAGCGGGCAATCACTTCTGGACTGCTTCCATGATGGACGGGATTGAGCATGTTGAACAATTCCCAGGCACGCGCTTTGTCGGCCATTTGGGCATAAGCCATGGTGGCCCAGATAGCGGCATGGGTATATTGCCCACCGTTCTCGCGCACTCCGGGCACATAGCCTTTGATATAGCCGGGTTCAAGTGCTGAGTGGTCGAAGGGCGGGGTCAGTAGTTGGATCAGTTGTGCATCGCGACGGACCAAGTGCTCATCGACAGCCGCC
>JAKACQ010000142.1:0-2538 GCA_021821285.1 Pseudomonadota bacterium
TTTGCCATGGCGGGCGCGTTGCTGCACCCCGGCACTCTCTTCCCGGTGACCATCGGTGACGGCGGTTTTGGGGAGCCTTATGTGTTGAGCGCCATGAAGCACTTCCACTTTGCCTACCCGCGGGTCACCAACTACCTGCCGGTGCTGGTCTGGAATGGCTTTAGTCAGGAGCATCACTCCATGGTTTCCCTGATGACGAATGACGAGATGATCGCCTACTGGCGCGCCCATGACTTTGACGAAGTCATCCTGGTGGATGCCAGGGACTTCGACGATGCCGGTCAGGAAGGGGCCTATGTCGACTCCGCGCGCTTCTCCTTCGGCCAGCGGCTGGCCTTCATGGAGGCGGTGCTGACCGGTGTGGCCAGGGCGGCGGACCACGCCCTGGGCGGTCGTCACACCGCCTTCATTCTCAAGCAGTTGAAGGGGGCGGGCATGCATGTTTCGGGTGCCAAGTCCCACAATCTCTATCCCAAGGACACCCCGGAATCGCCGGAGATCAGGACGGCGCTGGAGCAACGTGCCCTCAGTCCGGAAGCCTGGGCGCTGGTGCGGGAGAACTTCGCGCGGGCCGGTGGTGGTCCTGCCGCCAAAACGGCGGTGACCGAGCAGGTGTTGGAAATCGCCAAGCTGGGCGAATTTCCCATGCAGGATTTCGCCTTGGGCGAGCAGGTCGTGCCCGCCACCGCCATGGGCGCGTTGGTGGCCTGGCTGGGGCGGCAGGACCCACGCTTCGTGGTGACCAATGCCGACGGCAACGAAGCCTCGGCCATGAAGAACATCAATGACGCCCTGAAAATCCGCCACCCCACAGAGGACCCGCTCTACAACCAGCAGCCTGGGGGGCAGGTCTATGAACCCCTGAACGAGGATGCCTGCGCGGGTCTGGCGGCGGGACTGGCACTTTTCGGCAGCCGTTCCCTGTGGCTGTCTTATGAGTCCTTCGCCATTAACGGCTGGCCCATTATGCAGACGGTGGCCCAGGCCATGGCCGAACTGCGCCGCAAGACCCCGTCCACCGTCTGTATGTTCACCGCCGGTGCGCTGGAGCAGGGCCGCAACGGTTGGACCCATCAGCGTCCGGAGATCGAGAATTACTTTGCCGCGCAGATGCGCAACGGCAACGTCTTCCTGCTCTATCCCACCGATGCCAATACCATCCAGGCGGCCTACGAGTACGCGGTGAACAGCGTCAACAAGTCGATGGTGATTGTGGCTTCCAAGAGCCCCCTGCCGGTGCGCCTGAGCATGGCACAGGCCCGCGCGGCGGTGCGCAAGGGGGCGGCGCTCTTGCATGATACGGGTGCAGGGCAGCGCGGCACCGTGACCCTGGCGGTGACCGGCGATATGGTTCTGCTGCCGGTTTTCGCCGCCAGGGACGTGCTGGAGAAGGAGGGGTATCGGGTGCGGATCGTGTCGGTGATTAACCCACGTCAGTTGTATCGTCCGGTGGATGTGGCCGCGCATACCGTTTCCGAAGCCGATACCGGCTTCATGCGCGACGCGGATTTCCACGCCCTCTTCGCCGGGGACTGGCTGCTGGGCATCAGCGGCGGCACTTCCGGGGCGCTGGAGCCGGTGCTGCTGCGTAGCCGGGCGACACAGCGCGATGTGCTGGCCTGGTTGCGGGGGGAGACCACCGCGACGCCGGGTGAGTTGATGGCCTTCAACGGGATTACCGCCGAGACCATCGTCGGTAAGATCCACGGCCTCAACGCCGGATAAGGATTGCAGCGAATGGCCGACGCCGACAGCAAAATCATCGTCATTGACGACGACCCCACGGGTTCGCAAACGGTGCATTCATGCCTGCTGCTCACCCGCTGGGATACGGAAACGCTGGGCATCGCCCTGCGCGATCCGGCCCCGCTCTTTTTTGTCCTCAGCAACACCCGGGGCATGGCGGCCGCGCAGGCGGCGGCGGTGACCCGCGAAATCTGCCGGAATCTGCGGGTGGCGCTGGACCGCTTGGCGGCGACGGGGCAGGCGCTACGGCCTATTCTGGTGAGCCGTTCCGACTCCACCTTGCGCGGCCATTATCCGGTGGAAACCGACGTCATGGCCGAGGAATTGGGGCCGTTCGACGCCCACTTCCTGGTCCCCGCTTTTTTTGAGGGCGGGCGCATCACCCGCGACGGCGTGCATTACGTGCGCCAGAACGGGGTTGAAACGCCCGCCCACGAGACGGAGTTTGCCCAGGATTCGGTGTTTGCCTTCCATCACAGCTTTCTGCCGGATTATGTGGAGGAGAAGACCCAGGGGCGGATTCCGGCGGTGGTGGTGGAGCGCCTGACGCTGGCGGAGTTGCATGCCGGTTGTCTGCCGCGTCTACTGGCGCTCAGGGACAACGCTTGTGTGGTGGTGGATGCCGTGGAGCCTGCCGATCTCGCCGCTTTTGCCCGGGATTTGCGAGTGGCGGCGGCACAGGGCAAGCGCTTCCTGTTCCGTAGCGCCGCCAGCCTGTTGACGGCGCTGGCGGACTTGCCGCCGCAGCCGGTCGCGGCCACTGCTATGGCGCGACTGGTACGCGGCGGCAAG
>JAKACQ010000143.1:0-2521 GCA_021821285.1 Pseudomonadota bacterium
TGCAGGGCGAGATTACCCTCGCCGGGTCAAAAATCAATCAGCAAGATGCCCCCGCCGCCACCGACGCGACTGCCGTGCGGCGCATGACCGAGGCTGGCGCCATTATGCTGGGCGCCCTCAACATGGGCGAGTATGCCTACGATTTTACAGGTGAAAACATTCATTATGGGCCGTCCCGTAATCCCCATGACCTGTCGCGAATGACCGGAGGGTCCAGTGGCGGTAGTGGCGCGGCCGTGGCCGGAGGCATGGTGCCCATTGCTCTGGGTTCTGACACCAATGGCTCTATTCGGGTGCCCTCTTCTCTCTGCGGTATTTTTGGGCTGAAGCCGACCTACGGACGCTTGTCCCGAGCCGGAGCCTTTCCTTTCTGTCCCAGTCTCGATCATATCGGCCCACTGGCACGCAGTGTGGTGGATCTCGCACTGGCCTATGACGCGATGCAAGGGACGGATGCAGCGGACCCTGTTTGCGCGGACAGGCCGAATGAGCTGGTCAGTGGCCTGCTGGCAGAAGGGATTGGTGGCCTGAACATCGCGGTGGCGGGCGGCTATTTTGCGCAACAGGCAACGCCTGCCGCAGAACAGGCCTTGGCAAGGGTTGCCGCTGCACTGCAGGTAACCGAGCAGATCGAAATTCCCGGCACCGCTCAGGCGCGCGCCGCCGCCTATCTCATCACCAATGCCGAAAGCAGTAATCTGCATCTGGACCGTCTGCGTCATCATGCCGCCGACTATGACCCGGACGTGCGGGATCGCATGCTGGCCGGTACTTTGCTGCCGGCTTCCTGGAGTATTCAAGCCCAGCGTTTCCGGCATTGGTACCGGGCGGAAGTGCTCAAGGTTTTTGCGCGTTACGACCTGTTGCTGGCACCTGCCACGCCCATGTCGGCGCCTGCCATCGGCCAGCGTACTATGGAGCTGGACGGTGAGCAGATGTTAGTCCGGCCCCATCTGGGTTTATACACCCAGCCCCTCTCCTTCATTGGCCTCCCGGTGGTGGTGGTGCCGGTGGCCAGTGCGGGGGCGATGCCTATTGGTGTTCAGATTGTTGCGGCACCCTGGCAGGAAGCAAAGGCGCTTAAGGTCGCCAGACAACTGGAGTTGTACGGATTCACCTGTCCAATCCCCACACCCTAAGAGGAAAAATCCCATGAGTCACGCCGAAATCAATGCGCCAGAAGTCTTACAAGAAGTGCAGGCCGCTTTTTTCCGTTATGAAAAAGCATTGGTTGAAAACGACGTTCAGGTATTGGACGAGCTATTTTGGGACAGTGCGTATACCTTGCGCTACGGAGTCTCTGAAAATCTTTATGGGTACAAGGAGATATCCGAGTTTCGCGCATCGCGTCCGGCACCGGCCCTCAACCGGGAACTGGTCAACACGATGATTACTACTTATGGCCAGGATTTTGCGACAGCCAATACGGAGTTTCGACGTGATCATGTACATGGGCGGCAAAGTCAGACCTGGCTACGCACCCCGCAGGGATGGCGGATTGTGGCGGCGCATGTGAGTCTGCTGCCGAAGGCGACTTAGCTGCACTGTGGCTGCGGCCATCATTCTGGCGGGCGGCCAGTCCCGGCGCTCCGGACGACGGCACAAAGCGTGCCTGCATCTCAGCGGAGAGCGCCGGAGTTGGATCGACCGGCAGGTGGATATCTTGCGGCAGGCGGGGTTCGCCCCAGTGCTGGTGGTGACGGGGCACCGGCCACGACGGGTTTTGGACTGCCTGCATCGTCGTGTGGGAAGGCGCCATAATTTTCAGGCAGGACGTGGGCCTTTCTCGACGCTCCAGGTGGGACTGCATCATCCATCGGATCATGGGCTGGTCGTACCGGTAGATACGATTTTGCCGCCCGTGCCATGGCTCAGGCGGCTGCGGCGCATCGCACATGCTCGGAATATTGCGGCAGTAAGTCCGATAGATCGCTGGGGTAGCGGCGGACATCCGCTGATGGTGTCGCAGTGTTGGTCACAGTCACTCTGCGCAGTACCTGTGGATGCAGCCGATGCAAGGTTAGATCGGCAACTGGGTTATTTGTCGGCGGCAGAGCATATTCGCTTGCCGTGGAATCATTTTTTACGTTATTCCCGGCTGAACACCCGCCGGGAATGGTGTTCAGCGCGTCACAAACTGAGGTCCATTCTGTGAAACCCGTTCAAATCTCCTTGTCGGCCAGTTCGGAGGGCGGTGCCGTCAGTGCGCCCCACGCCCTGGCCGCCGAGGCTGGAGCCATTATTTTGCGCAGTGGTGGTAATGCCATAGAAGCGGGTATTGCGGTGGCCTCGACCCTCTCCGTGGTTTATCCCCATATGAATGGGTTGGGCGGTGATGCGTTCTGGCTGATTTCGGATGGTGGTGCATACAACGTGCGCGGGCTGGCTGCTGCTGGTCCGGCAGGGCGGCACTATTCGGCGGCGCTGTTTCGTGACCGGGGACTGCGCGAGATACCGTTCCGGGGTGGCTTGTCTGCCGTGACGGTGCCGGGCGCGGTGGCTGGCTGGGGGGCCGCATTTG